>NZ_FOKD01000004.1:0-546289 GCF_900112095.1 Pseudomonas sp. NFPP24
GAATTTCTTGACGACCATAGAGCATTGGAACCACCTGATCCCATCCCGAACTCAGCAGTGAAACGATGCATCGCCGATGGTAGTGTGGGGTTTCCCCATGTGAGAGTAGGTCATCGTCAAGATTGAATTCCAAAACCCCTGTCTGCTAGCGCAGACAGGGGTTTTGTCGTTTGGGGCTATAAGTCGGCACAATTTTTAGTTTCCTCACACATGCCTACCGCTGGTCAGTTTCCTGCTTAAAAATCAGAAACGTCTCACAATTTTCTAAGCTTTACCGCGGCTTGGCCGAAAGCCTGACGAGCCATGCGTGCACCGAAATAGAGCGGCCCGAGAAGCTGCCTATACCGTTACATGGAATGTTCCGCTCGGCACGCTCACCCCCCTTTGGCAAAAGAAGTCGATGAAATGAATCTCAAGTTCAGTCATAAAATTCTGTTGGCCGCGTCAGGCGTCGTGGTTCTGGCCTTCGCGTTATTCACCCTCTACAACGACTACCTGCAGCGCAGCACGATCAAGCAGAACCTGGAGTCGTCCATCCAGCAATCCGGTGAACTCACTGCCAGCAGTGTGCAGAACTGGCTTAGTGGCCGAATATTGGTACTCGAAAGCCTTACGCAAAACGTTGCTCACCAAGGCAGTGGTGCCGACCTTCCTGGCCTGGTTGATCAGCCGGCGTTCACTGATAACTTCCAGTTCACCTATGTTGGCCAAACCAACGGCGTGTTTACCCAACGTCCTGACGCAAAAATGCCCGACGGCTACGACCCCCGTCAGCGCCCTTGGTACAAACAAGCCGTAGCTGCAGATAAACCCATGCTTACGCCACCCTATATGGCAGCGGTGGGTGGGCAGATCGTGACCATTGCCATGCCGGTGAAAAAGAACGGCGAGTTGCTCGGTGTGGTCGGCGGTGACCTGAGTCTGCAGACCCTGGTGAAGATCATCAACTCGGTGGATTTTGGCGGCATTGGTCATGCGTTCCTGGTCAGTGGTGACGGGCAAGTCATCGTCAGTCCCGATCAGGATCAGGTGATGAAAAACCTCAAGGACATCTACCCCGGCACCCAAGTGCGCATTGAGAAGGTCAGTCAGGACGTCGTTCTCAATGGCCAGGACCGAATCTTGTCATTCACCCCTATCAGCGGCTTGCCAGGCGCGGATTGGTATATCGGCCTGTCGATTGATAAAGACAAAGCCTACGCACCACTGGGCAAATTCCGGACATCTGCGTTGATTGCCATGTTGATCGCCGTGGTTGCGATTGCCGTGCTCCTGAGCTTGCTGATTCAAGTCTTGCTGCGACCCCTGACCACTATGGGCGTGGCGATGCAGGATATCGCCCAGGGCGAGGGTGACCTGACCCGTCGTCTGGCGGTCACCAGCAAGGACGAATTTGGCGAGGTCGGCAGTGCGTTCAATCAGTTCGTAGAGCGCATCCATGCTTCGATTTCGGAAGTGTCCTCGGCTACCCGCCAGGTGCATGACTTGTCCCAGCGTGTGATGGCCTCGTCCAATGCCTCAATCGTCGGTTCCGACGAGCAAAGCGCGCGCACTAACAGCGTCGCCGCAGCGATCAATGAACTGGGTGCCGCCACCCAGGAAATCGCGCGCAACGCCGCCGATGCGTCACAACACGCCAGTGGTGCCAGCGAGCAGGCCGACGATGGCCGCAAAGTGGTCGAGCAGACCATCCTTGCCATGTCTGAGTTGTCGCAAAAGATCAGCTTGTCCTGCACCCAGATCGAGACCCTGAACGCCAGCACCGACAACATCGGTCACATCCTTGATGTGATCAAAGGCATCTCCCAGCAAACCAATTTGCTGGCGCTTAACGCTGCCATCGAGGCCGCCCGTGCAGGTGAGGCCGGGCGAGGCTTTGCAGTGGTCGCCGACGAGGTGCGTAACCTGGCTCACCGCACCCAGGAGTCGGCCGAGGAGATCCACAAAATGATCACTTCGCTGCAAGTAGGCTCGCGCGAAGCGGTCACCACCATGAACGCCAGCCAGGCCTCCAGCGAAGAAAGCGTAGAAGTCGCGAACCAGGCTGGTGAGCGCCTGGTAAGTGTGACGCAGCGGATCGTTGAGATCGACGGCATGAACCAGTCTGTCGCCGCAGCTACTGAAGAACAGACGGCCGTGGTGGAAACCCTCAATGTGGACATCAATCAGATCAACTTGCTGAACCAGCAGGGCGTGGCGAATCTCAATGAAACCCTGAAGGATTGCGATGCCCTGTCGCAGCAGGCCAATCGTTTGAAGCAATTGGTCGATAGCTTCAAGATATGACCCGCTGATTCAACGGCGGGGGCGCATCGAGTCGCTCCTGCCGTTTAGCTGAGCATTCGACGGACATTGTCCAGGGCGCTGCTGGCAAAGCCTTGCACAAACTGTTCGAACCCCTCGTTCGCCTCCTCTGTGGGCTCTGCAATAATTGTCCACATCACCTTGGCGCGCTCCGCTTCAATTGCTTCCACTTGGATCGCCGCCCATAGTCTGGCCACACCCAGGGTGTTGTAGATCGTGGTCCAGGTCATGTGCATAGCCTGCTCGTCCCGGCTATTGAGTTGCTCCACTACACAATTGCCATCGCGGAAGAATTTTGTCCGCAAGGCGCCCACGCCTGAGCCCATCATTTCGATATGGCTCAAGTCCGGAATGAACATATCGAAGCCGGCAAATCGTCCCACCATGTCCCACAGGCGAGAGGCGGAGCAGTTGACCACAACGGACGCCACTATCGGCAGGCCACTCGGGTTGCGGATTAATGTATCGGGTTGCAGCAGTTTCATGAGGTTGTCCTGGGGTATTCAAAGAAAGCCGATGGCCTTGAGGTAACTGCAGCCTTTGCTCAACAGTGCCGTGTCCTTTGCGGGGTAGTGTTCACCCATCTGCTGGACACCTATTCGCGCGTTGTCATAACGAATCATTGAAGTGTCCCCGATGTCTTCGTCGAGGCGGTCGAGGTAAAAACCGAGCACGCCAAACAGTGCGTTGTCCTGGCTTACCGTTCGCAGCGCCTGCTGCCATTGCGCGATGCCCACTCGCTTGAAGCGATGGCCCGCCCGACTGAACGCATCCAGGTAGTGCGCCCAGCTCAACGGTTGTGGGTTATGCAGGTTGAACACACTCCGGCTGGCGTGAAAGCGGGTGCAGTGGAATGCAATGAAGCGAGCCAGAAAGTCCACCGGCATCAGGTCGAAGTTCAGCGCCAGCCGGGGCAGCAGGCCCAGTTGCAGTGACCCCTTGAGCATCAGCATCAGGCGATTTTTTTGCGGCTGGCACGCGCCGTTTCGGCTGTTGAAGCTGATATTGCCTGGACGATGGATATTCACCCAGGCACCGCGCGCCACCGCATGCCCCAACTGTCGCTCCGCAACCCATTTGGACAGGTTGTAGCCATTCTTGATGTACAGCGGCAGCGTGGTAGAGGCGGGTGCTTCGAGGACATAGCCCTGCGAGTCGACACTGCTTGAGGCCGACAGTGTCGAGACAAAGTTGAAGACTTTCTTGCGGTGGGTTTCACACAAGCGCAGGCATTCGCGTATGGGGTCAACGTTGTCCCGCGTCAGTGACGCATAGTCCATCACGTGATTGACCCGCGCCGCGTTATGGACCAGCACGCCGAAGTCTCTGGCGAGAGACTCATGCACAGCGTCAGCCAGGCCCAATCGAGGTTGGCTGATATCGGCCGCATATACCTTCACTCGGCTCAGGTCCACATGCTCCAGGCGGTATTCATGTAACGCCTGGATGAGTCGTGACATTGGCGACCGCCCCGGTTCCTCACGTACCAGGCACGCCACCTCGGCTGCACCAGCGGCCAGTAATGCTTCGACGATATGGACACCCACAAAACTGTTGGCTCCGGTCACGATCACTTTGTGCGGATCACCTGCACGGTCCTCGGGCAACGTGTCGAGCACCCACTCCGATTGAGCATCACGGGCGGCCCGGCCGGATCCTGCATCGGGTCGTTCACCGTTCTCCACCAGCGTTGCGAGCGTACGAATCGTCGGCACTTCAATAAAGTGACTCAACACAAAGCTACGGCCGAATTGCTCGCGAACACGCAGCAGCAAGGTCGATAGCAAAATCGAATGCCCGCCGAGATCAAAGAAGCTCTGGTCAATAGACAGATTACCTGCGGGCACTGCCAGCAGCTCGCTCCACAAGCGGGACAACCGAACGTGAAGCGGACTTTTCGCGGCACTGCCGTCTGCTTGCAACGCAGACCGAATCGGCAGTGCCAGCAATGCCGGCCGGTCGACTTTCCCATTGACGGAGCACGGCAGGTGGGGCAACACCTCCCAGAAGCCCGGCTGCATGTAGTCTGGCAGCCATTGTCGTGCATGGTGCTTCAGGGCGGCCACGCTCGCGTCTGGTTCAGGCTGGGCGATGTAGCTGCGGATCCTGCTGTCCCGGTCGATTACTACCGCCACCTGGCGATACAGCCGACTATTGCGCAGGCATTGTTCAATCTCCTGCGGCTCGACCCGAAACCCGCGGATTTTCACTTGGTCATCACGCCGTCCACCCAGCACGATCCCGTCGGCGGTCCATCGTGCCAGGTCGCCACTGCGGTAGGCCCGCAGTGGCTGACTCCCTGGTACCGCCAGTTCCACGAAAGGACTGGCAGACGGTTGCGACGTGCCCACATACCCCAAGCTGACTCCGGGGCCGACGATGTACACCTCACCCATCACCTCTTCATCCACCGGTTGCAGAGTGTCATCGAGGATCAGCACCTGGCTGTTGGCGATGGGGTAGCCGAGGTTGCGGTTGCAGTCACCGGGGAGCAGTGTCCGATGGGTGGCCAGCACCGTGGTCTCCGTGGGCCCGTACAGGTTGTGAAACCGGCACTGCCCTGCCAGGCGTTCGATGACATGGGGTTCGCACACATCGCCGCCGGTCAGCAGGTGCGTCAGGCCCAATGGTTGATCAAGCGGCAGGATGCTCAACAGCGCAGGCGGCAAAAAGGCATGGGTGACGCGTTGCTGGTGGAGCAGATCCAACAGTTGCTCAGGGGCGTGCCGTTGCTCGGCGCTGGGGACGATCAACTCGGCACCCGCTATCAGGGCGGGGAAAATATCGATCAGCGATGAGTCGAAGCTCAATGGTGAGAACTGCAAGACACGGCTCTGGTCATCCACGTTCATACAGGACCTGAACCAGGCCGTGAAATGCGCCAGGTTTGCCTGGCTGAGCAGCACGCCCTTGGGTTGGCCTGTGGTGCCAGACGTAAAGAGCGTCATGCAGGGCGCATCGGGGTGGGGGCGAGCTGGCATCAGCGCAAGCGTGAGGTCGACATGCCTGAGGTCGAGACGGGTGACATCCAGTGCAGTGAAGTGCGCTCGCAAAGGATGTTGACCGGCGTCCAGCAACACATGCGCCCCTGCGGTCTCGAGCATGACTTGATGGCGTTGTGGCGGGTGGTCCGGGCCCAGCGGTAGATACACCGCTCCACAGCCGAGCACCGCAAGGATACTCGCGTACAACTCGATGGATTTTTCCAGGCACACGCCAACCACGGGGGGCGCCTGCGTATTGCCCAGCATGGGGTGTAACTGTTGCTGGATCGTGAGGGCCTGGACGTGCAGCTCGCGGTAAGTCACTACACTACCGGCGATCCTCAGCGCCGGTCGATCAGCGGACCTATGGAGGCTGGCCTGCACGCGTTCAATCAAGGGCACCTGAGCTTCGCGCAGTACAGCGAGGTCTTCGGTGCGGTTGAATCGATGGACAAACGCCAGCGCGTCAAGCGCATCCAAACCCTGCTCTGGCCAGTCATTGGCAACCGCACTCACGGAGAAATATCCAGGGTCCCGTGAGAAACGACTGATGTGCAGCGCGACCCATTCCACCAATGCGTGGCTCACTTGCTGGCGTAACCGTTGCCCGTTGCCCGTTGGTTCGTCGGCGATGTCCAGGACTCCCGACAAGCTCCGGCTGGCTCCATAGGCGCGCAACTGCAGCGCGGGCAGTCCGCAGTCGGGTACCGGGCCAACGCCCAGGCGCAGGCTCAACGCTGGGGTTGGGTCTGTCGGGTCCCGCAGCGGCTGACGTCCGTCGTCTATCCACAGGTCGACGTCTTCATCGCTCGAGACATGCCCATGCTGTTCCAGCTCCCGTCTGATGGCGTCCAAGGCACTGCTGGCACCGGAAAATCCGATTGTCAGGCGCTTCATGTCGCGCCCCCGGGCATCGGCAAATAGTCTTTCAACGCGTGCACCACGCTCGGTGTCTGCAGCAAACCGCTGTGTTGCAGGAAGTCAAGGATATTGCTCAACAACGGGTGCCGGCGGGTGATGGGGAAGGTGAGCGCGGCGATTTCATTGCGCAACGCGTTGCGCAGGCTGGCGTCGATGTCGAGGTGTTCGATCAAGTGAAGGTCAAAGTCTTTTTGCAGATCGTTCGTCAGGTACTGAGCCAGGAACGTCGGCAGTACCTTGGCAATACTGTCGCGATCGTCCGCGTTCGCGGCTTGCCAATACATGCGTACGAGTCGCGTCCAGAAGTGCGCGTGGCGGCCTTCATCAAACAGGTGGTCGGCCATCAAGCCACGGATGGAGGCTTTGACACTGCTGTCCTTGGAGAATGCTGCTACATCATGGGTCACCGTGTTTTCGGCGATGGCCACGGCAATCAGTTCTACTGCATCGTGCAGATGGGCTGGCGCCTGGGCTTGTGCTGTCGGCAGTGCGCGGGTCAATTCGATTTGCCTGGGTAGCTCCAACGGCTGTATGCCGGTCAGGGCCACGGTTTGCTGCAGGAAATCCAGTGCGACCAGCGCGTGGTAGTCCTCGTCCACGACGACTGTCATTGCATCAACGCGGCACGCCAGCGGGAAGGGGATCGAGAAGCGGTTCTTGGCGATGCTGCGCGCAGTCTTGTCGACGATCTCCGTCTCGAATATCACCACGTCGTTGATGAACTTGTAGAAGCTCTGCACCAGCACGAAATCGCGCCATTGCGGGCAGTGTTCAAGAAAAGTCGCACTGAGCACCAACGGTTGGCGGCACAGTGGGTAGATCAGCTTGTCATCGTTTTCCAGCAAACGGCGAGGGCGTGTACGGATGGTTGCACGGCGCTCCCAGTCGTCGGCGATGGATGGGTAGTCGCCGGTGTTCATGGGCGCACCTCTTGCAACGAGCCCTGAACCTCATCCCAGAACGCGATGCGGTTTTCCATGGCGGTAAGGGCTGCGTCATGGGCCTGTTGCGCGTGCGCCGGGTCTGCGCTGGCGAGCCGTTCGAGCAACCGCTCGGCGGCCGGCCCATGCTCCTGGGCGTCCATCTCAATGTGACGCTTGAGGTAGGCGCACAAGGTAGGCGCCTGGTGGTGGAGGCGTT
This sequence comes from Pseudomonas sp. NFPP24, assembly GCF_900112095.1. NCBI lineage: Bacteria > Pseudomonadati > Pseudomonadota > Gammaproteobacteria > Pseudomonadales > Pseudomonadaceae > Pseudomonas > Pseudomonas sp. NFPP24. The sequence goes on from NZ_FOKD01000004.1 coordinate 7,350, forward strand.
GATCGGATTGCAGGATGCGCTCGAACATTATCGGGATGACATGCTCGCGTCCGTACAGGAATGTTGCAGCCACACAATGGGTGGGAGCGCTCAGCGCAAGGTTCAAGGTGTCGCTGACAAAGCGCGCCACGCCAGGAAGAACCTCGACTTCCTGTAAGGCAGCATGTGCTTCCAGGCCTTGGCGTTGCAGCGTAATAAAGCGGTTGATAGACGTGGTGCTGGCGCCCACTTCGGCCATGGCCTCCAGATAGAGTTCGAAGTGGCTGCAATAGCCTTGCGCGGGATGTTCGTCCGACTCCTCGCCCAATACGATCTCATTGATCAGACGTGCGGCCAGCGGGTCTGTCGGTGGCAGCCAGGGCAGGCGTGTACAGGTCAGATCCTGTTGCAGGCGTTTGGCGAGGGTCATGAAGTCCCAGACTGCAAATACATGGCTCTCCATGAAAAGTTGTAACTTCCGTAAGGAAGTTATTTCTGAAAATAACGAATGACTGCATAACTGCAGTTTTGCTGTTTCAAGTAACGGTTGATGCATGGTTGATGCCTATAAGTTGTCGCGTCTGCTGTGTAAACAGCGATGAGTTCTTTATGGTTGGCAGGGGGAAGTCGTTGTTAAACGGCTGCTGGCGTGCAGGGTCGCTAAATATGACGAGTGCCGGGGTTGTTAATAAATATAATAAGCGGGTTAAACAAGTTGGCGAACATACAAATATGTTAGAAGTTTTTCTAAATAATATTTATGTAAGTTGGCGTCTTGGTTGTAAGTGGGAAGTTTCTTCGGGGCGAGGCGCTCACCGTCAGTCAGGATGCCCCGCCACAGGGAAGGTCGGGGCAAGAGGGCCGTGTGCCTTACTGCGTATCTTTCTTGCCTTGGGCATCCAGACCATTGAGGTACGCTGTGATCACTTCCATGCCTCGCATCAAGTGATTGCGCAGCGTCAGGATGCTTTCCTGGGTTTTCTTCCGCGCCACCAGGTTCAGCAGTTCGCGGTGGTCTTCCTGGGACGTCTCGCCCAGCCCCATGGCCTCAAGGTTATAACGCAGGAAACGCTCCTCTTCGTTCAACCCATGCTCCACCAATTTGAGTAGCCTTTGGTTCGGGGCTTTGCCATAGAGGGCCATGTGAAACAGTCGATTGAGGCGGCCCATTTCGGCATAGTCTTTTTCCTGCTCAAGAGCACAAATAATGGCGTCCGCCTCGGCAATATCGGCCTCGGTGAGCAAAGGAATCGACAAGCGCAGCGCCTCAGATTCCAGGAGCATCCGCAGTTCATAGGTCTCGGCCGAGTTGTCCTCGATCAAGGGGGCAACCACGGCGCCTTTGTGCGTTACCACATGCAGCAGTGATTGGGCTTCCAGCTGGCGCAAGGCTTCCCTCACCGGCATGCGGCTGACTCCGAACAGGCTGGCCAGTTCCTGTTGACGCATAGCGGTACCGCAGGGCAATCGACCATCCAGGATGGCGTTGCGCAAGGTTTCTTCAATCACGGAACGAGCAAGATGCGCGGGAATAGGACCGCTTATCTTGATGCTGTTCAAAGGGTTCGGCTTCTGCGTCACGGTTACGCTATCCTCCTTTTTCTAATTGGGTAGCTAATTGGATCCAATGCACACTAGAGACTGCCCATGAGCTTGTCAAACGGGCACGGTTTCGGCTTGTAAGCGGTTCAACACCATGCTCTCAGCGCCCACAGCCGGCATTTATGGCGTCTTACGCAACCAGGTTCATTGAGCCTGTTCCAGCAGCCACCAATGGCAAGACCGCCGGCGATGTACTCAAAACACTTTGCCGTTGCAATTTATTTCCCAGGTGCCAGAGGGATGAGTTCTCACGGTACTTTCCTGCATATGGATATTCATTAACGGTATTTAAATTGAAGTTCTTATATCTATAAAGTCGCTCTCCTGACTGACCGGGAGTGACCTCATGTCCGCCACCTCTACTGTTCCAACAGCGACCGCCACCGCCCAAACCTTCGAGATTCTTCCTTTTTCCGGCAGTGTCGGCGCCGAGATCATCGGCCTGGACCTGTCGCGTCCGGTCAACGATCAGGATTTCACCCGCATCCATCGAGCGCACCTGGACCACCACGTCGTGGTGTTTCGCGACCAACGCATCACCCCCGAACAACAGATTGCCTTCAGTCGCCGCTTCGGTGTGCTGCAGATCCACGTGCTCAAACAGTTCCTGCTGGCCAACCACCCGGAAATCCTGATCGTCTCCAACATCATCGAAAACGGCCAATCCATCGGCCTGGGAGATGCGGGAAAATTCTGGCATTCGGACCTGTCTTACAAAGAGCTGCCGAGCCTGGGCTCGATGCTGCACGCCCAGGAACTGCCGTCTGAAGGTGGCGATACCCTGTTCGCCGACATGCACAAAGCCTGGGACCAGTTGCCCGAGCACCTGCGTAAAGCCGTCGAGGGCCGCAGCGCCGCGCATTCCTACACCGCGCGTTACAGCGAGACCAAATTCGAAGGTAACTGGCGCCCCACGCTGACCCCAGAGCAGCTCGCCCAGGTCGCGGAAGTCGTGCACCCCATCGTGCGCACCCACCCGGAAAACGGCCGCAAGGCGCTGTTCGTCAGTGAAGGGTTCACTACCCGCATCGTCGGCCTGCCGGAAGACGAAAGCCGTGACCTGCTGGCCCAGCTCTACGCCCATAGCGTGTTGCCACACAACATCTATCGCCACCAATGGCAGCCCCACGACCTGGTGTTCTGGGACAACCGCTCGCTGATCCACCTGGCCGCCGGCTGCCCAAGCCACCTGCGCCGCAAGCTGTTTCGCACCACCATCCAGGGCGATGCGCCTTTCTGATCCCCATTTGCGCCAAGTGAGATGAAATGAACATGCCCCTGCAAGGCCACGCGGCCAGCACTCTGAACACGGCGCAGCCGCTGCTGGCGGTGGATAACGTCAGCCTGGAATATCGCACGCCCGAGCGGGTGGTGCGGGCCACCCACCAAGTGAGTTTCGAGATCGACCCGGCCGACCGCTACGTGCTGCTCGGCCCGTCGGGCTGTGGCAAATCCACCTTGCTCAAGTCCATCGCCGGGTTTATCAAACCCTGCGAAGGCGAGATCCGCCTGTTGGGGCAAAAGGTCGAGCAACCCGGCCCGGATCGCATCGTGGTGTTCCAGGAGTTCGACCAGTTGCCGCCGTGGAAAACCGTCAAGCAGAACGTGATGTTCCCGCTGTTGGCCTCGAAGACCTTGAAGCGCGCCGAAGCTGAAGAGCGCGCGCTGCAGTACCTCGACAAAGTCGGCCTCAGCGCCTTTGCCGATGCCTATCCACATACCCTTTCCGGCGGCATGAAAGCCCGCGTCGCCATCGCCCGCGCCCTGGCCATGCAGCCGAAAATCCTGCTGATGGACGAGCCCTTCGCCGCCCTCGACGCCCTGACCCGACGCAAAATGCAGGAAGAGTTGCTGCTGCTCTGGGAAGAGGTGCGCTTTACCCTGCTGTTCGTCACCCACTCCATCGAAGAAGCGCTGGTGGTGGGCAATCGCATCCTGTTGCTGTCGCCTCATCCCGGGCGCGTACGTGCGGAAGTCCACAGCCATCAATACGACCTGCACAGCCTTGGGGGCGTGGCGTTCCAGGCATCGGCGCGGCGCATTCATCGCCTGCTGTTCGATGAAGCACCCGAGGCCGAACGTGAGTTGGGTTTCGCCGATATCCGCATCGCTTACTGAAGGGTCAACCCAATGCGCGAGGAATTTGAAATCACCCTGGAACCGCTGCTCAGCGTCCCTGTGGAACGCGAGTTGCCCCTGCGACAGCGCCTGTGGCAACAAGGCTGGCTGCGCAAGGGCCTGATCCTGATTGTGCTCGCCATCCTTTGGGAAGCCGTTGCACGCTACCAGGACAACGACCTGCTGTTGCCGAGTTTCTTGCAGACTTTTCATGCGCTGTACGACGGCCTGCTCAGTGGTGAATTGCTCAGCAAAGTCAGCATCTCGCTGGCCGTGCTGATCAAAGGCTACCTGATCGGCATCGTGCTGGCGTTCGCCCTGACCACCCTGGCGGTGTCGACCCAACTGGGACGCGACTTGCTGAGTACCCTGACCTCGATGTTCAACCCGTTGCCGGCGATTGCGTTGCTGCCGCTGGCGCTGCTGTGGTTCGGCCTGGGGCAGAACAGCTTGATTTTTGTGTTGGTGCATTCCGTGTTGTGGGCACTGGCACTCAATACTTACTCGGGGTTCCTCGGCGTGTCCGAAACCCTGCGCATGGCCGGTCGCAACTATGGCCTCAAGGGCATGCGTTTTGTGCTGTTCATCCTGATCCCGGCGGCGCTGCCGTCGATCCTCGCGGGCCTGAAGATCGGTTGGGCATTTGCCTGGCGCACCCTGATCGCCGCCGAGTTGGTATTCGGTGCCACGAGCGGCAAGGGTGGCCTGGGGTGGTACATCTTCCAGAACCGCAACGAGCTGTACACCGACAAGGTGTTCGCCGGACTGGCGGTGGTGATCCTGATCGGACTGTTGGTGGAGAACCTGGTGTTCGACACATTCGAGCGCTTGACCGTGAAACGCTGGGGCATGCAACGTTGAATACGCTACGATTGCGTCAAATTCACGCGCCACCGATCACGAGTGCCTGGCATGCAACTACCGGACATGAACCTGCTGGTCGCCCTCGACGCCCTGCTCGACGAGGGCAGCGTGGTCGGTGCCGCGCGCCGCATGAACCTCAGCCCGGCGGCCATGAGCCGCACGCTCACGCGTATCCGCGAAGCCGTGGGCGACCCGATCCTGGTGCGCGCCGGTCGTGGCCTGGTGCCCACGCCCAAGGCCCTGCAGTTGCAAGGCCAGGTGCGCAATGTGGTGGAGCAGGCGGCGCTGCTGTTCCGCTCGGCGGACCAGGTGGACCTGAGCACCCTGCGTCGCCGTTTCAGCGTGCGTGCCAATGACTTTTTCATCGGTGTGTATGGCGGGCGCCTGTTCGACACCATGGAGCGCATGGCCCCCCTGTGCGAACTGTGCTTCGTGCCCGAAGGCGACACCGACGACGAGGCGCTGCGCGAAGGTCGCCTGGATCTGCGGGTGAGCAACACCATGCCCGCCAGCCCTGAAGTGAAGGTGCAGAACCTGTTCTCCACTACCTTCGTCGGCCTGGCGCGGGAGGACCATCCGTTGTTCGATGAGGAAATCACCGCTGCACGTTTCGCCAGCTATTCCCATATCAGCATCTCGCGGCGCGGTATTGCGCGGGGGCCGATCGATACCGCACTGAACGCCCAGGGCCTGGAACGTCGCGTGGCGATGATCGCTCCGGGCTTTCACGGTGCAATGTTCATGCTGCCCGATTCCGATTTGCTGTTGCCGGTGCCCAAGGAAGCGCTGCTGAGCGCCACGCGCCTGAAACTGCCACTGCGCGCCTTCGCCTTGCCGATCTCGTTGCCGACCCTGGTATTGGCCCAGTCCTGGCACCCGCGCTTCGACAAGGACCCCGCCCACAAATGGCTGCGTGAAACCATGCGCGAGAGCTGTCACGCCACGTGGCTCGAAGCCCAGCCCGCCTGACAATTGCGTTTGGCGCACTTATATCCTGCCAACAAGTAACTTTTTGTCATGTGTGTGCCTGATTAAACTGCTCGGGTATTGATCATTCCGAGTTACCTGTTCATGACTTCCCTCGCTGCCCCCACCCTTGCGGCCGCAGCCAAACCCACTGCCATGACCCCGCCCGTATTCGGCCCGCGCATCATCATCGGCCTGGTCGGGGTGTTGCTGGCGGTGCTGGTCTCCGGTCTCAACGAGATGGTCACCAAAGTGGCTCTCGCGGATATCCGTGGCGCGCTGTACATCGGGTTTGACGAAGGCACCTGGCTGGTCGCGGCCTACACCGCCACTTCCGTGGCGGCCATGGCCTTTGCGCCTTGGTGTTCGGTAACGTTTTCCCTGCGTCGCTTCACCTTGTATGCCATCGGGTTGTTCACGGTGCTCGGCATCCTGTGCCCGTTCGCGCCGAACTACGAAAGCCTGCTGGTTTTGCGTACCGTGCAAGGCCTGGCCGGCGGCGCGTTGCCGCCGATGCTGATGACCGTGGCCCTGCGTTTCCTGCCGGCCAACGTCAAGCTGTACGGCCTGGCCGGCTACGCACTCACCGCCACCTTCGGCCCAAGCCTCGGCACACCGCTGGCGGCCCTGTGGACCGAGTACGTCGGCTGGCAGTGGGCGTTCTGGCAAATCGTCGCGCCGTGCCTGCTGGCCATGGCCGCCGTGGCCTATGGCCTGCCGCAAGACCCACTGCGTCTGGAACGCTTCAAGCAGTTCAACTGGCGCGGCCTGCTGCTGGGCTTCCCGGCGATTTGCATGCTGGTGATCGGCATTCTGCAAGGCAACCGCCTGGATTGGTTCGAGTCGGGCCTGATCACCTTCCTGCTGTGTGGCGGGGGGGTGTTGCTGGTGCTGTTCATGCTGAACGAATGGTCGCAGCCCATTCCCTTCTTCAAGCTGCAAATGCTCGGCCTGCGCAACCTGGCGTTCGCCCTGATTGTGCTGGCGGGCGTGCTGATGGTGTTGACCTCGGTGATCATCATCCCGTCGAGTTTTCTCGCTCAGGTGCAGGGTTACCGTCCACTGCAAACCGCGCCGCTGATGCTGCTGATGGCGATCCCGCAGTTGATCGCGCTGCCGCTGGTGGCGGCGTTGTGCAACTTGCGCTGGGTCGATTGCCGCTGGGTGCTGGGGATCGGCCTGGGCATGCTGGTGCTGTGCTGCGTGGGCAGTGCGCATCTGACGTCAGCGTGGATTCGCGACGACTTCTACGGCCTGTACCTGCTGCAAATCTTCGGGCAACCGATGGCCGTGCTGCCGCTGCTGATGCTCTCCACCGGCAGCATCCAGCCCATGGACGGGCCGTTTGCTTCGGCCTGGTTCAACACCATCAAGGGCCTGGCCGCCGTGATCGCCACCGGCGTGCTCGATACCTTGACCACCCAGCGCCTGCACTTCCATTCGACCATGTTGGTCGATCGTCTGGGCAATTCGCCCCTGGCCGACGGCGATGCGCCGGGCCTGGCGCACCGCCTGCATGAGCAGGCCGTGGTGCTGACTTCTTCGGATTTGTACTACGCCATGGCCGCGGTCGCGGTGGCGTTGATCCTGCTGATTTTCTGGATGCCCACGCGGATTTTTCCGCCGCGCGCACCGACTTGATTGAAAGGACTGTTCATGAAACGCAAAGACAAAATCGCCGTCGCCGTCATCGCCATAGTTGCCGTGGGTGTGCTGGTGTACCTGGTCGCGCCGGGCGTGTTGGGCAGCAAGCGCCAGACCACCAACGACGCCTTCGTCGCCGCTGACTTCACCCTGGTGGCGCCCCGTGTGGCCGGCTTCATCAAGGAGGTGCTGGTGGAAGACAACCAGCGCGTCAAGGCCGGCCAGCTGCTGGCGCTGATCGACGACCGCGACTTCCGCGCCGCTGCCCAGGCTGCCGATGCCGACGCCTTGGTCGCCCAGGCCCAACTGAAAAACGCCACTGCGACCCTGGAGCGCCAAAGCTCGGTGATCGCCCAGGCCCAGGCCACCGTTGCAGCGGATCGCGCCGAAATGGCCTTTGCCGAACACGAACTGAACCGCTACAACCACCTCGCCGGTGTCGGTGCCGGCACCGTGCAGAACGCCCAGCAAGCCAAGACCCGCATCGACCAGGCCACCGCACGCCTGGCCAACGCTACGGCGGTGCTGGCGGCCGAGCGCAAGCAAGTGGAAATCCTCACCGCCCAGCGCGATGCCGCCGAAGGGGGGCTCAAACGTGCCCAGGCCGCGCTGGAACTGGCCAGTTATCAACTGTCGTATACGCGCATCGTCGCGCCGGTGGATGGCATGGTCGGCGAGCGGGCGGTGCGGGTGGGCGCCTATGTCACACCGGGCAGCAAGATCCTTGCGGTCGTGCCGCTGGAGGACGCTTACGTGGTGGCCAACTTCCAGGAAACCCAGCTTTCCCACATGCACGCCGGCCAAGCGGTGCAGGTGCGTGTCGACAGCCTGGACGGCGAGTTGCTCAACGGCCATCTGGATAGCCTCGCGCCTGCGACAGGCGTGACGTTTGCCTCGGTCAAACCGGACAACGCCACGGGCAATTTCACCAAGGTGGTACAGCGCATTCCGGTGAAGATCATCCTCGAACCCAACCAGGCTCACATTGAACGCCTGCGTGTCGGCATGTCGGTGGAAGCCAGCGTCGACACTCGGCCGGTCGTGCAAGCGCGTGAGGTGGCCCAGCAATGAAGCGAGTTGCCTGGCTCACCTTGAGCCTCATCAGCCTGAGTGCCTGCACGGTCGGCCCGGATTTCCACACGCCGCAGGGCCCGCAAGTGACGCAATGGAGCGAGCCACAGGGGCGCCAGGCAGCCAGCCGCGCCGTCAGTGATCCTTTGCAGGAACGCTGGTGGGATGTGTTCCACGACGAGCAGCTTTCGGCCCTTACACGCCGTGCGCTCACCGACAACCTTGACCTGAAACTGGCCAGCAGCCGTCTGCAACAAAGCCGGGCGGTACGCCAGGTGACGACCGCCGAGCGCTACCCCGAGGTTGATGCGACGGGGGCTTACCAGCGCAAACGCAACAGCGGCCAAGGCCTGAGCGACCCGTCCGGCGAGAACGGCCGTGCGGCGTTCAACCAGTGGGACGCGGGCTTCTCCGCCTCCTGGGAGCTGGATTTCTGGGGCCGGGTAAAACGCGAAACCGAAGCCGCCGACGCCACCCTGCAAGTCGCCGAAGACGACCGCCGCGCCGTGCTGCTGTCGGTACTCGCCGAGACCGCCCAGGACTACATCCAATTGCGCGGCGTGCAGAACACCCGCGCCGTCACCGAACAGAACCTCGACGTCGCCCGTCACAGCCTCAAGCTGTCGCAATTGCGCCTGGCCGACGGCGTGGCCACCGACCTGGATGTCGCCGAAGCCGCCGCCCAGGTCGCCGCCATCGAGGCGCGCCTGCCGGATCTGCAACAGCGCCAGGACCAACTGATCAACGCCCTCAGCCTGTTGATGGGGGCGCCGCCGCAGGCGCTGCACGCGCAACTGTCCAAGGACGCTGCCGTGCCGCAAACCCAGCGCCAGGTCGCGATCGGCCTGCCTTCGGAACTGGCCGAACGCCGCCCGGACATCCGCCAGGCCGAGGCCCGCCTGCACGCCGCCACTGCCAGCATCGGCGTGGCCAAGGGCGACTTCTACCCGCGCATTACCTTGTCCGGCAGCCTCGGCTCCCAGGCCATGCAACTCTCGGACTTCGGTTCCTGGAGCTCCCGTGCCTTTGCCTTCGGCCCGCAGTTCAGCCTGCCGCTGTTCAACGGCGGGCGCCTGCAAGGCATGTTGAACCTGCGCGAAGCCCAGCAACAGGAAGCGGCGCTCGCCTACCAGCAAACCGTGCTGCGCGCCTGGCATGAGATCGACGACCAGTTGACCCGCTACAACGCCAGCCAATTGCGCCGCGACAGCCTGGCCGAAGCCGTGCGCCAGAACCGGATTGCCCTGCGCACGGCGCAGCAGCAGTACGTGGAAGGCGTGGTGGATTTCGTCAACGTCCTCACCGTGCAAAGCGCACTGTTGGCCACGCAGGAGCAGTGGGTCGAAAGCTCGACCGGCGTCTCTCTGGCGATGGTTGGCTTGTATAAAGCGTTGGGCGGAGGATGGGAATCGGTGTATCCGTTGCGAACGGCGGGCGCGGCTCAGGTTAGGGATTCTGCAAAAACACCACGTACCCCCGAAACCACTCGCTCCCCTGCAAATACCCCGGCGCTTCCCACTCTCCACCCTGAATCAACCCGATCTTGAACGGCAGCCCCAGCCGATTCATGCGTGGCAAGTACGCCGCGTAATCCGGGATGCTATGGCGCCCCTGGTACGTCTGCACCACCACCTCATCCACCACGCCCTTGAGTTGGGCGATGGCAGCCGGGTCGGCGTTGCTGCTCCAGTCCATCAGGCCGGTGATGCTCAGGCGCAGGTCGGCCGGCAAACGCCGGCGCAGGTCGCGCAAGAACCCGGCGTATTCGTGCAGGTATTGGGTGCGCGCATCGAAGTCGATCTGGATACCGACCACCGGGTTGCCCGCGTCGCGCCAGCGTTGCACCTGGCCGAGCAGTTGGCGGTAGACCGGCTCGGGCCAGCGCAGGGTGTGGGCGCGGTATACGATCCAGATGTCGCCCTGGGTCAGGCGCGGCACGCTGATGCCCTGGGCGATCATCCGCACGCCGAGCTGAGGGGCGCGGCGAGTCGAGTTGATCTGGCCCTGGAGGATATACAGGGTCTTGGCCTGCTTGAGTACCGGCTGTGGGGTGACGCCACTCCACAGCCAGAAGGCGTCATAGTCGCGGGCGTCGACAGCGCCGAAGGCCGGGCTTGCCAGCAACAGCAAGCCGAGCCACAGGTGCTTCACCAGTAGTACTGCAGGGACTTGCCCCACTGGGTGTCGGCGAAGCCGGTTTTCAACTGGCGGAACCACGCCTTGCGCACGGCCGGCTCCACCTCGACGCCGCCGCAGCTGTTGTAGCCCGATGGCCCGTAGCAGTTGATGGCGCGGAACAATGCATAGGCTTTGTCGTTCTTCGGCGCCTTGGCGTTGCCGATCACTTGCTTGTAGCCGTCCAGGCGCGAGAAGGTTTCACCCTTGAAGTCCGACGCGGTGCTGCCCAGGCTGCCGGCGGCGCGTGCCTGTTCCAGCGGCATGCCGTCCAGGCCGTTGCGCAGGATGAACTCGCCCAGGCAGTTGAGGCCCTGTGGGTTTTTGGCATCGGCCTGCAAGGTTGTGGCGATCTGCGCGATGCTCGGGCAGGCGTAGCCGGACTCGGCTTTGTCACCGTTCCACTGGAATAGCTTCAAGGTCTGGCTGGCGCTGTAGACGTAGCCCAGGCTGGTGCCCAGCTTGTCTTCCGGGGCGCTGGCCGGCAGTTGCTTGAGGTCCTCGGCGAAGGTGGCGAACTGGCCGCGCAACAGGTCTTTGTAGAGCAGCACGAATTGTGCGGTCTGGCGTTCCAGCGGGTCGCTGGCCTGGGCGATCTGCTGGCGCAGCAACTCAGGGCCGGCGACGTTGCGCAGCAGGATGTAACGCACCTGCTTGGCGCTGATCGGCGAGTCGGCGGCGAACACCTTGGCCAACTGGCCGCTGCGTTCGTAGTTCATCGCCAGGGCCAGTTCCACCTGATCGCGTTGCAGCGGCAATTTCGCCAGGGGCAGCAGTTGCAGCCAGAGCGCTTCGGCGCCTTTCCAGTCTTTTTTCTCTTCCAGGGCGAGTGCGCGCAGGGTCTGTTGGCTGAAGGCGAAGTAATTCAGGTTCGACGGCACGCTTTGCGGCAACAGCTTCAGGGCGGCGTCCGGTTGATGCTCGCTGTACAGCGCGTTGACCGCCAGCAGGTAGTCATACAAGTCCGGCGCACTGGCGAACGCGGCTTTTTGTTTTTCCAGATCGGCGCGGGAGAGGGCGGGCTGGTTGCCGCCGCGCATCACCATCAAGTCACTGACAAACTGGATCATCGGTGTGGAGACGGTCTCGCTGTTGACCATCAGCAGCTTCAGGTCGGCTTCCTCCACCAGCTCATCCACCGACACATTGCGCTGTGTGTCAGTGGCCTGGGTTATGGCCCAGGCGTAGGCCTCGGCAAGCTTGCTGTTGTCATCCCCCAGCCAATAAACCCGGCGCAGCAGGCCTCGGGCGGAGGCCACGTAAACGCCTTGTGGATAAGTCTTCAGATAGCCGAGAAAACCTTGTTCGGCGTCGTTCAAGGCCGACTTGTCCACACGCGCGAGTTGCGGCATGCCGTATTCGTCGAAGGCCTCGGCCTGGGCCAGGTTCAAGGACGTGCGTGCCGTCATGTACAGCGCGGTTTCCTTCAGCCAAGGCAGAGGGCTGGAGCTGGCGGCGGCAAACCCCCGTTCGGCATCGCCGAAACGGCCACTGTAGAAGTCGGCAGCGGCTTGCAGGTAAGTGCGCAACAGTTGGCCATCGGCGGACTGGATCTGCTGGGCGTCGACTACCTGGCCTTCCCACGAGCAGGTCGTCAGCAACTGCAAGCGCGCCTTCACCAGCAACTCGCGTTCGGCCGCCGGCATGTCGGCCTTGGTCACCTGGCTGATGAACGCGGTGGCGCTGTCATCGTCGTTGCTGCGGCAGCGGCTGCCTTCGCCACTCAGAAACTCTTCCCCGGCGGTTTTGTACTCGTCACGCTTGATGCCCAGGGGCTGGAGCAGCGCGTCCAGTTCGGCAGTGCGCGAGTCGTCGGGCTTGTTATCCGGTTCTTCGTTGGTGCTCGGAACCGGCGCCAGGCGGTAGACCGGGAAGGGCACCGCGCCAAAGCCCTGGGACAGATCGTCTTCGCTCAAGGCATTGGGTGCCAGGGGCGCCGCGTTTTGGTCGGCCAGCAGCAGGCGCAGGTTGACGCGACTGTCGTTGCCGGGGCTGAGGAAAGGCAGGTTGCTGCACGAATCGAGGCTGTCACGCGAAACCCGCCAGTCGGGGTAGCACGAGTCGTCGGAACTGGCCTGAGCCTGTAGGGAAATAACGGCGAGCAATGCCAGTGCCAGGGGTGACAGAAAACCGATGCGCATGACGTGTCCTTGATCCTGAGTCCTTGGAGGGGCGCAATAATAGCCTGTTCCTGCGGTTGCTTCGGAGAAGCCCTGCACAAATTGCTGATTTGTCCGATTCCAGCGGCGGATCCTGGGCTTTTGTCCTAGAGTGGCGGTGTTTGCGCTTGGGCAATCAGGGGAATTGAGGTGCGTCGGTCTGTGGTAGAGCAAAACGAAAAGGTCGGGACGTTACCGGCACTCAATCGCCTCACGTGGGAAGGTGCCGGCTGGATCAGCGGTCTCTGGTGGTTGCCGATCCTGGCGCTGGCCATGGCCCTGCGGTTTTACCACCTGACGGCGTCGGCGATCTGGGGTGACGAGGGTTCGAGCCTGCTGCTCAGCGAATACGCCGTGGGCGACCTGTGGTTCCACGCCGCACACGACGTGCACCCGCCGCTGTATTTTTTCCTGCTGCGCGGCTGGATCGAGCTGTTCGGCGACAGCATCTGGTCGATTCGCGGCATGAGCGCCATTCCCGGTGTGGTCGCCGTGGGCCTGGGCGTCTGGCTGACCCGGCAACTCTCCACCCGCCGGGCGGCGGTGCTGGCGGGGATCCTGCTGGCGCTGTTGCCGACGGCGGTGCGCTACAGCCAGGAAGTGCGCATGTATTCGCTGCTCGGCGTGTGGCTGCTGGGCGCCACGCTGGCGCTGGTGTACTGGGTGCGCCAGCCCGAGCGCACGCGTTATCTGGCGGCGTATGTGGTGTTGATGAGTGCCGGTTTCTACACCCACTACTTCACCGCGCTCTGTGTGCTGGTGCACTGGGCTTACCTGGGTGTGTTGTGTGGCACGGCGCCGCGAGGCCAGCGCCTGATCACGCGTCCGGCCTGGTGGGCGGCCAACGCTGCGATTGTGCTGTTGTACCTGCCGTGGCTGCCGAACCTGCTGGACCTGGTGCAGCATGTCGAACAGCTCAAGGTGGGGGGCGACATCGGTTGGGAAGATCCCGTCAGCCTGTTCTCCCTGCCGTCGATGATCTGGCAGTTCGTGCTGCAGGATGAAGGCGTCGGCTTCTGGGCGCCGCTGTTCTGGCTGTTTCCGCTGCTGCTGGTGGCGGTGGTTGTCATTACCGCCTGGCGCGATCGCGAACGCCACCGACCGGCCAGCCTGTTGTTGCTTTTTTTCCTGTTGCCACTGCTGCTGGTCTACGGCGTGTCGTTTATTTCCCCGGTGTTTATCGAACGTTACCTGACGGTGTACGCCCTGGGCTTGCCGATCCTGCTGGCGATGGCCATTGATCGTCTGCCGTCGCGGTTTGCACTGCTGGGCGCGGCATTGTTTGTGCTATTCGTCGGCGTCGAGCTGGTGGGATTGAAGAACAATTTCACCGTGGATGAGCACGACCAGTTCAATGTGCCGGTGGAGTTCGTCAACCGCAATTACCAGGAAGACGACCGCATCGTCCTCAGCGACATGTTGTGGTACCTGAGCTATGTGTATTACGACCAGACCGATGCCCAATTGCAGCTCTACACCCCACCTAAGCCGGATGGCGCCTCAACCCGGCCGAATGCCTATGGTTTCGGCACCCTGGTGGACCAGGACGGCGGACGCATCTACCTCGACCGCCTGTCGGCACTGCCCGCCGAAACCCGCCGTGTGTGGCTGATCAGCAGCAATGAAGCGCCGGACGAATTCGCCCCGCTGCCCGAAGGCTGGCGCGAACTCAGTCGCCAGGATGGCGGAGGCGCCAGGGCGCGCTTGTTCGTGTTGTGCAATGTCCCGTCGGCGCAACCCGAGGGCTGCCGCTAGACTGGGTAAATGCTTTTCTATCAGGAGCCCGTCATGCAATCGCCCGTACATAGCTTGCCATCACTGTTCAAACAGCTCGGGCTGCCCGATGACCCGGTGAGTATCGAGAAATTCGTGGCGGTGCATTCACCGCTCAAACCGGAGCTGAACCTGGCGGATGCGTTTTTCTGGACGGACAGCCAGAAGGCGTTTTTGCGCGAGGAGATTCTGGAGGATGCGGATTGGGCAGAAGTGGTGGATGAGTTGAATCTGATGTTGCGGGGTGGGCGAGGGGTGCAAAAAACTTAGCAGAAAGGGCAAAAGTTGAAAAAATCTGGTGAAGGTTAAAAAAATCTGAGGTTTTTCCGCGTTAGTGAACTTTTTCTGACGCACGGGCCATGGGGTTGATGGCGGGAATTCAGCACCGGCCCCCAAGACCCGCTTTACTTACCGCTACCACCCACCACCCATCCGCAAAATTGTTTCAAAACTTGACGCATCTGGCTTCACCTATCATATTGATAGTTAGCAAACTAACTGTATGCGAACTATCCAGTGCCTCAATCCCTCGAACAACTCCAGATGAACCTCAGCAGCAGCATGGTGGTGGGCGCCCGTAACTGGCGCAAAATCTGCCAGACCACGCTGGTGAGCTATGGCATCTCCGAAGCCTGCGCCGTGCCGTTGTTGATGATCGGTCGCCTGGGCGACGGTGTGCACCAGGTCAAAGTGGCTCAGGCCTCGGGGATGGAAAGCCCGTCGCTGGTGCGCTTGCTCGACCGGCTGTGCACCGACGGTTACGTGTGCCGTACCGAAGACATCCACGACCGTCGCGCCAAGTCCCTCAGCCTCACCGAGCGTGGCCGCGAGTTGGTACAGGCAGTGGAAGTGCAGTTGGTACGCCTGCGCAAGGAAGTGCTGGCCGACATGACCCAAGGTGATATGGAGGCCGCGCTGCGTGTGCTGCGTGCCTTCGAGGCGGCGTCGCTTTGAACGGATTTTTTACCGGTTTCCCGCCCGCTCGTGATTGGTTCTACGGGGTGCGTACCTTCGCGGCCTCGATGATTGCCTTGTACATCGCCATGCTTATGCAAATGCCACGTCCGTACTGGGCGATGGCCACGGTGTATATCGTTTCCAGCCCGTTTGTCGGCCCGACCAGTTCCAAGGCGCTGTACCGTGCCATCGGCACTTTCATGGGCGCGGCGGCGGCCGTGCTGTTCGTGCCGATGTTCGTGCAGTCGCCCTACATGCTGGTGGTGGTGATTGCCCTGTGGACGGGCACTTTGCTGTTCCTGTCGATGCATTTGCGCACGGCGAACAACTACGCGCTGATGCTCGCCGGCTACACCTTGCCGTTGATCGCCTTGCCGGTGGTGGATAACCCGCTGGCGGTGTGGGATGTAGCTGAAGCGCGTACCGAAGAAATCTTCCTCGGTATCGCCGTAGCGGCGGTGGTGGGTGCGATGTTCTGGCCGCGCCGGCTGATGCCGGTGTTCGATGGCTCGGTGGCCAAGTGGTTTGCCGATGCCCAGGTCTACAGCCAACGCTTTATCACGCGCAATGTGGCGCCTGAAGAAATCAGCACCTTGCGCGGCGGCATGGTCGCCACCTTCAATACCCTCGAATTGATGATCGGCCAGCTGCCTCACGAAGGCGCACGGCCGCAGACGGTGCGCAATACCAAGGAGCTGCGCGGGCGCATGATTCACCTGCTGCCGGTGGTGGACGCCCTCGACGACGCGCTCTATGCCATCGAACATCGCGCGCCCGAGTTCCTCGATAAAATCACGCCGCTGCTGGAAGCGACCAGCCAGTGGCTGGAGGACACCCAAGAAGCGGCGCCAATGGAACGCTGGCGCGTCCTGCGTGATCAGGTCGACGCCCTGCAGCCCAGCGGCGAAGCGCTCGACGATCGTCACACGCTGCTGTTCTCCAATGCGCTGTATCGTCTGGCCGAGTGGATCGACCTGTGGCAGGACTGCCGCAGCCTGCAAGCCGCCATCCAGTGCGAAAGCCAGGACACCTGGCGCGCCGTCTACCGCCACTGGCGCCTGGGCCGGCTCACGCCGTTCCTCGACCGTGGGCTGATGTTCTACTCGGCGTTTTCCACCGTCACCGCGATCATTGTCGCGTCGGTATTGTGGATCCTGCTCGGCTGGACCGACGGCGGCAGCGCGGTGATCCTGGCCGCCGTCGCCTGCAGCTTTTTTGCCTCGATGGACGACCCGGCGCCGCAGATCTACCGGTTCTTTTTCTGGACCGCCATGTCGGTGTTGTTCGCCAGTCTCTATCTGTTCCTGGTGCTGCCCAATCTGCACGACTTTCCGATGCTGGTGCTGGCCTTCGCGGTGCCGTTCATCTGCATCGGCACGCTCACCGTACAGCCGCGTTTCTACCTGGGCATGTTGCTGACGCTGGTGAACACCTCGTCGTTCATCAGCATCCAGGGTGCTTACGACGCCGACTTCCTCAACTTCGCCAACGTCAACCTGGCCGGGCCGGTGGGCCTGCTGTTCGCCTTTGTGTGGACGCTGATCGCGCGGCCTTTCGGCGCCGAGCTGGCGGCCAAGCGCCTGACCCGTTTCAGCTGGCGCGACATCGTCAGCCTCACCGAACCTGCGACCCTGGCCGAACACCGCCACATGGCCGTGCAGATGCTCGACCGCTTGATGCAACACCTGCCGCGCCTGGCCCTGATCAACCAGGACACCGGCACCGCTCTGCGCGATTTGCGCGTGGCGTTGAACCTGCTCGATTTGCTGGCCTACTCGCCGCGCATCCTCGGCGTGCCACGGGTGTTGCTCAACCAAGTGGTGGAAGGTGTGGGCGGTTACTTCAAGGCGTGTCTCAAGGCCGGTGAACGCTTGCCCGCGCCCAGCGGTCTGCTGATGACCCTGGACCGCACGCGCCGCGCCCTCAACGGCCAGGGCCTGCAAGACGAAGACGACACCCGCCTGCACTTGCTGCACGCGCTGGCCGGTTTGCGCCTGGCGTTGCTGCCGGGTGTGGAGTTCATTGGCGGCACTGAGATGCAAGCGCCGCTGCCTGATGGAGCGCCTTTATGATCGGTGATCTGGATATCAGCGGGGTGTTCCTGCCCACGCTGCTGGTGCTGATGGGCATTACGTATGTGTTGTTCCTGGTGGTGCACGGGTTGTTGACCCGCCTCCACTTCTATCGCCTGGTCTGGCACCGGGCATTGTTCAATGTGGGGCTGTACGCGCTGTTGCTGGGCGCGGTGGACTCACTCAGTCGATACCTGATGACATGAAAAAACCTTTTTTGACCATCGGCCGTGTAGTCCTCACGTTGTTGATCGTGACGTTCGCGGTCGTCGTGGTGTGGCGCATGGTCATGTACTACATGTTTGCCCCCTGGACCCGTGACGGCCACATCCGTGCCGACATCGTGCAGATCGCCCCGGACGTGTCCGGGCTGATCCAGCGCGTGGACGTGCACGACAACCAGTTGGTGACCAAAGGCCAGGTGCTCTTCGCCGTCGACCAGGACCGCTTCAAGCTGGCCTTGCGCCAAGCCCAGGCCGCCGTGGCCGACCGCCAGGAAACCCTGGCCCAGGCCCAGCGCGAGTACAAGCGCAACCGAGGCCTGGGCAACCTGGTGCCCAGCGAGCAACTGGAAGAAAGCCAATCCCGCGTGGCCCGTGCCCAGTCGGCCCTGGCCGAAGCCCAGGTGACGGTGGATTCCGCGCAACTGAACCTCGACCGCTCGGTGATCCGCAGCCCCGTGGACGGCTACGTCAACGACCGTGCGCCGCGTACCCAGGAGTTCGTCACCGCCGGGCGCCCGGTGCTGTCGGTGGTGGACAGCAATTCGTTCCATATCGACGGCTATTTCGAAGAAACCAAGCTAGACGGTATCCATGTCGGCATGGGCGTGGACATCCGGGTGATCGGCGACAACGCCCGCCTGCATGGCCACGTGCAAAGCATCGTCGCCGGTATCGAAGACCGCGACCGCAGCAGTGGCTCCAACCTGCTGCCCAACGTCAATCCGGCGTTCAGCTGGGTGCGCCTGGCCCAGCGGATTCCGGTGCGTATCGCCTTTGACGATGTGCCGGCGGACTTCCGCATGATCGCCGGGCGCACGGCCACCGTCTCGATCATCGACGACAAGGTTAAAGACGGAGACAAGCCATGAAGCAGCTGCTGGCCACCGCTACGCTGGGGTTGCTGCTGTCGGCCTGCCAAGTGGTGGGGCCGGATTACACGCTGCCGGAAAAGTCCGCCATCAACCGGGGCGACCTGCAAGGGCAGATTGCCGGCGAGGGTGGCAACGTCGTCTCGGCCCCGGTGCCGGCCGACTGGTGGAAGCTGTACAAGGACCCGCGCCTGGATGAGCTGGTGCGCCAGGCCATGGCCTCCAACACCGACTTGCGGGTGGCCGCCGCCAACCTGCAGCGCGCGCGGTTCCAGACCCAGGAAGCTGAGTCCGCAGGCGGCTGGAGCGCGGGCGCAAAGGCCGAGGCCCAGCGTCTGCAGGAATCCGGTGAAGCGTTTTTGCTGACGGAAAAAGTCCCGGTGGCCAACATCGGCAGCGTGGGGATCACCACCTCGTACCAGTTCGATTTGTTCGGCGCCTTGCAGCGCGGTATCGAAAGCGCCCAGGCCAACGCGGATGCGGCTCAGGCCGCTGCCGACATCGCCCGCATCACCCTGGTGGCGGATGTCGTGCGTTCCTACACCCAGGTGTGCGCAGCCAATGAAGAGCTGGCCATCGCCAACGAGTCCCTCGACCTGCAAGCCCAGAGCACCCAGCTGACCCAACGCCTGCGCGACGCCGGGCGGGGCGATGAAACCCAGGTCACCCGTTCGCAGACCCAATACAAATCCCTGCGCGCCGACATGCCGCGCTACGAAGCAGCGCGCCAGGCCGGACTGTTCCGCCTGTCGATGCTGCTGGCCAAGCCGGTGGATCAATTGCCGGCCGGCACCGGCACTTGCGCCGAGCTGCCGCATATCGCGCAATTGCTGCCGGTGGGTGATGGCGCTGCGCTGCTCAAGCGCCGTCCCGACGTGCGCCAGGCCGAACGCCAACTGGCCGCCGCCACGGCGCGTATCGGTGTGGCCACCGCTGCGCTCTACCCTGACATCAGCATTGGCGCCACCGTGGGTACCGTCGGCATACTGGACGACTTGGGCACGGCGCCCACCAACCGCTGGGGCTTCGGCCCGATGATCAGCTGGACGGTGCCGACCAACGGCGCCCGCGCACGCATCCACGAAGCCGAAGCCGCCACCCAGGGCGCCCTGGCCCACTTCGACGGCGTGGTGCTCAATGCCATCCGCGAAACCCAGACCGGCCTGGCGCAATACACCGCGCAACTGCAACGCCGTGATGCCCTGAATGAGGCCGGCGAGTCGGCGAAGGAAGCGGCGGGCCAGACCCATCGCTTCTTCCAGGCCGGTCGCGCGTCGTTCCTGGCCGACCTGCAAGCCACCCGCACCTATACCGATGTGCGCGCCCAGCTGGCGGCGGCCAACACCCAGGTTGCCATGAGCCAGATCGATCTGTTCCTGGCCCTGGGCGGCGGCTGGGAAAGCGGACGAACGCAAGCGTCACAGCCCGGCAAACCCTGAGCTAAAAGCTATGCTTGGTCAGGTGGGGCGCCGTGACGCTCCACCTGACACTGCTCGCGTTTGCTCATGGGGATTCCAATAATGAAAAACCCTTATGCTCCCGCTTTCTGGTGCGTGCTCTTCGCACTGGTGCTGTTATCGGCTGCTTATTTCTACGGCGTCATGCTGGCTCACCAACTCGACAAGGCCATGGTGTTTCTCGACAGCGCTTGCCTGGTGATCGGCACCCTGTCCATCGGTGTGGTGGCCTGGGCCTCCTACCAAAATCAGCGGGTGAAGCGAAAGCTCCTCGAACAGGGCAAGACCCGTGTCGCGATCTGGGACACCAAGGTCGCGCTGCGCCGGGTCGAGACGGTGTTCGACCGCTATTTCTGGGGCAGCTATTGGCAGCCGGGGCGTACCTTCCAGGAAGTCATGGGCGACCTTACCGGCACCCCCCTGGAAAAAAGCCTCGAAGTCCTGAAAAAACAGTGCGTGGCGCTCGATAAACAAGTTGCCGAAGGTAGGCACTGGCTGAATAACGCGCGGGAATTGTCCGACGTAGCCACGCAAATGGCCCGCGAGCGCTACCAGTTGGACTTCTGCGACCCCAAGGCCGATACCCCGGGCAACGCCGTGATACACCGCGAGTTTGAGGTGCTGGTGTACACCTGGACGGCGCGGTTGAAGAGTTTCGACCACCAGTTGGATGAAATTGAGTTGGAGTACTCCTGAACTACTGCTGAACTGATCCCTCTGAAAAGCTGGGCCGTTCGCGGCCCCCAGTGCTAATCTTCCCCCGTTTTCGGCGGGCTTGAGCCAATCCCCTTGGGGTTCAAGGAAGACAGCCCACTTCTCACAGGATTTGATCAGGTCACTTCATGAATAAGCCAGCAGTCGTTCTTTTGGGTTTTGTTGTCGCCGTGGGCGTCGTCAGTGCAGGCGGTGCCTGGTACACCGGCAAGCAGTTGGAGCCGGTGCTGCAAACGGCCGTGCAGGACGCCAACAAGGAACTGCAACGCTCCATGGCCGGCGTCGACGGCACCGTTTCCCTGGAGCTGGTGTCCCTGGACCGTGGCCTGTTCAGCAGTACCGCGCACTATCGTCTCAAGGGCCAGGGCTCGGTCTTCGGCGAACAGAACCCGAACCCCGAGCTGCTGATTGTCGACCATATCGAACACGGCCCGCTGCCGTTCTCGCGCCTGGTGTCGTTGAAATGGCTGCCGGTCATGGCCACCAGTCACTATGCACTGGAAAAGAACGCCACCACCGAGAAGTGGTTCGCTGCCGCCAAAGATGTATCGCCGCTCAAAGGCGTGGCCAATATCGGCTACAGCCGTTCGGTGAACGGCAATCTCGAACTGTTGCCCCTGGCGTTCAAGGACGAAACGTCCTCTGTGGACTTCTCCGGCCTCAACCTGGATTTCGACAGCACTGCCGAAGGCAAGAAGGTCAAGGTGGATGGCTACGTGAACAGCCTCAAACTGGCCGTTGTCGACGCCAATGGCGCGCCATTCGACGCTGAGTTCGCCGGCCTGACCGTGGCCAGCAACCTGGAAAAATCCACCTTCGGCTTCTACACCGGGCAGAACACCATCGAGCTGAGCGACACCAAAGTCACCTTCGGCCCGCAGAAAGCCGTGCTGACCCTCAAGGGCTTCGAGCAGAAAGACTCCAGCGAAGTCAAAGACAACAACATGGCCGGCCGCGTCGATTACAAGATCGACGAGATCGGCTACCAGGGCAAACCGGTCGGCTCTGCCGCCATGGCCCTGAGCGTGAAGAACATCGATGTGCCTTCGGGCTTGGTGCTGACCAAGCTGTACCAGGACAAGATGCAGCCGGTGCAAGCCGCTGCCGCTGCCGGACAACCGGTGCCGGAGTTGCAACTGACCGAAGCCGAGCAGGCCCTGGCCGAAGCCAACGTCAACCAGTTGCTGGCTGCCAAGCCGCACCTGGCGCTGGAAAACCTGTCGCTGAAAACCACCCACGGCGAGAGCAAATTCAACCTGGTGCTGGACTTGGCCAAACCGACCTCCATGGAGCTGCCGCCGGTTGAACTGGGCAAGCAGATGGTCTCGCTGCTGGACGCCAACCTGACGCTGTCCAAGCCGATGATCGCCGACGTGGCGGCCCTGCAAGCGCAGGTCGGCGGTGTGACCGATCCTAAAGCCATCGAGCAGCAATCCCAGATGGCCAGCGAAATGGTCAGCGGCATGGCCGTGGGTACGCAGCTGGCAACCCTGGTGGGCAGCGATGTGGTGTCCAAGCTGCACTACGCCAACAATGAAGTGACCTTCAATGGCCAGAAAATGACCGTCGAGCAATTCATCAGCTTCGTGATGTCCAAGGTCGGTGCGGTTGGCGGCGCGCAGTAAAAATTTCGTCATCGCCCTGAAATAAAAAATGGGGGAGCGGGGTTAGCTGCGATAAAGGTCAAACCGTCGACACCTATGTCGACTGGCAACCCTCTATCGCAGCTAACCCTGCTCCCCCATTCGTATTTCAGATTTGCAGTGCAATTCTGAACAATTGTTATGACTTGTCCTTTTCCATCCACGCGTCGGGGATAGTTCCTACAGGAAAGCTAGGTCGGGTCACGAGACGCCGACACCCTGATGCAAACCGCTCAGGACCACCTATCGTTACAGCTTTCCGTGTGTAAGGAAGCTCACGATATGCTGCGAACACTCCCACTCAGTGCCTCAGGCCGGTTGCGGCTGCTCATCGGGGTAACCTTGTGCAGCCAGTTGCTGATGCCCACTTTCGCCATGGCCGACCCGGCCTATGACGCCCTGATCATCCAGGCGCGCAACGGCAACTTCACCCCCGCCCTGACTCAATTGCGCCAATTGCCAGCCGAGCGCCAGACGCCAGGCCAGATCAGCGACCACCTGGTGATCGCCGGTTGGGCCGGCCAGGATGCCGAGGTGCTGAAGGTTTACGAGGCCCAGGGGCAGAATCGCAACCTGACCGCCCAGGCGCTGGCCACGGTTGCGCGCACGTATCGTAACCAGAAGCAGTGGGCGCAGGCCGAAGCGGTCTATCGCAAGGCGCTGCTGCGTGAGCCGAATAACATTGACCTGCAATTGGGCCTGGCCCTCACCGAGGCTGACGGTGGCAAAGCCAACGCAGCGGTGCAACGCACACGCGCACTGGTGGCTGCCAAGCCCGACGATCCCAACCGCCGGATGGCGCTGGGCTACGCGCTGACCCGTGCAGGCTTGCAGTACGACGCGCTGTTTGAATTCGACCAGGCCTTTATTCGCGCCGGCGACAAGCCTGAGGTCGCCCGCGAATACGTGGTCGCCCTGCAAAAGGCCCGTCTGCCGCAGCCGGCGTTGCGTCTCTCGGCCCAGCGTCCGGGGCTTGTCGACCCGGTGACCCAGCGTCGCCTCGAAGGTGACCTGGCCGCCGAGCGTGTGCGCATCGCCGAGTTCGCAACGCGTACCGAGAAAGAACGCTATGTCATCGCCGACCGTGCGCTGCAGGACTACGACAGGCTCCTTGCTCGCTGGACCCCTGACGCCACCGCCCATGACGACGTGGTGATCTGGCGCATCGACCGCCTGGGCGCGCTCAAGGCACGGGCGCGTACCGCGGAGGTGATCCGCGAATACGAGACCCTCCAGGCCGAAGGTGTGCGCTTGCCCACCTACGCCAAGCGTTGGGTGGCCGCGTCCTACCTCGATCAGCGTCTGCCGGAAAAGGCCGCGCCGTTGTACCGCGAGGCGCTGGATGCTCCCGATGCGGACGTGGGCGACCGTGTAGAAGACACCACCGCGCTGTTCTACGCCTTGCTCGAAAACGACCAGGTGGATGAAGCGCGTGCGGTCGCCAAGCACTTGGCCGACACCCAGAAACCCCGGGTTGAACTGAAGGGGCTGCCGATCGGCAACCCGAACGATGAGTGGATGGACGCCCAACAATTGTCCGCACAGGCCGGCACCTATGGCGCCGACCTGCCGTCCAGCGAAAAGGCCCTGGAGGAGTTGGTGGGCAAGGCCCCTGGCAGCATCGGCCTGCGTCTGGCGCAAGCGGAAATGTACCGCGCCCGCGACTGGCCTAGACGCGCTGAAAGCTCGCTCAAGGAAACCGAAGCGCAGAGCCCGCGCGACATCGGCCTGGAAATGTCGCAGGGCTTCACCGCGCTGGACCTGCAGGAATGGCGTCAACTCGACATCCTCACCGACGACGTGGTCGCCCGCAACCCGGACAACCGCCAGGTGCAGCGCCTGCAACGCCTGCGCGAAGTGCATGACATGGCCGAGCTGCGGGTCGAGGCCTACACCGGGAAAAGCTTCGGCGGCGGTAACAACGGCGATGCCGGTGCCGTCTCGGGCAGCCGTGACTGGGGCATTGAAAGCCGCCTCTACACGCCACCCATCGACGAAGACTGGCGCCTGTTCGCCGGTGCCGGCTATGCCCGCGCCACGTTCGAAGAGGGCACCGGGCAGCATCGTTGGCAAGTGGTTGGCGTAGAGCGGCGCACACGCGACATGACCATTGAGGCCGAGGTCTCCAACCATTCCTACGGCGATGGCTCAAAACAAGGCGCCGCCGTGTCGATTGCCCGCGACATCAACGACAACTGGCAATACGGCGGCAGCCTGGGTTACCTGCTGTCCACCACGCCACTGCGCGCATTGAATGACGGGATCACGGCCAACGGCGGCAGCGGTTTCATCCGCTGGCGCGCCAACGAAAGCCGTGAATGGAAACTGACCCTCAGCCCTTCCCATTTCAGCGACGGCAACGACCGCTTCGAAGCCTTGCTCAGTGGCCGCGAAGGCCTCTACAGCTCGCCGAAAGTACAGGTGGACCTGGGCCTGGAAGTCGGCGCCAGCCGCAACAGCAAGGAAGACACGATCTACTTCAACCCGAAGTCGGACTTCACCGTGTTGCCCGTCCTCAACATCAACCACGTGCTCTATCACCGCTACGAGACCCAGTGGAGTCAGCAGTTCCAGGTCGGTGCGGGTACCTACAGCCAGCGGGACTATTCCACCGGTGGCATCGGTCTGGTGGGCTACGGCCAACGCTTTCGCTGGAACGATGTACTGGAAGCCGGCGCCAACCTGAGCCTGGTCAGCCGACCATACGACGGTGATCGCGAACGCGATCTGCGTCTGCTCGTCGACCTCACTTACCGTTTCTAGAAGAGCCTGACCATGACCGTCTTCAGCCGTTGCCTGTTGATCCTGGGTGTAATGCTGGCCAGTGCCTGCGCCCAGCAACCCGCACCTTTCACCCCACCCGCCGAGCGGCCGACACCGGCCAACGAAGCGCCGTGGCCGAAAAACCATTTCCTGGGCATTGCCTATCACGACGTCGAGGATCGCGACCCCGATCAGGCAGTGGTGGCGGTGCGCACCGAACGTTTGATCGAGCAGTTGGCCTGGCTGCGCGAGAACGGCTACCAGGCGGTCAGCGTCGACCAGATCCTGGCGGCGCGCAACGGTGGGCCGGCGTTGCCGCCCAAAGCCATCATGCTCAGCTTCGATGACGGCTACTCCAGTTTCTACACCCGGGTGATGCCGGTGCTGCGCGCCTATCGCTGGCCGGCGCTGCTGGCGCCAGTGGGCTACTGGATCGATACGCCGATGAACCAGCCGGTGGACTTCGCCGGCCAGCCACGGCCGCGTGGGGAGTTCCTGACCTGGCAGCAGATTCGCGAAGTGTCGCAGTCGGGCCTGGTGGAAATTGCCGCGCATACCGACAACAACCATAAAGGCATCCTGGCCAACCCCCAGGGCAACCTGGAGCCGGCGGCAACCTCGCTGCGCTTTGATCCGGCGACGGGTCGCTATGAAAGCCAGGCGCAGTTCGATGCGCGCATGCGTGCCGACGTCGTAGCCATCTCCAACAAAATCCAGAACGTCACCGGCAAGAAACCACGCGTCTGGGTATGGCCTTACGGTGCTGCCAAGGGCACCTCGCTGGCGATCATTGGCGAGCAGGGCTACCAGATGGCCCTGACCCTGGAAGATGGTCTCGACAGCTCCGCCGACTTGATGAACAGCCCGCGCTTCCTGGTGGCGTCCGACCCGGATGGCGAGCACTTCGCCAACAGCATTGTCGCGGCGCAAGCCAAGGCACCGCTGCGCGTGTTGCACGTGGACCTGGATAACGTCTACGACCCGGACCCGGCCCAACAGGCACGCAATCTCGACCAGCTTGTACAGCGGGTGGTGGACATGGGCGCGGGCACCGTGTTCCTGCAAGCCTTCGCCGATCCCAAGGGCGACGGCCTGGTGCATGAACTGTACTTCCCCAACCGTCACCTGCCGGTACGTGCCGACCTGTTCAACCGCGTCTCCTGGCAGTTGCACACCCGGGCTCATGCTGCGGTGTACGCGTGGATGCCGGTGCTCAGCTTTGCCCTCGACCCCAAGCTGCCACGGGTGACGCGCTGGGACCCGAAAACCGGCCAGTTCGGCCTCGACCCGGACCAATACAAGCGTCTGTCGCCGTTTGATCCGCAGGTGCGCAAGATCATTGGTGAAATCTACGAAGACCTGGCGCGCAACAACGCCATCGACGGCGTGCTGTACCACGACGATGCGGTGTTCAACGATTTCGAAGATGCCAGCCCTGCCGCGCTCAAGGCCTATGTCGCCGCCGGCCTGCCGGGCACGATTCAGGCCTTGCGTGCCGACCCTGCGGTGATGCAACGCTGGACGCGCTTCAAGAGCCGCTACCTGATCGACTTCACCAAGGAGCTGACCGCCAAGGTCCGCGCCATCGGAGGGCCGCAGTTGCTGACGGCGCGCAATATCTTCGCCGAGCCGATGCTCAACCCAGGCAGCGAAGCCTGGTTCGCGCAGAACCTCGATGACTTCCTCCAGACCTACGACTGGACCGCGCCCATGGCCATGCCGCTGATGGAAGGCCAGGAATACAAAACCTCCAACGCCTGGCTGGAAAAGCTGGTGGCGACGGTCAAGGCACGCCCTGGCGCGCTGGAGCGCACCGTATTCGAACTGCAAGCCAAAGACTGGCGCACCAAGGCCGCACCGGACATCGACAGTCAACAGATGGCTGAGTGGATGGGTGTGCTCAAGCGCCAGGGTGTCACGAGTTTTGGCTACTACCCGGACAACTTCCTGGAAAACTCCCCGGACCTGAAGACTGTGCGTCCGGCCCTTTCCAACCAATGGAACCCTTGACCATGTTCGATAGAATCCTGGCTTTATTCGTGCTGGCATTGGTATTGGGTGTGCCCCTGGGCCTGATCTTCCTGGTCACCGGGCAGTTCCTGATGGACTTTGTGTTCTTCTACCCGCTGTTCATGTCGGCGTTGTGGATCGCGGGCGGCCTGTACTTCTGGCTGCACTGGGAGCGCCATTGGCCGTGGAAAGAAGACACTCCGGCACCAACCCTGGCCGGCAACCCGCTGATCTCGATCATCATCCCTTGCTACAACGAGGGCGATAACGCGGCCGACACCATCCATGCGGCGTTGGGCCAGTTGTACCCGAACATTGAAGTGATCGCGGTCAATGACGGCTCCAAGGACAACACCGCCGCAGTGCTCGACGCCCTGGCATTGGAGCATCCACGCCTAAGGGTGCTGCACCTGGCGCAGAACCAGGGCAAGGCCGTGGCCCTGCGCATGGGCGCCGTGGCGGCGCGCAGTGAATACCTGGTGTGCATCGATGGCGACGCGTTGCTCGACAAAAACGCTGCCGCCTACATGGTCGCGCCGATGCTCGACAACCCGCGCCTGGGTGCGGTCACCGGCAACCCACGCATCCGCACGCGTTCGACGCTGATCGGTCGAGTGCAGGTGGGCGAGTTCTCTTCGATCATCGGCTTGATCAAGCGTACGCAACGGGTGTTCGGCCGGATCTTCACGGTGTCGGGTGTGGTGGTAGCGTTCCGTAAAAAGGCGCTGGACCGCATCGACTACTGGAGCACCGACATGATCACCGAGGACATCGATGTCAGTTGGAAGCTGCAGCTCGATCACTGGAGCATCTTCTACGAGCCTCGCGCCCTGTGCTGGATCCTGATGCCGGAAACCGTCGGCGGCCTGTGGAAGCAGCGCCTGCGTTGGGCCCAGGGCGGTGCCGAAGTGCTGTTCAAGAACATCCGTGGCATCTGGCAATGGCGCCATCGCTACCTGTGGCCGCTGTTGTTCGAGTACTGCCTCTCCACCGGTTGGGCGTTTACCTTCCTGCTGTCGGTGATCTTCTACGTACTCGGCAAATTCATGGTGCTGCCACCGGCAATTACCGTGGACTCGCTGGTACCGCCGGCGTTTACCGGGCTGGTATTGGCGATGGTGTGCCTGGTGCAGTTCGCGGTGAGCATCATGATCGACCGCCGCTACGAAAAAGACCTGTGGAAAACCCTGTTCTGGACGGTGTGGTACCCGATGGTGTTCTGGCTGGTGAGCCTGTTTACCACCCTGGTCAGTTTCCCCAAGGTGCTGTTCAACCAGCATCGCAAGCGTGCGCGCTGGGTCAGCCCCGATCGCGGCATCAAACCCATTGAAGAGGAGGCGTGATCATGAAACTGGTCAGAACCCGCCAACGTTTGGTGATGTGGATCATTGACGTGCTGTTGACCCTGCTGGCCTGGGCCGGGTTGATCTGGCTGCTGGCGCGGGGGATCACTTCGATGCTGGAAACCCACGGTGGGCCGCGCATCGAGGCGCCGATTTTTGCCGCGCTCAATACCCTGCAGGTGTACCTGTGGATTGCATTGTTCAACGCCGTGATCCTGGTCACTTGGGCGCGCTACCAGCAACGCAAGGGGCGCAAGTTTGCCCAGCGCCGTGCCGAGGGCAACGCCCTCAGCGATAAGCGCCTGAGCGAGAGCTTCAGCCTCGGTGAAGGGGACCTGGAGCAGTTGCGCCGACCCGGGGTGTTGGTCATCCAGAATGACGACGAGGGCGGTGTTGCGGGTGTGAAGTCCCATGTCTCCCGCGATGTAGAAAAGCCGGGGTTGACCCTGGTGCCCGGCAAGGACCAGAACAAAGACGCCAGCTGAGCCAGTGCGCTGCAAGGTCGTTCCCATTGCAACGTGGGAACGACTTCGGTTAATCCCGACAAATGGGATCCAATTCACAAAACACCCGCGAACTTTTCTGCTTTTCCCGGTACTAACCTATCTCGGCAGGAACTTGATGGCCAATTAATGGCAATTTCTAAGTTCTCCGATGAATCGCGATCAATAGTGCTGCCGCTGGTCGGAATAATACTTCCGATGACAGCCCGCTCATCTGATTGATTATTTTTAGTTGTTATTAATCAAATGCTTGCGTGAATAACTAGTACGAATGTGAAACTAGCTCGGTCTTTTGAGTTGGTGCAAGTTCGATGTTAGTTTGCCGGCCCTTGATTTTCGACGGATCGAACATGTCTTTGTTATTGCCACGGACTCGGTACTTTCTGTGCACTTTCGTGCTCGCTTATTTGAGCCTGAACAGTGCCATGGCCGCCCCTACGCCAGGGGACCAGGACCTGATCCGCGACCGCCAGAACCGTCTTCTGGAAGAGCAGCGTCGGCGCCTGGAAGAACTCCAAGACCTGCCTGGCAAAGAAGCAAAGCCCCAGGCCCCGGCCACGCCGGTCGACACCCGCTGCTTCCCGATCAAAGACATCGAACTCAAGGGCGCCGACAGCCTGTCCGGCGCCGACCGCACGCGTCTGCTCAAACCCTACATCGGCCAATGCCTGGGCGTGGCGCAGCTCAATGAGCTGCTCAAGGTGATCACCGACTACTACATCGCCAAGGGCCGCGTCACCAGCCGTGCCTACCTGCCGCAACAGGACCTTTCCAGTGGCCACCTGCAGGTGCTGGTGGTGGAAGGCAAACTCGAAGGCTTGAAAGGCGCGCAGGGTAGCACCGTCACCGACCGCGAACTGGCCATGGCGTTTCCTGGCAAGGTCGGCGAGGCGCTGAACCTGCGGGAGGTCGAGCAACTGGTCGACCAGCTCAGCCGCTTGCCGTCCAGGCAGGCGCAGATGGAATTGACCCCCGGCAGCCAGATCGGCGGCAGTGAAGTGCTGGTCAAGAACACCCCGCAAAAGCCCTGGCGCGCCAGCCTGTCGCGTAACAACGACGGGCAGAAAAGCACCGGCGAACAGCAATGGGGCGCAGGCCTGGAATGGGACAGCCCCCTGGGCCTGGCCGATCAACTGATCCTGCGCGGTGGTCACGACGCCATCAGCGACCACCAGAAAACCTCGAAAAACAGCATGCTGTATTACAACGTGCCGTGGGGCTGGTGGAACTTCAGTTACACCTACAGCGAGAGCGACTACCGCACGCCGGGCGACCTTGACGGCTACAAGTACAAGCAGACAGGCGACAGCCAGAACCACCAGCTGCGTGCCGAGCGCGTGGTGCATCGCGATGACGTGAGCAAGACCTCGGTCAATGTCGGCCTGACCCATCTACGCACCAACAACTACTTCAACGACGAGCGCCTGGACGTCAGCAGCAACCGCCTCAGCGAGTTCCAGGTGGGCATCAACCATGGACGCCGTATCGGCAGCGCCTTCGTCAACCTGGATGTCGGCATGCAGAACGGCACCGGTGCCTTTGACGCCCAGAAGGATGACCAGGAACGTATCCGCGGCAACCTCACCCCAACCCCGCGCTACCGCAAATACACCGCCACGTTGAGCTACCTGCAACCTTTCACGCTGTGGGGCGAATCGTTGAGTTTTTCCAGCCTGGCCACCGGGCAGCGCAGTGAAGACGTGTTGTACCCGGCGCAACGCATGAGCCTCGGCGGCTCGTACTCGGTGCGTGGGTTCAAGGACCAGCAACTGACCGGCGACAGCGGCGGCTACTGGCGCAACGAAGTGCGCTGGGCCCGCCCGGTGACCCTCGACTGGATGCGCCCGGCCTTTGCCGAATACGGCGCCAGCGTCGGCTATGACCAGGGCGTGATTCGCCACGATCGCTACAACGATGAGCAGCACGGCCGGGTGTCGAGTAACTCCCTCGAGCTGTTCGCCCGCGGCAAAAACGTCAGCACCAGCGTGACCTTTGCCCACTCCCTGGAGCGACCTGGCGTGATGACCGAGCGCGAAGCGCCGATCTATTTCCGCCTGGATTTCTACCTGTAATTCAACGCCCGCTGCTTTGAGATTTTGAATATGGACGTTCGCCCTGTTACTGCCCTGAAAACCCTGAGCCAACGCGGCCTGGCCTTGATCCTGGCCAACGCGCTGTTCTGGCAGCCATTGCTGGCGAGCGCCGAAGGCATCGTGGTCAGTGGCCCCGGTACCACGGTCGGCCAGGCGGGCAACGGCGTGCCGGTGGTGAACATCGCCACCCCTAATGGCAGCGGCCTGTCCCACAACCAGTTCAAGGACTACAACGTCGGCCCCAACGGCGTGATCCTCAACAACGCCAACGGCATTGTGCAAAGCACGCAACTGGGCGGGATCATTGTCGGCAACCCGAACCTCAAGGGCGGTGCGGCGAATGTCATCCTCAACGAAGTCAAAGGCGGCAGCCCCAGCCAATTGCGCGGCTACACCGAAGTGGCGGGCCAGTCGGCCAAGGTGATCGTCGCCAACCCTTACGGCATCAGCTGCAACGGTTGCGGCTTCATCAACACCCCCAACGTCACCCTGACCACCGGTAAACCGGTGATCGATCAGGCGGGGCAACTGAAAAGCTATCAGGTCGACGGCGGCGCCGTGACCATCGACGGCAAAGGCCTGAACGCGAGCAACGTCGACCGTTTCGAGATCATCACCCGTTCGGCCAAGATCAATGCGCAGATCAACGCAAAACAACTCACGGTGATCGCCGGGCGCAATGACGTCGATGCCCAAAGCCTGAAAACCACCGCCCGTGCCGATGACGGCAGTGCCAAGCCGGAGCTGGCGATTGACTCGTCGGCCTTGGGCGGCATGTACGCCGGCGCGATCAAGCTGGTGGGCACCGAAGCCGGTGTGGGCGTGAAGCTCGACGGTACGCTGGCCGCCAGTGGCGGCGACATTCAACTCGATGCCAACGGCCACCTGAGCATGGCCCAGGCCGCCGCCAGCGGTGCGGTGGACATCAAGGCCGCCAGCCTGGAGACCAAGGGCGCGGTCTACGCCGGCACCACCCTCAAGGCACAGACCAAGGGCACCCTGAAAAACAGCAAGACCCTCGCCGCGCGCGACAGCATCACCCTGGCCAGCAACGGCCAATTGACCAATAGCGGCATCATCGAAGCCGGGGTCAACCCTGACAACACGCGTAATGCCGGTGGCGACGTCAGCCTCGACAGCCAGCGCATCACCAACACCGGCACTGTGATCGCCAATCGCAGCCTCACCGCTACTGCGCAAAGTCTGGATAACCAGGGCGCGACCTTGAGCGCCAAGCAGGCGCTGAACATCACCGCCGCCAGTGTCGACAACCGCAACACAGGTCGCCTGCTCAGCGACGGCGCACAGACGCTCAACGTCAGCGGCCTGCTGGACAACAGCCAGGGCGGCATCATCGACAGCAGCGGTGCGTTCACCCTCAACGGCAATAGCCTGGATAACAGCGCCGGTAGCCTGACCGGCGGTGGGGCGATCACCCTGGATCTGATCGGCGACCTGATCAACCGTAACGGCAAGCTGGCCAGCGCCGGGCCGTTGCTGATCCAGCGCGCCGCGCACATCAATAACCAGGGCGGCAAGCTCGCCAGCCAGGGCTTGCTGACCGTGTTCGCCAACAGCGTCGACAACCAGAGCAACGGCACCCTGGCCGCCAACGATGGCCTGGTCCTGACCACCAGCGGCCTGTTGCAGAACAGCGGCAATGGCCTGATCCACAGTGAAAACGCTGGCGTGACCATCACCGCCGGCACCCTCGACAACAACGGTGGCCGCATCGCCGCCAAAGCCGGTGATGCGCAGATCGACGCCACGGATTTCAACAACGGCAGCGGTGCGCTGTTCGCCCGGGATCGTGTGCACCTGACCGGTATGAATGTGGATAACGGCGGCGAGATCGCCGGCAACCGCATCGACGTTGGCCTCAATGGCGCACTGACCAACCGTGGCCTGATCGAAAGCGCCACGGCCCTCGATGTCGAGACCGCCAGCCTGAACAACAGCGGGCAAATGCGCGCCTTGGGCACCAGCGGCAAAACCCGCTACGCCATCGGCGGCCTGCTCAACAACAGCGGTAGCCTGGAGACCGCCAACGATCAATTGAGCCTCGCCGCCACCCGCTTCCAGAACACCGGCGGCAAGGTGTTGCACGTGGGCACCGGCGTGCTTGACCTCAGTGGCATCAGCCTCGACGAAGTCGGCGGCAGCCTGGTGACCAACGGCGACCTGACCCTCGATAAAGCCAACTGGACCAATAGCACCGCGATCCAGGCCGGGCGCCTGACCGTCAATGTCGGGACCCTGAACCAGACCGCCACCGGCAAGCTGCTCGGCACCCGCGCCCTGGTTGGCCGCGGCCAGGACTGGACCGTGGGCGGCAGCGTCGCCAGCCAGGGCAGCCTGGATCTTTCGTTGGGCAACCTGCTCAACGACCACGGTTTGATCTTCAGCGGCGGCGACCTGAACCTCAAGGTCGACCGCCTGAAAAACCTCGGCGCCACGATCTACGCCATGGGCAACTTGCGCGTCGACCGCGACGGCCAGGGTGGCCTGGCCACCAGCATCATCAACAGCTCGGGCACCCTCGAAAGTGAGCGCAACCTGATCCTGGCCGCCAGCACGATCCAGAACATCAGGACTGTGCTCAACACCGAGTCCGGCATCTACAGCGCCTCCATCACGCCCACCGCCTGCATCTTTGGCGTGACCGGTGGCGACTGCGACGGCCCCAAGCAGAACCGCCCGTTCCTGATTACCCAGCGTGATCACTTCATCGTCACCCAGGCCACGGCAGCGTCCAGCATCACCTCGGGCGGCAACATGCTGCTCACCGGCGGCGAGCTGCTCAACAGCAGCAGTAGCATTGCCGCCGGTGGCGGTATGACCGTGCGCGTCGACCAACTGACCAACATTGGTTTGGTAACCCACGACACCCAATACGACCGTGTCTTTACCTCTGAACGCGAGCGTAAGCCGGGGGGCTGGTACCGCGAGGCAGCGGCCTTCACCCAGCGCTATTCGGCAGGCCAGGACATGACCGGCGTCGAAGCCGGCCTGGCCTCGTTCATCGGTAAGATGGAGAGCGAGCAGATCGCCCTGCGCAAGACCACCCAGTTAAGCGCGCCAGACCAAAGTTACGCCGCCGTGATCCAAGCCGGCGGCAGCGTGGATGTGAAGGCCCAGGCCGGCATCGACAACAGCGTCGTGCGCGGTGGCTACACCTACGTCGGCAGCGGTGCCAACACCCATGCGCCGGGCTACTCGACCCTGGTCAGCCTCAACCCGCAACTGCCGCCGGACGTTGCCCAGCAACAGGTCAACCCACTGGGCCTGCCCGGCTTCGACCTGCCCACTGGCGAGAACGGCCTGTTTCACCTCAGCGACAGCGATGGCGCCAAAGGCCTGCCCACCAGCCAGTTCGCGGCCAACCCGCATAAGTACCTGATCGAAACCAACCCGCTGCTCACCGACATGCGCCAGTTCATGAGCTCGGACTACATGCTGAGCAAGCTCGGCTACGACCCCGACACCGCGCAAAAACGCCTCGGCGATGGCTTCTACGAACAGCGCCTGATCCAGCAAGCCGTGCTCGCTCGCACCGGCCAGCGTTTCATCGATGGCCAAACCAGCGACGCCGACCTGTTCAAGCACCTGATGGACAACGCCGTCAGCAGCAAAAGCGCGCTGAATTTGTCCGTAGGCGTAAGCCTCACCGCCGAACAAGTCGCCGCCCTGACCCACGACATCGTGTGGCTGGAAAACGCTACCGTCGCCGGCCAACAAGTGCTGGTGCCGGTGCTGTACCTGGCCCAGGCCGGCAACCGCCTGGCGCCCAACGGCGCATTGATTTCCGGCACTGACGTCAACCTGATCACCGGCCGTAACCTCAACAACGCCGGCACCTTGCGTGCCACCGGTAGCCTGTTGGCGAACGCTGGCGGCAACCTCACCAACAGTGGGTTGATGGAAGCCGGTGGCCGCCTCGACCTGCTCAGCGGCAACAACCTGACCAACCGCGCGGGCGGTGTGATCAGCGCGGGCAACGTCAACCTCGCCGCCGGCGCCGACCTGCTCAACGAACGCAGCGTCACCACCCACGCAAGCGCCAGCAGCTACCGCACCGAACGCAGCGACTTCGTCGACAGCGCCGCGCGCATCGAATCGGCCAACGATTTGACCCTGCAAGCCGGTGGCAATTTCAACAGCGTCGGCGGCGTGCTCAAGAGTGGTGCCGACACAACGGTCAAGGCCGTGGGCGACGTCAACATCACCGCCTCGAAAACCCTCGACAGCGGCGCCATCGGCAACCGTTCCAGCTTCACCACCATCGCCCAGCAAGGCTCCGTGGTCGACGCTGGCCGCGATCTGCATGTGATTGGCGGGCGCGACATCAGCGCCGTGGCCAGCCAGGTCGAGGCCAAGCGCGACGTCAACCTGATTGCCACCCGCGACCTCAACGCCGTTGCGGCGGCCAACGAGCAGCACTCCACGGGCAACACAAAAAAGGTCAAGAGCATCGAAGACCACGTGCAGCAAGTGTCCAGCGTGATCAAGGCCGGCGGCGACGCCACCCTGAGTGCCGGGCAGAACCTGCAACTGGTCGCCAGCCAGGTCAATGCCGGCAGCGAGGCGTACCTGGTGTCCGGCAAAAACCTTGAGCTCAAAGCCGCTGAAAACCAGGACTACAGCTTCTACAGCAAGACCAAGAAAACCTCCCAGGGCAAAAAATTCCGCCTGGATGAAACTGACGTCGTGAACAACGTTGGCAGCCTTGTCAGCGCGGGGACGAACAGCACAGTCGTCGCCGGTGCAGACCTGCTGCTGGCTGGCAGTGCCGTCACTGCTGAAAAAGGCGCCACGCAACTGGTGGCCGGCCAGGACGTGAACATCCTCGCCGTCAGCAACGCCGACAGCGCCCGCCACGAACGCAAGGAAAGCAAAAGCAGCTGGGGCGGCCTGAAGTCGAGCAAGGTCCAGGACAAAGTCGACGAAAAACGCACCACCGCCCTGGGCAGCATGGTCTCCGGCGAAACCGTCACCGTCGCCGCCAAGCGCGACGCCACGGTCACTGGTTCCAACCTGGTCAGCACCGGCGACCTCGCCGTCCAGGCCGGCCGCGACCTGACCATCGACGCGGCGCAGAACACCTTCGCCCGCACCGACATGCACAAGGAAAAAAATCGCGACCTCACCGGCGTGCTGACCGGCAACAAGCTCGGTCTGGACGACATGACCGGCAACCAGAAGCTGTACATCAACAGCTCGAAGCACAACGGCACGGCCAATGAAATGACCTTGACCGGCAGCACGATTGGTTCGAGTGCGGGCAATGTGTCGTTGAGGGCGGGGCGTGAGTTGAAGGTGGTGGCCAGTGATCTGGTGAGCACCAAGAACATGGAGTTGAGTGGGGCGAATGTCACCGTTACTTCGGGGATGGAGACGGCCAGTCAGACCAGTAAGGACAGTTCCAAGAGTTTGGCGGTAGGGCGGGTGATTGCGGGCTCGGTGGTGGACACCGCCACCAGCATGCGCGACGCCGTCAAAGCGGCCCGTAGTGCTGATGACCCACGACTCAAGGCAGTCAAAATCGCCCAGGCGGCCCTCGCCGCTTACAACCTGAACGGCCAGGCCTCGGACGCCAATGCGCAAAGCTCCGGCTTTAAAAACAAAACCGGCGGCACGCCCGGCAACGGTTCGCTGATCAAGATCGGCACCGAACTGGCTAATAATCGCAGCAAGAACAGCAGCGAATACAACAGCATCACCGCCAAGCAGAGCACGCTCAACGCAGGGCAAGACTTGTCGATCGTTGCCACGGGCGCTGCGACGGGAACTCAGGGTGATATCCAGATCACTGGCAGCAGCTTGAGAGCCGCCAACACCTTGTTGTTAGCCAAAAACGATGTGTTGATGCAAAGCGCACAAAACACCACCGACCGCAAAAACGAAGGGTCGAAAAATAAAACCGCCATTGGCGCCAGCTTCAATATTGGCGAGCAAAACGGCTTCACCCTCGACCTCGGAGCGCAGGGTGCCAAGAACAATGGCAACGGTAACTCCGTCACTCAGGTCAATAGCACCCTCGATACAGGCAGCCTGTTGTTACAAAGCGGTGGCGATACCACCCTCAAAGGCGCCCAGGTTCGTGCGGACCGTATCAAGGCAGATATTGGCGGCAACCTCAATATCATCTCCCTCCAGGACACCGAGTCGTCGCGCAGCAAACAGAGCAGCGCAGGCTTCGGCGCCAGTATCTGCGTCCCTCCGTTCTGCTACGGCTCTACCGTAGCGGGCTCGGCGAACCTTGCCGCCGCGAATATGAACAGCGACTACAAGGGCGTGACCGACCAGAGCGGTTTGTATGCGGGCACGGGCGGCTACGACATCAATGTCGGCAAGAACACCACCCTGCAAGGCGCGGTGATTGCCAGTGAGGCGTCAGCTGATAAGAACCGCCTAAGCACCGACCGCCTGATCGTCAGCGACATCAAGAATGTCAGCGAAATCAAAAGCCAGTCTGCCGGTATTTCGGTGTCGTCCAGCAGCACCAGCGGTGCCTCGATGGGCGGCAGCATCCCGATAGCGCTCAAGGAAAAAGACCATAGCTACACCCGTAGCGCGGTCAGCAAAGGCACGATTGTGGTTCGCAATGCCGATGGCGCCAATGACCTGGTGGGGTTGAATCGCGACACCGCCAATGCCAATCAGAAACTTGACCGGCCAGATGAAAAGGCCATGCAAGAGCGTATTGACCTGATCCAAAGCTCGGCGCAGTTGGCCAGTGGGGTGATCAGTGCGGTGGGCAAAGCCAAGGCGGATGAGGCGAAAGCACTGGCCGATAAAGCCAAAACCCAAACCGAAACCGGTTCGCCGGATGCCGCTGGAACGGTGCTCGCAGCGAATGCCGCTTATACGGAAGCCCAGCGCTGGCAGGTCGGTGGCGACAAACGCTTAATGGCCGATATCGCGTCCGGACTAATCGCCGCAGGGCTGGGTGGCGCGCCTGTAGGAACGACGGTTGGTATTGTCGCCAACACGGCCTCCAGCGATATCTTCAACAAGATTGGCGATTATGCCCAGTCGCGTGCGACTGATCCGAAGTCGGATGCGGCCACTCGGGCGGCTTGGGCTGAAGGCGGTGCGGCACGTGTGATGTTGCACGCGTTGGCGGGGGCGGCTATTGGGTTGTCCAGTGGCAATGTGCAGAGTGGTGCATTGGGTGCGGGAGCTTCTGCGGCCTTGATGCCTAGCATTGCGGATGCACTGGGTAAAAATGGTATCAGGGGATCGGAACAGGAGACGTTGGCTGCGTTGGTCGCCCTCGGTGTGGGCGCCTCTGTGGGCGGTAGCGGCACCGCTGCGGGTGCGGTAGTTGCTGGGAGTACGGCAACAGCCGTCGAGCAATACAACCGTCAAGCGCACCCTACGGAAGCGCGTTTAATACAAAAAGAAGCCGATAAGTTAGCGGCGGAAGCGGGAATTTCCCCTGCTGAAGCAGAAAGGCGCATGGCCGCAGCGCTGGCGTCCTATACCGATAAAACGTGGAAAGCTACGATCGAAAAAGCTGGTGAGAGTCAGTTTGACCCCCTCACTCTGAAACACTTGGGTGAAGCGCTGGCTCCCTTGGCGTCTATCTACGAGAACAGTGCGATGTATCCCGAGGGGACCCGTCGCACTTACAGCGCCGACGAAACTGTTAACTTGCTGAAAAATTTCAGTTCGACACACGCCAGTGAGTACAGAGACGGCAACATTAACATCAGCTATTTGGGTGACCCCGATACCTATAAGAGCGCCGGGCTGGTGGATTACTACAAAGCCAACCTCGATTATCGAGACAAGGTGCCCTCTGCTGGTGGCGCTCAAGGCAGTGGAGCAGGCCTGGGGCGGAGCGTTTTGGAGATGGCTCAGGGTATGAGCTCACTGTTCAAGATTGCCTTTGGCGGTAATTCATTGGAGGAGGCGAACAAACTGATCGATCCCTTCGTCGAGCCGTCTTCCGACATGGCGGGTGAATGGATAACTCGCAACGGCGGCCAGGGTTTGGTGTTTGGCCTGCAAGGTAATACCTACGAGCAATATGCAAAGAACACCAAGCTCGGCGCCGATTTACTACTGATGGGCATGCCGGGTAGCGCGAGCCAGGCCGGTAAAGTGGAGCAAGTCGCAAAGGTCGCGGAAGCGGCGAAAGCAGAACGTAAACTGGCGCAGCAACTCCACGATCTAGAGTCGGTACTACCTCCAGAAAAGCCGACAGGTTACAGCGTAGCGTTTGAAACTGCCTTGAACCCGGCCGATTTCGGTCGCAGCCGAGACGTGCATTTCAATAGGTCCAATGCTGCGTTGGACAACGCGTTGAGCATGGACTCTGCGTTTGCGCAAATGATGGAGACACTGATCCCGAATATTAAATCGTCGGTTTCAAAAGTCGGAGGGCGGCAAACACCTTCTGGCTGGACATGGGAGCATGCGTCGTCGTCGACTGCTTTCAATCAGGAAGGAATCATGCGATTAGTACCGACCGCCCAACACACACCTGGTTCTCCTTGGTGGCGCGTACTGCATCCCGATGCGGGGGCTGCGGGTGGATATTCTGAATGGGCAATTCCAAGAGGCGCCCCAAAAAATTAGGTGGAAGAATGAATATTGCTGAGTTGAACATCAATGTCGGGGGACGCCCCAGCGTGGGTTTCAGTGGTGATGACTCAAGCGTGCGCGCCCTTGAGGCTCGGCTGGGCCGTAGGCTTCCAGAAACCTACCTTCAATTCATTCGAAGTGCCAACGGTGGGCATCCTGAAGCCGGAAGTTTCTTTTTGAACGCATCACCAGATGCTAGCGTCAGCGTTGATTGGTTTTATTCACTAGGAGACGCAGGTATCGACAGCCTGGATAAGGCTCTTGATGACTGGGCTCAAGTGTTGGGGCCATTCATGTTGCCCATTGGGCGCGACGGAGGTGGCAGCCAGTTTTATATTTCGCTGGATTCGCCATCCGGTTCTGTTTGGTATTATTCACATGAAGGCTCAGAACGCACCCAACTTGCCGATAGCTTCGATAAGTTTCTGCAGCAGTTGCAAGTTCACCCGGATTTTATTTGAGAGCCGTTATGAATCGATATGAGGGGAAGCCTTTTCTCCGGCTACTGGAATGCTACGTGCTTTCGGCTATTGATGAGCTGACAGACGAGCAGTGTGCGGCGTTAAGTGCGCTGGAGCCCAAGTTGCACGAGCTGTACGGGGTGCAAGGCAGTTGGAGTGATGTCGTCGCGTCTCAGATGGATTTTCCGGAATCCCTGGTGGAGAAAATAAAAGAAGTGTGGCGCGTGAATTCGGAAAAATTTGCGCGAGCTGGTGTAAAAATAAACGCAGAAGATTTTGCTAGAGACTTTGTGGATACCAATTTTCCTTGATGATGATAAAAGGGACAGATTTGAATGGCACTTACTTAGCAGCTAACTAGCTAGTGTGACTGAAAAAAAGAAAAAACAGAAAATAGGGGGCAGACCCTGAGGAGTCCCCACAAATCTACTCTAGCCTCTGAGCTTGCCGGTGTACTTCATCGCGCACCAATAGCTCCATATCCGCCAATCTCGAGCGGGACAATCCGGTGGGGATTCCTCAGGGTCAGGCCCCTCTTTCCTCTGAGTGTCGGAGGATACTAAGCGGTATGACAAATCGTCGCAGGGAAATAGGGGTCAGACCACGATTAGTGCACCAATGTATATTGGTGGTCTGACCCCTATTTCCGAGCTTTGGCTTCTCTACCGTGGCCGATAACCCGCAATCACTGCAGATGTGGAACGATGCCATGCGTTCTGCGGCCAGTGCAAACCGCCCGAACGGCTACACGCGATACTTGGATACATTGGCCAGCGGCCAGAACCCCAGTCAGCAAATACTCGAAGATGCGTTCAGCGCGGTGAACAGTCGCTTTGTTAAGTCTGCCCGTGAGGCAGGTCAGGAAATTGCCCAAGTTCACCATTGGAACTTCGGCAAGACAGATTTCCCAACGCAGATCGTTGACCCTCGCCATCTTGTGCCCGTACCTTCGCGCGAGGCTCATCAACTGATACACCAACAAACGAGCGCGACCTCTAACATCTGGGTGGGGCCTATTTCTCCGTTGCACCGAATAGAGATCCCCGAATGGTCGACGCCCCTGGCGCCAAAACGGTGAAGGCATGAACGTTAAAACAGCATTGGAAGCGCTGGGGTTACCCGACACGCTGGTAGCATGCGCCGATGGAAGCATCGAGCCGCCCATTTGCACGCTGCAGGCCCCTGCCGAGTGGTATGGGTTTCCACCTGCGCTGATCCCGATATGGAGTGACGGATCTCGGCCTACCTATATTGGGTACTGGAAGCACTGGTTTGTTGATCGTGAACCCACCTTCGTAAAAATGTACGTTGGCAGCGACCGAATGACCGTCGAGATCGCCCGCACGCCTGAGCAACTGATGGCCGTGCTCGCCATGATGTCGATGAGTCTTGAGGAGGGTGTCACGCCCGAACTTGAGCAGTTCGCCAAGGCGGTGGGGCTTGATTGCCTGGACGCATTGGATGCGCAATCGTTGAAAAGTGGCGACGACCCCAAAGGCTTCGCCAACGTCGAACCGTTCAAGACGTTGACGCCACTGGCCAGTGTTGCTGACGGCGTAACGCGTTACACCGGAAACTTCCCGAACCCGTCCGCCCCAGCCCCTGATTGGTGGGAAAGCAGTTGCTATTTTGAAGTTGTCGACGAGCACATGCCGGTGCCCAAAGGCGTGGAATTGCCCGCGTGGTTTGATCCTGAACGCGAGAAAAAGCCGTTGTTCGAGGCTTATATGCAAGCGGGGCGCCTTGACTGTGCATGGCTGACCTTGAACTCCACTGGCTGGTCCATCGCCGATGCTCGCCAGGCACTG
The DNA here is from genome assembly GCF_900112095.1 of Pseudomonas sp. NFPP24. Classification (NCBI taxonomy): domain Bacteria; kingdom Pseudomonadati; phylum Pseudomonadota; class Gammaproteobacteria; order Pseudomonadales; family Pseudomonadaceae; genus Pseudomonas; species Pseudomonas sp. NFPP24. Next base: position 49,210 of record NZ_FOKD01000004.1, read on the forward strand.
GTGGAATTGCAGGCTCGGGCCGGTGATGAACGCTTTGATAACGTTGTCGACTATTGGTTGTCCATTGCGGATCTGGATGCCGGAGGCTATTGAACTTGGCTGATTCGTAGCGGTTAAAGGTTACGTGCACTGGCGAGCCACGCAGTAACATGCGCGCCCGATGGCCTTATGGAAATAGGGGTCAGACCACGATTAGTGCACCAATGTATATTGGTGGTCTGACCCCTATTTCTCTACTAGTTAGAGGGCTGGGGCAGCGCTACGTTCAATACATCAATCGAACCTATCAACGAACGGGCACGTTGTGGGAAGGACGTTACCGCTCCTGTCTGGTTCAAAAAGATAACTATGTTTTAGCTTGCTATCGATATATCGAAATGAATCCGGTTAGAGCTGGCATGGTTGCTCATCCGGGCGACTATCGCTGGACCAGCTACAGGGCAAATGCACAGGGCGAGCCATCAAGCTTTTTAAGCCCACATGCGGTCTATAGAGAGTTAGGTAGCAGCACCGTGCAACGAGCCGAATCCTACCGGTCTTTATTCAAGGATCGGCTTTCACCTGAGTTGATAGAGCAAATTCGATCTTCTACAAACGGTAATTACGTTTTGGGCGATCACAAGTTTGCGGCCGAGATTGAGCAGGCATTAGGTAGACGAGTTTCTCAGGGGGGTGTCAGGGCGCCCAAAAAGTTTGATCTAAAAGAGTAGAAGAATAGTGGTCTGACCCCTATTTTCCTTATTTTCCTATTTTCTTCTGACCCCTATTTTCTTCCGTCGAATAGTTGCGGGAGAAAATAAAGGTAACTGGCGAAGCGCAAAAAAGGGGAGAGTCTCATTTAATAATTACTTGCCGATCAGGAGAAAATCCGGGCCAGACCACATTTTGTACAAAACCGCACACGGGATCGCAGTGATGGCACAATGCCTCATGTAACGCCATCCACTGCCGACACACTGGCGATGGCCAGACGCATCAGGAAAAGGTGAACCGGCCGTCGTCGGCGTTTTCGAAACCGCCCCACCGCTACCCACAAGGAAGATACGCATGATCAAGTTGTTCTGCAAAGCCGCTGTTGTTCTGTCCCTGGCCACGCTGTTTGGCTGTTCCTCGACGCCGTCGGTGGAGAAGATGCAGGCCGATGTGGCGAACTATTCGTTGCCTAAGGCTGCTGTCGCCGATAAAGGCTTGGTGTATGTGGTGCGTCCGAGCAACGTGGGGATGATGGTTCGCTTCAACGTGTTCCTGGATGACAAGGAAGCCGACTCGGAGATGGGTTACAACCGCGGTAACCAGTACATCTATTTTTTCGTGACACCGGGCAAGCACGTGATCAGTTCCAAGGCTGAAAACTGGGCGGACATGCCGATTGATGTCAAGGCGGGTCAGGTGGTCTACCTCAAGCAGGAAGTCGACATGGGCTTCGCCATCGCACGCAACAGCCTCAAAGTGCTGAGCGACCTCGAAGGCCGTTACCTGGTCAAGGATGCGTCGCTGGGCACCGTGGCAAAAGAAAGCAAGTGAGTTAAACCGTTGAAGCCTGCCGGGCTCCAGGTCCGGCAGGCCGTCATTTTTCACCCTGCGCAAACGTTCAAGGACTGATGTGAAAAACCTCCTCTTCATCCTCTTTACCACCCTTATCCTCGGCGGCTGTGTCAGCCATCCCCTTACACCCGAACACCGCGCTCAGATCAAGACGGTCAAGGTGTTGCCGGTAAAGTGGGAGTCGCAACAGATGGTCTACATGGGCCGTGAGCAAGCCTGGGGCGCAGCATTGGGGGCCGGGCTTGGCGCGGGCGTTGGCATGGCCAGCGGTGCTTCCAGGTTGGGCACGGCGGCGTTGAGCGGCGCCGGGTTTGCAGGTGGCATGAAACTTGGGCAGTTGGCCGAGATGCCGACGCCGGTAGCGATCCTTACGGTGATGGACGCTGAAAAAATCGATTTGGGCGTGTTGCTCAAACAGGGCTTCATCGATGCGTTGGGCAAGACCTCAACCCTCAAAGTGGTGGGTGACGACGAACCCGCCGATGCGCAGATCCAACTGACCGTGGCCGAGTGGGGCTTTCGCCTGACCCAAGGGTTCAGCAGTGTGGTGTACCCCACCCTCAATGTGTTGGCGCAGATGAATCGCGGCGATGAAATGGTCTGGCGCACCAGCGAGGCAGTCACGCCGTTCAATGGCCAGAACGTCTACGGCTACACGCCGCTCACCTATCGCACCGACCCCGAGGCGTTACGCCGCGCGCTCACGGGGATTACGCAGATCTCCAGTGGGTATTTGGTCAAAGAGCTCAAATAAGCCGGCGCGTGCGTTAATGCTGGGCTGCCCCTGTTTCCCGACTCCACGGACGCATCACATGAAAAAGGCAATGGTTCTACTGGCAATCACGGGCCTCGTCACCGGGTGTCAAGCTGCCAGGCCACCAAGCTCCTTTGAACAGAGTCTGGCCAACGTTCAGTGCATGCTGTCCGAGGGCGAGAAAAGCCCCACAGCCGATCAGGCTCAGTTCATTCGTCAAGCCAGCGATAACGGCAACGTGCGCTGTAAGACTGCGCTCGGTGGTTTGTACGAATCCGGTCGTGGCGGCCTGCCACAAGATTTTGTCAAGGCCAGATCGCTTTATGAGTCCGTCGCCGCCGTGGATGGCGTCGGTTACGAGAGGCTGGCGCGCATGGCCGAGGAGGGCCACGGGCAAGTGCGCAACGATGTGGAGGCGCGACGGCTTTATCAGTTGGCGCTGACCAACAGCGACAGCGATAAAAGCAAACTCGCCTTGGCCCGATTGATGGAAGAGGGGCGCGGTGGTCCGCAGGATTTGTTCGGGGCCATGATGTATTACGTGGAGGCCAGCCAGCATGCCGGCGATGTCGCGTGGAAAGGCCTTCAGCGCATTCGTGCGCAACGGCCGGTACTGACGCCTGAACAGGTACAGCGCTACAACGAGGCCTGGGGTGACACCAGTCGCAAGAGCCTCAATCGTACGGCACTGGACATCGAGATTGCCTTGAACAAGCAAATCAAACGCGGCAGCGCGAGCAAGCCGGTGACGCTGCAAGTGCAAGGCCTGTCGGGTTCGAATGTGCCGAAAATCCTATTGATCGAAAGCTCGGGCAACGCCGAGGTAGACCAGGCCGTGGTCACCGCATTCGGTCAATATCGCTTTCCTGCCGAGCCGCTATTGCAGGCAGGCCAGGACTCCTGGTCGTCCGAGCGATCTCTCAAGGTCGGTTTGAAGTGAAGTGCTGGAGCCCTGATGCCATGGGCCGTTCACATTCAACGCAGACACAAACACCTTGAATCTGGAGCAACACCGTATGGATGCAAGCAACACCCCTGAACGCCCGACCGTCCTGGCCAGCATCGGTCGTCGCCTGGTTGCACGGGGCATCGACTGTGCCATCGCAGTACTGATCTTTTTCATCGTGAAGTTCAGCGCCGCTCGAGCTGTAAAACAGCTTGAGAACGCCTTTCAACTCCGTAAAATGCCGCCACTGTTCAAAACACGATACTTTTCAGGGACGAATTCATACATGCGCGTGTTTGCCGTATTTCTCGCGGCCTGCCTCATGGCGGGCTGTGCCTCCAAGCCGGATTACTACATCTCCCCGGCGCCGGTGACCATTCCCAAGACCGCTACTTACTGGCTCGACACCTTCGACGTCGAGGTGGTCGGCAAGAACGAACGCTTCCTGCCGGATGACAAAGTGCGCCAGCAACTCGGGGTTGATCTGGTCGACCGCCTGCTCAAGGCCAAGCGCTACGCCACCAGCAAGGACAAGGCCGATTACCTGCTGGATGTGAACGTCATCTATACCCGGCGCATACAAGACACCCAAGGCGGTTTCATGACGGCAATCGTCGATGACAAGACCATCCTCGCCAGTGTCGACTTCAACTACCAGGTCAAGGTCAAGAAAGCCGGCGCCGAGGTGCTGCATTTCTCTCAGGCTCGCCAAGGGCTGATGCCAGGCGGGTACAAGGGCGACTGGCAGAACATGAAAACGATGGCCGGGGTGCTGACCAACTCTGGCAACTCCAGCGTCGAGACCTTCTACACCGGTTTGTTGAGCCGATTCATCGTTGACGACCTGCGTGGCATTCCGTCCCGCTAGCGTTAGCTGCCGTACCCGTTTTCCCACCTAGGAGCACCCTGTGAACACACTGTCCAAAATCCTGCTGTCCGGCTTCACCGCCGCAGCGCTGCTGACCGTGGCCGGTTGTGCCACGGAGAGCAACCGCGCGATGCCGGTGGAACAAGTCGCCAGCGCCAACGTCGCTTATTCCGGCGTGCGCGTGCCGATTGCCGTAGGCAAGTTCGACAACCGCTCCAGCTACATGCGCGGCATCTTCTCCGACGGCGTCGACCGCCTCGGCGGCCAGGCCAAGACCATCCTGATCACCCACCTGCAGCAGACCAACCGCTTCAGCGTGCTGGACCGCGACAACATGGGCGAAATCTCCCAGGAAGCCGCGATCAAAGGCACCGTGCAGAAGCTTAAGGGCGCTGACTACGTGGTGACCGGCGACGTGACCGAGTTCGGCCGCAAGGAAACCGGCGACCGCCAACTGTTCGGCATTCTCGGCCGTGGCAAGACCCAAGTGGCCTACGCCAAAGTCGCGTTGAATATCGTCAACATCAGCACCTCCGAAGTGGTGTATTCCACCCAGGGCGCCGGTGAGTACGCGCTGTCCAACCGTGAAGTGGTCGGCTTCGGCGGCACCGCCAGCTACGACTCCACCCTAAATGGCAAGGTCCTCGACCTGGCCATGCGCGAAGCCATCAACCGCCTCGTCGACGGCATCAATGCCGGCGCCTGGAACCCGCGCAACTGATCAGCAGCACCTCAAGGAGCAGTACAAGGATGAGCAAGGCAGTCAAGTTGGCCCTGATGCTGACAGCAGTGGCGACGGTCGCCGGGTGCCAGACGGCGCCCCAACCCCTGTATCAATGGGAAAGCTACCAGCCGCAGGTTTATGAATACTTCAAGGGTGAGCCCAAGGAGGCGCAGGTCGAGGCGCTGGAGCGCGATCTGCAGAAGATCAACGCCAGCGGCCGCAAGGCCCCGCCGGGTTATCACGCCCACCTGGGCATGCTGTATCTGAGCATGGGCAAGGATGACCAGATGGTGCAGGAGTTCCGCACCGAGAAGGCGCTGTTCCCTGAATCCGCCTCGTACATGGACTTTCTGCTGAAAAACGCCAAGACCGGAGTCGCCACTAAATGAGCCTGTTGAAACTCACGGGCGCCTTGCTGGCCCTGGCCCTGCTCGGCGGTTGCGCAGCCCCCAAGACCATTGATTACACGGCGTACAAGCAGGCACGACCGAAGTCGATCCTGGTACTGCCGCCGCTCAATGAATCGCCGGAAGTGCAGGCTTCCTACAGCCTGGTCTCGCAAGTGACCTACCCGTTGGCGGAAGCCGGCTACTACGTGCTGCCGATTGCCCTGGTGGACGAAACTTTCCGCCAGAACGGCCTCACCACCGCCAACGACATCCAGGCCGTGCCACCGACCAAGCTGCATGACATCTTTGGTGCGGACGCCGCGCTGTACATCACCGTCACCGAGTACGGCACCAAGTACATGCTGATCTCCAGTGACACTGCCGTGACGGCTTCGGCCAAACTGGTGGACCTGCGTACCGGCACCACCCTGTGGACCGGCTCGGCGCGAGCGTCCAGCGAAGAGGGCAACAACAACAGCGGCGGCCTCGTCGGCATGCTGATCACGGCGGCGGTCAAGCAGGTGATCAACAGCTCCACCGATGCGGCGCACCCGATCGCCGGTATCACCAGTGCGCGCCTGCTGTCACCGGGGCAACGTGCGGGGATCCTGTACGGTCCGCGTAACCCCAAATACGGCACGGACTGATATCCGGATTCTGAGAGCACCACGGTCCAAATGTGGGAGGGGGCTTGCCCCCGATAGCGGTAGATCAGTCAGTCCATGTTTGACTGACCCACCCCATCGGGGGCAAGCCCCCTCCCACAGTTGGACTGTTATTTGAATCAGGGTTAACCCGAACATTCCACACCTCGCGTCTGACCTTGTGAACGGATCATTCATTCACGAGGTTCAGCCCATGTCCCACCCTCTGTTTTTCCTGCGTCCTGCCGCCCAAGGCTTTGCCGTTACCATGGTGGTGGCGTTGGCCGGTTGTGGGCTGTCCTCATCCCCTGAGTTGGCCAAGCCGGCCGAGCCCGTCGCCGAGCTGCAAAGCGCGTCACCCCAGGGTGCTTTGGTCAAACGCATGGCAATGCCTGCACCGATGCATATGCAGGAGTCAGCCGTGATGGACTACCGCAGCGAACCCCGTGAACAATACGCAAATCTGCCGGACAACCCGGTGCATCGCGTGGCCGAGACGCCGGTGTCCACCTTCAGCGTCGACGTCGATACCGGCAGCTACGCCAACGTCAGGCGTTTCCTCAACCAAGGCAGCCTACCGCCCGAAGGCGCCGTGCGACTGGAGGAGATGGTCAACTATTTCCCCTACCACTACGCGCTGCCCACCGACGGCTCACCTTTTGGCGTGACCACCGAAGTCGCTGCCACACCGTGGAACCCGCATACCCAGTTGCTGCGCATCGGCATCAAGGCGTCCGACCGTGCCGTGGCGCAATTGGCACCGGCCAACCTGGTGTTCCTGGTGGATGTGTCCGGCTCCATGGACCGCCGCGAAGGCTTGCCGCTGGTGAAAAGCACGCTGAAATTGCTGGTGGATCAGTTGCGTGAGCAGGACCGTGTTTCGCTGGTGGTCTACGCCGGTGAATCCCGTGTGGTGCTCAAGCCCACCTCCGGGCGCGACAAGGTCAAGATCCGCAACGCCATCGATCAACTCACCGCCGGTGGCTCCACGGCGGGCGCTTCCGGCATCGAACTGGCCTACCAGATGGCCCGCGAAGGCTTTATCGACAAGGGCATCAACCGCATCCTGCTGGCGACCGACGGTGACTTCAACGTGGGCATCAGTGATTTCGACAGCCTCAAACAGATGGCGGTAGAGCAGCGCAAAAGCGGCGTGTCCCTTACTACCCTGGGCTTCGGTGTGGATAACTACAACGAACACCTGATGGAACAACTGGCCGATGCCGGCGACGGCAATTACGCCTACATCGACAACCTGCGCGAAGCGCGCAAAGTGCTGGTGGACCAACTCAGCTCGACCCTGGCGGTGGTGGCGCGCGATGTGAAGTTGCAGGTGGAATTCAACCCGGCGCAGGTCAGTGAATATCGCCTGCTGGGCTATGAAAACCGCGCCTTGAAACGTGAGGATTTCAATAACGACAAAGTCGACGCCGGTGAAATTGGCGCAGGGCATACGGTCACGGCACTGTACGAAATTGTGCCGAAAGGCGAGAAGGGGTGGTTGGAACCTTTGCGCTATGCCACTGCGCCTGTGACCGGGGATCGATCCGCTGAACTGGCGATGCTGCGGGTGCGCTACAAACCTGCTGCGGGCGGTGCCAGCCAACTGATCGAAAGGCCCATCAGCCAAGAGCCCACCAAGGCCAGCGATGACCTGCGCTTTGCGGCGGCAGTGGCGGCCTTTGCCCAACAGCTCAAGGGTGATGGCCGCTACACTGGCAGCATGAGCCTGCAGGACACCGCTGCACTGGCCCGCTCGGCCCGAGGCGATGATCCGTTTGGCCTGCGCAATGAATTCGTGCAACTGGTGGAGTTGGCCCAAAGCCTCAAACCCTGATCACAGCCATGACAACAATCGAATGTGGGAGGGGGCTTGCCCCCGATGGCGGTGTATCAGCATCAAGTGTGCTACTGACCCACTGCTATCGGGGGCAAGCCCCCTCCCACAGTTAGACCAGCTTCGGCTGATAAAAAGGAGTTCGCCCCCTACATGGCTGTTCCAGATGATCTACCCAGCGACGAATCGCTGCTGGCCCGCTACCGCACCGGTGACAGCGCCGCGTTCGAAGCCTTGTACGCGCGGCACCGCCAGGGCCTGTACCGATTCCTTGTGTCCCTGAGCAACAAGCCCGAACTGGCCGAGGAAATCTACCAGGAGACCTGGCTCAGCCTGATCCGCAGCGCCACCCAGCCACAAGGCCGGGCGAGCTTTCGCACCTGGCTGTTCCAGATCGCCCGCAACCGCCTGATCGACCACTGGCGCAAGCACGGCGTCCACAACCCCTTGCACGACAGCTACGACGAACAACTGCATGCCCAGGCCGACGACAGCGCCGGCCCCGAGCAGCAACTGAGCCTGAGCCGCGACCAGGCGCGCCTCGATGCCGCGCTGCAAGACCTGCCCGAAGACCAGCGCGAAGTCTTCCTGCTGCGCCTGCACGGCGACCTCGAAGTGCCGCAAATCGCCGCCCTCACCAACGCCCCGCTGGAAACCGTGAAAAGCCGCCTGCGTTACGCCCAGCAGAAACTGCGCCGCCTGCTGGCCGAGGAGATACCCGCATGATCGACTCCCGAAACACTCCCGATTCCGACGACGAATTGCTCCAGCACTATCGTCAACACAGCCCCGTCGAGCCGCCGGCGTCCCTCGACGCCTTCATCCTCAACGCAGCCCGCCGTGAAGCCTCGGCGCCGCAGCCGAACCTGTGGCAACGCTGGCTGCAAGCCTGCCAACGGCCGCGCTGGCAGATGGCATTCGCCACCGTTGCAGGGTTGGCCCTGATGATCGGCGTGGTGATGCGCTCGCCCGTGCCGCAACCCGACGTTTCCACCGCGACCTTCTCCGCGCTTCGCGACGAAGCACCGCGTCCCGCTGCACCCGCGATGTCCGCGCCTGCCCCCGTCGCCCGAATGGCCGCCGCGCCCCAGGCAGAGAGTGCGCAGGTCATGGGCTCGATGGCGGAGGAGTCCGGCGCCAAACTCAGCAAGCGTGCGCCGGTGGTGTTGCCTTCGTTAGAGGAGGGGTTGCAGAAGATTGTGCGCTTGCGTGAAGCCGGTGAAAGCAAAGCCGCGGATGAAGAACTGCTGGCATTGCATGCGCGTTTCCCTGACGAAGACTTGCCGGCGCGTTTGGAGGCGTTGCAAAAGCGTTGATCCACAAAGGCCGTGAGACGCGATGTCTCACGGTCTCATGGCCGCCGCTTGCGATCTGGCATCACGGATCTCATTTGAGCTCGATGCCGGCTACCCTCGGGTTTTCTTCGGACGCTCTATGAAAGGCGTGTCCAGGCGTTTTCGCGCAGCTGGCACTGGCCTTGCTCTGGCACTGGTAAACCGCCCGGCACGCCAGTGCCATCCGCTTCAAGGAGAAAAGCGCCATGAGCCTCTCGAGCAATTCGCAACGCAGCATGCGTGCCGCTGTATGGCACGGCCGTAACGATATCCGCGTCGAAGATGTGCCGCTGCCCGTTTCGCCCCCTGCGGGTTGGGTGCAGATCCGAGTGCAATGGTGCGGCATTTGCGGGTCCGATCTGCACGAGTACGTGGCCGGTCCGGTGTTCATACCGGTTGATGCGCCGCACCCGCTGACCGGCATTAAGGGCCAGTGCATTCTCGGTCATGAGTTTTGTGGCGAAATCGTCGAGCTCGGTGCCGGGGTGCAGGGCTTCAGCGTGGGCGAGTCGGTGGCAGCCGATGCCTGCCAGCATTGCGGCACGTGCTACTACTGCACCCACGGGCTGTACAACATTTGCGAAAACCTGGCCTTCACCGGGCTGATGAACAACGGTGCCTTTGCCGAATGGGTCAACGTGCCCGCCAACCTGTTGTACAAGTTGCCGGCGAACTTTCCGGCTGAAGCCGGGGCACTGATCGAACCTCTGGCAGTAGGCATGCACGCGGTGAAAAAAGCCGGAAGCCTGCTGGGGCAAAACGTGGTGGTGGTCGGCGCGGGCACCATTGGCCTGTGCACCATCATGTGCGCCAAGGCCGCCGGTGCTGCTCAGGTGATCGCGCTGGAGATGTCCGGAGCACGCAAGGCCAAGGCGCTGGAAGTGGGAGCGACCCACGTGCTCGATCCCAATCAATGCGATGCCCTGGCCGAAGTCCGCCGCCTGACCGGCGGGCTCGGGGCGGATGTCAGTTTCGAATGCATCGGTAACAAACACACCGCCAAACTGGCCATCGACCTGATCCGCAAGGCCGGCAAGTGCGTACTGGTGGGCATCTTCGAGGAGCCCAGCGAATTCAACTTCTTCGAGTTGGTGGCCACGGAAAAACAGGTAATGGGCGCGCTGGCCTACAACGGAGAGTTCGCTGACGTGATCGCATTTATCGCGGACGGGCGGCTGGACATCACGCCACTGGTGACAGGGCGCATTCAGTTGGAGCAGATCGTGGGGCAGGGCTTCGAGGAACTGGTCAAAAACAAAGAACATAATGTGAAAATCATTGTGTCGCCTGCCCGGGTTTGAAGCGAAGGGCGGGCGATGCGGTCTTTGCCCCACGCCCACAAAAAAGCCCCAGGCCTTTCGACCTGGGGCTTTCTCATTGTATCTGGTGCACCCGGCGGGATTCGAACCCACGACCCCTGCCTTCGGAGGGCAGTACTCTATCCAGCTGAGCTACGGATGCTTGTGCGGGCGACATCATACCCATGTCGACCTTGGGCGTCCATGCTGGTCTTTGGGCGTTCAAGCGTAGGAATTCGCTGCATAAAGGCCCTAGGCCGGGCGCCACCCATCAGAAGGGCAGAATCCGGCCCAACGACGTTGATCAGAAAGATCGACTAAAAGCGCCGTTTTCGTTCTTTTTTTCGAACAGACTATTGCCCTGTACCCCCATTGATCCTAGGATTCGTTTGAGATTTCAAACGCTCTGTCTCCCGCGCGCTATTCACCTATCCCGCGTGCTGGGGCTGATTTCCCTGACGGCAGCCCACAAGGCGCCTTTCAACAACTCTAATTCGCTCCGCGTGCGCGCGGTGCTGTTAAGGAAACCCGACATGCAGCTCAAAGATACCCAGTTGTTCCGCCAGCAAGCCTTTATCGATGGCGCTTGGGTCGATGCGGACAACGGTCAGACCATCAAGGTCAACAACCCGGCCACGGGCGAGATTCTTGGCACCGTGCCGAAGATGGGCGCCGCTGAAACCCGCCGCGCCATCGAAGCCGCCGACAAGGCCCTGCCGGCCTGGCGTGCACTGACCGCCAAGGAGCGCGCGAACAAGCTGCGTCGTTGGTTCGAACTGCTGATCGAAAACCAGGAAGACCTCGGTCGCCTGATGACCCTCGAGCAAGGCAAGCCACTGGCCGAAGCCAAGGGTGAAATCGTCTACGCCGCCTCCTTTATCGAGTGGTTCGCCGAAGAAGCCAAGCGCATCTACGGCGATGTGATCCCGGGCCACCAGCCGGACAAGCGCCTGATCGTGATCAAGCAGCCGATCGGCGTGACCGCCGCGATCACCCCGTGGAACTTCCCGGCCGCGATGATCACCCGTAAAGCCGGCCCGGCCCTGGCCGCCGGTTGCACCATGGTGATCAAGCCTGCTTCGCAAACCCCGTTCTCGGCCCTGGCCCTGGTTGAACTGGCGCACCGTGCCGGTATCCCGAAAGGCGTGTTGAGCGTGGTCACCGGCAGTGCCGGCGACATCGGCGGTGAGCTGACCAGCAACCCGATCGTGCGTAAATTGTCCTTCACCGGCTCGACCGAAATCGGTCGCCAGTTGATGGCCGAATGCGCCAAGGACATCAAGAAAGTTTCCCTGGAATTGGGCGGTAACGCCCCGTTCATCGTGTTCGACGACGCCGATCTGGATAAGGCCGTCGAAGGCGCGATCATCTCCAAGTACCGCAACAACGGCCAGACCTGCGTCTGCGCCAACCGCCTGTACATCCAGGACTCGGTGTACGACGCGTTCGCCGAGAAGCTGAAAGTGGCGGTGGCCAAATTGAAGATCGGTAACGGTCTGGAAGAAGGCACCACCACTGGCCCGCTGATCGACGAGAAAGCCGTGGCCAAGGTGCAGGAACACATCGCTGACGCCCTGAGCAAAGGCGCCAAGCTGCTGGCCGGTGGCAAAGTGATGGAAGGTAACTTCTTCGAGCCGACCATTCTGGTTGACGTGCCGAAAAACGCTGCTGTGGCGAAGGAAGAAACCTTCGGCCCACTGGCGCCGCTGTTCCGCTTCAAAGACGAAGCCGAAGTAATCGCGATGTCCAACGACACCGAGTTCGGCCTGGCGTCCTACTTCTATGCCCGCGATCTGGGCCGTGTGTTCCGTGTGGCTGAGGCGCTGGAGTACGGCATGGTCGGCGTCAATACCGGGTTGATCTCCAACGAAGTGGCGCCGTTCGGCGGCATCAAGGCCTCGGGCCTGGGCCGTGAAGGTTCCAAGTACGGGATCGAGGATTACCTGGAAATCAAATACCTCTGCCTGGGCATCTGACCCGGCAAGAGCTTGCAGCAAACGCAAAGGGCACGAGAGCGCTGACCCTTTGCGTGTTTCACCGCGTAATTCGTAGTGGCCGGGAAAGCTGTGGCAGTCGATCATCGCATGCTGCCGTAGTTGCCTCCCCGCCACGTATTCCTTGGACCACGCCACCCGATGAGTGGCGAATGAGGACTTTATGAGCAAGACCAACGCATCCCTGATGAAACGCCGCGAAGCCGCTGTACCGCGCGGTGTTGGCCAGATTCACCCGATCTTCGCCGAATCCGCGAAGAACGCCACCGTGACCGACGTTGAAGGTCGCGAGTTCATCGATTTCGCCGGCGGCATCGCCGTGCTGAACACCGGCCACGTGCACCCGAAGATCATCGCCGCTGTGACCGAGCAGCTGAACAAGCTGACTCACACCTGCTTCCAGGTATTGGCCTATGAGCCTTACGTGGAACTGTGCGAGAAAGTGAACGCCAAGGTCCCAGGCGATTTCGCCAAGAAAACCCTGCTGGTCACCACCGGTTCCGAAGCCGTGGAAAACGCCGTGAAAATCGCCCGCGCCGCCACGGGCCGTGCCGGCGTGATCGCCTTCACCGGCGCCTACCACGGCCGCACCATGATGACCCTGGGTCTCACCGGTAAAGTCGTGCCTTACTCGGCCGGCATGGGCCTGATGCCAGGCGGCGTGTTCCGCGCGCTGTTCCCGAACGAATTGCATGGTGTGAGCGACGACGACGCCATCGCGAGCATCGAACGCATCTTCAAGAACGATGCCGAGCCGCGTGATATCGCTGCCATCATCATCGAGCCGGTGCAGGGCGAAGGCGGTTTCTACGTCGCGCCGAAATCCTTCATGAAGCGCCTGCGCGAACTGTGCGACAAGCACGGCATCCTGCTGATCGCCGACGAAGTGCAAACCGGCGCCGGCCGTACCGGTACCTTCTTCGCCATGGAACAGATGGGCGTTGCCGCCGACCTGACCACCTTTGCCAAATCCATCGCCGGCGGTTTCCCGCTGGCCGGTGTGTGCGGCAAGGCTGAATACATGGACGCCATCGCGCCAGGCGGCCTGGGCGGCACCTACGCCGGTAGCCCGATCGCTTGCGCAGCTGCGCTGGCGGTGATGGAAGTGTTCGAAGAAGAGCACCTGCTGGACCGCTGCAAGGCAGTTGGCGAGCGTCTGGTGACCGGTCTCAAAGCCATCCAGGCCAAGTATCCGGTGATCGGCGAAGTACGTGCCCTGGGCGCGATGATCGCGGTCGAGCTGTTCGATGACGGCGACACCCACAAGCCAAATGCGGCGGCTGTTGCTTCCGTGGTGGCCAAGGCGCGTGACAAGGGTCTGATCCTGCTGAGCTGCGGCACCTACGGCAACGTGTTGCGCGTACTGGTCCCGCTGACTTCGCCGGACGAACAGTTGGACAAAGGCCTGGCGATCATCGAAGAGTGCTTCTCCGAGCTGTAAGAGAAAGTTGACCTGTTCGACAGAAAAAAACCCGCTCCGGCGGGTTTTTTTACGCCCATTGCCGCACATTCAGGTCGTGTTCATTGTACGTAGGCGGCTCCATTGACTAAGGTTGCAAGCATTGCCGATGGAGCGTGCTGGATGACTGCTGTTGATTTACCCGCTGTACCCCGCGTGTTGATTGCCGAGGCGGACCCTTGGTCGCGGGACCTGCTCAAGCAAGTGCTGTTGAATGTGCGCTGCGATGCGCGGCTGGATGTGTGTGCGCACGGGCATCAAGCGGCGACCCTGCTGCGAGATAAGGCCTATGACCTGATCCTGGCCGATTGGGAGTTGCCCGGCATCGATGGCCTGAGCCTGCTGCGCAGTGTGCGCCATAAGCGCCGCTCGCCGCTTCTGCCGTTCATTCTGCTGAGCAGTCGCAATGACAGCGCCAGCGTGCGCGAAGCCTTGCCCCTGGCGCCCACGGCGTACCTGACCAAACCCTTGAACATGGAAGGCCTGACCCAGCGCCTGCAGGACCTGCTGCTCAACGAAGGCGAAACGGTGTACTGCGAGATCCCACCGCTGGCGCCCGGCATGACCTTGCCAGTGTTCCTCGAGCGGCGCCGCGAAGTGTGCGATGGCGCGCCCTTGCGGGTCGATGTGAAAGCCGCCGTGCAACACAGCCTCGGGCCGGAAAGCCTTGACCTCAAGCATCTGGAAGACCAGGTGCGCATGGACCCGCAAATCACTGCCGTGCTCATCGCCGCTGCCAACAGTGCAGGCCATCACGGCGCACCGGTACAGACCCTGCCCGGCGCCCTGCACAAGCTGGTGCCGGGGCAAAGCATGAACCTGATCCTCGGGCTGGCGCTCAAGCACAACGTGGTACTGAGCGACCCGGCGCTGGTCGCCTACGCCGAGCGGCACTGGCAATTATCCCAGGACACCGCTGACTACGCCCTGCGCCTGGCCCGCATGCTGGAGCTGGATCACGAGCGCTGCTACAGCGCGGGTATCCTCCATCGGCTGGGCGACCTTGCGCTGTTACGCTGCCTGGAGGACTGGCGCCAGGGTGGCGGCGAGCTGGATGACGAAGCGATTGGCGAATCCCTCTACACCTTTGGCGCCGCCTACGGCTCGGCACTGCGCGCGCGTTGGCGTTTGCCGCTGGAGCTGCGCCAGTTGATTGCGGCGATCTACTCGCTTGAGGGCGGTGTGTATGCGCGGGATGCGCTGGTGGTGAATCTGGCGGCGCAGATGGCGCGTTTGACTGAACATGAAGGTTTGGAAGAGCTGGCGGCGGGCAAGACGGCGCGATTGCTCAAGCTGGGCTTTTCGGAGCTGACTCGAGTACGCAAATCCTAATGTGGGAGGAGGCTTGCCTCCGATGGCAGTGTATCAGTCACCCATGTGCTGGCTGACCCCCTGCTATCGGGGGCAAGCCCCCTCCCACATTTGAGCAGTGTCGACTCCTAGCCCGCGATCACACGGTTCTTGCCCAGGCGCTTGGCCTCGTACATGGCCGCATCGGCACGGGCGAACAGACTGTCCAGGGTCGAGTCGCGCTCGGTGAGGCTGGCAAGGCCCTGGCTGATGGTCACGCTGAAAGCCTGGCCTTCGTAGCTGAAGCTCAGCTCCTGGATCTCCCGGCCCAGGCGCTCGGCCACCTGCAACGCCATCTCCGGCGCACAGCCAGGCAGTACGGCGGCGAACTCTTCGCCACCGATGCGTCCGAACAGGTCGCCACGGCGCAGCACCCCTCGACCGCTCTCGGCGATACGCCGCAGTACCTGGTCGCCCTCCAGGTGGCCGTAGCTGTCGTTGATGTCCTTGAAGTCATCGATATCCAGCAGCAAAAAGGCCAGCGGGGCACCTTGTGCGCAGGCACTGTCGAAGGCCTGGTTGGCGCATTCGAAGAAGTGCCGGCGGTTGCTGCTCTGGGTCAGCACGTCGGTGGTGGCGAGGCGGTGCAGCTCCAGCTCCATCTGTTTCTTTTCGGTGATGTCTTCGGCCATGCCCACCACGATCAGTGGCTCGCCGGGCTCGACCTGCTGGTTGATGTAGCACTTGTCGCTCAACCAGCGAATCTGCCCGTCGGCGGTGATGATGCGGTACTCGCGGTCTTCCACGGCGCCCTGTTCCAGCACGCGGGCCAGGCTGTATTCGGCGTAGTCGAGGTCTTCGGGGTGGATACTGTTGCGCCACTCCCGGTGGTCGGCCAGCAGCAGGCCGGCAGAGCGCCCGAAGACGCGTTCGTAGGCGGGGCTCACATACAGCACGCGGCGGGTTTCCCAATCGATGGCCCACAGCACAGCATTCACGCTGACCAGCATTGAGCTCAGCAATTGCTCACGTTCGCTCAGTCGCTCGACTTCGCCCTGGGCATGCACCAGCGCCAGCAGGGTCGCCGCCGCCGCTGGGCGGGGATGCTCAGCTGCAGGCGCGTCGATTAAGGAGGACTTTTCGTGAACCATCGGCACAACTCTCTCTGGGCGCGCCGCAAACAGGAGCAGCGGTCACTACAAGGGGCCACCATGATGGCGAAGTGTTCATTGAGAGAGGCGAATTGCAGTGAAGTTCCGTCAACAGGACCGATTGCCGGTGCCCGGTAAATGACGCCAAAAAGCCGATAGGTGGGAGGGCAAGCCCTCCCACCGCAGCATCAGACTGCCGCAGGACGCAGCGAATAAGTCTTCAATTGGTGCGCAAAATCCCGCAGGGACTGGATGCCGCTGGCCTCGGCTTCATGCACCCATTCCTTGATGGCCGCCAGCATATCGTGGCCATTGGAGCTGGTCTTGAGCCAGATCTGCTGCAGCGCCAGGCGCTTTTCGTAGATCACTTTCAGTGCATGGCTGTGTTCAAGCATGCTCTGGATGCGCACGTGATGGCGGTCATCCAGCAAGCTGGTTTCCCGCGACAGCAGGCGCTTGGCGCGGTGGAATTGATGGCGCACCGAGTGATCGACCTTTTCCAGCTCCTGCTTGACCAGCGGGCCGATCACCAACTTGCGGTACTGGGCCATGATCTGGAAACGATTGTTGAGGATCGCCATGGCGGTATCCATGTCCAGATGGCCCTTGCCTTCCACGCGGTGTGCGATGGGGGCGACACGCTGCACCTTGGCCAGGCGCAGGAAGCTGAACACCTTGATCCACGCCCAGCCCAGGTCGAACTCCCACTTCTTCACCGACAGTTTGGCGGAGTTGGGGTAGGTATGGTGATTGTTATGCAGCTCCTCGCCGCCGACGATGATGCCCCACGGCACCAGGTTGGTGGCCGCGTCACGGCATTCGAAGTTGCGATAGCCCACGGCATGCCCCAGGCCGTTGATCACGCCGGCGGCCCAGAAGGGAATCCACATCATCTGGATCGCCCAGATGGTGATGCCGATGGTGCCGAACAGCAGCAGGTCGATCACCCCCATGATCGCCACGCCCAGCAGCGGGTAGGGGGTGTAGAGCCTGCGTTCGATCCAGTCGTCCGGGCAGTTCTTGCCGTAGATACGCAGGGTCTCTGGGTTTTCGGCCTCGGCGCGGTACAGCTCGGCGCCTTTGCGCAACACGGTGGACAGGCCCTTGATGACCGGGCTGTGCGGGTCGTCGACGGTTTCGCATTTGGCGTGGTGCTTGCGGTGGATGGCAGTCCACTCGCGGGTGTTCTGCGCCGTGGTCAGCCACAGCCAGAAGCGGAAGAAATGTTTCAGGCCGGCATTGAGCTCCAGGGAGCGATGGGCTGAATAACGGTGCAGATAGACCGTGACCCCAACAATGGTCACGTGGGTCATCAACAGCGTGACTGCCACCAGTTGCCAGGCTGACAGGTCAAGAAAACCGTTGTACCACATAGGCTGTATGGCCCTCAGATAAAGAAAAGAACAGCTCACGCATTATCACTAAGCCTACAGAGAAAACCAGCCGCCCTTTCAGATAGGAGTGACTGGATGTTTCTTATTCTATAATCCGCAGCCTTTGTAGGGCGATTCTGTTTTTTTGGTAAGGATTACTGAACATATGCCGTTTTCATACCGAGGTGCCCTGCGTGTGGGGCTGGTATACCTGCTGGTTTCCATCGCGTGGCTCCAGCTCAGCAACCACTTATTGATCAGCTTTCTCGATGAACCGTGGGAGTTGGGACGCTGGCTGCAAGTGCGTGGCTATGTGTGGGTGGCCTTCAGCGCCTTGGCGATTTACCTGATGTGCGCCCGATTTGCGCGTGCCAGCCAGCTTCAGCAACCGTTGAAGGAAAACCGCGAACGCCTGCGCCAGGCCGCCGCCGTGTTCGACTGCACCCGCGAAGGCGTGCTGGTCACCGACGCGCAGGGGCTGATCGTGCATGTGAACCGGGCCTTCATGGCGATCACCGGCTACAGCCGCGAAGACGTCATGGGCCAGCAGCCCAGCCTGTTCAAGTCCGGGCGCCATTCGTCGCATTTCTACCAGCAGATGTTCCAGAGCCTGGAGCGCACCGGCGAATGGAGCGGTGAAATCTGGAACCGGCGCAAAAGCGGCGAAATTTACCCCCAGTGGCAAACCATTCGTGTGATCCACGATGACCAGGGCCACGTCAGCCATTATGTCGCGGTATTTTCCGATATCAGCGCCATCAAGGACTCCGAGCACGAGTTGGCTCACCTCGCCCATCACGACCCGCTGACCGACCTGCCCAACCGCCTGCTGTTCACCGACCGTGCCGAACAGGCGCTGGCTTCGGCACAAATCCACAAGCGTGGTTGCGCCTTGCTGTTGCTGGACCTGGACCACTTCAAGATCATCAATGACAGCCTGGGCCATAACATTGGCGACCAGTTGCTCAAGCTGGTCGGCGAACGGCTCAAGGCGCTGTTCGGCCCAGGCGTGACCCTGGCGCGGCTGGGTGGGGATGAGTTCGCCGTGCTGGTGGAAAGTTGTCCACAGGTGGCGCAAGCGGCCAGTTTGGCGCAACGCATGCTGGATGCGATGAAGCAACCGTTCATCTTCGACGGCCATCAGCTGTTTATCAGCGCCAGCATTGGCATCAGCCTGTTCCCCAACGACGCCCTGAGCGCCGAACAGCTGTTGCGCAACGCCGATTCCGCGCTGTTCAAGGCCAAGAGTGCCGGCCGCGAAAGCTATGCCTTGTACACCGAAGAACTGACCGCCCATGCGCAGAACCGGGTGGAGATCGCCAGTGAGCTGCGCCGTGCCCTTGAACAGCAGGAGCTGTGCGTCTACTACCAGCCGGTGCACGACCTGCAGGGCAGCCGCCTGATCGGCGTCGAAGCGCTGGTGCGCTGGCAGCACCCGGAGCGCGGTCTGGTGCCGCCGGGCGAGTTCATCCCGATTGCCGAGCGCACCGGGTTGATTGCCGATATCGACGCCTGGGTCATGGACCAGGCCTGTCGGCAGATGTGCCAATGGCTGGCCGATGAGGTGCCGCTGAGTTTTATCGCCATCAATGTCTCCAGCCGCCTGTTTGCCCGGCGCGAGTTGTACGAGCAGGTCGCACAGGTGCTGCACGACACGGGTCTGGATCCCGCCTGCCTGGAACTGGAAGTCACCGAAAGCGCGGTGATGGATGACCCTGAAATGGCCCTGGAACAACTGCATCGCCTGCGCGAGCTGGGTTTGCGCCTGGCAATCGATGATTTTGGGACCGGTTATTCCTCGCTGTTGCGCCTCAAGCGCCTGCCGGTGCAGAAGCTCAAGATCGATCAGGGCTTCGTTGCCGGTTTGCCGTGGGACGAGGACGATGCAGCGATCGTGCGCGTGGTAATCGCCCTGGCGAAAAGCATGGGCATGCAAGTGCATGCAGAGGGAATCGAGCAGGTTGAACAGGCGCGGTTTCTGCTGGATCAGCAGTGCGATATGGGGCAGGGGTATTGGTTTGGCCGGCCGGTGCCGGCCCACGAAATTGATTGGCACCGAGCCCCCCCAATCCTGACCTGAAATGCAGTCAAAAGGTGGGAGCGGGCTTGCCCGCGAATGCGGTGCATCAGTTAACACATTTTTAGCTGACACACCGCTTTCGCGGGCAAGCCCGCTCCCACATTTGGATCTTCTCTAGGCTTTATTTACGTACTTGGGCACCAAACCCGCACGCAACCCCACGTCCCACCAGAAAATTCTTTCTGGTTATATAAACATTCTTAAATAGTATTTTTAAGAATATCCGCGCTTATCTACTATCGCCCTCACGCCGCAAGCAGTGCCGCCACTGCCAGGCACTATTCATTTCAGGAGCGAGACCATGAGCGCATCTCTACGTAGCGTCGACGGCCAGGACGAAGCAGCCATTTTGCGTGAGATCCAGAGCGCCTTGCGCGATCTGCGGTTTGGCGCAGTGGAAATCACCGTGCACAACGCCCAAGTGGTACAGATTGAACGCAAGGAAAAATTCCGCCTGCAGAACCCGGGTAACAAACCGAGCTGAGCAAGAACGGCGATAGACCCGCAACTATAAAAAAAGCCAACACCCAAAGAATTTCAGGAGCTTCTATGTCGTCGATTCGCCGTTACGCCCTGGCCGCCCTGGCCAGCGCCGTGTTTGCAGGTTCAGCGGTTGCCAAGGACTACGAGTTGCTCAACGTCTCGTACGACCCTACTCGTGAGCTGTACCAGGACTACAACGCTGAGTTCACCAACTACTGGAAACAGGCCCACCCGGGTGACAACGTCAAGATCCAGCAATCCCACGGTGGTTCGGGCAAGCAGGGCCGTGCCGTGATCGATGGCCTGCGCGCCGACGTGGTCACCCTGGCGCTGGCCGGTGATATCGACGAAATCGCCAAGCTGGGCAAGACCCTCCCGGAAAACTGGCAAACCCGCCTGCCGGACGCGAGCACCCCGTACACCTCGACCATCGTGTTCCTGGTGCGCAAGGGCAACCCAAAAGGCATCAAGGATTGGGGCGACTTGATCAAGAAAGACGTGTCCGTGATCACCCCGAACCCGAAAACCTCCGGCGGCGCCCGTTGGAACTTCCTCGCCGCCTGGGCCTATGGCCTCAAGGCCGGCGGCAGCGAAGCCAAGGCCCAGGAATACGTGAAGGAGCTGTTCAAGCACGTGCCGGTGCTGGACACCGGTGCTCGCGGCTCGACCATCACCTTCGTCAACAACGGTCAGGGTGACGTGTTGCTGGCCTGGGAAAACGAGGCGTTCCTGGCACTGAAGGAAGACGGTGGCGCCGACAAGTTCGACATCGTCGTGCCGTCCCTGTCCATCCTCGCCGAACCACCGGTTGCCGTGGTCGACAAGAACGCCGAGAAAAAGGGCAACACCGAAATCGCCACTGAATACCTGAAACACCTGTACAGCCCGGCCGGCCAGGAGATTGCGGCGAAGAACTTCTACCGCCCACGCGATGCAAAAGTGGCCGCCAAATACGCCCAGCAGTTCCCGAAACTGGACCTGGTGACTATCGACAAAGACTTCGGCGGCTGGAAAACTGCCCAACCGAAATTCTTCAACGACGGTGGCGTGTTCGACCAGATCTACACGGCGCAGTAAGCCAAAATACCTGTAGGGGCTCGCTTTTCTGTGGGAGCTGGCTTGCCTGCGATAGCATCACTGCGGTGTGACTGATACACCGTGGTGCCTGCATCGCGGGCAAGCCCGGCTCCCACAGAAAAGCGCGCTCCTACAGTGGTTTCTACCCTTTGACCAAGGACTCTTATGTCGCGTCGTATCTCCCCCGTCATACCCGGCTTCGGGCTGACGCTGGGCTACACCGTGGTGTACCTCAGCCTGATCGTACTCATCCCCCTGGCGGCGATGTTTGTACACGCCGCTCAACTCACCTGGGATCAGTTCTGGAACATCATCTCCGCACCGCGTGTGCTGGCGGCGTTGCAACTGAGCTTCAGCACCGCACTGTACGCAGCGTTGATCAATGGCGTGATCGGCACGCTGCTGGCCTGGGTGCTGGTGCGCTACACCTTCCTCGGCCGCAAGGTCATCGATGCGATGATCGACTTGCCGTTCGCGTTGCCCACCGCTGTTGCCGGCATCGCACTGACCGCGCTGTACACGCCTACCGGCCTGGTTGGTCAGTTCGCCGCCGACCTGGGCTTCAAGATCGCCTACACCCCGCTGGGTATCACCCTGGCGCTGACCTTCGTCACCCTGCCGTTCGTGGTGCGCACGGTACAGCCGGTGTTGGCCGATATCCCCCGGGAAGTAGAAGAAGCCGCCGCCTGCCTGGGCGCCAAGCCGTTGCAGGTGTTCCGTCACATCCTGGTGCCGGCGCTCCTGCCCGCCTGGTTGACCGGTTTCGCGTTGGCGTTCGCCCGTGGTGTCGGTGAGTACGGTTCGGTGATTTTCATTGCCGGCAACATGCCGATGAAAACCGAGATCCTGCCGTTGCTGATCATGGTCAAGCTCGACCAGTACGACTACCGCGGCGCCACATCCATTGGCGTATTGATGCTGGTGGTTTCCTTTGTCCTGCTGCTGCTGATCAACCTGTTGCAGCGGCGCATCGAACGTCCATAAGGAGGCGCGGAACATGTCCCAATCGTCTATTTCCGCCGCGTCCTCGGCCAACGCTGCCCGCCGTGGCAGCGCCGCGTCGCGACGCATCCTGATCGGCCTTGGCTGGCTGGTGTTCGCCCTGTTCCTGTTGTTGCCGCTGTTTATCGTGGTGACCCAGGGCCTGAAGAACGGCCTCGGCGCATTCTTCACCGCGATCCTCGAACCGGACGCGCTGTCGGCGTTGAAACTCACGGTGATCGCCGTGGTGATCTCGGTGCCGCTCAACCTGGTGTTCGGCGTCAGCGCCGCGTGGTGCGTGAGCAAGTACTCGTTCCGTGGCAAAAGCATCCTGGTGACGCTGATCGACCTGCCGTTCTCGGTATCGCCGGTGATCGCCGGCCTGGTCTATGTGTTGATGTTCGGCGCCCAGGGCTTCTTTGGCCCGTGGTTGCAGGACCACGACATCCAGATCGTGTTCGCCTTGCCCGGCATCGTGCTGGCGACCATCTTCGTCACCGTGCCTTTCGTGGCCCGTGAACTGATCCCGCTGATGCAGGAGCAGGGCACCCAGGAAGAAGAGGCCGCGCGCCTGCTCGGTGCCAATGGCTGGCAGATGTTCTGGCATGTGACCGTGCCGAATATCAAATGGGGCCTGATCTACGGCGTGGTGCTGTGTACCGCACGGGCCATGGGAGAGTTCGGCGCGGTGTCGGTGGTGTCCGGCCACATTCGCGGCGTGACCAACACCCTGCCGCTGCACGTCGAGATTCTCTACAACGAATACAACCACGTTGCCGCGTTTGCGGTGGCGAGTCTGCTGCTGATCCTGGCGCTCTTCATCCTGCTGCTCAAGCAGTGGAGCGAGAACCGTATTAACCGCCTGCGCGCCGGTGCGGCTGAGGAATAAGTCATGTCGATCGAAGTCCGTAATGTCAGCAAGAACTTCAATGCCTTCAAGGCCCTGAACAGCATCAACCTGGACATCCAGAGTGGCGAGCTGGTGGCCTTGCTCGGCCCGTCCGGCTGCGGCAAGACCACCTTGCTGCGCATCATCGCCGGCCTGGAAACCCCGGATGACGGCAGCATCGTGTTTCACGGTGAAGACGTCTCCGGCCACGACGTGCGCGATCGCAACGTCGGCTTCGTGTTCCAGCACTATGCGTTGTTCCGTCACATGACCGTGTTCGACAACGTGGCGTTCGGCCTGCGCATGAAGCCGAAGAACCAGCGCCCGAGCGAAAGCCAGATCGCGGTCAAGGTCCACGAATTGCTGAACATGGTGCAACTGGATTGGTTGTCGGACCGCTACCCGGAGCAGCTCTCCGGTGGCCAGCGCCAACGTATCGCCCTGGCCCGCGCCCTGGCGGTGGAGCCGAAAGTATTGCTGCTGGATGAACCCTTCGGCGCCCTCGACGCCAAGGTGCGTAAAGAGCTGCGTCGCTGGCTGGCGCGTCTGCACGAAGACATCAACCTGACGTCGGTGTTCGTGACCCACGACCAGGAAGAGGCCATGGAAGTCGCCGACCGCATCGTGGTGATGAACAAGGGTGTGATCGAGCAGATCGGCTCACCGGGTGACGTCTACGAAAACCCGGCGAGCGATTTCGTTTATCACTTCCTGGGTGATTCGAACCGCCTGCACCTGGGTGAAGACAAACACGTGCTGTTCCGTCCCCACGAAGTGTCGTTGTCGCGGCATGAGCTGGAAGACCACCATGCTGCTGAAGTGCGGGATATCCGTCCGCTCGGCGCTACCACCCGTGTGACGTTGAAGGTGGAAGGCCAGAGCGAGCTGATCGAAGCGGAAGTGGTGAAAGACCACGACAGCCTGACTGGCCTGGCGCGGGGCGAGACGCTGTTCTTCAAGCCCAAGGTCTGGCAGAAAGCCTGATAACCCCGCACTGTGAAACGGTGCCAATGTGGGAGGGGCGGTGCGACGATTCGACTTGCCCCCGATAGCAGTGGGTCAGTTGATAAACATGTCACTGAAACACCGCCATCGGGGGCAAGCCCCCTCCCACATTTAGGCCTCTCTCGGCTTCAGATCGCGTCGAACCACCGGCCCCGAGCGCTCCTCGATCTGCTGCTTGAGGTCATGCCGCAACCCCAACAGGAATGCCAGTTCGGCCACCACGAACAATGGCCCCACGATCAATCCCGAGACGTCATCCACAAACGCCGGCTTGCGTCCTTCGTAGTAATGCCCGACAAACTGAATCACCCAACCCACCACGAACAGGCCAATGCCGCTGCTGAGCCACACCAGCGTGCTCTGCGCCGCCAGCACGTGCCCGGCCCATAACGACAGGCCCATCAGCACGGTCATCAACACGCCCAGGGCCAATTCCAGGCGCAGGTAAAACCACGCAGAGAACAGCGCGAGAAGAACGGCGGGTGAGATCCATAGGCCAGCGACGGCCCATTCGGGGCGTGACAACAGCACGGCCACTGCCACCACAATCAGTGGAATGCCGACAAAGTGGCTGGCGATATTGCGCGGGTCGCGGTGGTACGCGGCATATTGACTGAGGTGGTCGATGAGGCTTTTCATTGTTATTCCTCCTGTAGGATGTTTGATCATCTCCCGTCAGCCAGCGACTGACTGTCAACTGGGCGACAATCTCTGGAGTTCTCATGATTGCGGCAACCTGGCATGCCCGATTGGCCACCGGCCAGTGGTTCAGCCACCTGCCTGTACCGCTACAGGATAGTTTGCTGGCGGCGGCTCGGCTGCGTCAGCTGACGGCGGGGCAGTACCTGTTCCGGCGCGGTGATCCGCCCTGTGGGGTGTATGCGGTATTGGAGGGGGCGGTGCGGGTCAGCGCGGTCAATGCGCAGGGCAAGGAAGCTATTCTGAGCCTGGTTGAAACGCCTTACTGGTTCGGCGAGATCTGCCTGTTCGATGGTTTGCCACGTACCCACGACGCCTTGTCGGTTGGGCCGTGCACGCTGTTGCAGGTACCGCAATCGGCGATGCTCGAGATTCTTGACCAAAGCCCGGTGTATTGGCGCGACATGGCGTTGTTGATGAGCCAGAAGTTGCGCCTGTCGCTGATCAATATCGAACAGATGAGCCTGATGCCGGCGTCGACACGTATCGCTCACCGGCTGCTGATGATTGCCGGCGGGTACGGCGAGATAGAGCATTCCCGTCGCGTCCTGCAACTGCCCCAGGAAGATCTGGCCGCGATGCTGAGCCTGTCGCGCCAGACCACCAACAGTTTGCTTAAGGCGTTAGAGCAGCAGGAGATCATCAAGCTGAGTTACGGCGCGATTGAAGTGCTCGACCTGCCGCGCTTGCGGCAGGCCGCGGGGGCTGGCTAGGAACCGCGATACGTCGAAAAACCGTAAGGGCTCAGCAGCAGCGGGATGTGGTAGTGCTGGTCGGCCTGCTTGACCTCGAATATTACCGGGACTTCCGGGAAAAACGTCTCGCGATTGGCTTTCTTGTAGTAGTCACCGGTCTTGAACACCACGCGATACTCGCCCGGCTTCATGGCTTGGTTGGCCGGGAACAGTTCGGCGATACGCCCCTGCTGGTTGGTGACACCTTCGGACAGCGACTGCCAGTGATCGCCTACGTGTTGCTCCAGGGTGACGTTGACACCGGCAGACGGCAGACCGTTTTCCAGGTTCAGCACATGCACGCTCAGCGGGTTGCCGGCCGCCAGGGCCAGGCTGCTCAGGCCGCTCAGGCTGAGGGCGGCGAGGGTCATAGTCAGGGTTTTCATTGAGGTTTCCTCAAGGGGTGATTGTCAGGCCAAGTTGATTGGCCGCCTTTACCGCGCACGCGTCGTCCTGCTCGGCACCGCCGGCACCGGCAATGCCAAGCGCGCCTACCAGTTCAGTGTCGGCGAACAGCGGCACGCCGCCCCCGAGCAACAGCAATTCGGACAAGCTGTTAAGGTTGGCGGCCTCTGGGTTGTTGCGCGCACGCTCGGCAAACAACCGAGTGGGGGTTTTAGTCGACAACGCCGTGTACGCTTTGCGTTGGCTGGCGATGCTGTTGTGTGGACCTACGCCATCGGCCCGCAGGCTCAGCAATGGATTACCGCCCCGGTCGAGTACGGTAAGTGCCGCCGTGCACTGCGCCAGGCTGGCGTCTGCCAGTTGGCGTGCGGTGTGCAAATCCAGGTCGGCGTGGCGCGGCAGCGGTGGTGCTGCCAGGACGCTGGCGCTGATGGCGAAGCTCAAGAACAAGGTATTGCGGTACATGGGAACGGCTCCAGAAAGCAGGCGGTTACCTTAGCCAGCGGTCTCGCTCAAAAGCCGAACAATTCGATTACAGGTTTGTAATGAACCAAGAGGTAGGCATGCAGGTGTTGTTAGTGGAAGACCAGCCGAAATTGGCGCAACTTATGGCCCAGGGCTTGAGCGAGGCCGGCTTCGCAGTAGAAGTCGCAGCCAATGGCATGGCAGCTCAGCGGTTTGTGGAAAGCACTGACTATGACTTGGTGATCCTGGATGTAATGTTGCCGGGTTTGAATGCCTGGAGGTTGCAGCAGTCGATTCGCAAGAAGGGCGAGACGCCGGTGTTGTTCTTGACGACCCCGGAAGGAATCGAGGACCGTCTGCGCGAGTTGGAACTGCATGAGGATGATTACTTGCTCAAGCCGTTTGAAGCCAAGGCCTTGGTGGCGCGGGTGAAGAAGTTGTTGCGGCGTGACCGTGGGCGATGATTGATCCGGCAACTTCAATACCTGGACCACCGCCATCGCAGGCAAGCCAGCTCCCACATTTGGAATGCATTCCCTGTAGGAACCGGGCTTGCCCGCGATGGGGCCATCACGAACACCGCAAATCCACCTACCGCAACCCATCCCTGAACTGCCCCGGCGTCATCCCCGTCCAGCGCTTGAACGCGCGGTTGAAACTGCTGGTATCAGCAAACCCCAGCAAATGACTGATTTCCGCCAATGAGCATTGCGGATCCCGCAAATGCAGCAACGCCAAATTCTCCCGGCACTCATTGAGCAACGCATCAAACCGGCAGCCTTCATCCGCCAGATGGCGTTGCAGGCTGCGCAGGCTCAGGTGCAGCGCCTGCGCAACCCGCTCGGCGCTGGGTTCGCCGTCGGGCAACTGCGCTTCGATCACCCGGCGGACCTTGCGTTCCCAGGTCAGCGGTTGCAGTTGGGCGAGGGTGCGCTTGAGCACGGTTTCGTTGTGTTCGGCCAGTTCGGGGTTGGCGTCGTCCAGGTGGCTGTCGAAATCCTGGGCGGCGAACTCCAGGCGGTCTTCCTCAGCGCCGAAAAACACCGGCGCGCGAAACACCGTATGCCATGGCTTGGGATCGGCCGGTTCCGGCCTTCGCAGGTACACCGCCAGCGGCGCGTATTCGCGCCCCAGGCGATTGCGACAAGTGCGCACATAGATCGCCGCAAACGCATCGATGGCCTCGAACGCTGGCGCTGGGTTTCCCGGTAGTTGCAGCAAGCGGAACCGGTAGCGCTCGCCATCGCCGCTCAGCTCCAGGGCCAGTGCATCGCTGACCACCTGGTGATACCGCACGATGCGCTCGAACACTTCCCGCAAGCTGCCACTGGCCACCAGCGCATACCCCAACGCATGAAACGTGGTGGGGCTGACGAACCGCGACACCCGCAGACCAATCGCCGGGTCGCCGCTGGCCTGCACCGCCAGCTCCCACAAACGCGTGGTCGCTGACAGCGGATAGCGCGCGTTGGGATCGTCCATCTGCCGCGGGTCGAGCCCGGCTTCCAGGCACAGCGCGGCGCTGTCGAGGCCCAGGGCGTCGAGTTGCTTGCGCAGGGCGCGGGTCCAGCTGGCGAGGGAGGTGGGTTCGGTCATGGCGATTGGCGCTTGCGGTCAACAGGTTGGCGTGCGTGGCTGATGCCCTGGCGGACCGCTTGGGCCAGGATGCATCCATCAATAACCAGAGGATGGAAGCATGGACGGTACTTCTGCAAGTCCCCAGCAGATGAACGCACAACAGCGCTCGGCGCATATCCGTGAAGTGGTGCTGGCCGAGGGCGTGCGCCTGCGCCAGCAGCACCCTTGGCTGCTGCATCAGGACGCGTTGGGCGCGGGCATCCTGGCCTTTGCCTTGGCGGGCATGATTGGCTGCGCAGCGCTCTACATCAGCGGGCATATGGCCTGGTGGGTGTGCCTGCTGCTCAACGCGTTCCTGGCTTCACTGACCCACGAGCTGGAACACGACCTGATCCACAGCATGTACTTTCGCAAGCAGCGCCTGCCGCACAACCTGATGATGGGCCTGGTGTGGCTGGCGCGGCCCAGTACGATCAACCCGTGGGTACGCCGACACCTGCACCTCAACCATCACAAGGTGTCCGGCACCGAGACCGACATGGAAGAGCGCGCCATCACCAACGGCGAGCCCTGGGGTTTTGCGCGGTTGCTGATGGTCGGCGATAACGTCATGTCGGCCTTCATCCGCATCCTGCGGGCCAGGACCTGGACGCACAAATTGACGATTCTCAAGCGCTCGCTGCTGGTGTACGCACCGCTGGCACTGCTGCATTGGGGCGCGTGGTATGTGTTCCTTGGCTTTCATGCCGCCAATGGCATTGCCAGTCTGCTCGGTGCGCCTATCGAGTGGTCAGCTGGCACCGTGCAGATGATGCAGGTGATTGATATCGCTGTCGTGGTGATCATCGGCCCCAACGTGCTGCGTACCTTTTGCCTGCACTTTGTCAGCTCCAACATGCACTACTACGGCGATGTGGAACTGGGCAATGTGATCCAGCAGACCCAAGTGTTGAACCCCTGGTGGATGTGGCCTCTGCAGGCGTTCTGCTTCAACTTCGGCAGCACCCATGGCATCCACCATTTTGTGGTGAAGGAGCCGTTTTACATCCGCCAGATGACCGCCAAGGTGGCGCACCAGGTGATGGCTGAGATGGGCGTGCGCTTCAATGACTTCGGGACGTTTGCGCGGGCCAATCGGCTGGAGCCGCAAGCGCGCACAAACGCGGGGCTCAATCCGGCTGAAACGGTGATGCGCTGAGTATTACGCCGGTTTCGTCCACGTATTGCTGCCAATGGTCGATAAGCGTGGCCAGTTTGTCCGGGTGACGCTGGGCCAGGTCGTGGATCTCGCCGGGATCCTGGCCCAGGTCATAGAGCTGCCATGTCGCCGGGCCCACCGGGCCTGGGATGTACACGGCTTTCCACCGGCCCTGGCGAATGGCCCGGCGCCCGAACAGCTCCCAGCCGGTGACGGTGTGCTCATCGTGCACCTCGGCGGTTTCACCTGACAGGAAGCCCAGCCACGACTTGCCCCGCAGTGGCGCCACCGGCTTGCCGCGCCATTGTTGGCCCGGATGGCGCACACCGGCCAGGTCCAGGAGCGTCGGCGTGATGTCCATCACTGTGCCAAACCCATGGCTGATCCGGCCTTCAAGCGTCAGCCGAGGGTAGTGCATCAGTGCCGGCACCCGAATCCCGCCTTCGGTGGTAAATGCCTTGAACAGCCGTGACGGGGCGGTTGCCACTTGAGCCCACGAGGGGCCGTACCAGACGTAGGAGTTGGCACGCCCGATGTTCTCCAGGCTGTTGTCGTAGTGCTGGTTGAGGTAGGTCAGCAGCTCGGGGCCGAACTTGGGGAAGGCTTCCAGCAGCGCACCTTCAGCGCCGTTGTCGGACATGAACACGATGAACGTGTTATCCAGTTGACCCTGCTGGCGCAAGTACTCCACCACCCGGCCGATGTTCCAGTCCATGCGCTCGACCATGGCCGCATACACTTCCATCGCCCGCGCCGACACTTGGCGCTGTGTCTCGGTAAGGCCGGCCCATTGGGCACTCAATCCGATCAGTGGATGGGGTTCGACATCCGCGTCGATCAGCCCCAGGGCCTTGAGCTTTTCCAGGCGTTCCAGGCGCAGCACCTCGGGTCCGGCGTCGTAGCGGCCACGGTATTTGTCGACGATCTCGGCGGGAGCCTGCAACGGCCAGTGCGGGGCGGAGAATGGCAGGTAAGCGAAGAACGGTCGCGCCTGGTCGCGCTCCCTGAGGTATTGCAGCAACTTGTCGCCAAAAGCGTCGGATGAATAGAAATGTTCAGGCAGTCGCTCGACGAAAATGTCGTCTTCGATATACAGCGCAGGCGTGGATTTGAGCAGGCCGGGCGTCGTCTCGTCGTAGGGCGGTTCGAAGCCATAGTGGTTGGCCGCGCCGGGCAACAGCGCGAAGGAGCGTTCGAAACCCCGCGCGTGGGGCGCCAGTTCGGCGGTCAGGCCCAAGTGCCATTTGCCGCTCATCAGGGTTTGGTAGCCGGCCTCGCGCAGCAGCTCCGGCAAGGCCACGACCTTATCGTTCAGGTAGCCCTCATAGCCGGGCTTGCCGATCAGCTCGGGTGTGAGGGCCTCGGCCATGGTGCCAATGCCGGCGATATGGTGGTCGGTGCCGGTCAGTAGCATCGAGCGGGTCGGCGAGCAGGTGGGCGCGGTGTGGAAGTCGGTCAGGCGCAGGCCGTTCAGGGCCAGGGCGTCCAGGTGTGGTGTGGCGATTTCCCCGCCAAAGGCGCCGAGGTCGGAAAAGCCCAGGTCATCGGCCAGTATCACGAGAAAATTGGGACGTTGCGGCATCAAGGCACTCCTCATTCAGCAGGCAATAAACGCCAGGGGCAGGTTGCGGATCTGTTCGCGCACAGGGGGCTGGTAATGGTCATCGTTGGTCAGTTCGTGCAACAGCTCCTCACGTAATTGATGGAACTCGAAACTGCTGCGTTGGCGCGGATGGGGCAGGGTGACTTGCACCACTTGTTTGATCCGGCCTGGCCTTGGCTCCATCACCACGACGCGGTCGGCGAGGAAGATCGCTTCTTCCACGTCGTGGGTCACCAGCACTGTCGTGATCCTGGCGCGGGCACGAATCGCCAGTAGTTCATCCTGCATCTGCTGGCGTGTCAGCGCATCGAGGGCGCCGAATGGCTCGTCCAGCAGCAGGATACGTGGGCTGGCCACCAGGCCGCGGGCAATTGCCACGCGTTGCGCCATGCCGCCGGAGAGCTGATGGGGGTAGGCACGCGTAAAGTCGGCCAGGCCGACCAGCTCGATAAAATCATGGACCCGTTGGCTGCGCTCGGCGTCGCCTGATGGTTCGTTGACCAGCCCCAGCCCAATGTTTTGCTCCACGGTCAGCCAGGGAAACAAGCGGTGTTCCTGGAACACAATGCCGCGCTCACGGCCGATGCCACTGACGGCTTTGCCGTCCACCTCGATCTGGCCGCGGAACTGTGTGTCCAGGCCCACCAGCAGGCGCAACAGGGTGGATTTGCCGCACCCGCTGGAACCGACAATCGCGACGAATTCGTCTTCGGCAATCTCCAGGTTGAATTCACGGATGGCTTCCAGCTCGACACCGTCGACGTCAAAGCTCTTGCCCACATGGTTGAAGCGGACGATAGGTGCGTTCATGCGTGTCTCCAGCGGGTAGCACGGGTTTCGATGCGTTGGCCGATAAGGTTGAGGGCGGCGCCAGTGAGGCCGACCAGGAGCATGCCGCTCATGATCAGGTCCATGCGCAGCAACTGTTGAGCGCCGATCATCAGGCTGCCGATGCCGCCGTTGGAGGGCATGAAATACTCAGCGCCGATGGTGCCCAGCCAGGCATAGATCAGGCTCAGGCGCAGGCCGGCGAAAATCCCCGTCGCAGCGCCGGGCAACACCAGGCGGCGCAGGCGCTGGAACAGGTTCAGGCGCAGCACCTGCGCCGCCTCGCGCAGTTGGGGTGACAGGTTCAATACGCTGCGCTGGGTGGCGATAAATAACGGGAAGAACGCGGCGAGGGCGATAAACACCCCCTTGGCCAACTCGCCCAGTCCGAACCACGCGGTGAGCAACGGTACCCAGGCGAAGATCGCAATCTGGCGCAGCGCAGACAGCGTCGGCCCGAGTACGCGCTCGCTGCGCCGCGACAATCCCAGCCACAGGCCCATGGCAAACCCCAGGCTGGTGCCGAGGATCAAGCCGCCCAGCGTACGGCCCAGGCTTTTGCCCAGGGCACCGGACAGGCTGCCATCCAGCACGCCCGTCACGGTGGTGTGCAGGACTGTCCATGGGCTGACCAGAATGTTCGCATCCACCCAATCCTGCTGGGTTGCCAGTTGCCATAACGCCAGCAACAGCAGCGGCAACAGCCAAGGCTGCAGGCGTTGCCAGCCTTGATAGCGGGGGCCCTGAGGAATCTGTGCCGTCGCCGGATGGGGCCAGTGCACCCATTTGCGGTCCAGCCAGCCGATGCCGCGATCCATCACCACGCCCAACACGCCGATCACCACGATGCACACGAAA
Organism: Pseudomonas sp. NFPP24; assembly: GCF_900112095.1. Classification (NCBI taxonomy): domain Bacteria; kingdom Pseudomonadati; phylum Pseudomonadota; class Gammaproteobacteria; order Pseudomonadales; family Pseudomonadaceae; genus Pseudomonas; species Pseudomonas sp. NFPP24. The sequence continues at coordinate 81,699 of NZ_FOKD01000004.1, forward strand.
ACGATATCGAGCATGAACAACTGGCGAGCCCATACCATCAAGTAACCAATGCCTTCGCTGGACGCCAACAACTCCACGGCCAGCAATGAGGTCCAGCCGGCGGCCAGCGCGAGGCGTACGCCGGCCATGAACGCGGGGAGCGCGGCCGGCAGGATCAGCCGACGAATCAGCAGGTGAGTGGGCAGGCGCAGCACGCGGGCGGCTTCACGCAGGTGGGGCTGGGCATCACGCACGCCGACCAGTACATGCAGGGTGACGGGCACTACGATTGCCTTCACCAGCACCACCAGCTTCAAGGTTTCGCCGATACCGAAAAACACCATGAACAGGGGGATCCAGGCCAGTGTTGGCACTTGCGCCAAAGCGCTGAACGTGGGGAATACCACGCGCTCGACACGGGCGCTGAACCCCAGCAGGGCACCCAGCAACGCCCCGGCGCCGATGCCCGCCAGGAGTCCCCAGAACAAGCGCTGAACACTGATTGCCAGGTGAGTCCACAACTCGCCACCGGCCAATTCCACAGCGCTGCTCCACACCAGTGAGGGTGGTGGCAGAATCTGCTCGCTCATCCAGTGATTGTGGCTGGCCAGCCACCACAGCGCGAACAGTGCCAAGGGCAACAGCCAGGGCAATAACCGTTCTCCCAGTTTTGGCCAGCGGTGCGCCCGATCATGACGGGGAGCGGCCAGAGGCAGGCTCAACAGTGATATTCGGGCCATGGAGGACCTCCGTTGTCGCCGATGGCGTTATGTGATTTTGATCTTACAAAAACGCAATCAAGATGATTGGGGGATAAGAAAATGCATTTAATGCCTCAGCCGGGCACGCATCCAATGCATTCGGAGAATATTTTCAATGCTGTTCATGCATAGGCCCCAAGGGTCGGCGTTTTAAGCCTTATAGTTCTAAAAGCTATTAAATTGTGCATTTATAGTATTTAAAGTTTTGTGTGGGTTGTGCCTACTTTCTGCTCCCGGACGACCGTCGCCCACAGGAGCTGCGCTTATGAAACTGCCCTTTAAACGCTTGATTGCATTGTTCGCGGGTACCGCCCTGGCCGGTTGGGTCCAGGCCGCCGAACTCAAGGAAATCCGCATTGCCGTACCCGACCTCAGCGCGGGGAGCCAGCACAGTGGTGGTGGTATCACGGATGTGTTGCGCGACCAGCAGATCTTCGAGAAAGCCTTTGCCGACCAAGGCATCAAGATCCAGTGGAATTACTTCAAGGGCGCAGGACCGGTGATCAACGAGGCCTTCGCCAACGGTCAACTGGACCTGGCCTACCTGGGCGACCTGGCGGCGATCATCGGTCGCTCCAATGGCTTGGACACCCGCCTGCTCAGTGCTTCGGCACGCGGCGTCAAACAGTATCTGGGCGTGGTTCCCGGCTCTGGCATCAAGACCCTGCAGGACCTCAAGGGCAAGCGCGTTGCGGTGTTTCGCGGCACGGCCACTCAACTCTCGTTCGACAGCGCCCTGGCCAGCCAGGGCCTGAGTGAAAAAGACCTGAAAGTAATCAATCTGGATTTCAGCGCCGCGAGCGCCGCCCTGGCTGCCAGGCAGATCGATGCCACTTGGGGCAGTTCTAGCCTCAGTGCGCTTCAGGCCAAGGGCTTGGCCGAATTGCCACTGACCACCAAGGACCTCGGCGGCGCGGGCAGCATCCAGGCTGTATTGGTGGGCAGTGGCAAGTTCGTCGATGAGCACCCCGATGTCGTGGTCAAGTTGCTCAAGGCCCAGCAGCAAGCAGTGCAGTGGTTGACCGATGACAACAACAAGCAAGCCTATATCGACCTGGTGTCGGGGCTGGCCAGTTACCCACCGATCATCCTGAGCAATGACCTGAAAAACGAGAAGCTCAGCGAGCTGTTCCCCTCGACCCTCGACCCGGTGTTCCTCGGCAAATTGCAGGAGTCGGTAGACCTGGCGACCAAGGAGCGGCTGATTCGCAAGTCCTTCCAGGTCAGTGACTGGGTGGCGCCGAATCTGCAGGCGGCGGGTCTCTAAGCGACGTCAGACCGCCACGCTCACGTCTTGGCGGTCGACTTGTACCAGCGTCTCGATCATTGCCTTCGCCGCCGGCGACAGGCGCGAGCCGGTGCGGCTGACCACCCCACACCGCGCACTCATGGTGTCCATGTTCTGCGGCAGGTTGCGCCAGTGCAGCACCACCAGGGAGCCACGGGCGATGTCTTCGGCAAATGCTTCTTCGGTGCCCACGCCAATGGCATTGGACTGCAGCACGATCTTCACCAGCGCCGGGAAGTGCTCGGTCTGGATGCTGGGTGAAAAGTCCATGCGCCCGCTGAGGTTCGCCAGCAGTTTGCGAATGCCCTGGGAGATCAGCGGCGACGCCAGCGGATAGTCGAACATGTCGTTGGTCGACAGGCTGTCCTTGGCCAGCAGCGGGTGGCCCGGACGGCAAAAAAATACACCACGCTTGGGGCTCAGTGCGCGGGTCTGGAAGTTTGGATCGTTTTCGAACTGGCGGATGTCGGCAATGAAGAACTCGATTTCTTCGCGGCTCAGAGCGCGGCTGAGTTTTTCCCAGTTATCCACCTGGAAACTGGTCCGGATCTTCGGGTGTGCAGTGATAAAGCGCGCCACCGCATCGGGTACCAGTTTCACCGCGGGCGCCGGTCCGGTGCCGAAGCGCAGGTCGCCGGCATCGAGCTTGGTCATGCGGGTGACTTCACTGCTCAGCAAGGCGGCACCGTGCACCAGGCTCAGCGCATGTTGCAGCACTACCTGGCCCTCGGGAGTGGGGCGCAAGTCCTTGTTGCCACGGTCCACCAATACGCAGCCGAACTCATGTTCCAGGCTTTGGATACTGCGGCTGAACGCGGGTTGGGTGATGCCCATGGCGTCCGCGGCACGCACAAAACTGCGGTGTTCGTTGAGGGCGATGAAATAGCGCAGTTGGCGAAGATCCATATGCTTTCCCGGCATTTTAAAAATAGGTCGAAGGCATTTGCGACCGAGGGAGCTGAGGTTTTAAATGCAAGCTCTTATTCCGTCAACGAAGCATTCATTCATTTGCTAGATCTAAATTGCATATGAATAGAGCGTTGTCGGAAAGCGTTCCCACCATCAGGCACATGAGGGTCACCACAATGAGCAATGTCGCATTCGCTGTTCAACCCATCGCCCAAGCGCTGGACATTCACCCCGTCGGCGGGCGCATTGGCGCCGAGATCCGTGGGGTCAGACTGTCCGGCGACCTGGATGCCGCTACCGTCGAGGCCATCCAGCAGGCCCTGGTGCAGTACAAGGTGATCTTCTTCCGCGAGCAGACCCACCTTGATGACCAGAGCCAGGAAGCATTTGCGCACCTGCTGGGCGAACCGATTGCCCACCCGACCGTACCAGTGCGCGACGGTACCCGTTTCCTGATGGAGCTGGACGGCGGTCGTGGCCAGCGCGCCAACTCCTGGCACACCGACGTGACCTTCGTCGACGCCTATCCCAAGGCTTCGATCCTGCGTTCGGTGCTGGCACCCAGGTCCGGCGGCGACACGGTCTGGGCCAACACATCCAGTGCCTACAATGACCTCAGCGTCGAGCTGCGAGCCCTGGCGGACAACCTGTGGGCGGTGCACAGCAACGAATACGACTACGCCGCGCGCAAGCCGGATGTGTCGGTGGAGACGCTGGAGGAATACCGCAAAGTGTTCACCTCCACTGTCTACGAAACCGAACACCCGGTGGTGCGCGTACATCCGGTCAGCGGCGAGAAAACCTTGTTGCTGGGACACTTCGTCAAGCGCCTCAAAGGATACTCCCAGGCAGATTCGGCGCAGCTGTTCAACCTGTTGCAGAGCTACGTCACCCGCCTGGAAAACACCGTGCGCTGGCGTTGGAGCACCGGTGATGTAGCGATCTGGGACAACCGCGCCACCCAGCATTACGCAGTGGATGACTATGGCACCCAGGAGCGTATTGTGCGCCGGGTCACGCTCAAGGGCGATGTGCCGGTGAGCGTGCACGGGCAGGCCAGCAAGACCACCAAGGGTGTGTGATCACCACACGCCGATCTGCACCACCTTGTCTGTTTCCGGCTCTCCATAACGAAACCGTTGGCCACGCAGATCGATCTCTGTGTGGCTGATGGTGGTGCGCCGCTTCAGGCCACGCAGCCATTCGAACAGATAGCCCGAATGGGTTTCGCGCACGTCGGCGTACGCCGGGTCGGCCCCCAGGTCATGCAGTTCCTGCGGGTCGTTTTCCAGGTCGAACAGCTGTGGGCGAAAGCCATCGTACGCCAGGTATTTCCAGCGTTCGCTGCGCACCATCGTCATGCGGCAACGGTCGATGGGCTGCTCCAACCGTTCACGGGCCGGGGCCTGGAAGGCGTAGTCGTATTCGGCGATGGCGTAGCGTCGCCAGGCGCTTTGCGTACGGTGCAGCAGTGGGATCAGTGAGTGGCCTTCCAGGCGGTGGTCGGCAGCAGGCAGCCCCAGGGCGTCGAGGAAGGTCGGCAGCGCATCAATGGTTTCCACCAGGCGGTCGTCGAATGTGCCACGGCTGGCATCGGCACTGGCGCGTGGGTCGCGCACAATCAACGGGACGCCTACGGCCGGCTCCAGCAGGAATTCTTTCTCCCCGAGGAAATGATCGCCAAGGAAATCGCCATGGTCGCTGGTGAACACGATCAGCGTGTCGTCCCAGCGCCCATTGCTTTGCAGAACATCGAACAGCCGCCCGAGTTGATCGTCGATCTGTTTGATCAGCCCCATGTAGGTCGGGATCACCGTGAGGCGTACCTCGTCACGGGAAAAGTTGAGGCTTTCCTGGTGCTGGCGAAACGCTTGATAAACCGGGTGATCGCTGGGTTGCCCCGGCTGGATGGGCGCCTGGATGTGCTCGGCGCCATACAGCGCGTGGTACGGCGCGGGGGCGATGTAAGGCCAATGCGGCTTGATATAGGACAGGTGCAGACACCACGGCTGCTCGGCTTGTTCGTGGATAAAGTCGATGGCGCGGTCGGTGGTGTAGACGGTTTCCGAATGCGCCTCGGCTACCCGCGCCGGTAGCCCGGCATTGCGCATGTGCCAGCCACTGAGTAGCTCACCGCCCTGACCTTCTGCGGCGTTGGCCCATTCATGCCATGGGTTGGTACCGTTGTAGCCTTGTTCGCGCAGGTAATGCGTGTAGGGCGCGGACTCGCGCTTGTCGTCGAACAACGGGCTGTCAGGGTAAATCCCGTCGTGACGCATATACGCTTCAAAACCGACCTCGTTCAGTGGCTCGGCCTGTGCGCCGTGGGGGTCGATCTTCAGGCGCTGCAAAGCGTCCAGGTTTGGCGTGGCGTGGGTCTTGCCTACCAGCGCGGTGCGGATACCGTGGGGGCGCAGATAATCGCCGATCGTCAACTCTTCCAACGGCAGTGGCACCCCGTTCCAAGCCACTTGGTGGCTGCTGACATAGCGTCCTGTATAGGCCGACATCCGCGACGGTCCGCAAATGGTGCCCTGGGTGTAGGCACGGCCGAATCGCACACCGGCGGCGGCGAGACGGTCGATATTCGGCGTGTGCAAATGAGCGTGGCCGTAGCACGACAGGTAATCGCGGCGCAGTTGGTCGCACATGATGTACAGCACATTGCGTACAGGTTTTGGTTGAGGCATGAGGGTTTACCGAACGGAGGACAGGGGGCTTTTTTCGTCCTTTGCGCCGGGGCTGGCAAGTGCATTTGGGGACTGGGTTTCATGCAGGCCATGCATGGGCGTTGCTGCAGGCGTTATCGGGGACAAGCCCCCTCCCACACTTGAAATGCATTCAAAAGTGGGAGGGGGCTTGCCCCCGATGGCATCAGTTCAGACAGCGAAATTCTCCAGCGCACACACATCCTCATCCAGCGCATCAATCTCCTTGATCTGCTCGATCATCGCCTCCGCCAGTGGTGATAACCGGTACCCTGCGCGGCTGACGATACCGTAGCGGGTGAAACGCTCCTCCAGGTCTTCGGCGAGTCCGTCGATCTTCAAACACACCAATTCGCCTCGGGCCATGTGCAGCACATCGCTGTTGGCACTGACGATACCAATGGCATCGGAGCGCAATACCACACCCATCAAGCTGTAGCCGTTTTCGCACTCCACATTGGGCAGGTAATCGGGGCGTCCGCTGAGGTCGACGATGACCTTGCGCAGGTTGGGCGGGCGGATCGTCACGGCCAGTGGATAACTCATCAACTCTGCGGCGCTCACGCTCTCGCGACCGGCCAGGGGATGGCCGGCGCGGCAGCAGAAATTCCAGCGGCGTGGACGCAAGCGATGGGTGTGATAGTCAGGGTTGGCTTCGAAGTGACGGGTATCAGCGACAAAGAATTCGAACTCCTCGCTGAGCAGGCGCTTGCCCAGGCTTTGCCAGTCATCTACCTGGAACAGCACGCGTGCCTTCGGGTAGCGCCCGATAAAGCTGCCAATGGCGCGGGGAATCAACCCGGCCGCGGGTGCGGGGCCACACCCAAAGCGCAGCTCACCGGCCTCCAACCCATTGAACTGGCTGATCTCGTTGGCCAGTTGCTGGGCACCGCTGACCAGGCGCCGGGCATGCTCCAGTAGCACCTGGCCTTGTTTGGTGGGCGCCAGGTCCTTGCGACCGCGGTCCACCAGTTGGCAGCCGGCGGCATGTTCCAGGGCCTGGATGCTGCGGCTGAACGCCGATTGCGAAAGGTTCACGGTCAACGCCGCCGCCACAAAACTGCGTTGTTCGGCGAGGGCGATGAAATGGCGGAGCTGGCGCAAATCGATATGCATTTTTCACATCAAAAATATCGGGGAAATGCATTGGCTATGCATTAGGTCGACTCCTTATAAAGGCTATCTCTTATGCAGTAAATGTTCTAAAAAACATAAATAAATAACCTTGGGGAATATGTGTCGATGAGTATTTCCTGGTTACGGAGCCGCTTATGAGTGTGTTCAAGCCCGCTGTACCTTGCTCTTCCTGGAGGCTCAAGCGTCTGCCGCTGGCCTTGTTGCTGGCCGGCAGCGCCAGTTGGTCGTCCAGTCACGCGGCCGAGGTGATCTCCCCTGAACCTGAGGGCGAAAGCGCCAGCGGCCAACTGGAAACCGTCACGGTGACGGCACGCCGTCGTACCGAAAGCGCGCAGGAGGTGCCGACGCCGATGAGCGTGGTTGGCGGCCAGGCACTGGAGAGCCAAAGGGTCTACCGCATCCAGGATTTGCAACAACTGGTGCCCAGCGTCAACGTTGCCTACATGCATGCGCGCCAGTCCAGCGTGTCAATCCGTGGCCTGGGCAACAACCCGGCCAGCGATGGCCTGGAAGGCAGCGTGGGGTTGTATATCGACAACGTCTATCTCGGCCGGCCGGGGATGGCGGTGTTCGACCTGATGGACATCGAACAGCTCGAGGTATTGCGCGGCCCCCAGGGTACGTTGTTCGGCAAGAACACCACTGCCGGGGTCATCAATATCAGTACCCGTGCGCCCAGTTTTACCCCGGAGCGCAGCATCGAGACGTCGTTGGGCGAAGATGGCTATTTCCAGACCAAGGGCACGGTTTCCGGCCCGCTCACCGATGATCTGGCGGGACGTTTTTCGGCGTATCGCACGCGCAGCGATGGCGACATCAAGAACGAGCACGACGGCCATGATCTCAATGGTGGTTCACGCCAGGGCTTTCGCGGACAACTGTTGTACAAGCCGAGCGATACGTTCAACCTGCGCTGGATTGGCGATTACAACGAAGAGGATTCCAGCGCCGGCACCCGCGTGCTCTACAGCACCGGGCCCACGATCAATGGCACCAACCTCTATGAGTCACGCGCTGCGGCGGCTGGCGCAACGCTGGTGGACGGCACCCACCGCAAGGTCAATCTGGACAACGACCAGCATGTCACGGTGTTCCAGGGCGGTACGTCCCTGGAAGCCAACTGGACGCTGCCGAGTGATTTCACCCTGACCTCGGTCAGCGCCTACCGCTGGTGGAATTTCACACCGCGCAATGATGATGGCCTCAATGTGCCGGCGTCCTATAACGCGGGGGTGTCGGTGGAAGATAAGCAGTGGTCCCAGGAGTTTCGCCTGGCTTCGCCGACCGGCGGGTTTTTCGATTACGTGCTGGGTGCCTATTACTTCGGTAACTCCCTGGACAACAAGTCCTTCGCCTATTACGGACCCCAGGCCGACATCTGGAACGGCACGGCAACGGGGGCGCTCGCCAACGTGAGCAGTGTGGGCAACGGGCACATCCGCACCGACAGCTTCGCGCTGTTTGCCCAAGGGACCTGGCACCTCACCGAGCGCCTGGATTTCACCGCCGGTCTGCGTGGAACTTATGAAGAGAAAAGCGCCTGGGTGACTCGCAATGCGCCGGTGGGTGGCGCGGCTGTCACGGGCGCGGCCGCTACGGCTCGGCGTGGGCGTGCCGGGGCCTACGACTCTGGAGACCTCAACCAGTACAGCACCAGCCCTTCGGGCCTGCTGAACCTCAGTTACCGCTTCAATGAAAACCTGCTGGGCTATGCGACCCTGTCCCATGGCGAGAAATCCGGTGGGGTCAACCTGGCGGTGGGTTCGGCGCCAACGGCCGGCGCGGATTCGCTGCTGGTCGGCACCGAAAGGGCCAACAACGCTGAACTGGGCTTTAAAAGCACGCTGTGGGACCGACGCCTGCAACTCAATGCCAACCTGTTCTGGACCCAGGTCAATGGCTACCAGACCAACGCCTATGATCAGGACAACCGGGTGCAGTACCTGACCAACGCAGGCTCCGTACGTTCGCGTGGGGTGGAAGTGGAAAGCACCCTGGTTCCCATCAAAGGACTGACGCTGAACGTGAATGGCTCGTTCAACGATGTGAGCTACCTGTCCTACAAGGACGCCCCGTGCCCACCGGAAGTCAGCCTGCGCCCGGGTGCCCCGGCCTCCTGTGACCTGACAGGGCATCAGGTGGTGGGCGCGTCGAAATGGATCGCCAATGCCAATGGCGAGTACAAGTGGAACCTGGACAACGGTCTGGAACCCTACGTCACTGCCAGCTATGCATTCCGCTCCAAGGCCGTGGGGACAGTGGAGGACTCGGACTACGGGCAGATCCCGGCGTACGCGGTGGTGAACGTGTCTACCGGCTTGCGTGGCAACTATCAGCAGGGGCAGTGGGATGTGTCGCTGTGGCTGAAAAACGCCTTCGACAAAACCTACTACACCACCCTGTGGACCGGCGGTAACGGCGGTTATGAAGGCTTGCTGGGCACGCCTCGCACCCTGGGTGTGACCGGTCGCTACGACTTTTAGGCCGGTACGCTGGCGGTGCGATAGGTGGCCGGGCTGAATACGCGGGTCACCACCAGCATCGCCACCGTTGTCACGGTCAGCACCACCCAGGCGCTGACAAAGCTGCCGGTGAGTTCGCGCAGCCAACCGGTCATCCACGGCGAAATCGCGTTGATCAAAAAGCCCACGCCTTGCACGAACGCCGCCAGTTGGCCGGCTTGGCGCGGGTCGCGGTGGTGGTCGAGGGTCAGCAACAGGCTCAGGGCAAAACATGCTCCCAGGCCAAAGCCGCACAGCGCCACCCATAGGTGCGGAAACTGCAACGGCGCGATCAATAGGCCCAGATAGCCGATGGTCTGGGCCAACAGGCTGATCCACAGCAGCGGCCGACGGTCGATCCCGCGTTGTGCCAGCACCGGCATCAACAGCGCGGCGATCACCTGGAAGATGGTCATGAACGCCAGCAATGAACCACTGGGCAACACGCCCCAACCCAGTTGCTGATAGTAGGCCGGCAGCCACGCCACCAGGCTCATGTAGCCGCAGTTCACCAGGCCGAAATACAGCGCCAGCAGCCAGGCACGGCGATTGCGCAGCCCCTTGTAGGCAGGGATGACGTTCGCGTTTTTTGCCGCACCCAGTGGCAACCAGGCCCACAGCAGCAGCGCCGCCAACGCGGGTAACAACCACACGCCCAGCCCGGCCTCCCATTGCTGGAAATACGTGGCTGCCACCGGACTGAGCAGCGCCGCCAGGCCGCCGCCGGCCATCAACGAGGCCGAATAAACGCCCATCGCCACCGGCACGCGATGATGGAATTCACGCTTGATCATCGCCGGCACCAACGCCTGGATCAGTGCCACGCCGGCACCGCCAAGCAACGCAGTCACCAGCAATGTCGACCCTTGGCCCATCAGCCAGCGGGCCAGGCACGCCAACAGGATCATCATGAGGCCCAGGGCGATGCCGCGTCGTTCCCCCAGCTGCGCTTCAACACGCACGCCCACCAGCGCCACCAGGCCCATGCACACCACGGGCAGGCTGGTGAGCAGGGCGCTGCTCTGGAAGCTCAGGCCGGTGGCCAGGCGGATTTCGCCAAGCAACGGGCTGATGGAACTGAGGATCGGCCGCAGGTTCAGTCCCAGGACCACCAGCAGGCCCCAGCCGGCGAACCGGCCTGCGGTTGAGGAGTTAAGCGACATGCAGAACCTGCGGAGTGTGCAAATGAGGCGTGAAGTATCCACAGTCGCCGAGGTATTCTGAAATTAAATATAACCATGCCAACCAGTGGCAAATGGAATGGTAAGCACGATGTTCGATCCCGTGTTGTTGCGCAGCTTTGTCGCCGTGGTGGACTGCGGCAATTTCACCCGCGCGGCAGAGCGCCTGCACTTGACCCAGTCCACCGTCAGCCAGCAGATCCGCCGCCTGGAAGAGGCGGTGGCGTGCCAGTTGCTGGATCGCGACCAACGTCGTGTGGTGGCGACGGCGGAAGGCGAGCGCCTCCTGGCCTATGCGCGGCGCATCCTCGCGTTGCATGAGGAAGCCGCCGACGTATTGATCAACCAGCAAAGCGACGGCGTGCTGCGCCTCGGTGTGCCGGAAGACTTCGCTGCCGAACGCCTGATGCCTCTGTTATCGGCCTTTGTGCTGGCGTACCCCAGGGTGCGCCTGGAGGTCACCAGCGGTCTTGGCCCCGAGTTGCAGCGCCAGTACCGTAGCGGTGAGTTCGACGTATTGCTGGTCAAGCAGATGGGCGACAGCGACGACTGCCTGGCCTCATGGCCAGAGCCGTTGTGTTGGGTGGACAGCCGCAGTACGCCATCCCTGGGGCGCGACCCTTTGCCGTTGGTGGCCTTTCCGGTGGGGGGCCTGTACCGCAATGAAATGCTGCAACATCTGGAAGTGGGGGGCTGGCGCTGGCGCATCGGTTACTCCAGCGCGAGCCTGGCCAGTGTGTGTTCGGCGGTGGCGGCGGGGTTGGGTATCAGTCTGTTACCCCGGCGTGTGGTGCAGGCCGGGCATGTCGTATTGGGCGCGGACAGCGGTTTGCCTGCGGTGCAGGGCGTGCGGCTGGCGTTGTACGGGCGCACTGGCCTCGGCGCGGCGGGGCAGAGCCTGCAACGCCAATTGCTGGATTTGTGTGCTAACAGCCCAGCCTGAACGATGCCTTTGCCGAATATTTTTCATGCCCGGAAAGCATTGAAAAACATCGCCTGGACGCCAGCCCACGCAGGACGGGGCTTTGGCGTTTCATCATGTTTCATTTATTCGTTTTAGGTCTATGTATAACTTTAAAGGTTACTTTAAGAGATAAGCCTCTGGCGCCGATGATTCAGCCCACGACGGCCTTCCAAGCAGGCCTGTCGGTTTTTTTGCTTAAAAACCGTAGGGAGTGAATCAATGGGCAATGTCCAGACCGCCGCCAGTGCACACGAGGCGCCGTGGCGCCAGGCGCCGGGTGGTGAGTTGGTCGACCTTGGCCGGCCGCACCGAGCGCCGTTGGGACAACTGCGAACGCAGAGGACTCCGAAGCGTTTCTCCAGCCGTCGCGAAGGTATCCTGCTCGGCCTGCTGGTACTGGCCCTGCACGGTGCGGTGATCTACTGGGTGAGCCAGAAGCCGACCCCGGTGCTGCCGATCGTGCCGCCGGAAATTCCACCGATGACCATCGAATTTTCCCAGCCGGCACCCCCGGTGGTCGAGCCGCCACCGCCCGTGCCGCCACCGCCGCCGCCTGTGGTCGAGCCACCGCCGCCGGTGGTGGATGAATTGGCCGCCAAGCCGGCGCCGCCAAAACCGATTCCTAAACCCAAACCCAAGCCAGTGCCAAAGCCTGAGCCCAAGCCTGCACCGAAACCGCCCGAGCAACCGCCTGCGCCACCGACTCCCGCGCCGCCTGCGCCTCCAGCACCACCGGCGCCGGCTCCGGTTACGCCCGCTTCGGCCAACGCCGCGTACTTGAAGAACCCGGCGCCGGAGTATCCGTCACTGGCCCAGCGGCGCGGTTGGGAAGGCACGGTGTTGCTCAGGGTGCATGTACTGGCCAGCGGTAAGCCGGGCGAGATCCAGATCCAGAAGAGCAGCGGTCGCCAGCAGCTCGATGACGCCGCACTGACCGCCGTGAAGCGTTGGAGCTTCGTGCCGGCCAAGCAGGGCGAGGTGGCCCAGGACGGCTGGGTCAGCGTCCCGATCGATTTCAAGATTCACTAATTATTCGGCTGCGGTGTGTTGCACGCGCCGCGACCTGCACAGAGGGAAGACATCATGGCATTAGCATCTCCACTTGAATCCATCGAAAGCGCGGTGATCTGGCTGCTGGTGGTTTTTTCGGTCGCCACCTGGGGCCTGGCCCTGCTCAAGGGCGTGCAGTTCGGTCGCCTCAAGGCGCAGGATCGCAAATTCCATAAACAGTTCTGGGCGGCGTCGAGTCTCGACTCGGCTGCCGAGCTGGCGCAAACCCAGCCGGGTGCCGCTGCCCGCGTGGCCCAGGCCGGCTACGCCGCGATCCAGGTGGGCGATACCCCACACGCAGCGGACCTGAGCCAGGCGATCAACCACCAGGACCGCCTTGAGCGTGCCCTGCGCCAGCAGATCGTGCGAGAGCGGCGCTCCCTGGAAACCGGCCTGGCCGTGGTCGCCAGTATCGGCAGCACCTCGCCGTTCATCGGCCTGTTCGGTACCGTGTGGGGCATCATGGAAGCGCTCAAGGGCATCAGTGCCGCCGGTTCCGCCAGCCTCGAAACGGTGGCCGGCCCGATTGGTGCCGCACTGGTTGCGACGGGCGTTGGTATCGCCGTCGCCGTGCCGGCGGTGCTGGTCTACAACTACTTCCTGCGTCGCCTCAAGCTGACCGCTGCCGACCTCGATGACTTCGCCCACGACTTCTACAGCCTGGCGCAGAAAAATTCCTTCCGTGTGCTGCTGCACCCGACCCTGAACAAACCCACTGCCGGCAACCCGCAGAAAGTGAAGGAGGCGTCCTGACATGGCCTTCTCCACGCAAGACACCGATGAGGTACTGAGCGAGATCAACGTCACGCCGCTGGTGGACGTGATGCTGGTGCTGCTGGTGGTGTTTATCGTCACCGCGCCGCTTTTGACCAACGCGATCCCGATCAACCTGCCCAAGACCGAGGCGGTCGCGCCGGTGGAGCAGAAAGACCCGCTGGTGGTGAGCATCGACGGCGCCGGCAAACTGTTTATCAACAAGGACGAAATCCAGCCGGACCTGCTGGAGTTCAACCTGCAGGCGGCCAAGGCCAAGGACCCCGATGTGCGGGTGCAACTGCAGGCGGATGATGGCGTGAACTACGGCGAAGTGGCGCGAGCCATGGCGTCTATCGAACGCGCGGGCATTACCAAGCTGTCGGTGATTACCGCACGTTAGTTGCAAAAGCCTCGACAAGTTTTTGGCCGTTTCCTTGGCAGGGTGCGGCCTTTTTTTTGCCTGCGATTCAATCCTCAACTTGAAATGCGATCAATGTGGGAGGGGGCTTGCCCCCGATTGCAGTGTGTCAGCCAATCAATCTGTAACTGATACACCGCCATCGGGGGCAAGCTCCCTCCCACATTTTGAACTTCATTAATTTTGAATTTTTGGTTATTAATAAATAGCTTCTTATTCCTTAACGAATATAACACCCGTCCCTATACTGTTCAGCAACGTTAAACGCTGCAGGAGGGCACACCCATGCACAGCGAGTCGATTCGTTATCTGATCGTGCCGGGCTGGCAAGGATCGCCAGAAGATCATTGGCAAAGTCACTGGCAGGTCAGCCTGCCCAACAGCGCCCGCGTGGAGCAGGCCGATTGGCTGACGCCACGTCGAGAAGATTGGGTCGCTGCGCTGGCCGAGGCCATCGCAGCCGACAGCACGCCGGTGATCCTGATCGCCCATAGCCTGGGCTGCATCACGGTGGCGCATTGGGCGGCCACCGCGCCGGTGCACTTCCTGCGCCAGGTGCGCGGTGCCTTGCTGGTGGCCCCGGCCGATGTCGAACGGCCCGCCTGCTCACCTGCGTTGCGTAATTTTGCGCCGATCCCGACCGACCTGTTGCCGTTCCCCAGCCAGGTGGTCAGCTCCGACAACGACAGTGCTGTCAGCGCCGCGCGAGCCCTGGAATTGGCCCGCAACTGGGGCGCCGAAGCCGGCATTCTGTCGGGGGCGGGGCACATCAATGTGAAGTCCGGCCACCAGCGCTGGGAACAGGGGTTCGCCTACCTCTATCGCCTGCAAAGCCGCCTTGAGCATCACGCCCGGCGTACTGCCTGAATTTTTTCAACGCCCCGTCCCTTGAGTGGATTGGCGGCGGGAGCCTGCCATGAGTCTGCATGAAACCTACGGCCAGCCATTGCTGACCTTTCCCGACGCGGAAAAAAGCCCACTGAGCATCCGCGCCAAGGCGCTGGTGTTTGTCGACCCGCGTTCGCGGCAGCTGCGCGAAGACCTCGAAAGCCTCGCACCCCGTGCCTTGCCCGTGTTGATCCGCGGCGAGACCGGTAGCGGCAAGGAGTTGCTGGCGAGGCATATTCACCGGGGCAGCGACCGCACCGGTCTGTTTGTCTCGGTCAATTGCGGTGCGATCAGCCCGACCTATGCCGATGCCGAATTGTTCGGTTATGCCGCCGGCAGCCACAGTGGTTCGGCCAGCAGCCGGGCAGGGTGGTTCGGTTCGGCGAATGGCGGCACCTTGTACCTGGACGAGATCGGCGATTTACCGCTGCCGATCCAGGTGAAACTGTTGGCCGCGCTGGAAAACCACGAAGTCACCCGTGTCGGTGCCCATCAGCCGAGCCCGGTGGATGTGCGCCTGGTCGCCGCCACCAGCATCGACCTGGCCCAGGCCGTGGCGGCCGGCAAGTTCCATGAGCGCCTGTTCCACTATCTGAGCGAAGGTCGGTTGGATTTGCCGGCGCTGCGCGAGCGGGTCGGTGACATCTTGTCCCTGGCCGAATACTTCCTGGGCATCTACAGTCAGCGCCTGGACCTGCCGGTGCCGCTGATCAGCGATGCCGCGCAGCGTGTGCTGGAACACCACAGCTGGCCGGGCAATACCCGCGAGCTGGAAAACGTTATTCACTTTGCCCTGCTGGTCAGCAGTGGGGATGAGATTTTGCCCGAACATTTGAATCTGCCGGTGGCGGGTTCTGCGCTGGAACAGGTGCGGCGGATTTTCGAGCGCGCCAGCCCCGCCGAGCGGGAAACGTTAAGTAAATTCCTGCATGAACAAAATGGAATATCAACGTGAATAAAAGATATTGTTCGGGAATAAAAAATCTAGGTATTGTCCCTCCCACGCCGCGATAGCACTTCGCTGGCACACTACATAAAAAACGGTCGTCAGAGACGCCCCCGGAATTCCGATAAGGACACTGCATGAAAAAGGTTCTGTTGTTTACCGCACTGGCGGCTGCCCTGACTGCAAGCTTCGCCCAGGCCAACGAAAAACTGGTGGTGGCCGCCACGCCGATCCCGCACGCCGAGATCCTCGAACTGGTCAAGCCAACCCTCGCCAAAGAAGGCGTGGACCTGGAAATCAAAGTCTTCACCGACTACGTACAGCCAAACGTGCAGGTTGCCGAGAAACGCCTGGACGCCAATTATTTCCAGACCCTGCCGTACCTGGAAAACTTCAACAAAGGCAAGGGCACCAACCTTGTGACAGTGGTCGGCGTGCACGTTGAACCGTTCGGCGGCTACTCGAAAAAGATCAAGAAAATTGAAGATCTGAAAGATGGCGCCACCGTGGCCATCCCCAACGAAGGTTCCAACAGCGGCCGCGCCCTGTTGCTGCTGCAGAAAGCCGGCGTGATCACCCTGAAAGACCCGACCAATGCCTTGGCCACGCCAAAAGACATCAAGGACAACCCCAAGCACCTGAAATTCAAGGAGCTGGAATCGGCCCTGCTGCCACGCGTGCTGGACCAGGTTGACCTGGACCTGATCAACACCAACTACGCCCTGGAAGCCGGCCTGAACCCGGCCAGGGATGCGCTGATCATCGAAGACGCCAAGTCGCCGTACGTGAACTTCCTGGTGGCTCGCCCGGACAACAAGGACAGCGATGCGATCCAGAAGCTGTCCAAGGCCCTGACCAGCCCGGAAGTCAAAGCCTTCATCGAGAAGAAGTACAACGGTGCGGTAGTGCCTGCGTTCTGATGTAACCCAAACCCCCTTCAAGGTTTGAACGCCGACGGCTTATATAGCGTCGGCGTTTTTTATGCCCGGAATTTGGAATGCAATCCAAATGTGGGAGGGGGCTTGCCCCCGATGGTGGTAGCACAGCAAAAAATGTGCTGACTGAACCACTGCTATCGGGGGCAAGCCCCCTCCCACATTTGATCCGCTTTGATCTAGAGAGCTCTGCTATTGATCGCCCTGCGCAACGCCATCAACCACTTCACCAACTCCTGCGGATCCATCGGTTTCACTTCCTTCATGGTTCGATCCCTCGAATCTCAGACCTCCAAACCATAGTCCTCACCCGCCAAACCCGCGAATCCGGCGGATATCTTTTTGGGTGATATCAATATGCTATTTGGGTATTTAAACTTTACTTTTTATACCTTTAAAGTTCGCGCTACCCGGCGTTACCCACACCGGATCGGATTGCGCTCGCTGCATTACCCTTGCGGCGTCATGGACTGGAAATGACCTTCGATTTCGCTTTTATCCTCAGCACCCTGCCGGCGTTCCTGAAGGCCGTGGGGGTGACGCTGCAAGTGGGCCTGATCGCCATTGCCACCTCCCTGCTGGTGGCGCTGATCAACGCCGCGCTGCTGGTGTTTCGCACACCTTACCTGTCGCGCCTGGTGGCGCTGTATGTGGAGCTGGCGCGTAACACGCCGCTGCTGATCCAGCTGTTTTTCGTGTACTTCGCGCTACCGGCGCTGGGCTTCAATATTTCCGGGTTCTGGGCGGCGATCATCACCATGACCTTCCTCGGCGGCGCCTACCTCACCGAAGTGCTGCGCGCCGGTGTGGAAGCGGTGCCGCTGGCGCAGATCGAGTCGGGCAAGTCCATCGGCCTGTCCGACTGGCAACTGCTGCGCCATGTGATCCTGCCCCAGGCCGGCATCCTCAGCCTGCCAGCGCTATTCGCCAATTTCATCTTCCTGCTCAAAGAGACCACCGTGGTCTCCGCCGTGGCGGTGCCGGAGATTCTCTACACCACCAAGAGCTACATAGCGCTCTACTACAAGACCTACGAAATGCTCGCCGTGCTGACGCTGATTTGCGTGTTGCTGTTCTTGCCGCTGTCGCTGCTGCTCAGCCGCCTGGAAAGGAGGCTCCAGCATGGCCAGTTCGGGTCTTGAGTTGCTGTGGGTGTCGTTGCCGCAACTGGGCAAGGGCGCTGCGCAAACCCTGTCGATTTCGTTCTTGAGTATCGCTTTGAGCACCGTCGGCGGCGTGCTGTACGGCGTACTGCGCACCTTGAACAACCGCCTGATCAACGGCGTGCTGCGGGTGTACCTGGAATTGTTCCGCGCGATCCCGGTGCTGGTGTGGCTGTACCTGGTGTTTTTCGGCTTGCCGATTTTCTTTGGTTTGAGCATTCCGAGCTTTTGGTGCGCGGTGTTGGTGCTGTCGCTGTGGGGCGCCAGCGAAGTGGGCGAGGTGGTGCGCGGCGCGTTGCATTCGCTGCCCCGTGGCCAGCGTGAAGCGGGCTTGTCGATTGGCTTGTCAGGTCCGCAGTTGTACGGCTACGTGCTGCTGCCGCAAGCGCTCAAGCGCATGACGCCGCCGACCATCAATGTCTACACGCGCATTATCAAGACCAGTTCCCTCGCGGTGCTGATCGGTGTGGTGGACGTGATCAAGGTCGGCCAGCAAATCATCGAACGCACCTACGAGTCCGTGTTGATCTACGGCGTGCTGTTCCTGTTTTTCTTCTTTATCTGCTACCCGTTGTCGGCTGCCTCCAAGGTGCTGGAACGGCGCTGGGGCCAGGCATGAACGCATTGATCGAGTTCCAGGATTTCAACAAATTCTTTGGCGAGGCGCAGGTGCTCAAGGGCATCGACCTGAGCGTGCAAAGCGGTGAAGTGGTGGTGATTCTCGGCCCCAGCGGTTGCGGCAAAAGCACCTTGCTGCGTTGCCTCAATGGGCTGGAAGTCGCGCACAGCGGCAGCCTGCGTTTCGCCGGCAAAGAGCTGTTGGACAAACACACCGACTGGCGCCAGGTGCGTCAGGACGTGGGCATGGTGTTCCAGAGCTACCACCTGTTCCCACACATGAGCGTGCTCGACAACATCCTGCTCGGCCCGCTGAAAGTGCAAAAACGCGACCCCCGTGAAGCCCGCGAACAGGCGGAAAAATTGCTGGCCCGCGTCGGCCTGGCGGACAAGCGCGATGCCTTCCCGCGCCAGCTCTCCGGCGGCCAGCAACAACGCATCGCCATCGTCCGTTCGCTGTGCATGAACCCCCAGGTCATGCTGTTTGACGAAGTCACCGCAGCCCTCGACCCGGAGATGGTCAAGGAGGTGCTGGAAGTGATCCAGGGCCTGGCCCGCGATGGCATGACCCTGCTGATCGTCACCCACGAAATGGCCTTCGCCCGCGCCGTCGCCGACCGCGTGGTGTTCATGGAGGCCGGTCGCATCCTCGAACACAACACCCCCGAGGCATTCTTTACGAACCCGCAAACCGCACGCGCGCAGCAGTTCCTGGAGAAGTTCTCCTTTGTTTCAACACTGCCCAAGAAAACCCAGGAACTGGAGCTGATATGAAAAAACTACTGCTGCCACTGTTTGCCGTCGCCCTGCTCGCCGGCTGCGATAAAAAGGCCGAAGAGCCTGCAAAACCGGTTACCGCCGCAAGCTACCTCGACAAGATCAAGGCGCGCGACAAGCTGATCGTGGGTGTATTCACCGACAAGCCGCCCTTTGGTTTCGTCAACGAAGCCGGGCGCTATGTCGGCTTCGATACCGACATCGGTCGCCAATTCGCCAAGGACCTGCTGGGCGATGAAAACAAAGTCGAATTCGTCGCCGTCGAACCGGCCAGCCGCATCCCGTTCCTGCAAAGCGACAAGGTCGACCTGATCCTCGCCAACATGACCGTAACGCCCGAGCGCAAGGAAGCGGTGGACTTCACCAACCCCAACCTGAAAGTCGCGGTACAGGCCCTGGTGCCGAATGACAGCGCGGTGAAAAGCCTGGATGACCTGGCGACCCGCACCACCATCGTTACCACCGGCACCACGGCTGATATCTGGCTGACCAAGAACCACCCGGACTGGAAGCTGCTCAAGTTCGAGAAGAACTCCGAGTCGCTGCAAGCGTTGTCCGCCGGCCGTGGCGATGCCTACGCCCAGGACAACCTGGTGCTGTTCAGCTGGGCCAAGCAGAACCCGGGCTACCGCGTGCTGGAAGAGAAGCTCGGTGATGAAGCGCCCATCGCGCCGGCGGTGAAGAAAGGCAACATCGAACTGCGCGACTGGGTGAATGCCGAGTTGGCGAAGCTGGGCGAGGAGAAGTTTTTGCTCAAGCTGTATGACCAGTATGTGCGTAAAGAACTGAGCGATGACACCAAGCCTGAGAGTGTGATTGTCGAAGGCGGTAAGTGGCAGGGCTGATACCGCTATCGGGGGCAAGTCGCACCGCCCCTCCCACACTTGAATGTATTCACAGATCAATAATGTGGGAGGGGCGGTGCGACGATTCGACTTGCCCCCGCTGAGGCCAGCACAGCCACCGCCTACTCCGGCCAATGCCAAGCCGGCGCATCCAGAATCCCCTGCCCGTCAATCCGGGTTTCCCCCAGCACCTTGTTCGCCGGCAAACCGGTAATTGGCCACCGCGTGGGTCTTGAGCGTGGGCATCCAGTCGCCTTGGGAACCATTGGAGTATGGGAGCCTCCATGCAGATAAGGAACCCTGAACTAAGCTCACAGTCGCATACACACTGGCACGTCGGCATCACGCAAAAGGAGCCTGCATGGGCGCTCGCATTTCCACCTGTATTTTCGGCCTTGGCCTACTGGCGCTGTTGAGCGGCTGTGGCGAGGACAAGGCCGAACCCAAGGCCCATTCGCGGGTGTTCGTGCAGACCGTGCAGCCGGCGGACTTCGCGGCGGCGGTCACGCTGACCGGGGATATCCAGGCTCGGGTGCAAACCGATCTGTCCTTTCGCGTGGGCGGCAAAATCATCCAGCGCATGGTGGATGTGGGCGACCGCGTGAGCGCCAGGCAAGTGCTGGCCAAGCTCGACCCCAAGGACTTGCAGACCAACGTCGATTCCGCGCAGGCCCAGGTCGTGGCCGAACAGGCGCGGGTCAAGCAGACTGCAGCTGCATTTGTGCGCCAGGAAAAACTCTTGCCCAAGGGCTACACCAGCCGCAGCGAATACGATTCCGCCCAGGCCGCGTTACGCAGCAGCCAGAGCGCCCTGGCTGCCGCCCAGGCTCAACTGGCCAACGCCCGCGAGCAACTCGGCTACACCGCGCTGATCGCCGAAGCGCCTGGGGTGATTACCGCACGCCAGGCCGAAGTCGGCCAGGTGGTACAGGCCACCGTACCGATTTTCAGCCTGGCGCGCGATGGCGAGCGTGATGCGGTGTTCAACGTCTATGAGTCCCTGCTGGTGGAGCCGCCGCCCGATGCGCCGATCACCGTCAGCCTGCTGGATAACCCCAGCATCAAGGCCGTGGGCAAGGTCCGTGAGGTCACCCCCGCCGTGGCCGCCAACACCGGCACTGTGCAGGTGAAAATCGCCCTGCAGGCCTTACCCAAAGGCATGGAGCTGGGCTCGGTGGTAAGCGCCACCGCCAATGGCCCGGCGAAGGCCAGTATCGAATTGCCGTGGGCCGCGCTGACCAAAGACCTCAGCGAACCCGCTGTGTGGTTGGTCGACGGCGACGGCAAGGCGCAATTGCACAAAGTCACCGTGGCACGTTACCTCACCGGCAAAGTCATCATTGGTGACGGCCTCAAGGGCGGCGAAAAAGTTGTGGTCGCCGGCGGGCAATTGCTGCATCCCGGCATGATTGTCGAGATTGCCCAGCCAGGAGCGCAGCCATGAAACGCCTCACGGGGATACTCGTCGCCAGCGTGTTGCTGGTGGCCTGCTCCAAGGAAGAACCGCCGCCCGAGCCCGTGCGCCCGGTCCTGTCCATGGAAGTGAAGTCGCAAGACCAGGAAAACCTCGGTCGCTTCGCCGGCACCATCCAGGCCCGCTACGAAAGTAATTTAGGCTTCCGCGTACCCGGCCGCATTGCCCGCCGCGCGGTGGACGTGGGCGCCGAGGTGGAGAAGGGCGCCTTGCTCGCCGTCCTCGACCCCACCGACCAACAGAACCAACTGCGCTCGGCCCAGGGCGAGCTGGCCCGCGTGCAGGCGCAATACATCAACGCCCAGGCCAATGCGCGCCGCCAGCAGGAGTTGTTCAACCGTGGCGTCGGCGCCCAGGCCCAGCTGGATATTGCCCAGACCGACCTGAAGACCACCCAGGCCTCGCTCGATCAGGCCCAGGCCTCCGTCAATCAAGCCAAGGACCAGCTCAACTACGCCGAACTGCGCACTGACCACGCCGGTATCGTCACCGCCTGGAATGCCGAGGCCGGCCAGGTGGTCAGTGCCGGCCAGCAGGTCGTCACCCTGGCGCGCCCGGATATCAAGGAAGCCGTGATCGACCTGCCCGCCGGCCTCGCCGAGCGCTTGCCACCGGACGTGGTGTTCCTGGTTGCCGGGCAGCTCGACCCCAGCGTGCATACCACCGCTATCGTGCGCGAGATCGAACCCCAGGCCCAAAGCGCCACGCGCACCCGGCGTGCGCGCCTGACCCTGGCCGACACGCCGCCCGCGTTCCGCCTGGGCACGGCGATCAGCGTAACGTTGAGCACCGCCATCGCCCCGCGCATCGAAGTGCCCCTGAGCGCCTTGCAGGACGTCGACGGCAAGACCCGCATCTGGCTGCTCGACACCCAGAGCCAGACGGTACAACCGCGTGATATCACGGTGATCAGCCGCGATGCCGACAGCGCCTTGCTCAACGGCGGCGTCAAACCCGGCGAGCGCATCGTCACCGCCGGCGTCAACAGCCTGAAACCTGGGCAAAAAGTCAAAATCGACGAGGACAGCCCGCGATGAAAGGGAGCTTCAACTTATCCGACTGGGCCCTCAAGCATCAGTCCTTCGTCTGGTACCTGATGTTCGTCGCGCTGCTGATGGGCGTGTTTTCGTACATGAACCTGGGCCGTGAGGAAGACCCTTCCTTCACCATCAAGACCATGGTGATCCAGACCCGCTGGCCGGGCGCGACCCAGGAAGAAACCCTCAAGCAGGTCACCGACCGCATCGAGAAAAAGCTCGAAGAGCTCGATTCCCTCGACTACGTGAAAAGCTACACCCGGCCGGGCGAGTCCACGGTATTCGTGTTCCTCAAGGACACCACCAGCGCCAAGGACATCCCCCATATCTGGTACCTGGTACACAAGAAGATCGACGACATTCGTGGCAGCTTCCCACCGGGTTTGCAGGGGCCGTCGTTCAACGATGAGTTCGGTGATGTATTTGGCTCGGTGTACGCCTTTACCGGCGATGGCCTGTCGATGCGCCAGTTGCGTGACTACGTGGAGCAGGTACGCGCCGAGATCCGCTCGGTGCCGGGGTTGGGCAAGGTCGAGATGATCGGCCAGCAGGATGAAGTGATTTACCTGAACTTCTCCACGCGCAAACTGGCGGCGCTGGGGATTGACCAGCGCCAGGTGGTGCAGAGCCTGCAATCGCAGAACGCGGTGACGCCAGCCGGGGTGATCGAGGCCGGGCCGGAGCGGATTTCGGTGCGCACCTCGGGGCAGTTCGCCTCGGAGAAGGACCTGGCCAACGTCAATCTGCGGCTCAATGACCGTTTCTATCGCCTGGCGGATATCGCAGACATCAGCCGGGGTTATGTGGACCCGGCGCGGCCGATGTTCCGGTTCAACGGCAAGCCGGCCATCGGTCTGGCGATTGCCATGCAGAAGGGCGGTAATATCCAGTCGTTCGGCAAGGCCCTGCACGAACGCATGGACGAACTCACCGCCGACCTGCCAGTGGGCGTCGGCGTGCACAAGGTGTCCGATCAGGCGGAAGTGGTGGAAGAGGCGGTCGGCGGTTTTACCAGTGCCTTGTTTGAGGCCGTCATCATCGTGCTGGTGGTGAGCTTTATCAGCCTCGGCATGCGCGCCGGACTGGTGGTGGCGTGCTCGATTCCGTTGGTGCTGGCCCTGGTGTTCGTGTTCATGGAATACAGCGGCATCACCATGCAGCGTGTGTCGCTCGGCGCACTGATCATTGCCCTCGGCCTGTTGGTGGACGACGCGATGATCACCGTCGAGATGATGATCACACGCCTGGAAAAAGGCGAGACCAAGGAGCAGGCGGCGACCTACGCCTACACCTCCACGGCGTTCCCCATGCTCACCGGTACGCTGGTGACCGTCGCGGGGTTTGTGCCGATCGGCCTCAACGCCAGCTCGGCGGGCGAGTACACCTTTACCCTGTTTGCGGTGATAGCCGTGGCGATGCTGGTGTCGTGGGTGGTGGCGGTGCTGTTTGCGCCGGTGATCGGCGTGCATATCCTGAGCGCCAACGTCAAACCTCACAACGCAGAGCCGGGGCGGATTGGACGGGCTTTCAATGGCGGCATGCTGTGGGCCATGCGTAACCGCTGGTGGGCGATTGGCATCACCGTGGC
Source organism: Pseudomonas sp. NFPP24 (assembly GCF_900112095.1). Lineage (NCBI taxonomy): Bacteria > Pseudomonadati > Pseudomonadota > Gammaproteobacteria > Pseudomonadales > Pseudomonadaceae > Pseudomonas > Pseudomonas sp. NFPP24. Next base: position 105,622 of record NZ_FOKD01000004.1, read on the forward strand.
GCTGTTCGCGGCGTCGGTGTTTTCCATGCAGTTCGTGCAGAACCAGTTCTTCCCCTCGTCGGACCGCCCGGAAATCCTCGTCGACCTCAACCTGCCGCAAAACGCCTCGATCAACGAGACGCGCAAGGCCGTCGACCGCCTGGAAGCGATCATCAAGGACGACCCGGACATTGCCCGCTGGAGCACGTACATCGGCCAGGGCGCGATCCGTTTCTACCTGCCCCTCGACCAGCAACTGGAAAACCCCTACTACGCGCAGTTGGTCATCGTGAGCAAGGGCCTGGAAGAACGCGGCGAGTTGATCGCGCGCCTGCAAAAGCGCCTGCGTGATGATTTCGTCGGGATCGGCAGCTACGTGCAGCCGCTGGAAATGGGCCCGCCAGTGGGCCGGCCGATTCAGTATCGCGTGTCGGGCAAAGACACCGACCAGGTGCGCAAGCACGCCATCGAACTGGCGACCTTGCTGGACAAGAACACTCATCTGGGCGAGATCATCTACGACTGGAACGAGCCGGGCAAAGTGCTGCGCATCGACATCGCCCAGGACAAGGCACGCCAACTGGGGCTGTCGTCGGAAGACGTGGCGCAACTGATGAACAGCGTGGTCAGCGGCGCTTCGGTGACCCAGGTGCATGACGATATCTACCTGATCAACGTGGTGGGTCGTGCCGAAGACGCCGAACGCGGTACGCCGGAAACCTTGCAGAACCTGCAGATCGTCACGCCCAACGGTACGTCGATTCCGCTGCTGGCCTTCGCCACCGTGCGTTACGAGCTGGAGCAGCCACTGGTGTGGCGTCGCGACCGCAAGCCGACCATCACCATCAAGGCTTCGGTGCGCGATGAGATGCAGCCGACGGACCTGGTCAAGCAGCTCAAACCGGAAATCGACAAGTTCAGCGCTGGCCTGCCGGTGGGCTACAAGGTCGCTACCGGCGGCACCGTGGAAGAAAGCGGCAAGGCCCAGGGACCGATTGCCAGCGTGGTGCCGTTGATGCTGTTCCTCATGGCGACGTTCCTGATGATCCAGCTGCACAGCGTGCAGAAGATGTTCCTGGTGGCGAGCGTCGCGCCGCTCGGGCTGATCGGTGTGGTGCTGGCGTTGATCCCTACGGGCACGCCCATGGGTTTCGTGGCGATCCTCGGCATCCTGGCGTTGATCGGCATCATCATCCGTAACTCAGTGATCCTGGTGACGCAGATTCATGAGTATGAGGTGGCCGGCTATACGCCGTGGGATGCGGTGGTGGAAGCCACCGAGCATCGGCGCCGGCCGATCCTGCTCACGGCGGCGGCGGCGAGCCTGGGCATGATCCCGATTGCCCGTGAGGTGTTCTGGGGGCCGATGGCCTACGCGATGATCGGCGGGATCATCATCGCGACTTTGTTAACACTTTTGTTTTTGCCTGCGCTTTATGTGGCTTGGTACAAGATCCGGGAGCCCAAACCAGAGCAGAGCTGAACATGCCTCACTTCCTGCGCCACGGTCTGTTGATTTGCACACTGTTGCTGTCACCCATGGCTTTTGCCAGCACCGTATTGGAAAACCCCCTGTGGCGGGTCGAACTCGACCCGGCCACCCTCGCCATCCGCGTGACGCCCCACGGGCAGGCGACGGTACAAGCTTCCAGCGGCTTGCCGGCGCGTGCCGTCAGCCAGCTTGTGCGGAGCGATCAACAGGCCAGTTGGCAGTGGGACGACGGCGCCTTCCGGGTGAGCGCCAGCCTTGAACAGCGCGACCTCAAGTTGACCCTGCGCGCGCGTGAGCCTGGCGAGCTACCTATCCTTCAGCAACCCGCCAGCGCCCTGGGCAACGGGCTGATGTGGCCGTTGGCCGAAGGGCATTACGTGCCCGCCGACAACGCTGTATGGAACGCGTTTTTGCAGGAACAAGGTGATCTCAACACCACCCAGGATCTCAGCCTGCCGCTGTGGGGCCTGGACCACGGACGCTTCACCTTGAACTGGTTGCTGACCAACCCCTACAACAATCGCCTGCGCTGGCAGGAAGGGATGGCGCTGTCCGTGGCCCACGAATTCACCGCGCTCGACCCTGATGCGCCGATGACCCTGCTGTTGCACCTGGGGGAGGCCGATCCCTTGGCCGGCGCCAAGCGCTATCGCCAATGGCTGGTGGAGCAAGGGCGTTATGAAGCGCTGGCGGAAAAACTGCGGCAGACACCCGAGGCCGAGAAGTTGCTGGGTGCCAGCCATGTCTACCTGTGGGGTAATGACCTGCTGGCGCCGGAGGATGTCCGTGACTGGCCGTTGTTGCTCAAACGCCTGCGTGGCCATGAACTCAAAGGCTTGCTCGACAAGGAGTCGACAAAGATCCTGGCGCAGGCGACGGCCTTGAATCGCTATGAGCAGACCGCGCTGCTGCGGGGGCTGAATGCGGCAATCAACAGCAAGGCCCGGCAGAGTTGGCAGGTGCAAGAGCCGGATATGACGCGCCTCGCTGCACGTTATGGTGAGCTGCGCAGCGAGTTGGCCGTCGCGTTCGCCGGTGCGCTGAGCGATACCCCCCAAGCCTGGGGCAGCCGGGCGATCCAGTCACTGCGTGATACAGGTCTTTCACGCTTGCTGCTGACCCTAGGCGAAGGCTGGGAGGGCGGCCTGTGGCACCCCGAGGCGATCCGCGCCGGGGTTGAGGCGGGTTACCTGATGGCGCCCTACGATTCCTATGAAACCGCGTTGTCTGCCACGGAAAATCCGGATTGGACCACCGCCCACCTGGGCAGCAGGGCTTACCGCGACTGCGCGATTATGTTGAAGGGTGGCAAGCTGAAAACCGGCTTCCAGCAGTCCGGTCACTACACCGACCCACGTTGCGTGCGGCCTTTGCTCGAAGCCCGTGTGAAGGCCGTGCAGGCCAAGGCCGGTTTCAACGCCTGGTTCCTCGACGCCTATGCCACCAGCATGGTATTCGACAGCTACCGCGACGGCGCCCGGATGACCCAGGCGCAAAACGCCGAGGGCAATGTCGACGCCTCGCGCTGGCTCAACACGGTGCTCAAATTGCCAACCGGTTCCGAAGACGGCAACGCCATCACCGCCCAAGGCATTCTGTTCGCCCATGGCATGCAGACGCCGGTGATTGGCTGGGGTGACCAGGCCATGACCCAGGACAAGCAATCGCCCCATTACGTGGGCAATTGGTACCCGCCGGAGCAGCCGACGGTGTTCTTCAAGCCGGTGCCGCTCAAAGAGCCGTTTCGCACGGTCCACTTTGAACCGAGCATGCGCCTGCCGTTGTACCAGGCGGTGTTCCACGGCTCGGTGATCACCACACACCACTGGCTGTTCGACAGTCTCAAACTGAGCAATGTGCGGGTCGAGAATGAGCTGACGCAACTGCTCTACAACGTGCCGCCGCTGTATCACCTGAGTGCCTCGACCGTTAAACAGCGGCTGCCGGTGATCCAGCGGCAGGATCGGTTCTTCCGGCCGCTGCACCAGCGTTTGGCGACCCAGGCGATGACGGATTTTCGTTGGCTGACGGCGGACAGGCAGGTGCAGCAAACTACCTTTGCCGATGGCACGCGGTTGGTGGCGAATTTTTCTGGCGAGGAAAAAGAAGGTTATGCCGGGCGCAGTGTGACTGCACATGGGGTGGGTGAAAAACCGTTGGTGTATCAGGTGGAGTAAGGCTGCCTCAGCAGGCGTCATCGGGGGCAAGCCCCCTCCCACATGTTGACTGTATTCACACATCAAACTGTGGGAGGGGGCTTGCCCCCGATGGCGTCAGACCAGGCAACGAAAATCTACCGCTTGCGCCACACACTCGCCAACCAGGGCTGTTGCGCCCTGGGCAAACCTGCCGGCCGGTAGTAATGCTCCAACTCCACAAACCCGGCTTGCGTCAGGAGTGTTTGCCACGCCGCCAGGTCGTGATAAGACCCGTACCGTGGCCCATTCCAGCCTTCCTGGTTGTCACCCCGAGGGTTGGAACTGAACAACACGCCGCCCGCCTTCAACGCCCCATGCAATTGCTTGAGCACACGTGGCAGTTCCTGCTTGGGGATATGAAACAACACCGCATTGGCGAAGATCCCGTCAAAGCGCTCGACAGGCAGGTCCAGCTTGAGGAAATCCTGCTGCAACACCTCGCAGCCACTGTCCTCCCGCGCCATCTGCGCAAACCGCTCCGAGCCGTCGAGCCCCACCGCGATATGGCCCATGCGGGTAAAGGTCTGCAAGTCACGCCCGGGGCCGCAGCCGAAATCCAGCACAGTAAACGGTGCCGGACCCTGGATATGCCGCAGCAGGGCATCGATGTTCTGGCTCACATCGTGATCGCGGGTGCCTTCACGGAAGTCCTCGGCCACTTTGTTGTAGTGGCCGAGGGTGGTGGCGGTGATGGTGCTGAGGTCGTCGGGCTTGAGAGTCATAGGGAGACGCTTGGGCGGTTAAACGGTGACTATATCCCATGTTTTGCTGACGGGCCCCTGAGTTCAGAGCAGTGGCGTTGCTACTGCATCCAGGTCTTGGGCACCGTTAACGTTAACGCCTTCTGCATATCCGCCGTTTTGGGAGAGCGTGGTCAGTTGATTTTTTTTGCCACCCCCGATTGAGGCAAGGCAGTTGTTCGTTGCGGGACTACCGCTTGTAGCAGGTGTCCAGATGCATCCAGTGTTGTACTGATCGCTATCAGTGCTATTTAACGCCACGATGCCGTTGTCAGCGATGCTGAACGCTTGCACCCAAACAGCCCCGGTGGGCGGGACGATCAGTTGAATGCCGAACACCCCGAGAGTTGGAAGCCACGTCAAATAGCTGGCTCTGCCCGTAGCATCCTGACGCGCTGCCAGCACAACCCCCGTATTGTTAATTGCCAGTCCTGCATTCTTGGAGTCTACGGCGAGGGTCAATGTCAGCGGCGCGGCGGTGGGTGTATTCCAGACGGCCGTCCGGTTCAGGTTGATGTCGGCCTGGGGATATTCGCAATCACCCACGGATTGCATCAAGTTATTGATGCCGCTGACAGTACAGCGGTTGGCCCCGCTCGCGATGGGCAAGGATGTGACGGCGTAGGCGGAGGCATTCCTTTGAGCAATTCGAGGTACGGTGATGCCATTGGCGCCTGGGCAGTTCAGAGCAATGCTGGGGTAGCCATTGGCAAGGGTGGTGTTCACATCGGTAGGGATGCACTTGTCGTTGTAGCCAAGCAGCGATGAAAAAACCCGTACAGGTGTGCCGGTGCCCGCGAGCCAGACGATAGTGGAGCTTTCATCGTTGCTGCTGATACTCCATCCAATCATGTCTCCACGTTGATTGAACGCAGTGATCATGGTTCGTACATCTGCAGGACGCAGTAAAGTACTTGGAAGCGGCGTCAGCACAGTCGGTGCAGCGCCGGGCGTCGCTGCGTTCCAGATCACCGCCTGGTCGACACTGTTGGCATCGTTACAGATGCCGCCAATCCATCCGCCATTGGAGACGGCCCTTGCGACACAGGGTTAATGAGGATCCAGTGGCTCCAGTCGCGCCTTCGAGTTCGGCGTGTTCACGTTTGCGACAAACGGGACGTTGTTGGCGCTGGTACTGGCAGGAGAGCAGTTGCCGACAGCAATACCGTTGTTGGTGACGCTTTCGGTTTTGCATTGCTCACCTGTTGCATGACCCAGGTCGATGTAACCGGCGGCGTTGACCGACAGCCCAAACGCGCCGACCAGCAGGCAGCTCACGAAACTTATCAGGTACTTGTTCATCATCGTTCCATCCTTGGATAAAGGTTTGGGCTGATTAGATGCGCAAACAAGACCGCCAACAACTGTCAAAGTTAACAGGTTTATACGAGCGGTAAATGCTTGCAGATATTCGTTAACTTCATTGGTCGAGGAGTAAGTTTATTTATTTGAGACGGTTGGGGCGAGTGGGTCAGAGAAGCTCTTCGTGATCGCCCACTGTGCCGCCAATGTAAGCGAGGGGATGAATGTATCATCGTACTGCTTGGAATCATTGCGTAAGTTGCCACTGACGAACATCATGCTGACTGTGGCAGAGCTGGGGGGTGGGCGGTTCCATAAGATTAAGCTGTACGCTAAAGAGAGAGTATTTAATGGGATTGCTTGTGCATGGCCGACAGCTGCCTAGCTAGGAAACATGCAACTGTTGCCAAACCTTTGGGCTAACTAAAGACGAATAGGCGCAGACCCTATTTATGAGACAAGCGCCGCTAGAATACGACGTTAGAACACAGACCTTGTAAGCCGGAATTCTTAGGCCCGCAAAAAGCGTTGCCTAAAAAATCCAAAATCGGGGTGTTAGGTAAAAATTCATAGGCGCCCAGAAAATTCAATGTATCTTTCAGGGCAATGCTGTGATGAATGGACATAGCACTCTTATGCTGCCCAAGCGGAGTCGCCATTGCACTACCGCCAGTAGCCACAATGACTAAAAGAACAATCATTGCCAAACTTTTAGGCGCTTTGAACTTGAACATACTTTCACTCCAATAGTCGGCTGTCTATCACCGATGATGACCTGATTGGATACCCCAAAAAAATGACGCAACTGTTAGAACTAACGGGTACAGACGAGCGAAATATTTTAGAGCGTGTTGAACCCCGCGCCAATCAATGAACTTGTAAGTAACGTATATCACCCCCAGCAGGCTTTTTCCCACGAGCGGCTACGTCATACCATAGGGGCAGCTGCAAGCAAGCCCCCAGCTCACTACTAAAGTCGTTTGTGCCGATTGTTCATAAGCATCAGCTCATCTTTAACAACTTGTCGGGACAACTTAGGTGTTACGACTCATCCTGACCTTTCGCTTTCAAAAACTAACGGAAGCCTCTCAACATTGATTTTAGAGCGACTGAAACCATGAGCTGCCATTTTTAGCGAATCCCGAAATGAACTGAACGCTCTGATCTACTCCCTGGCTACAAACCATACTCGTATTCATAGCTGGCCGGCCGCAATCCCAAATCCAGGTTTCAGCGAAGTACCCACGGGTATTTGCCTCCGGGAGCGGGGTCGCAACTGCAGTTGTGACACTGGATACTGCTATGAAAAACACTGCGATCGCAGTACCGCAAGATGCCTTGACCTTCAACATGCCCCTTACTCCAGTAATCGATTGTCCATACCGTTGTTTACCACGCTGACCCGATTAGATACCCCAAAAAACGGCCCCACAACTGTCAGAACTAACAGGTACAGACCAGCACCCTCCCTCACCGCTTATTAAGCCCCCGCGCCAACCGATCCCCACCCAACTGAATCACCGCCACCAGTGCCACCAGCAGCACAATCACCGTCAGCATGATCTGCGTATCAAAGCGCTGATACCCATACCGGTAAGCAATATCCCCCAAGCCCCCGGCGCCAATCGCGCCGGCCATGGCCGATGAGTTGATCATGGTCACCAGCGTGATGGTGAAACCGCCAACAATCCCCGGCAGCGCTTCCGGCAACAGCACGTGCCAGATGATGTGCCAGCGGCGGCAGCCCATGGCTTGTGCGGCTTCGATCAGGCCGTGGTCGACTTCGCGCAAGCTCACTTCGGCAATGCGTGCAAAGAATGGAGTGGCGGCGATGGTCAAGGGGACGACCGCTGCCCATACGCCGTAGGTGGTGCCGACGATCAGGCGGGTGAACGGGATCAGCGCCACCATCAGGATCAGGAACGGAATCGAGCGGAACAGATTGACGAACGCCCCCAGCACGCGGTTCAGCGCCGGGGCCTGGTAGATGCCGCCCTTGTCACTGGTCACCAGGAATACCGCCAGCGGGATTCCCACCAGCAGCGCGATCAGCGATGACACGCCGACCATCAACAAGGTGTCGATGGCGCCTTGTACCAAACGATCAAACCACATAGCCCAGCACCTCTGTGTGTTGTGCCCAATTCCCGGCTCGTTTGCGCAGTTCTTCGGCGCTGTGGGGCGAGCCGTTTACCGCCAGCAGCAATTGCCCCAGGGCATGCCCCTGGATGCGTTCCACGCCGCCTTGCAAAAGGCGCACGCGACCGCCGAGTGCGCTGAACAGGGCAGCGAGGTCGGGTTCGTCGGTGTCGCCGCCGGTGAATTGCAAACGCAGCACCAGCGCCGCGTCCGCCGACGCTGGTGTGGCCTGCAGGCGGCTTTGCAGTTCGTCCGGCAGCCCGTGTTGCAGGGGGGCCAGCAGGGTTTTGCTGACTTCATGCTGCGGGTTGCCGAACACGTGCCACACCGGGCCTTGCTCGACGATGCGCCCATGTTCCAGCACCACCACGCGGTCGCAGATTTCGCGGATCACCGCCATCTCGTGGGTGATCAGCACGATGGTCAAACCCAGGCGCCGGTTGATCTCGCGCAGCAGGCCGAGAATCGATTGGGTCGTCTCCGGGTCGAGGGCCGAGGTGGCCTCGTCGCACAGCAGGATCTCGGGGTCGTGCACCAGCGAACGGGCAATGCCCACCCGTTGTTTCTGCCCGCCGGACAGCTGCGCCGGGTAAGACGTGTGCTTGTCCTGCAACCCCACCAGTTCAAGCAGCTCGCGTACTTTTTGCTCGCGCTGCTGCTTCGGCACGCCCGCCACTTTCAACGGCAACTCGACGTTCTGCCACACCGTTTTGGCCGACATCAGGTTGAAGTGCTGGAAGATCATGCCGATGCGTCGACGCAGGGCCACCAGACGGTCTTCATCAAACTCACCGATGTCCACCTGATCGATCAGCACCCGCCCGCTGCTGGGTTGTTCCAGGCGATTGATGGTGCGGATCAGCGATGACTTGCCGGCGCCGCTGCGGCCAATGATGCCGAACACTTCACCGCGCTGGATCGCCAGGTCGATGCCTTGCAAGGCATGCACCGTGCCGTCGTAGGTCTTGCCCAGGTTGATGAAACGCACATGCGCGCGATTGAGGTCCGGGTGCAATTCGCTCTGCTCGGCGTCCCAGGGCGGCAGGCCCAGGTCGCGCAGTTGGGCATGGGCGGCGGTCATTTTTTATCTTCCCAGCCGACTTGGTAGAGCTTGCCGAGGGATTTATCCAAGGCGGCACGCACCACCGGCGAATGCTGGTAGATATCCACAAACTTGATCACCCGTGGGTCGGTCTTGCTTTTGGGCTGGATCACGAATTGGATCACGTACTCCGGATGGTCGAGGCCGTCGAACAGCAGCGCCGACTCGGCATCGAAGGTCTTGGACAGGCGGATATACGCCGGGTAGCCCTGCACCAGGTCGGCATCGTCATAGGCGCGCACCAGTTGCACGGCCTCGACCTGCAGGATCTTGATCTTCTTCGGGTTGCTGATGATGTCTTCCTCGGTGGCCTTGTAGCCCACGCCCGGCTTGAGCGTGATCAGCCCCGCCTTGGCCAGCAGTTGCAGGCCACGACCGCTGTTGATCGGGTCGTTGGCAATCGCCACGCTGGCGCCCTGGGGCAAGTCGTTGATGCTTTTGTACTTCTTCGAATACAGCCCGACGTTGTTGATGATGCCCGGCGCATAGGGCACTAGGTCAAAACCGGCGGCGGCCTTGGCGTTTTCCAGGAACGGGATGTGCTGGAAATAGTTCACGTCGATATCGCCGGCAGCCAGGCTGACGTTGGGTGCGATCCAGTCGGTGAACTCCACCAGCTCGACTTTGAGGCCTTGCTTGCCGGCTTCGGCTACAGCGGCTTCCAGAGGAATCGCAAAGGCGGCGGTGGTGCCGATCTTCAACGGCGCATCGGCGGCGAATACCGCTGAGCTGAACAGTCCGAACGCCAGGGCCAGTGCTTTGACTGGATGAGTGAGCAGTGTCTTTTTCATTGGGTATTTCCAGTCAGAGAAGCAGTTTGTCGGTAGGTGGAACCGGTGTGTTGTTCGGGTAGGCGGGCGCTGCCCTGGAAGACTTTTTCCCGCAGTGTTCCCTGTTCATATTCAGTTTTGTACGACCCGCGCTTTTGCAGCTCCGGCACCACCAGGTCGATGAAGTCCACATAGCTTTCCGGCGTGACGATGCGCGTGAGGTTGAAGCCATCCAGGCCGGTCTCGCTGATCCACGATTCCAGCTCGTCGGCGACCTGTCCGGGCGAGCCGACCAGGGTGATGTAGCGCCCGCCCAAGGCGTGCTGCTCCAGCAATTTGCGCCGGGTCCAGTCGTTGTTCTGCAGGTTCTTGGTGGCCGACTGGATCGCGTTGCTCTTCACGTACTGGATCGGCTCGTCCAGTTCGTATTGGGCAAAGTCGATGGCGGTGGATGCCGAGAAATGCGCCACGCCGGCTTCCGGGCTGGCGTAGCTGAGGTACTCGGCGTGTTTGGCCCAGGCCAACGCTTCTGTGGCACCCACGATCACGTTGAGGCCCATGAACACCTTGATGTCATCCGGGTTGCGCCCGGCCTCGACCGCGCTGGCGCGCACCTTGTCCACCTGGACCTTGGTCGCGGCCTTGTTCTGGCCGCTGATGAATACGCACTCGGCATGGCGCCCGGCGAACAGCAACCCGCGCTCCGAACTGCCGGCCTGGAACAGCACCGGTGTACGTTGCGGAGAGGGCTCGCACAGGTGATACCCGTCCACCTGGTAGAACTCCCCCTGGTGCTCGACCTTGTGCACCTTGCCCGGCTGCGCATACACCCGCGCCTTGGGGTCGTTGAGCACCGCGCCGTCTTCCCAGCTGCCTTCCCAGAGTTTGTAGAGCACCTCCAGGTATTCATCGGCCTGATCGTAGCGGCGGTCATGCTCGACTTGTTCAGTGAGGCCCATGGCCTTGGCGGCGCTGTCGAGGTAGCCGGTGACGATGTTCCAACCCACACGGCCACGGCTCAGGTGGTCCAGCGTGGACATGCGCCGGGCGAACAAATACGGCGGCTCGTAGGTGAGGTTGGCGGTGAGGCCGAAGCCGAGGTTTCTGGTGACGGCGGCCATGGCTGAGACCAACAGCAACGGGTCATTCACCGGCAACTGGATCGACTCTTTGAGCGGCACATCAATCGAGTTCTGGTACACGTCGTACACACCGACGATGTCGGCGATGAACAAACCGTCGAACAGCCCGCGCTCCAGGGTTTGCGCCAGCTCGGTCCAGTACTCGATCGTCTTGTACTGGGTCGAAGTGTCCCGTGGATGCGTCCACAGGCCGTGGTTGATATGCCCGATGCAGTTCATGTTGAAGGCATTGAGCAGGATTTTTTTCTTCGCCATCAAATGGTCCCCCGCAGTGGCGGGTTTTCATCGTTCAGGTGGTAATTACCCACCGCGTGGTACTTCCACCGCACCGGGTCGTGCAGGGTGTGCACCCGGGCGTTGCGCCAGTGACGGTCCAAGCCATGTTCAGCCAGGGTCGCCTGGCTGCCGGCCAGTTCGAACAGGGTGCTGCCGGCGGCCAGGGAAATTTCGGTGCTCAAGGCGCGTACTTCCGCGACGGCAATCGAGGCGGCAGCGACGGTCTCGGCGTTGCTGTCGGCCTGGGCACGGTCCAGGTACTCGCCCGAGCGCTCCAACAGCGCCTCGGCGGCGTGCAGGCGGATGCTCAAGTGGCCGAAGCTTTTCAGGGTCAGTGGGTCTTCAGTGGCTTTGTCGTTGCCGGAGTCGATCCACGGGCGGGTCTTGGTGCGTACAAAGTGCAGCGCATCTTCAAAGGCCGCACGGGCGATCCCGGTGTCGATGGCAGCGTGAAGGATCTGGGCCAGCGGGCCGACGGTGGTCGGGCGTTCGAAGGCGCTCTGGAACGGGATCACGTCCTGCGCGGCCACCCACACGTTATCGAACACCACCGAACCGCTGCCGGTGGTGCGCTGGCCGAAGCCGCTCCAGTCGTCGATCACGCTCAGGCCTTCGCTGTCGCGTGGCACAAAGGCCAGTTGCTGCACGCCGTGTTCATCCACCACCGACGTGGGGATGCGCTGGGCGTAGATCGCGCCGGTGGAATAGAACTTGCGGCCGCTGATACGGAAACCGTCACCGTCGCGGGTGATTTTGGTGACGCGGTCATGGGCGGTCTTGGTGCCCAGTTCCGCCAGGGCGTTGCCGAAGCGCTGGCCGGCGAGTACCTCGGTGTACAGGCGTTTTTGCTGTGGCGGGCTGCCGTTTACGCGCAGCACTTCCAGGGCGTAGAAATGGTTCTGCGGGATCTGGCCCAGGGATGCATCGGCCTGGGCTATCAAGGCAATCACCTTGGCCAGGGTGACATTGGATACGCCCGCGCCGCCGTGCTCCTTCGGCACGCTGATGCCCCACAGGCCGGAGCGCGAGAACGCATCCAGCTCGGGCAAGGGCAGGCGGCGCTCGCGGTCGCGCTGGGCGCTGTCGCGGCGAAAGTCTTCGGCCAGGTCGCTGGCGACAACAAGGGCTTGTTCGTCGCTGGTGATGACCGCGACGGGATGAGAGAAAGTCATGATGTTCTCCAGATGTCTGGTCGGTCAGATCCAGGAATGGCGAGCCGGCAAGGTACCGTTCAAGCGATAGGCGCCGATGGCGTGATACTTCCAGCGCACCGGGTCGTGCAGCGTGTGCACCCGGGCGTTGCGCCAGTGACGGTCGAGGTTGAATTCGGCAAGGGTGGCGCGGCTGCCGGCCAGTTCGAAGAGCTTTTCGCTGACCAGCAGCGACACTTCGGTGGTCAGCACCTTGGCCTCGGCCACGGCGATGGAGGCCCGTGCGGCGGACTGCGCGGTGATGGGCGCGGCGCTGACCTGGTCCAGCACTTGCCCTGCCTTGCGCAGCAGCGCTTCGGCGGCGTGCAGTTCGATCTTCAGCTTGCCGATGTCGGCGATCACGTACAGGTCATCGCTGGCACGTTCGACCTTGGCGTCGATCCAGGGGCGCGAGCGTTCGCGTACGAACGCGATGGTGTCATCCAGCGCGCCACGGGCGATGCCGGCGTCGATGGCCGCCTGGATCAATTGCGAGACGGCGCCCTGTATCGTCGGAGTTTCGCCGATGCGCCAGTTTTCCACGACCAGTTCGGCCTCCACCGGCACCCGATCCAGCAGCACCGTGCCGCTGGCGGTGGTGCGCTGGCCGAAGCCGGACCAATCGTCAACGATGCGCAGCCCTTCAGTGCCTCGGCGCACGAACGCCATGACCTGCTTGCCGTCATCGTTCAACGCCTTGACCGCGACCCAATGCGCAAACAGCGCGCCGGTGGAATAGAACTTCTGGCCGCTGATTACGTAACCGTCACCGTTGGCGGTGATGCGCGCCTTGAGCTCCAGGGTATTCCTGGTACCGCGTTCCGGGCCGCCATTGCCGATGCGCCAGCCGTCGAGCACGCTCTGGAACAGCTGTTTTTTCTGGCGCTCGGTGGCGGCGCCCTGCAACAGGTGCAGGATGCCGAAATGGTTCTGCGGGATCTGCCCGAGGGCCGGGTCGGCCGCGCTGATGATCGCGAACACCTCGGCCAGGGTCACGAACGACACCTGCGGGCCGCCGTACTCACGGGGAATGGAAATACTGCCCAGCCCACTGCGGGTGAACTGCTCGATCTGCGCCCACGGCAGTTTGCGTTGCTGGTCGCGCCTGGCGGCTTGCAGGCGAGCCGCCTGGGCCAACTCATGGGCAGCCTTCAGCACCTCTGCGTCGTTGCGCAGCACGGTGGCCGGCAACAGCAGGGGGGCTACGTCCAGATCATTCTGGGGGGGGGTTAGAGCCAAGTTAGACATCAGCGCCGCTCCTTGGCTGCACGTAATGCCCTGGCGTTGCGCACCGGGGTAATCCTGACCATACCGACCTCGCATTCAATGAAATAAAAACAGAAAAATCAGAGATGTCCGGTGGTCCGGTGTATATACCCTAAGCGTGTTAAATATTTAAATAAACTAACTTTTGGGAATATGCATAGAAGGTCTGTCACCCAGGTTCACAGGGCGATCCCGGCGCTCGTGGCTGGTAGGTCAGCGCGGTCCCGGCCGGGCGGGACGGTGCCCCTGCTGCAATGCGCAAGGTGCGCGCGGGTGCCCAGCGTGAATTGTTGCCGACGCGGTCAAGAATGCAGTACGTCACTTCCAGCCGACAGTCGTCGCCCGCTTCGATAATCACCGTCGAAGGTACCCATACCTGTACCGCCAGGCCGACTTCCCTGGCCCGGATCTTCGGCAGATCCAGGCGCACATCGCCCCAGCGCAAGGTGATGGCATCGCCGGTGGTCATGTGCAGGTAAGGCTCGATGGTCAGGGGAATACCGCGCCGCACCTGGCTGGCATTGACGCCGTAGCGGCGGATGATATCGGGCAGGCCCACGGGGGCGAGGTTCTGGTTTTCGTCACCGCAAAGGGGTGAGGGTTGGCCGCCTGGGCACAGGGTCTTTACACGCACTCGCCTCACGGCTGAGCGAGCAGGGGCGTGGCCGACCTGCATGACTTGGTAATGCACCTGCGTCGGCCCCTCCAGCACAAAACTCTCTGGTACCCGCAGGTGAGTGAACTCGCCGATCTTGCCTGTGGTGATCCGACGTGAAGCGGCGAAACAGTTGTTCCAGAACAGCTCGATCAGGTCGCCTTCATCCATGCCGGGATACGGCGGGATGTCAACCTGCAAGCGTGCAGCGGCCAGGGCATTGATGCCATTGCCGACGGCCTGGGGCAGTGTCGGGGCGGTGAGCAGGGGGCGCGTCATAAGTAATCTCCTTGATGCAGCCAGCAGCAATCGCTCCGGACCTTTGGCGCAGGTGTGCGCGGTGGGCCGAACGAAACGATTCAGTGAATAGCCGGGATAGGATCCAATCCTCTGGGCGCTAGATAAGAGGGTTGGCCGAGGGGCGTCAATGGCGGCAAAGGGCTAAATGGCGGGTTTGGAGATAATCAGAACGGTCTGACTGGGGCGGGGATATTCAGGTAGGTGCGGCGGGGTGTTTTACCCGCGAGAACGAGGATTCCCCTTGTAGGAGCCGGCTTGCTGGCGAAGAGCGATCAGGCAACGCGGTAAACCTGATTTACCGCGTTAACGTTGACGTTTTTCGCCGGCAAGCCGGCTCCTGCAGGTGGGAATCAGTGGGCGAGGAATTTGCTCAGGAACTGCTTGGTGCGCTCTTCCCTGGGGTTGGCGAACAGCGCCTTGGCATCGCCTTGTTCCACGATCACACCCTTGTCGAAGAAGATCACCCGGTTGGCCACATCCCGCGCAAAACTCATCTCGTGGGTGACGATGACCATGGTGCGGTTTTCTTCGGCGAGGCTGCGGATGGTCGCCAGCACTTCGCCCACCAGCTCAGGGTCCAGCGCCGAGGTGGGTTCGTCGAACAGGATCACCTCCGGCTCCATGGCCAGCGCGCGGGCAATTGCCACGCGCTGCTGCTGGCCGCCGGAGAGGCGCCGTGGGTAGGCGTCTTCCTTGCCTGCCAGGCCTACCCTGGCCAACAGCTTGCGACCCAGTGCGACCGCGGCATCGTGCGGCATCTTCTTGACCACGGTGGGGCCTTCGATGACGTTTTCCAGCGCGGTGCGGTGGGGGAACAGGTTGAAGTTCTGAAACACAAAGCCCACGTGCTGGCGCAGGCGTCGCACCAGGCTTTGTTGCTGGTTGATCGGCTTGCTGGTGTCGATCTCGATGTCACCCACCTTGATGCGGCCGCTGGTGGGTTGTTCGAGGAAATTCAGGCAGCGCAGGAAGGTGGTCTTGCCGGAACCGCTGGGGCCGATGATGGCGATGACTTCGCCTTCCTTGACCTCCAGGTCGATGCCGTTGAGCACCACCTGACCGTTGAATTGTTTGGTCAGTTTTTCAACCACGATCATGCTTCAGGACTCCAGGTCATGCCGGTTGACCCGGTCTTCCAGGCGATTTTGCAAGTGCGCCAGGATGCTCGCCAAAATCCAGTAGATCAGGGCAGCGGAGAGATACATGGTGAAGATTTCGAAGGTCCTTGCCGACACCAGTTGCGCCTGACGGAACAGCTCGGGCACCTGGATGGTGGCGGCCAGCGCCGTGTCCTTGACCAGCGAAATGAAACTGTTGCCCAGCGGCGGCAAGGCCGTGCGCATTGCCTGCGGCAGGATGGCCCGGCGCAGGGTTTGTGCGCGGGTCATGCCGATACTGGCGGCGGCTTCCCATTGGCCGCGCTCGATGGAACCGATGGCGGCACGCAGGATTTCACAGGCGTAGGCAGCCATGTTCAGCGAAAAGCCGATCATGGCTGCCGGGATCGGATCCAGCTCGATGCCCACTTGCGGCAAGCCGTAGTAGATCAAAAACAGCTGTACCAGCAAGGGCGTGCCGCGAAAGAACGACACGTAGACTCGGGCGAGCCAACTCACCAGCTTGAAGCGCGACAGGCGCATCAAGGCCAGGCCGAAGCCCAGCAGCAAGCCGAAAAACATCCCGCCGAGGCTGAGGATCACCGTGTAATACGCGCCCTTGAGCAGAAAGGGCGCGGAGTCCAGCGCGAGTTGGAAACCTGCTTCCATTATTGAGTGACGTCAGCGTTGAAGTATTTCTCGGACAGCTTCTTCAAGGTGCCGTCGGCGCGCAGTTTGTCGAGGGCCTTGTTCACCGCATCCAGCAGTTCTGGCTCACCCTTGCGCAGGGCGATACCGGCTTCCTGGCGGGAGAAGGCATCGCCGGCTGCAGCGGTGTCCGGGGCTTTCTTGGCGTACTCCAGGGCGGCCAGGCGGTCGATCAGGATGGCGTCGATACGGCCGATGCGCAGGTCCTGGAACTTGGTCGGGTCGTCGTTGTAGGTCTTGATGATGGCTTTGGGTTGATTGTCCTTGAGCCATTGTTCGTAGTTGGTGCCCAGGCCTACGCCGACTTTCTTGCCGGCCAGGTCGTCGGCGGTCTTGATAGCGTCGACGTTTTTCTTCAGGACCAGCGCCTGGATACCGGAGACGGTGTAAGGCTGGGAGAAGTCGTATTTCTTTTTACGTTCTTCGGAGATGGTCACCTGGTTGACCACGGCGTCCAGGCGCTTGGATTCCAGGGCGGCGAGGATGCCGTCCCATGGCGTCGCTTGCAGCTTGACCTTCACGCCCAGCTCCTTGGCCAGGGCTTCGGACAGTTCCACTTCGAAACCGCTGAGCTTGCCGCTTTCATCGACGAAGCTGAACGGCGGGTAAGTACCTTCCAGGCCGATCTTGATCTCGCCGGCTTTTTTGATGTTGCCCAGTTGTTCACCCGCGACTGCCTGGCCGATCAGGCCAGCCCCGAGTGCCAGGCCCAGAGTGCCAACCAGCAACGTGCGACGGAATACAGAAATAGTCATGAAGAGCCCCTGTGTTTTTATGGTGTGCGAAGCAGGTGACGCAGTAGTCGTATCCTGCCTTAAAGCGCGTAGCGCGTCTTCGCCTACGGCGCGACTATAAGGCCGGTTTTTAAGACTTGAAAATAATATAAATTAAATCTGATATTCCAATAAGAAATATATAGAGGTTCTAATGTGGGAGGGGGCTTGCCCCCGATAGCGGTGTAGCAGTCACAGAAGTCATGGCTGACACTCCGTCATCGGGGGCAAGCCCCCTCCCACATGTTGGTCCACATTTAGCCCGCGTTGATTCAGTTGAAGGCGCTCTTGTAAGCAAACAACGCGGGCGCGCCACCGGTATGCAGGAAAATGATCGGGCCATCCTCGAAGCGCTGGCGCCCGATACCGTCCAGCAAGCCGGCCATGGCCTTGCCAGTGTAGACCGGGTCCAGCAGCAGGCCTTCCTGGCTCGCCAGCAACTTGACCGCCGCCAGGGTGCCTGCGTTCGGTTCGCCATAGCGCGGGCCAAAATATTCGTCCCACAGGATCACCTTGAAGGCTTCGGGAATATCCACACCCAACAATTGGGCGGTGCGTTCGGCCAGGCCCTGCACTTTCGGGAACTGTGCTTCTTCGGTGCGCGATACGGTGATACCGATCACGGGCAACTGCGGCAGCACTTCGCTCAACGCCAGGGCCAGGCCGCTGTGGGTGCCCGCACTGCCGGACGCCAGCACCACGGCGGCAAACTCGATGCCGCTGGCTTCGATCTGCGCGGCCAGCTCCAGCCCGGCGCGCACGTAACCCAGGGCGCCGAGTGCATTGGAGCCGCCGATGGGCACCAGGTATGGCTGCTTGCCGTTGCTGCGCAGGCGGTCGGCGACGGCACTGAGTTGGTCGTCGACGTTGTCGAGGTTCTCCACCAGCTCCACCTTGGCGTCGAACAGGTCCAGCAGCAGGCGGTTGCCGTTGCCCAGGTAGTTGGGGTCTTCGGTGCCGGTGGGGTTCTCCAGCAGCGCGACGCAGCCCAGGCCGAGCTTGGCGGCCAGCGCGGCGGTCTGGCGCACGTGGTTGGACTGGATCGCGCCAGCGGTCACCAGGGTGTCGGCGCCTTGGGCGATGGCATCGGCGGCCAGGTATTCGAGTTTGCGCAGCTTGTTGCCGCCCATGGCCAGCGGTGTGGTGTCGTCGCGCTTGACGTAGATATCCCTGCCCAGCCAGGCCGATAGCCGCTCGAGTTTTTCCAGGGCGGTGGCGCCACCCAGCAGTTCCAGGCGGTTAAAACGGTCGAGCTGTTGTTTGATCATGGCTACGCACGGTTGATGAGGATGGGGCGACTATAGGCAGGCACTTTTCATCGGGCAACCGCCAATCGCTTATTCCGGAAGGTTCTTAGCATTGCACCATTGGTTCTTAAGGGCGGCCAGGGTGCATACCGTAAAGTGAGTGCCATTACGTCAGGAGTGAAAACCGTGAGTGAGCGTTCCAGTCATTGGCAATTACAGACCATCGTCAGCCAGTTGCGCGGCGCCCGGGACCAGTGGCGAACGCGCAATGGCCGTTTGAGCGGTGAGCATGGTGGCCGCGAGTTGCCTTCGCGTGAAGCGGTGGCGCAGATCCTGGAGTCGTTGTGCGGCGCGTTGTTCCCCATGCGCCTGGGCCCGGTGGACCTGCGTGAAGAAAGCGAAGACTTCTATGTCGGCCACACCCTGGATGTGGCGCTCAATGCCCTGCTCGGCCAGGCGCGCCTGGAACTGCGCTACGCCGCGCGCCAGAGCGGCGAGGACGACAGCGCCGTTAACGCCCACGCCATCCGCCTGATCCAGGATTTCGCCCTGGCCTTGCCGTCCCTGCGCAGCCTGCTGGACACCGACGTACTGGCCGCCTACCACGGCGACCCGGCCGCTCGCAGTGTGGATGAAGTGTTGCTGTGCTACCCCGGCATCCTGGCGGTGATTCACCATCGCCTGGCCCACCACCTGTACCGCGCCGGCCTGCCGCTGTTGGCGCGCATCAGTGCCGAGATCGCCCACTCGGCCACCGGCATCGACATCCACCCCGGCGCACAGATCGGCCCGAGTTTTTTTATCGACCACGGGACCGGCGTGGTGATCGGCGAAACCGCGATCATCGGCGAGCGCGTGCGCATCTACCAGGCCGTGACCCTGGGCGCCAAGCGCTTCCCGGCGGATGAGGACGGGCAGTTGCAGAAGGGCCACCCGCGCCACCCGATTGTCGAGGATGACGTGGTGATCTACGCCGGCGCGACCATCCTGGGGCGCATCACCATCGGCAAGGGTTCGACCATTGGCGGCAACGTGTGGCTGACCCGCAGCGTGCCGGCGGGGGCGAATATCACCCAGGCGAACCTGCAGCATGATGACGGCACGCAAAAGTGAGCATGTCAGCGTTCAAGCCGCTCCAGTGACAGGTGGGTCTGTTCGCGCAGCCACTCCATGCGACGTTCCGACAGGTCATTGTAGAGCTGGTTGTACAGGTTCTCGGACATGACCTGGTCCGGGACGACTCGGTCCTCGATCTGTAACTGTTCGATCCGGGACTTCAGTGCCTCGCGTTTTTGCGTTTTCTCCTGCTCGTTCAGACCCTGCGCCTGGGCAAACGCTTTTTGTTCGGTATCCAGTTGCTCCAGGCTTTCCAACTGTTGAACCGTGTTTTCTTCGTTGGCTGCGTAGTCTTTTGCGTAGCGTTCCTTCAGGAAGGGCTCCCAGTAGGGTTCCTGCAACATGCGGTTCACCAGTCCGTCGCCTTCACTCAAGTCTTTCACGGCTTTGCCCGCATGGATGATGGAAGACTCAGGCACATCGGCGGTGTTTCGATACGTCATGCTGTCGCTGACCCAGGGCAGGTTGAGGCTTTTCGACAGGCGTGTCTGGTAGGCCAGGTAAACCTCCACCTCGTCGACGCTGCCGGGCTGTCCATCAACAACCTGGGTGGACAGTCGCAGTCCCTGGCCACCTTGATTGGCAGGTTTGAGACGGTTGGCGATGTCCGCCCGGGCGACATCGTTCACCATCTTGAGCCTCGCGGCGCCTTGGGCTAGACGGGTGATTGTCTCTTCATGTTCAGCTTGCGTTCGACTGTATCGCCTGGCCGTGGTGGCGGTGACCTGAATCCCCATTTCGGTGAATATCTGGCGGCTTGCGTCCGGGCACAGCCCCGGGAAGCTCGACATTTTGAACAGCTCCTGACGCAGCATCGTGTCTTCGTGCATGCTCAACAGCATATGCCGCACCTGATCGGTCAGGATTCTTCGGTTTTGTTCGTAACGCATCTGGTCCATCGGGTCCTCGAAAGCCTCGGGTTGCTCCAGTTTCTTGATGACCTCGAAAAAACCCTGGGAGCCTTCTTCATTTTCCAAGTCAAACCAGACATTGGCAAAACGTATCTGGTTTTCATCGTCCAGGTCATCCACCCAAAAGTCAGCATCGCCCTTGGGCGGGTAAGTGCGATAAGGGTCCAACCCAAAGTCAGTTTTGTGCTCGTCCCAAAGGGCCCTGGCTTCAGGCGTGAGGGTTGCGCGGTCCAGCCAGGTGTTAGCCACGGTAAATGCCTCTGCGGACTCCCTGGCGACCTCTGGAATTGTGGTAACGGGGTTGCCGCGAAGGTACAGGTCAAAAGACGCGTCTCGCTCGTGCGCAAAGAGACCCGCGGGCCATTCGCTGATCCCTGTGTGGGACAGGTCCAGCGCCCTCAGGTCGCGCATGTGACTAATATCCGGTACCCGTCCCAGAGGGTTTTTTGAAAGATCCAGCCCCTGCAACCGCCGCAGTTTTTTCAACTGCTGGACAGCGGTGTTGTCCAAGGCAATAGCGTTGTTGCTCACGTCAAGGGCTTTGAGCGAGCGCATGTTTCCAATGGCCTCGGGCAGCGTGACCAGACGGTTATCCGCTAAATCAAGCGCCTTCAGTTTTGGGAAATGCGCCAGGAATGGCGTATGTTCAGCGGCAAACCCACTGCCATTCATATGCAAGTGCGTGACCAATCCCAACTCAAAGGGCAGCACGGGCAGTTCAGTCGGCAGCACTGTATCGCTCAGGTCCAAGTACACGTCGTTGCCTGCCGTATTGAACTCGTCGTGCAGTTTTGTGTACCCCTCGCGCCAGGCTTCTTTCAACTTCTTGGTAAATGCCTTCCTGGCAAGCACCTCTTCCAGCGAGTTGCGATAAGGAAATCGGGTACTGTCTTGCAAATAGGTGTGTAGCGCCTTGTCTAAGGCTTTGCCTTCGGCTTTCAGGTTTTCCAGTTGTAATCGCCCCTCTTCACTCTCGGCTTTTTCAGCGAAGCGTTTCACGCCTTGCTCGGACATCCCCGGCAGCCAGTGTTTGATATCCCCCTGCACCGTAACGGGATTTACCTCGACATCGACCACGCGGCTCATGCTGTTGCCGCCACCGAGCAGGATCAGTGTTTCACGTTCAGGATGGGTGGGGATAGGCGCCTCGGCGAGGGTCAAGCGCCGTTCGGTGGGCGCTTTGTTTTTTTCAATCAGCCATGTGCGCAGTGTGTCGCTATCGCGCAAGGAGCTCTCGGGCGGCAATGCCTGGAATACAGCATTGTAGAAGTCAGTTGGGCCGTGTATCAGCTTGCCTCCGGCGTCGAACACCCGATACTGGCCTTTTCGGTTACGCACCAGGATCTTGAGGTGTGCGGCATCCTCTGCGCCGACCTGGGTTCTCAGGTCGCCGGTAGGGGTTCGCTCACGCACCTGGATACGCAGATTCGCAAAACTGTCTGAGTGAATTCTGAGGGTATTGAGTGCCAGGTTTTCGGTGTGTGTCGAGGGCGGGGTACCCTGGACA
Organism: Pseudomonas sp. NFPP24; assembly: GCF_900112095.1. Lineage (NCBI taxonomy): Bacteria > Pseudomonadati > Pseudomonadota > Gammaproteobacteria > Pseudomonadales > Pseudomonadaceae > Pseudomonas > Pseudomonas sp. NFPP24. The sequence continues at coordinate 127,532 of NZ_FOKD01000004.1, forward strand.
AGCTGTTCGAACATGCGCGTACTGCGGACTTCGAAATCCAGCTCCCGCGCTTGGTTTTTTACCTCCAATGGAAGGCGTTTCTTTTCACTCATAATGCTCAGGTGGCGGCGACGGGTATGGCGAACCAGGCTCTGAGCGATACTCAGGGGGAGGTCCGGGTACTGGCTGCGCAGCAATTGGATAGAGGGCTCGTCGCTGGCCTCCTGGCGGGAGTAATCGCTGTGGGCGAGGGAGGCGCTTTGCTGCTCGACATACGCGGCCAGCCGTTCACGCAGCGCTTGTACGCGCTCATTTTCAGGCAACTGTTTGCCGAGTAACTGGGTCAGTTGTGGTTCATCCAGGTAGTCCACGACTTTTTCCGCCAGCCTGCCGGACATGACATCGGCGATGCTCAGGCTCAGGGTATCGGCGCCTGTTGCTTGTGCATTGCCATAACGACGGGGCGTGCCTGATAAATCGCTACGCGGGTACACCAGCAAGGCTTTGTCGCGAGGCCAACCCTCAAGCTCGGTGACCATTTGTTCGAACCAGTCCGACGACGGGTCAAGGGGCTGGCCTGTACGGATAGCGTCTCCGGCCTCTCTGATGCCCTTCTCACTGTTAAAGCGTTTGAGGGTATCGGCCAACAAGGGTGGGGTGGGTTCATTGTTGACATACATATGGCGTAAATCCCCGAACTCGACACCGCTTATCTGCCGTACCTGCTCCAGTTCACCGGCCGTCAGACCGTTTGTCTGTGGCCCGAAGCGTCTCAGCAGGCGAGCATTGTTCCAGGTCCTTGGCTGTTCACCGGCCAGCACGCACGCGCCGCTGCCATTGAGCGCCACGGGAGGCTGGTAGGCACTGGGGCGTTTGGGATGGGCAAGGGTGTACGTTTGGGTGACAGGGTCCTTGCGGACTTCATAGTGGTGGTTTTCCACTTTCACAATCTGCTTGCCCTGATGGTGGTGAAGGCCATTTTCGTGCGCAATGGAGGTCTCGGGCAGGCGCAGGTTGGTATGTTGGTAAGGCGCGAGGTCAGGGGCCCAGAGGCGCGTCTGCGCGGAAGGTGTCTGTACGGGTTGGAGTTGCTCGACAAACGTGGACAGTTTCACCTTGGCAATTTCACCCACTTTACCTCCCGCTTCGAACAGCGCGAGCTGCAGCGTGTTCTCTGCGATCGAGAGCAGATGTTCTGCCGCTTCGCGCTGCAAGCCTTCGGCCCAATCGACGATGCCTTCAAATACATCGTCGAGCATCTGGTAGGTGGTGTAGGCCAACATCAACTCCCCCAGCAAGGGAACGAACGGAGTGATGACCAGGAGCGCGGCATTGAAAATGTCCGAGAGCATTTTTTCCAGGTTGTCCCACCACTTCCAGCGCGCCATGCGGTCGGCGTAGGCTGTGGAGATGGCAATCTCTCGGGCGTCGTTCACGCATTTGTTCAGTTTGACGCGGTAGAGGTAGTGCCAGAGATCATCCTGGCCCGGATTTTCGCCACGGTTTTGAATATCGTCACGAACAGCCAGGGTGCGAAATTGCAGGTTGGGGGTTTCTACCGGCTCTGGGCGCCAGTTGGGGCGGCTGTCCCCAGGTTCTCTGTCGTGCCAGCGCACAGTGGAAAGCAACTGATTGAGTTGGTAAAAAAAGCGCCCACGTTCCTGATGGGCCACGAACTGGCTGAAGAACTGCTGGTAGCTGGGGCGGGATGGGTCGGCGCCAGGCGTGCGGTCACGCAGTTGGCCGGTCAACTCTTTGACGAAGGCCGGGGCCGAGCTGTAGTCCTTGAGAGGGTGGGCGGGGTCATCAGGGATATAGACCAGGATTTTATGAAGCGCTGCGTCCAACCGTGCGGGGGCGATGATGAAAATGCCCGGCAGGCGTGTATCCAGCAGGCTCAGCGCGTAGACGTCCATCGTTTGCCCGCCCAGTTGAAGCGGGCCGTCTCTTTGGAGCAGCGACTGAATGAGGGTGTAACTGTCTTCGGTGATGTCTTTTTTGGCGAGCGCCACGTGAGCGGCACTGTTGAGGGCGGCTTTCAGGTTGTGGATGACTTTTTGTCGGAAGGAGGTGGCGACCGAGGCATTGCCGAACCCCACTGTCAGGGTGAGGTTTTGCATATAGCGCGCACCGATATCCAGGTTTCGGCACAAGGTTTTGAAATGGTCGGCGGTGAGGGGTTGACCTGTCACCCTGTGTTTGAACGTGAGTATCTCACGCTGCCCACGGGCATCCTCTGCCGAAAGGAAAGCGTAATCGACAAAGGTTTCCGAAGCTGAAAAGTTGTGCAAGGCGGCGTCGAGCAGCGTCGTTGTCCGGACGGAGACACCCGGGTGCGTCCCGAACGTCCACCAGGGCAATGTGGCCGGCGCGTATAGACGGATCGAAGTATTCGACACATCAATAGCGCCGTAGTCACGCAGGGCATTTTTCAGCAAGGGCTCGGCGAAGGCCTTAATGTCGGTGAGTTTCTCGAATAGCGTGTCCAGCGCGTTCTGGCTGGCCCAGTGGGTGTCCAGGGCGTGCTTGAAGGGCAGGCGCTGCTCCGAGCCAGGGGCATTGCGATAGAGTTCCGTGAAGTCTGGGCGCTGTTTTTTCAACGCCGCAAAACGTTGCAGTGACGTGCTCCGCAACCATGGCGGCAATTGTTGCCGGATAAAATCAAAATGCTTCAATGTCTCTGGCATGACTGAATGACCTCAGGTGGGCAGTGGTCATTCGATTGTGGTGAATGCAACAGGAGGCAGGCTGCACATATTGAAAGGCGTGCTGAACGTTTTTCAGCGCGATCCGTCATACCTTTCCTTGAGCTTGTGTAGGAATCACCTACCACTCAGCCCTGCGATTAGTCCCAGACAGCCTATCCATGTTTAACTTGAATGCTCGTTCAAGTTAAACCCGGTGGTTCGCTGCCCGCTCACAACAGGAGGCTTACCTTTGCTGAGTCCGTTTTTCACAGCCATATCCCTCATCCTTGGGGTGCATCGTTCATGAGTGCATCGTCCACCCCATCCAGCGGCCTGGTGCGCATGAATGCGCCGGTCTTCTACTTTGCCGCGACGTTTATCCTGCTGTTCGGCATCACCGTCATCGCTATCCCGCAACAGGCCGGTGCCTGGCTGCTGGCGGCGCAAAACTGGGCGGCCAACACGGTCGGTTGGTACTACATGCTGGCGATGACCCTGTATCTGGTCTTCGTGGTGGTCACCGCGCTATCGGGCTACGGCAAGATAAAACTCGGTGCCGACCACGACGAGCCCGAATTCAGTTACCTGTCCTGGGCCGGCATGCTGTTCGCCGCCGGGATCAGCATCACGCTGTTCTTCTTCTGCGTCTCCGAGCCGCTGACGCACCTGGTGCAACCGCCGCAGGGCGCGCCGATGAACGCCGACGCTGCGCGCCAGGCCATGCAGATCCTGTTTCTGCACTGGGGCCTGCATGGCTGGGGCGTGTTCGCGTTTGTGGGCATGGCCCTGGCGTACTTTGCCTACCGGCATAACCTGCCGCTGGCGTTGCGCTCGGCGCTGTACCCGCTGATTGGCAAACGCATCAATGGCCCCATCGGTTACGCGGTGGATGGCTTTGGCATTATCGCCACGGTGTTCGGCCTCGGCGCGGATATGGGTTTTGGGGTGCTGCACCTCAACTCCGGTCTCGATTATCTGTTTGGCATTGCCCATACCCAGTGGATCCAGGTCGGTCTCATCACGCTGATGATGGGCGCCGCGATCCTGGTCGCTGTGGCCGGCGTCGACAAGGGCGTGCGGGTGATGTCCGACATCAACATGCTGCTGGCCTGTGCGCTGCTGCTGTTCGTGTTGTTCGCCGGGCCTACCCAGCATTTGCTTAACACCCTGATCCAGAACATCGGCGACTACCTGGGCGCCTTGCCGACCAAGAGTTTCGACGTATACGCCTACGACAAACCCAGCGACTGGCTGGGTGGCTGGACCGTGTTCTACTGGGCCTGGTGGATCGCATGGTCGCCGTTCGTGGGCCTGTTTATCGCACGGATTTCCCGTGGTCGTACCATCCGCGAATTCGTGTTCGGCGTGCTGCTGATCCCGCTGGGTTTCACCCTGGCCTGGATGTCGATCTTCGGCAACAGCGCCATCGACCAGGTGCTCAACCACGGCATGGCCGCGCTCGGCCAGTCGGCCATCGATGATCCGTCGATGAGCCTCTACCTGCTGCTGGAAACCTACCCCTGGAGCAAAACCGTCATCGCGGTCACGGTGTTTATCAGCTTCGTGTTCTTCGTCACCTCGGCCGACTCCGGCACCGTGGTGCTGTCGACCCTGTCGTCCAAGGGCGGCAACGCCGATGAAGACGGACCGAAATGGCTGCGTGTGTTTTGGGGGGCGATGACCGCGCTGGTCACCAGCGCCTTGCTGTTCGCCGGCAGTATTGATTCGCTCAAGTCAGCGGTAGTACTGACCTCGCTGCCGTTCTCGATGATCCTGCTGCTGATGATGTGGGGGCTGCACAAGGCGTTCTACCTGGAGTCGCAAAAGCAGATCGCCCAGTTGCATTCGCTGGCGCCGGTTTCGGCGGCGCGCAAGGGCCGAGGCGGCTGGCGTCAGCGTTTGAGCCAGGCGGTGCATTTCCCGTCGCGGGATGAGGTGTATCGCTTCCTGGAATCAACCGTGCGTCCGGCGATTGAGGAGGTAACGGCGGTGTTCGTCGAGAAGGGCCTGAGTGTGGTCACCCAGCCCGACCCTTCCAACGACAGCGTCAGCCTGGAAATCGGCCATGACGAGGAACATCCCTTCGTCTACCAGGTGCAGATGCGCGGCTACTTCACGCCGTCGTTCGCCCGTGGCGGCATGGGCTCCAAGGAGATCAACAACCGCCGCTACTACCGCGCGGAAGTGCACTTGGCCGAGGGCAGCCAGGACTACGACCTGGTGGGCTACACCAAGGAGCAGATCATCAACGACATCCTCGACCAGTACGAACGGCACCTGCAGTTCCTGCACTTGGTGCGTTGAGGTTCAGGCCCTGATGTACAGGGCCAGTGCCACTCACGGCGCGCCGAACACGCCACTGCCGATCACCAGCTCTGACACCTGGGCTGGCCGGCAGTGACTACCCCTTGCCCAACGCACTGTCCAGGGAGTAGTGGCCTGCACCGCGAAACACCAGGTACAACGCTAGCAGCGCCATCAGTACCGGGTACTCGATGCCCCGGTCGATCCATGCCCACGTCGGCCCCAATAAGTAAGCAATGGTCAGCATCTGCACGGTCATCATGGCCGCGACCAGCCGTGTGCCCAGGCCGAGGATCAACAGCAACCCGCCCACCGCTTCCAACAACGCGACCAGCAGGCCGATCAACTCCGGCTGCGGCAGGTGCAGGCGGTTCTCGATCAGGTTGATGGATGCCGCCATCGGGTCGGCCATCGAACCATGTGCACGGCCCAGCAATTTGGGCAGGCCGTGGGTGAGCATGATTACCCCGAAACCTGCGCGCAGCAGCGCGTAGGCAAGGGGTTCGGCAAAGCGGTAAAGCGGGGCGAGTGCGGGGATCGATAAGGTTGGCATGAAAGAACTCCACAAAGTGAACATCGCTGGCCCAGATGTACGACTCAGACCAGCCCGCCATTGGCGCGCAGGATTTGCCCATTCACCCAGCCACCGGCCGGGCTCACCAGAAACGCCACCACGCGGGCGACATCTTCCGGTTGGCCCAGGCGTTCCAGCGGCGGCATCTTAGCCATGCCCTGGATCTGTTCTTCGGTCTTGCTGTGAAGGAACAGTTCGGTGGCGACCGGGCCTGGCGCCACCGCGTTGACGGTAATCCGGCGCCCGCGCATCTCTTTAGCGAACACTTGAGTCAGGGATTCCACCGCCGCCTTGCTGGCGATGTACACCGCGTAGCCGGGGAAGTTGAGGCCGACGGTACTGCTGGAAAAGTTGACGATGCGCCCGCCGTCGTTCAGGCGCGTGGCGGCTTCACGCAGGGCGTTGAAGGTGCCACGGGTGTGGATATCGAAGTTCTGGTTGTAGAGCTCATCGCTGTGCTGGGCCAGGGGCAGGGTCTTGAGGATGCCGGCGTTGTTGATCAGTACGTCGACCTTGCCCAACTGTGCCTCGGCCTGGTCGAACAGGCGCGTGATGTCGGCGGGGTTGGCGACGTCGCCTTGAATCGCTATGGCCCGGTGACCGGCCTGGCGCAGTTCCACCACCAGTTTCGACGCCTCGGTGGCACTGCTGGCGTAGTTGATGGCCACGGCGTAACCGTCGGCGGCGAGTTGCTTGGCAATGACGGCGCCGATTCCACGGGAAGCGCCGGTGATGATTGCTACTTGAGTCGTCATGATCTGGGTTCCTTTAACGGTAGGTGGAAGCAGGTTCACATGTTTACCCAGGGCGATAAATGCGCCAGAGTTGCCTTGACTGTTCAATAATCGCCAACAATAGGCGCGACGGAGTGCAGCGTGGATCAAGTCAAGGCCATGAAGGTTTTCGTGCGGATTTACGAGCGTTCCAGCTTCACGCTGGCGGCCGATGACCTGAATCTGCCCCGGGCGACCCTGACCCACACCCTCAACCAGTTCGAAGCGTGGCTGGGCACGCGCCTGCTGGAGCGCAGCACCCGTCGCGTGCGCCCGACCCTGGATGGCGAGGCGTATTACCAACGCTGTTTGCAGTTACTGGCGCAACTGGAAGAGGCCGAACTGGCATTTCGCAGCGTGGCGCCCAAGGGCCGTTTGCGCGTGGATTTGCACGGTACGCTGGCCAAGTATTTTGTGGTGCCGGCACTGCCGCAATTCATGGCGCGTTACCCGGAGATCGAGCTGTCGATCAGCGAGGCGGATCGCTTTGTCGACCTGATCGCCGAAGGCGTGGATTGCGTGCTGCGCGCAGGCGCCCTGGGTGACTCCGCGCTGATCGGCCGACGCGTCGCCAACCTGCGCCAGGTCACCTGCGCAAGCCCTGCGTACTTGCGTAAATACGGCGAACCCAAGAGCCTGGCCGAGCTGAGTGAGCACCGCGCGGTGAACTATGTTTCGCGCACCACGGCCAAACTGTTTCCCTTCGAGTTCATGGTGGACGGCGAGCTGCAGGAAGTGAGTATCCAGGGTGCGCTGTCGGTGTTCGGCGCCGAGATTTATTCCGCCAGCGCGGTGGCGGGATTGGGCATTATCCAGTGCCCGCACTACCGCATGGCCGAATTGATCGAGCAGGGCGTGATGCGTGAAATCCTTCCTGACACACCGCCGCCGTCGATGCCGGTGTCGGTGTTGTATCCGCAGAACCGGCACTTGTCGCCGAGGGTGCGGGTGTTCGTCGACTGGCTTGCCGAAGTCTTCGAAAATGCCCGCTAAGCCGTGTAATAGAAGGGTTTCTTAAATTTAATTTCATCCGTTCACGCCACGGTTTGACGCGTAACTGTCATCTGGTCACTGCGTAATTGTGTGAAGCGTTTGACGCTTTCATTTCAGAACAGTGACGGAGACCGGTACCAATGAAGACGTTGATAAGCCCTATGGTGGGTGCCGCCATGGCGAGCTTTATGCTGTCCGCCCATGCCGATTTTATCGATGACAGCCACGCCGATGTGACCCTGCTCAACCGCTACCTGAACCAGCAGGGGCGTGACGTGGTGAACAGCAACGCCAAGGCCCACAGCATTCGCGATTGGGGCCAGGGTTTCGAGTTCAACTTCAAGTCCGGCTACACCGAAGGCCCGGTGGGGTTTGGCCTGGACCTGCAGGCGTTCTATGGGTTGAAGCTGGACTCCGGCGGCGACCTCAACGACAAGGATCACCAGGGCCGCTACCCGGGCAGCATGTTCCCGCTGGACAACGGCAAGTCCGCCGACCAGTTCGGTGTGTTGAGCCCGACGTTCAAGATGCGTTTCGCCAAGGATGAATTGCGCTTGGGTACGCTCTACGGCAACAACCCGGTGCTGGCCAACACCGACGGGCGCCTTTACCAGCAGACCAACACGGGTGTACAGCTGGTGTCCAAGGACCTCAGTGACTTCACCTTCACCGGCGGCGATATCTTCAAGACCAAGATCCGCAACGAAACCGGCGACCAGGGCATGATCACCGCCGGTGGCACCAAAGAGAGCGATCGCTTCCTGTTCGGCGGTGCGGACTACACTGGCATCCAGAACACCACGGTCAGCCTGTGGTACTCCAACCTTGAGGATTACTACCAGCAGTTCTTCCTCGGCGCCAAGCGGCATGACGCCTTGTCCGTGGGCGCGATCGACACCGACTTGCGGGTGTTCCGCAGCCTGGGCGTGGGCGGCAACGCCGATGGCGACAAAGACTACGCAGCCGCCGGCCTCTACGGTGACGGCACGGGCAAGGGGCGTATCAACCAGACCACCGCCAGCCTGCTTGAGAGCTACAGCCTGGACGGCCACACCGTCGGCCTGGGCATCCAGAAGAACAGCGGCGACAGCGACTTCCCCTACTTGGATTCCGGCCTGAACAGCGGCGACAACCGCCAGGGCCCAGGCTCAGGCGCCGACACGCCGGCGCTGACCAACATGCAGTTGAATAAATTTCAACACGCCGGTGAGCGCACTTGGCTTGCGCAGTACAAGTATGACTTCGGTAAGCTTGGCCTCACGGGCCTGACGTTCTCCGCCGCCTATGCCCACGGCGATGACATCCGCACGGCGCAAGGCACTACCAGCGAATGGGAACGTAACGTCGCCGTGGCGTATCAAGTGCCTACCGGCACCCTCAAAGGCCTGGGTGTCACCTGGAAAAACGCCCATGCCAGCCCGGACATCAGCGGTGCTACCGTGCAAGATGAAAACCGCTTCTATGTGAGTTATGTCGTTCCACTCTGGTAGGCAATTGCTGTAGAACGGAACGGCAGACTTAAGCGATTCAGCTGGTTAAAAGGCCTGGGAATACCCTTATTCCCAGGCCTTATTTGCCGACGTCCAAGAGAGGATTCGATGACTTACATTGCTGCCGAAAACCGCTATGAATCTATCCCGTATCGCCGCGTAGGCCGCAGTGGGCTGGTGCTGCCCGCACTGTCCCTGGGCCTGTGGCACAACTTTGGCGACAGCACCCCGATCGACACCCAGCGCGCCTTGCTGCGCACCGCGTTCGACCTGGGGATCAACCACTTCGACCTGGCCAACAACTATGGCCCGCCCTACGGCAGCGCCGAGATCAACTTCGGCCGTTTGCTGCGTGAAGACTTCAAGCACTACCGCGACGAACTGATCATCTCCAGCAAGGCCGGCTGGGACATGTGGCCCGGCCCTTACGGCCAGGGCGGAGGTTCGCGCAAGTACGTGCTGGCCAGCCTCGACCAGAGCCTGCAACGCCTGGGTGTCGACTATGTGGATATCTTCTATTCCCACCGTTTTGACGCCGACACCCCCCTGGAAGAAACCGCCAGTGCCCTCGCCACTGCTGTGCAACAAGGCAAGGCGTTGTACATCGGTATCTCGTCCTACTCAGGGGTAAAAACCCGCGAAATCGCCGCCCTGCTCAAAGAGTGGAAAGTGCCGCTGCTGATTCACCAGCCGGCCTACAACCTGCTCAACCGCTGGGTGGAAAAAGACCTGCTGGACACCACCGAAGAGCTCGGCGCCGGGGTGATTGCCTTCACGCCGCTGGCCCAGGGTTTGCTGACCGACAAGTACCTCAACGGCGTACCGGCGGATGCACGGGTGAATCGCCCGGGCGGTGGTTCGTTGCAGGCCAAGCACCTGTCCGAAACCAACATCGCCCACGTGCGTGCGCTGAACGAGATCGCCCAGCGTCGTGGTCAGAGCCTGGCCCAACTGGCACTGGCCTGGACGTTGCGTGATCCACGGGTGACCAGTGCGCTGATCGGTGCAAGCCGGCCGGAGCAGATTATCGAGAACGTCGGTGCGTTGAAGAACTTGAGCTTTAGCGTGGAAGAACTGGCGGAGATCGATCGGTTTGCCCAGGAAGGCGGGATCAACCTGTGGGAAAAGCCATCCACGGCTGAATAAACAGTCCATGTGGGAGGGAGCAACCCCCTCCCACATTTGATTTCTGGTGTGATGACTAACGGGCCTGGCCTTAGAACGGCACATCCCCAAGAATCGTCGCCCGATGCATCACCCGCCGCTGCGGCCGGTAGTCATCCACCGCGTAGTGCTGTGTCACGCGGTTATCCCAGAACGCCACATCGTTTTCCTGCCAACGCCAGCGAATGGTAAATTCCGGGCGTGTCGCGTGGGCGAACAAGAGCTTCAGGATTGCTTCACTCTCCGCCGGTTCCAGCTCATTGATCCTGGTGGTAAACCCATCACTCACGAACAGTGACTTGCGCCCACTCACCGGATGCGTACGCACCACCGGGTGCGATAACGGCGGGTTCTTCCTGCGGGTTTCTTCCCAGCGTGCCAGGTCTTCGGCGGTGTTGCCAAAGCGCTCGAGCGGAAAGGACTTGGTGAAGTCATGGGTCGCCGTCAGCCCATCGAGCAAGCGCTTCAGCGGTTCGGACAACGCTTCATAGGCTGCAATCCCGCTGGCCCACAGCGTATCGCCACCAAACGCCGGCAGCAGCTTGGCGCTGAGTACTGCACCGAGCGCCGGAGTGGGCAGGAAGGTCACGTCGGTGTGCCACACAGCATTGTCGCGCACGTCGGTGACGGCGGTGTCGAGGATCAGCACTTCGGGCTGGTCCGGCACGTTGGGGTAGATCGGGTGGATATGCAGGTCACCGAAATTCGCCGCGAACCGCGCTTGCTGCTGCGGGGTGATCGACTGGCCGCGCAAGAACAGCACCGAGTGGGTGAGCAACGCCTGTTCGATGGCGTCGCGCTGTTCAGGGGGCAGCGGCTGGGTGATATCGACGCCACTGATCTGGGCGCCCAGGGCGGTGCTTAATGGGGTAACGGTCAGGCTGCTCATGCGGTTCTCATTCACTCAGTGTGCCTGGCCATGCCACGGCACCAATTTACGCTGCAGGGCACGCAGGCCCATTTCCATGGCGAAGGCGATCAGGGCGATCACCAGAATCCCCAGCACCACCACATCGGTGACCAGGAACTGCGCCGCCGACTGCACCATGAAGCCCAGGCCGCTGGTGGCGGCGATCAGCTCGGCGGCGACCAGCGTGGACCAACCCACACCCAGCCCGATGCGCACGCCGGTCAGGATGTCGGGCAGGGCGCTCGGCAGGACCACATGGCGAATCAACTGGGCACGGGTGGCACCCAGCGACTGCGCCGCACGCAGTCTGGCCGGGTCGACGGTGCGCACGCCGGTGGCGGTGGCGATGGCTATCGGCGCGAAGATTGCCAGGTAGATCAGCAGCACCTTGGACAGCTCGCCGATGCCGCACCAGATCACGATCAACGGCAGGTAGGCCAGCGGCGGGATCGGTCGGTAGAACTCGATCAGCGGGTCGAGGATGCCACGGGCGATTCGGTTGGAACCGATGGCGATCCCCACCGGCACGGCGGTCAGCACCGCGAAGCCCAGGCCCAGGCCGATACGGCTGAGGCTCGCGCCAAGGTGCTGCCACAAGGTGGAGTCCATATAGCCGGTGGTCGCCAGCAGCCAGCCCTTTTGCAGCACGGCGGACGGCGGCGGCAGGAACAGCGGTTCGATCAAGCCGCTGGCGGTCACGGCCCACCAGAGGGCCAGCAAGGCGACCAGGGTCAACACGCTGATCCAGCGCGTGCTCAGGCTGCGTCGTACCGGGACAACTGCGGGCGCCACCGGTTTGGTCACCGTGGCGGGAAGTTCGTAGCTGCTCATGCGGACACCTGCCGTTGGGAGAACACTTTGCCCAGCACGTGTTCGCGGGTTTCGATAAAGCGTGGGTCGGACTTGATCGCCCGCGCCGACTCACCGGCGGCGTAGCGTTGGCCGAAGTCCAGGTGCAGGCGTTCGACGATCTGGCCGGGGTTGGGCGCCAGCAGGATCAAATCGGTGGCGAGGAAGACCGCCTCTTCGATGTCGTGGGTAATCAGGAACACCGGCTTGGCCGTGCGCCGCCAGACTTGCAGCAACAGCTCCTGCATCTGTTCGCGGGTGAAGGCGTCGAGGGCGCCGAAGGGCTCGTCCATCAGCAGCACACGAGGGTCGGCGGCCAGGGCGCGGGCCAGGCCGACACGTTGCTTCTGGCCGCCGGAAAGCTGCCAGATGCGTCGGTTGTCGAACCCGGCCAGGTCGACCAGCGCGAGCATTTCCCGGGCGCGTATTTCGCGTTGCGCCTTGGGCGCGCCGGCCAGCTCCAGGCCGAAGCCGACGTTGGCCAGCACATCCTGCCAGGGCAGCAGGGCGTCGTCCTGGAACACCACGCCGCGTTCAGCACTGGGGCCGTTGACCGGCACGCCATCGAGGGTGATACGCCCGGCGCAAGGTTTGACGAAACCGGCAATCAGGTTCAACAGCGAAGTCTTGCCACTGCCGGACGGGCCGAGAGCCACCAGCAACTGCTGGGGCCCCAGGTCGAGTGAAATGTCTGATAGTACCGGTTCTGTGGCGCCTGGGTACTGTGCGCTGATGCGCTCCAGTTGTAGCAAGGCCATCGCAATGAACTCCCGATCAGTGAGTGATGAATTTGGCGCTGACGTAAGGGGCGTAGTCCGGCAGCACGGCGTCGACCTTGCCTTGTTCCTTGAGGAACGCGGCGGTGTCGGTCACAGCCTTGGTGGTCGGTGCGCCCAGCAGGGTCACCTGGTCAGCGGCCAGCGGGTAGACGTTGCCTTGCAGCAGCAGTGGGATGTCGCTGGCCTTGGCGCCGGAGAGTTTCACCAGTTTGTCGACGTTGCCTTTGTCGGCGAGCCAGGCTTGTGGGTCTTTGCGGTACGCGGCGTAGGCATCCAGGGTGACTTTGGCGAACGCGGTGACGATTTCCGGGTGCGTCTCGGCGAAGTCCTTGCGCACAATCCAGGCATCGAAGGTCGGCGCGCCGAACTTGGCCAGTTCGCCCGAGGTGATCAGCACCTTGCCGTTTTCCTTGGCCACGCCCAGGGCAGGATCCCATACGTAGGTGGCGTCGATATCACCGCGCTTCCAGGCGGCGATGATCGCCGGTGGCGCGAGGTTGAGGATGGTCACTTTGGACGGGTCGATGTTCCAGTGCTTCAGCGCGGCCAGCAGGCTGTAGTGCCCGGTGGACACGAAGGGTACGGCGACTTTCTTGCCGACCAGGTCCTGCGGGCTGTTGATGCCCGAACCGTTGCGCGCTACCAGGGCTTCGGCGCCGCCGATCTGGGTGGCGACCAGGAAGGTTTCCACCGGTACCTTGCGGGTGATCGCGGCAGTCAGCGGGCTGGAACCGAGGTAGCCGATCTGCACGTCGCCGGAAGCGATGGCGGCGATGATGTCGGCGCCATTGTCGAATTTGCGCCAGTTGATCTTGGCGTTTGTGGCTTTTTCATAGTCGCCATCGGCCTGGGCGACTTTGGCCGGGTCCACGGTGGTCTGGTAAGCGATGGTCACGTCCGCCGCCTGGGCAAACAGGCTGGCACCGGCCAGGGACAATGCGGCCAGGAGACGCAGAGGGGTTAGCAGTTTCAAGGGGAAGCTCCTCAATCAGGCGGCCGAGGGTCGGCGTGTGAGGAGCCTAAATGATCTAAGAATCCGAAAATAAATAACATTTTCGAATTAGCTTATGAGAAGAACCGCGGGCGCTGATCGTGAATTGAAATGACGTCAAATGTGAGAAGGGGCTTGCCCTCTCCCACATTTGCCCCGGTTTCAGCTTACTTAGTTGCTGATGGCGAGGATGCTGGCCTGGTACGACCCAACAAACACATCGAAATCGCCCACTTCGTTCTGCTCCAGCTCAGCTTGCTGCGCCAGCGACGTCCGCGCCAGCTCTTCAAAGCGCGCCTGCTCTTCAGCCGCCAGCGGCTCCTTGCGGAAATGCTCGGCGTGCAACTGGCTCTGATGCAGGGAGAATTGCGCAAAACTCTCTTTACGCTCGGCCATCGCCGCCAGCACCTGGGCCGACGGGGTCAGGGACGAATCGTTGACCTTGGCCAACTGGGCGTCGAGCGCCTGGCTGTGCTCAGTGATGCCGTGGCTCTCGTCCAGCAAGGCAGCCAGCGGTGCAATCTGCTCCAGCAACTCGGACGCCCACTCCTTCATGTCCACCGGCTGGCCCTGGCGTTGCAATTGCAGGCCCGGACGGCGACCTTCCTTGACCACGCTGAGGAAGTTGGACGTGGCGTTGCCGCACTCGTTGTTGGCGAACAGCGGGCTGTCGTTCAGTGCGCAGAACAGCAGGAAGGCGTCGAGGAAGCGCGACTCTTGCAAGTCGATGCCCATGGGCAGGAACGGGTTGATGTCCAGGCAGCGCACTTCGATGTACTGGATGCCACGGGCCATCAGCGCCTGGATCGGCCGCTCGCCGGTATAGGTCACGCGCTTGGGGCGGATGTTGGAGTAGTACTCGTTTTCGATCTGCAGGATGTTGGTGTTGAGCTGTACCCACTCACCGTCCTTGTGCGTACCGATTTCGACGTAGGGCGCGTAGGGCGTTGCCACCGCTTCGCGCAGGCTGTCGGTGTAGCTGGCCAGGTCGTTGTAGCACGGCGTGAGGCCCGCCTGGGCGTTGCTCTGGTAACCCAGGTCACTCATGCGCAGGCTGGTGGCGTAGGGCAGGTACAGCGTGTCGGCGTCGAGCACTTCCAACTGGTGCGAACGACCGCGCAGGAACCCGGCGTCCAAGGCCGGCGAAGCACCGAACAGGTACATCAACAGCCAGCTGTAGCGGCGGAAATTGCGGATCAGCGCGATATAGGCGTTGGACTGGTAGTCGCGGTCAGTGCCGACAAACCCTTCGGTTTCCTTGAGCAACGGCCACAGCGCCTCGGGCAACGAGAAGTTGTAGTGGATGCCGGCGATGCACTGCATGGTCTTGCCGTAACGCAGGGCCAGGCCCTTGCGGTACACGTACTTGAGCTGGCCGATATTGGAGGTGCCGTAGTAGGCAATCGGAATATCTTCCTCGGCCGGCAACGGACACGGCATGGAGGGGCTCCACAGGTATTCGCTGGCGAGCTTGGTATAGGCAAAGCGATGGATCTTGTCCAGGCTGCTCAGGGTATCGGCCGGGTCGGGCAGGGCGGGAGTGATGAACTCCAGCAGCGATTCCGAGTAGTCGGTGGTGATCTGTTCGTGGGTCAACGCGGCGCCCAGGGCTTCGGGGTGCGGCGTTTGCGCCAGTCGACCCTCACCGGTGACACGCAGGCATTCGCGCTCGATGCCGTGCAAGCACTGCTCTAGCAGGGAGAGGTGTTCGCGCTTGCCGAGCAGGGCCAGGCGGCGGTTGAGAAGTTCGCTCAAGTTGGATTCCTTCACGCGTCAGTCGCCCCAATATGGGGGTGGGCAGGACGGTCTACAAGGGTGAAGTTGAAACTGGCGTGATCGCCTGGTTTTGAGTCGATTTGACCCGCTCTGAATATGCCGACTTCACTCCATGAATTTGGCTACAGCGCAGCGAGAAAATTCCGACGCCGTTAGTGCAGCGCCGAAATTAACTCAAATCGGGGGTGGGGAGCTATAGGACAGCGAAGGTGCCCTGTGCTTTTGCGACAAGTCTTTCGTCCTGATACACATCCGCCTCGACCACCAGCGTGCGGCGGCCGGCATGAATCACCCGGCTGGTGCACAGCACGTCACCGTCCGACACGGCGCGGATGTAATTGATCTTGCACTCGATGGTCGCGCTCTGCTGGTCGAAACCATGGGCGCTGGAACAGGCCAGCCCCATCGTAATGTCCACGAGGCTGAAAATCGCCCCCCCATGGAGCTTGCCCGCGCGGTTGCGCAGTTGCGGCTCCAGGGTCAGGGCCACCTCGGCAACGCCTTCTTCAAGGCGTTGCAGGCGGCAGCCGATCAGTTCGCTGAAGGCGCTCTGGGTCAAGCCGGCCGGGATCTCCATCAGCGCTTCTTCAACTGCTTGGCGTTGGCGAACAGCGAGGCCATGGCGTTGTTGCTTGGGGCTGCGGTGGCGGTTTCCTTGCGAGCCGTATTGTTTTGCGACTGGCGCGGTGCCGAGCCTGGGCGCGCGCCACGGGCACCGTCGATTTTCTCGCCGGGGGTGTCGCTCATGCGCATCGACAGGCCGACGCGTTTGCGCGGGATGTCGACTTCCATGACCTTGACCTTGACCACGTCACCGGCCTTGACCGCTTCGCGGGGATCCTTGATGAATTTCTCCGAAAGCGCGGAGATATGCACCAAACCGTCCTGATGCACGCCGATGTCCACAAAGGCGCCGAAGTTGGTCACGTTGGTCACCACGCCTTCGAGGATCATGCCCGGTTGCAGGTCCTTGAGGTCTTCGACACCGTCCTGGAACTCGGCGGTCTTGAACTCGGGGCGTGGGTCGCGACCAGGTTTTTCCAGCTCTTGCAGGATGTCGGTGATGGTCGGCACACCGAAGGTTTCGTCGGTGTACTTCTTGGGATCCAGGCGCTTGAGGAAAGCGGCGTCGCCGATCAGCGAACGGATGTCGCGGTCGGTCTCGGCGGCGATGCGCTGCACCAGCGGGTAGGCTTCCGGGTGGACCGCAGACGCGTCAAGCGGGTTGTCGCCATTCATGACGCGCAGGAAGCCGGCGGCTTGTTCGAAGGTTTTTTCACCCAGGCGTGCGACTTTTTTCAGCGCGGCACGGGTTTTGAACGCGCCGTTTTCGTCACGGTGGCTGACGATGTTCTGTGCCAGGGTGGCGTTGAGGCCGGAGATTCGCGCCAGCAGTGCCACGGAGGCGGTGTTCACGTCGACGCCCACGGCGTTTACGCAGTCTTCCACAACTGCGTCCAGGCCGCGCGCCAGCTTCAGCTGCGACACGTCGTGCTGGTACTGGCCGACGCCGATGGATTTAGGGTCGATTTTCACCAGTTCGGCCAGCGGATCCTGCAGGCGACGGGCGATGGATACCGCGCCACGGATCGACACGTCGAGGTCCGGAAATTCCTTGGACGCCAGTTCCGACGCCGAGTACACCGAAGCGCCGGCTTCGGAGACCATGACCTTGGTCATCTTCATGGCCGGGTATTTTTTGATCAGTTCGGCGGCCAGCTTGTCGGTCTCGCGGCTGGCGGTACCGTTGCCGATGGCGATCAGGTCCACCGCGTGCTTGGCGCACAAGGCGGCCAGGATCGCGAGGGTCTGGTCCCATTTGTTGTGCGGCACATGCGGATACACCGTGGCGTGGTCCAGCAGTTTGCCGGTGGCGTCGACTACGGCGACCTTGCAGCCGGTACGCAGGCCCGGGTCGAGGCCCAGGGTGGCACGCGGGCCGGCCGGGGCGGCCAGCAGCAGGTCGTGCAGGTTGTGGGCGAACACGTTGATCGCCTCGGTTTCGGCACCGTCGCGCAGCTCGCCCAGCAGGTCGGTTTCCAGGTGGGTGTAGAGCTTGACCTTCCAGGTCCAGCGCACCACTTCACCGAGCCACTTGTCCGCAGGACGGTTCTGATTCTGGATGCCGAATTGTTGGGCGATCATGCCTTCGCAGGGGTGCATGGTGCCCGGCAATTCGTCGCCGACCTTCAGCGCGGAGCTGAGAATACCTTCGTTGCGGCCACGGAAAATTGCCAGTGCGCGGTGGGACGGCATGCTCTTGAGCGGCTCGTCGTGTTCGAAGTAATCACGGAACTTGGCGCCTTCTTCCTCTTTGCCGGCGATGACGCGGGCGCTGAGGATGGCTTCCTGCTTCAGGTAGCTGCGCAGCTTTTCCAGCAGGCTGGCGTCTTCGGCGAAGCGTTCCATGAGGATGTACTTGGCTCCTTCGAGGGCGGCCTTGACGTCGGCGACGCCTTTTTCGGCGTCGATGAAACGGGCAGCTTCGGTTTCCGGGGTCAGCGACGGGTCGTTGAACAGACCGTCGGCCAGCTCGCCCAGGCCGGCTTCCAGGGCGATCTGGCCCTTGGTGCGACGCTTCTGTTTGTAAGGCAGGTAGAGGTCTTCGAGGCGGGTCTTGGTGTCGGCGAGCTTGATGTCGCGCTCGAGTTGCGGGGTCAACTTGCCCTGTTCCTCGATGCTGGCGAGGATGCTGATGCGCCGTTCGTCGAGTTCTCGCAGATAGCGCAGGCGCTCTTCCAGGTGACGCAGTTGGGTGTCGTCGAGGCTGCCGGTTACTTCTTTACGGTAACGGGCGATGAACGGCACCGTGGAGCCTTCATCCAGTAGAGCGACGGCCGCTTCGACCTGTTGTGGGCGTACACCGAGTTCCTCGGCGATGCGGCTGTTGATGCTGTCCATAAAACCACCTGAAATTCTGAAAAGCAGCTCGCAGGCCCGGAAAACAAGGCCCTGGGAGGCTGGTTGAGCGGCCCGACTGGCGCCGCTGCCTGGGTCAAGAGGCTGCCTATTGACCCTCGAAATCGAAAAAATCGCGACAAGCGGGTGAAAAAAGCCTCGGCAGCAAACGGTAACGATCTGACGTTGCCCTGCACGGCGGCGGCGCATTATAACCAGCGTTCTGTCCTTGGGGGGGATTGCGCCAACGGTTGTAGGGCGCGGGTTCGCTGGCGGTAGAGGAAAAATCTGCTAACAATGCACACGGTGCGTATAACGGCAGCTAGGCCATAATGCGCGCCGAGATAAGAGGAGCATCCAATGAGCAGCACTGCACAAACTGCTGAAGGCGAAAAAATTCTCATCGTTGATGACGATCCGGGGCTGAGCAGCCTGCTGGAGCGTTTCTTCAACTCCAAGGGTTACCGTGCCCGCGCGGTGCCGAACACCGAGCAGATGGACCGACTGCTGGGGCGCGAAGTCTTCAACCTGGTCGTACTCGACCTCATGCTGCCCGGTGAAGACGGCCTGACCGCCTGCAAGCGCCTGCGCGGCGCGAACAACCAGATTCCAATCATCATGCTCACCGCCAAGGGCGATGAGCTGAGTCGCATCAAGGGCCTGGAACTGGGCGCTGATGACTACCTGGCCAAACCCTTCAACCCCGACGAGCTGATGGCGCGGGTCAAGGCCGTACTGCGTCGGCAGGCCCCACCGGTACCGGGTGCACCGGGCAGCGAAGATGAAAGTGTCACCTTTGGCGACTACGAACTGTCGCTGGCGACCCGTGAGCTCAAGCGTGGCGATGAAGTGCACATGCTCACCACCGGCGAATTCGCCGTGCTCAAGGCCCTGGTGATGAACGCTCGACAGCCGCTGACCCGCGACAAGCTGATGAACCTGGCCCGTGGCCGGGAATGGGACGCGCTGGAGCGCTCCATCGACGTGCAGATCTCCCGACTGCGTCGGATGATCGAGCCGGACCCGTCCAAGCCACGGTATATCCAGACGGTGTGGGGCGTAGGTTATGTGTTTGTGCCGGATGGCAACAAAACCAGTTGACCGATGATTTGCAGTTACGGGCCTCCCGGTGTCTGACTCCATGAGGGTCGACGGGATGCCCGGCGTCTGCAATTCTGCGAGCGCCGCTCGTTTCTGCAAGGTATCCAGCTGTCTTCTATGAAAACCCCGTTGTGGTTCCCCCAAAGTTTCTTCTCCCGCACCCTTTGGCTGGTGCTGATCGTCGTTCTGTTTTCCAAGGCACTCACGCTGGTTTATCTGTTGATGAACGAGGACGTGCTGGTGGATCGACAATACAGTCACGGTGTTGCCCTTACCCTGCGTGCCTATTGGGCAGCTGACCCTGAGAATCGCGAAAAAATCGCCAAGGCCGCTACGTTGGTTCGTGTGGCGGGCGCGGGTGTGCC
The DNA here is from genome assembly GCF_900112095.1 of Pseudomonas sp. NFPP24. NCBI lineage: Bacteria > Pseudomonadati > Pseudomonadota > Gammaproteobacteria > Pseudomonadales > Pseudomonadaceae > Pseudomonas > Pseudomonas sp. NFPP24. The sequence goes on from NZ_FOKD01000004.1 coordinate 147,165, forward strand.
GGAAGGCGAGCAGCATTGGCCCTACAGTGAGATCTACCAGCGCCAGATGCAGGCTGAACTCGGTGAAGACACCGAGGTGCGGTTGCGCATGCATGTATCGCCGGCATTGTGGGTGCGTGCGCCGAGCCTGGGCGAGGACTGGTTGAAGGTGCCGTTGTATCCGCATCCGCTGCGGGGGCAGAAAATCTGGAACGTGCTGGGCTGGTTCCTGGCGATCGGGCTGCTTTCAACGGCGTCGGCGTGGATCTTTGTGCGTCAGCTCAACCAGCCGCTCAAGCGTCTTGTGTTTGCCGCCCGCCAGTTGGGTCAGGGGCGTAGTGTGCGCCTGCCAGTCAGCGATACGCCCAGCGAAATGACCGAGGTGTATGGCGCGTTCAACCAGATGGCGGAAGACGTCGAACAGGCTGGGCGCGAGCGCGAGCTGATGCTGGCGGGGGTGTCCCATGACTTGCGCACACCGTTGACGCGATTGCGCCTGTCGCTGGAGTTGATGGGCAACCATACTGATCTCACCGATGACATGGTCCGCGACATTGAGGACATGGACGCGATTCTCGACCAGTTCCTGGCGTTTATCCGCGATGGCCGTGATGAGGTAGTGGAAGAAGTCGACCTGACGGACCTGGTGCGTGAGGTGGTCGCGCCCTATAACCAGAACGGCGAACAGGTGCGCATGCGTCTGGAGCCGATCCGGCCGTTTGCGTTGCGTCGGGTGTCGATGAAGCGCCTGTTGAACAACCTGATTGGCAACGCCTTGCATCACGCCGGTTCTGACGTGGAAGTGGCGGCGTATGTGTCTGGCGACAGTGCAGCGCCCTATGTGGTGCTGAGCGTGATGGACCGGGGGGCGGGCATCGACCCGGACGAGCTGGAAGGCATCTTCAACCCCTTCACCCGTGGCGACCGTGCCCGGGGTGGCAAGGGCACTGGCCTTGGGTTGGCGATTGTGCGGCGGATTGCTTCGATGCATGGTGGCAATGTTGAGTTGCGCAACCGCGAAGAGGGTGGCCTGGAGGCGCGGGTACGCTTGCCGCTTGGGCTGATGTTGCCCAGGGATGCGGTATAGGCACAGTTGCAAGCTCCCGGTTTAAAGCTGCAAGAGAAAGGCGGATTGTTTTGCCTGTCCTTGCAGCTTAAAGCTTGAGGCTGCTGGCTGCTTCTCTAGCCCTTGCCCTTGGTCCTGGTCATATTTGGCCCACCATTCTTCTCCAGATGCTGAATGATGATCCCCGCCACATCCTTGCCGGTGGTGGTCTCGATCCCTTCCAGACCCGGTGATGAATTCACCTCCATCACCAGTGGCCCATGGTTGGAGCGCAATATATCCACACCCGCCACACTCAACCCCATCACCTTGGCCGCCCGCAGTGCGGTCATGCGTTCTTCCGGGGTGATCTTGATCAGGCTGGCGCTGCCGCCACGGTGCAGGTTGGAGCGGAACTCCCCCGGCTTGGCCTGGCGTTTCATCGCCGCAATCACCTTGTCGCCCACCACGAAGCAGCGGATATCCGCGCCACCGGCTTCCTTGATGTATTCCTGCACCATGATGTTCTGCTTGAGACCCATGAACGCCTCGATCACCGATTCCGCCGCCGTCGCAGTTTCACACAGCACCACGCCGATACCCTGGGTGCCTTCCAGCACCTTGATCACCAGCGGCGCGCCATTGACCATGTCGATCAGGTCGGGGATGTCGTCGGGGGAGTGGGCGAAGCCAGTCACCGGTAGGCCGATACCACGGCGCGACAGCAACTGCAGCGAGCGCAGCTTGTCCCGCGAGCGGGCAATGGCTACCGATTCGTTGAGAGGAAACACCCCCATCATTTCAAACTGGCGCAGCACTGCGCAGCCATAAAACGTCACCGAAGCGCCGATTCGCGGGATCACGGCATCAAACCCTTCCAGCGGCTTGCCCCTGTAGTGGATCTGCGGCTTGTGGCTGGCGATGTTCATATAGGCACGCAACGTGTCGATCACCACCATTTCGTGGCCACGTTCGGTGCCGGCCTCAACCAGGCGGCGGGTGGAATACAGACGCGGGTTTCGCGACAGCACAGCAATCTTCATGCAGCACCTGGGGCAGATAGGGTAGAGACCGGGAACACCGGCTTGTCTTGTACGTACTTGATGCCGGGATTGACCACCAAATGGCCGTCAATCAAGGCTTTGGAACCCAGCAACAGGCGGTAACGCATGGCCTTGCGGCAGGCCAGGGTAAACTCCACCCGCCATACCCGATCACCCAGCGCCAGCGTGGTGCTGATGACATAGCGCACCTGCGCATGGCCATTGGAGCTCTTGATGGTTTTCATCGTCACCAGCGGCGCTTCGCAGCGGCGGTGACGCAGTTGCACGACGCTGCCCAAGTGTGCGGTAAAACGCACCCACTGCTCGCCGTCGCGCTCGAACGGTTCAATGTCGGTGGCGTGCAGGCTCGAGGTGCTGGCACCGGTGTCGATCTTCGCGCGCAGGCCTGCTACTCCCAAGTCGGGAAGTGCCACCCACTCACGCAGACCCACAACGGTCAAATGGTCAAATGTCTTCAATATGGATAACCGATCAATTTGCCCAGGCCTGAGGGGATATCTCGGCCAGGGCTTTAAATGCAGGCTTGGCGAACCAGTAGCCTTGCATCAGAAATATTCCACAGTCGGAGAGAAAGTCCCGTTCGCCGGCACTTTCGATGCCTTCGGCGATGACAGTAACCCCCAACTGCTCACAGATTGTGACAATCCCCTGGACGATGACCTGACGGACACGGTCCTGATCAACATCGCGGATCAGCGCCATGTCGAGTTTGATCAGGTCAGGTTGGAAGTCGGCCAGCAGGTTCAGCCCCGAATAGCCCGCGCCGAAATCGTCGATGGCGGTCTTGAAGCCGAATTCGCGATATTCACGCAGAATATTCGTCAAATGGCGATAGTTATCTACATGCTCGCTTTCCAGGGTCTCGAAAATCAGTTGGTTCAACGGAAAATTATGTACGCGAGCCGCCTCCAGGGTGCTACGGATGCACAGTTCCGGGCGGTACACGGCATTGGGCATGAAGTTGATCGAAAGGTGAGTTTGCATTCCCAAGGTTGCCGCACCGGCGATCGCCTGGGTTCGGCAGCGTTGGTCGAAGCGGTAGCGGTTGCCTTCGTTGACCTGGTTCAGCACCGACAGCGCCCCTTCGCCTTGTGTGCCACGCACCAGGGCTTCGTGGGCAAAGATCGAATGGTCCCGCAGGTCTACGATAGGCTGGTAAGCGAACGCAAAATCGAACCCTAGGGGCTCGCTTTGCTGGCAACCCACGCAGCGCTGGTTGGGCGAGGTGAGTGAAAGGGGGAATTCGGTCACAACATATCCTCGCGAAAACAGGGTGCTACCTGGCGTATCTTAGGTGAGCCTTGGGATTTATGCGTCGAAGGGTTTCAACGGTAAAGTTGCGACATTTTTCAGAGCGAGGAATTCAAGTGGCTCAAAAGCAGGAAGAGGAAGAAAAGGTCCGTCTGGACAAGTGGCTGTGGGCGGCGCGTTTCTATAAAACCCGTGCCCTGGCCAAGGCCGCCATCGAGAGCGGCAAGGTGCATCATCGTGGCGAGCGCTGCAAGCCGGGCAAAGAGCCACGTGTCGGTGATGAGTTTCAGATTCGTGCAGGGTTTGATGAAAAGACGGTCGTGGTTCAGGCGCTTTCCATCGTTCGTCGTGGCGCATCTGAAGCGCAAGCGTTATACGCCGAAACCGAAGCCAGCATCGCCAAGCGTGAAAATGCGGCGGCGATGCGCAAGGCCGGTGCCACTGGCATGACCACCGATGGCAAACCGAGCAAGAAACAACGCCGCGACCTGTTCAAGTTTCGCGGCAGTGGCAACGATGACTAGCCTCAATCGAACGGGCTTTTGTAGTGAGCGGGGCAAGCCCGCTCGCCACAGATTATTGCCGTGTTCTAACGACGCTCATTCGCCCCACTATGGGTAAACGAGCAGCCAGCCCGAACACCGGCGCCGTTACCCGCAACAACCCACCCGATACCTTCGCCGCAAACGGTGTGTAGTACCCCCAGCCCAACGCCAACAGTGCCAGCAACACTCCGCCGATGTAATCGTCTTGCCCCCAATGTGCCCCCGCCACCAGGCGCGGCATCATGAACAGCAGCGTCAGGGCCCAGATCACCAGCACCTGGCCGATGCGCTTGGCGAACACGGTCATGAACATCCCCCAGATCAGCAGCACCGACGCATGGTCCCCCGGGAAGCTCTGACTCGAACGGTCCTTCAACTCCCAGGTCTTCTCCAGGCCCGGGAAGTAGTCACTCATCTGGATCGCCCCGCTGATCACCATGGACGGGCTATTGTGTTGCCAGCCCATGTGCGCGGCGAGTTTGGAAAACAGCATGCGGATAAACAGCAACAGCAACAGAATGCCGACAAAACCTAACAAGGCTTGGCGTACTTGCACCGCCTTGAACACCCAATCGCCGCGAATCAACAGCATCAGCAGAATCACCCCGACCACTGCATCGAACGGTCGCAAACTGGCGACAGCCCACACGTGCAGCCATGTGGAGCTGCTCGCCAGCGGGTCATTGAGCAGGTGAAACAGCCACTCGTCGAACATCACACACAGCATCTGGCCCGTGGGCCACAGCCAAAAACACAGCAGCCCGATAGCGAGTAGATTGCAGACGGCCCATCGCCCGAGGTTCCACTTGGCTTGGAACAAACCCGGATTGTTCATAAACTGTCCCTCATGGCTCTAGAAACCGCACCAAAACGGTGCTAAAGCGTTTAATTCTATAAACCTTGTAATCATTTTGTCATCAATTCAGATACCCAGACCTATGACTGATCTACCGGATACCGACTTCACCCAACGCTTCATCTTCGACGAGAGCGACGCCCGCGGCGAACTGGTCTCGCTGGAGCGCAGCTATGCCGAAGTCCTTGCCAAGCACCCTTATCCGGAGCCGGTCGCGCAACTGCTCGGTGAGCTGATGGCCGCAGCAGCGTTGCTGGTGGGCACCATGAAGTTCGACGGTTTGCTGATTCTGCAGGCGCGTTCCGAAGGCCCGGTGCCGATGCTGATGATCGAATGCTCCAGCGAGCGTGAAATCCGTGGCTTGGCCCGTTATGAAGCCGATCAGATCGCGCCGGATGCCACCTTGTCCGACCTGATGGCCAACGGCGTGCTGGCAATTACCATCGACCCGACCGAAGGCCAGCGCTATCAGGGCATCGTCGATCTGGATGGCGAAACCCTGTCGGACTGCTTCACCAACTATTTCGTCATGTCCCAGCAGGTGGGCACCAAGTTCTGGCTTAACGCCGACGGCAAGCGCGCCCGCGGCCTGTTGTTGCAGCAATTGCCGGCTGACCGTATCAAAGACGACGATGATCGCGCAGAAAGCTGGCGGCACATCATCGCCCTGGCTGACACACTGAAAGCTGAAGAATTGCTGGGCCTGGACAACGAAACCATCCTGCACCGCCTTTACCACGAAGAGGCCGTGCGACTGTTTGACGCACAGGGCCTGCGCTTCAACTGCAGTTGCTCGCGTGAGCGTTCGGCCAATGCGCTGGCCAGCCTGGGCCTGGAAGATGCGCAAAACCTGGTGGTGGAGCACGGTGGCCATATCGAGATCGACTGCCAGTTCTGCAACGAGCGCTACCTGTTCGATGCGGCCGATGTAGCGCAATTGTTCGCCGGCGCAGGCATCGACACCCCTTCCGACACCCGCCACTAAAACGTTTAAGCACAGGTAAATCACCTGACAAACGCCGGATTAGCGCAGTTCTGACGGGAGGGCCCTACTCTTTTTGGGCTTTTCTGGCATAATCCGGCCCACTTTTTTCGCGGTAGTAGTGCGCAACTTTCTACTACAAAACGTTTGGAGCACTCGGCCATAGGCCGACGGGGAACCTCATGACGCAAGCCAACAACGCCGTATACACCGATCTGAGTGTTGACGATCTGGTTAAAGAAGCCCTGCAGCGTGGTGAAGGCGTGCTCGCCGATACTGGCGCGCTGGTCGTCGAAACCGGTCACCGTACTGGCCGTTCGCCGGTCGACCGTTTCATCGTTGAAGAGCCATCCACCCAGGCTTCCATCGCCTGGGGCCCGATCAACCGCAAGTTCCCGGCCGACAAGTTCGATGCCCTCTGGGCTCGCGTCGAGGCATTCAACAACGCGCAAGAGCATTTTGTTTCCCACGTTCACGTAGGGGCTTCCGAAGACCACTACCTGGCTGTGAAAATGACCACCCAGACTGCCTGGCAGAACCTGTTCGGTCGTTGCCTGTTCATCAACCCGGCCCAGTACAACCCGGCCGGTCGTGACGAGTGGCAAGTGCTCAACGTGGCCAACTTCGAATGCGTGCCAGAGCGTGACGGCACCAACTCCGACGGTTGCGTGATCCTCAACTTCGCACAGAAAAAAGTCCTGATCGCCGGCATGCGCTACGCCGGTGAAATGAAAAAAGCCATGTTCTCGGTGCAGAACTTCCTGCTGCCGGCTTCCGACGTACTGCCGATGCACTGCGCCGCCAACATCGGCGAAGCAGGCGACGTGACCCTGTTCTTCGGTCTGTCGGGCACCGGCAAGACCACCCTGTCCGCCGACGAAAGCCGTTACCTGATCGGTGACGACGAACACGGCTGGGGCGAAGGCGTGGTGTTCAACATCGAAGGCGGTTGCTATGCCAAGTGCATCGACCTGTCCGAGAAGAACGAGCCGGTCATCTGGAAAGCCATCAAGCACGGCGCCGTGCTGGAAAACGTGGTGATCGACGAAGCTGGGCACGCCGACTACACCAACGTCAGCCTGACCCAGAACAGCCGCGCCGCCTACCCGCTGGAGCACGTGGCCAAGCGTTCCGAGAAGAACCTGGGCGGCGAGCCAAACGCGGTGATCTTCCTGACCTGCGACCTGACCGGCGTACTGCCACCGGTGTCGATCCTCAGCGAAGAACAAGCGGCCTACCACTTCTTGTCCGGCTACACCGCACTGGTAGGCTCGACTGAGATGGGTTCCGGCGGCGGCATCAAGTCGACCTTCTCCACCTGCTTCGGCGCACCATTCTTCCCGCGCCCGGCTGGCGAATACGCTGAACTGCTGATCAAGCGTATCCGTGGCTTCGGCTCCAAGGTCTACCTGGTCAACACCGGCTGGACCGGCGGCGGCTACGGCGTCGGCAAGCGCTTCAACATCCCGACCACTCGCGGCGTGATTGCAGCGATCCAGAGCGGCGCGTTGGTCGGTGCTGAAACCGAACACCTCGACACCATCAACCTCGACGTGCCATTGGCCGTACCGGGCGTTGAGACCGGCCTGTTGAACCCACGTAACACCTGGGCCGACAAGGCTGCCTACGACGAAGCGGCGAAGGCGCTGGCCGGTCTGTTCATCGAGAACTTCAAGAAGTTTGAAGTGAGCGATGCGATCAAGGCCGCGGGTCCCAAGTTGTAAGATTCAGTCGTTGTGAAAAAGCCGCCTCTTGTGAGGCGGCTTTTTTGTGCGTGTCGGATTAGTCGGCGATATGTAAAACCACTGCGCCGACCAGTACCAGCACAACCCCCAGCACCTGCACCGCCGACAACCGCTCCTTGAAAAACATGAATCCCAGGATCGCCGCAATCCCGCCCGACAACGTACTGATCACCGTCACCACCGAAACCGACCCCGCCATCGCCCCCCATGAAAACGCCGAGAACCCGCCGAGGTTCATCAAGCTCGCCCCGGTCAGCGTCGCGCAGTTTTTCAGCGGTGGGATTTTCAAGCCGTCCTTGATCTTCAACACCATCACCAGCAGTACGCACAGGCCCACCAGGTAACCCAGCCACAGCATGGTGATCGGTCCCAGCGCCGGCAGTGTGTAGCGGCCTTGCAGCCAGAAGCTGGTGCCATACAGCAGGGCGGCGAGCATGGCGTAGGCGATCGACTGGCTGGGGTTGTTGTGGGGGACGCCGTTGTCCTTATGGATGCTGGAGAGGATCACGCCGATTACACACAGGGCGATGCAGCCCAGTTGCGTCGGGCTGATGTGTTCACCGCTGGCCCAGGACAGAAGTGTGGTCACCACGCCGTAGGAGGTCACCAGCGGCGCCACGATGGCGGCTTTGCCCAGGGCGAAGGCCTTGGACAGTGCAAGAGCGCCGGAGACAGTGAACAGGGCGGCAGCGATGCCCAGCAGCCAGACGCTCAGCGCGGCGTCGAGGGCTTTGAACAGGAAGGTCGGGAGGATGACCAGCAGCAGGGTCATGATCAGAAAGCCCAGCGCCTGGCCGAAATACACCGCGCGTTTTACGCCCACGGCGCGGGCGTTGAGGCCCACGAGAAAATCCGTGCCGCCCCAGAGCAGGGCGGCCAGCAGGCCCATTGTTACGTCCATGTAAGATCCTTGTTGTTTTGAGCACGCTCATCGAATGTGGGAGGGGCTTGCCCCTTCCCACATTTGAGTACCGGTGTGCCTGGAGTTTGTGTTCGCTCAGCTCAGGTTTTCCAGCGTCTGCGTGTCCCAGCTGTGGGTCTTGATCGCCAGGTAGAGCATGCCGATGGTCAGCGGCACTTTTTCGCCGCGCCCCTTGGCCCGGCGCTTGAGGAACACATCAAACACCGGCGGGTTGAAGTAACGATAAGTGTCGTAGTCACCCAGGTCGAGGGCGAATTCCTGCTCCAGCGCTTCCATCAGGTGCTTGGCCTCACTGCCGTCGCAGCCCAGGTCGAAGTTGATCGAAGTTTGCAGGCGGATCGTCTTGTGTTTTGGCAGGCCGATTTCTTCGTGCAAGAGCTGCAGGAGTTGCTGCATAACGGGGTCTTCGGGGAAGTTGGGGGCGAGGTTCATGGTGGGGGCACGCAGGAGTGGGTGAGGGGATCGGTTGCGGTGGATCTGGTATTGGTTTCGAGTGAGGAAGAGTGCCAAGCCTATCAAGAATACGAAGACAGGTAGGAAAGGCATTCTGAGGATCACCGCGACGTAGGGTAGTAGGAACGTCAAGGTGAAGCCTGTTGCAAGGAATGTGAGGGCGAAGCGCTTTCTGAGGGTGCAGTCGGTAATTTGATAATGAAGTAATAGGTAGAGCCCGAGGAAGCAGACTAATTGCAGGTAGAGATTCACAGTATCTGATCCCCCTTCGCTTCGAGTGTCTGGGTATCCCAATACTTGGCTTTGACGGCTTGGTAGAGCATGCCAATGGTTAGAGGGCGCTTTCCCACGCTGCCTTTTTCCACATATCGCAAATACGCGTCAAAGCCTCGACGCTTGAAGTAGCGGTTGCCGTTGTAGTCACCTGGTCGCATGCCGAAATCGTGCTTAAGTAGTGCCATCAATTGCTTGGCTTCGGCACTGTTACATCCGAGGTCGTGGTTGATTGATGTGTTGAGGGTGATGGTTTTGTGTTTGGGCAGGCCAATGCTTTCATGCAAAATTTGCAGGAGGTGCAGCATGAGTGGGTCATCAGGAAAGTCCGGCGCAAGGTTCAAGGTTGGGGCGATTAACAAAGGGTGGGTGGTTTTAGTCCTGCAATAGATATGTTGGGTGCTCAATAACCCGATGCCTGTCACGAAGGCGATTATCGGCATGCTTTCAAGCTGTGCCTCTCTGATCCAGGAGGTGGCATACAACAGAAGTGCAGGGCCAGTTACCAAGAGGTAGAGTCCAAGCCATCTTCTGAGTAAGGGCCGCTTTATTGTTCGGTCGACTAGGGTGGCCAGTACGAGAAGCAGCAGCAGGTTGGTCCACTGGGTGTATTCATTCATTGCGCTAGCCACCCTGGAACTGCCGGACCATGGCCGACAGCGACCGCTGAGGTCCAATTCCGCCGTTGACCTGTGCGTCGAGGCCGATAACTACATCGCCGGCGTGATAGCTGCGAATGATCCCTTTAATAATCAGGCCAGCGGCTGCACCAGCGGCGAACCCAACGGCAGGAGATGCCAGGCTCATGGGTGCTGATACGGCGCCGCTGATTAATCCCGCAACGATCTCCCCACGAATGTTGAGTAAGTCAGCCTGTGTCCGGGTCAGCGGTTTGGATATGGCGACAGCCATCTTGCAAGGCAAATCGCGAGGGAGCATTTTTCTATAGATATCTACGAGTCTTTGGCGCAACTCGTTTGCAGAAGTACCTGCTTCCAGCAGGCAGAGGCTCGCCAGTACCGGGTGATTGGCAGGCGAGACGATAAGGCGCAGCACCGTGAAAGTGATGCCGTAGTGGCCAATGTATTGAGTCCTTTCGATGTTCACGGGTAATTTGCCGAGGCTGTTGAAAGGGCGCCAGTTTCAGTCAGAGAAAGGTGAGATTTATAGAGGGGTGGGCAGGAGTTTTAAGCAGTTTCGGAAGGGGATGTCGCGGTATTTGGAGGTTTCTTACAGGGCTTTCCGGGATTTTTTGTTTGGCAGTGATTTCCGGTGGTTAAAGCGTTCAGTTGTAGGAGCTTAGGTGTATGGCTGTTGAGGTTGTAGCTGCACGTGCTGCGCTTCTTCCAGCAAATCACAGCCGTCCTGAACGAGCAGGTACAGGGCGTTAGTGATGTGGGAAATGTCTTTGAGGTCTGCGTGTTCGAATGTCACGCAGGAGAAGGTTTCCAGCAAGTCTGTGGCAGCGCGGATGCGTTGATGCGCGGCGGACTGGATGTCTTCGGCTTTGGCTTGAATGTCGATGATAAGCGGACGGGTGTCGGTGAAGTTGGTGCGAAGAACGCGATAGCGATTGGTTGAAACGTTAGGTTTTGTCATTGCAGTGTTCCAATACAGATTCAAAGAAATACGCCAAACGAGTTGGCATGTTTTGTCTCTGCTGTATTTCGAGTGACCAAACCCGGCCGCTGATTTGGCAGCGACGAAGCGAACCTTAGAAGTGAGTCAGTTTCCGGGCAATAAACAGATGGTTTAACTGTGCGTGGTCCGATCAGGCACCGACCGGCCTACTCACACACCGCTCAAAAATCGCCTCCAGCCCCCGATAATCACAGGCCACCGCATCAATATTCGCTGGTATCCACGCCGCGTGCTTCACCAGCCACCAGTTCACTGAAAACCCGGCATTCACGATGATCTGCTCGAACAAGATCCGTTGTGCTCGGCCATTACCTTCGCGGAAGGGATGGATGACGTTGAGGTCGCCGTAGGCTTCGGCAATCTGCTTCACCAGCTGGGCCTGGCTCGCCCCGACATACCAGTTCGCTGCCTCCATTTGCCGGATGATCTTCGCCGCTTCCGGCGGGATGCGTTCCGGGGTGCAGAACAGCGTGTCGCCCTTCTGGATGTTGACGCTGCGCAGTTCACCGGCCCAGTCGTAGAGGTCGCCGAACAGGACGCGGTGTATGTGTTGCAGGCGTTCGAGGTCGTAGGGCGGCGGGAAGAGAGGGAGGTTGCCTACGGCGATTTCGGATAATTCCCGCTCGGCCTGGTGCAGTTGGGCTTCGTCGTGCAGATCGAGGCGGTTGCGCAGGACGCTGCTACCGGGATAGCAGTACGGATCCTGGCCCACCCCGTATTTGTCGAGCATCAGCGTGGGGTGTTGCGGTACTTGGCAAGGACGGCTTCACGGGTCGGCAAGGGCTTGTCGACGTCGGCCGGTTGGGTGTCGAACCCTTCCAGGCGCAGGCTGGCCAGGTAATTGGAACGGCGGATCTTGTGGTAATGATCCTGTTTTTGCTCAAACGTCGGTTCGCTCATGGCAGCGTACTCTTGGGTAGCAAGGCTTGATTGTAGCGCAATGCTTCAACAGGCAGGCGGGATAAAAACCACGTCACATTCTGTATAAATAATCCGCCAGCCCACGCATTTCGGAGTATGTTTCACCGCAAAATCTTGCAGGGCGATTCCGCCCGCTACTTAAAGGGAGTTAAGCATGGGTTTGCTGCGTGTTGCTTCGGCAATGTCATTGTGTGCGGTCGCGTTTTCAGTCCAGGCGGCGCAATTGCCGATTGAAGTGCTCAGTGCGGTGGTCAAGGACCAGAAAATCGCCGACGCCGAGGTGTTGCTGCAACGCAACGGCGCGCAGAACGTAGTGGGCCGTACCAACGCCCAGGGGCAAGTGACCCTCACCAGCGAAGCCGCAGACGATGCCACCAATCTTCTGATCATCAAGAAGCCCGGCTACTCGAACCTGGTGGTGAAGTGCCCATGCGCCGGCATGACGTATGCCATCAGCCCGGTGATGGAAAACCTCGACGGCCTGCGTGTGGTACTGACCTGGGGCAAGACCCCGGAAGACCTCGATTCCCACATGATCTTCCCTGGCAACAATATCTACTTCGAGAACAAGACGGGCACCGACGCTGAACTGGACGTGGATGACGTCGACAGCTACGGCCCGGAAACTATCACCCTGCAGAAAAAACACTACGGCGAAAGCTACGTGTATGCCGTGCATGACTTCACCAACGGCGGCAATCCAGGCTCGCGCCAGCTGTCCAACAGCGAAGCCAAGGTATTCGTGTACATGGGCCAATCGCTGGTGCGTACCTACTACGTGCCGAAAAACCGCAGCGGCAACCTGTGGACCGTGTTCCGCATGACCGGCAGTGGCGACTTCCAGGACATCAACACCTTCAGTGGCGTGACGGTGAACGCGGCGAACGTGCTTAACGAAGTCAAACCGTTGCTGGATGACAGCGTGGCCGTTACCGCTGTGGCGGTGAGCTCTTCTGCGCAAGCCGATGCAAAACGTCTGAACGTGCAAGGTGAAGCGGCTTACCAGGCCGGCAAGCTGGACCAGGCTATCGACCTGTTCCGCCAGGCTATCGAGTTGGACAATGGTTTCGGCAAGGCCTACGGCAACCTGGGCCTGGCGTATCAGAAGGCCGGCAACACCGCCGAGTCGATCTGGGCCAATCGCAAGGCTATCGCCCTCGCCACGGGCGCGAACGCTGCGACGGTGCGAGCGGGCGCTTACTACAACATTGCGCGGATCTACGAAGCGGCGGGGCAGTTCCCGGATGCGTTGCGTCACTACCAGTTGGCCAAGGAGCAGAAGGCTAACCCGGTGTATGACACGGCGATCGAGCGGGTGCAGAACCGCTGATACACAGCGACAAATGCTCTACCGACAACGCGCCTTAGGGCGCGTTGTTTGTTTGGGCGCGATTACAGGCGCGAGGCAGCGTCCAGGTCCATCAACCCACGCCCATAGGCTTCGCTGTTGGCGTAGATGCCTGTTCGATTGGCGGTGCTGAGCAGGCGGTCACGCACTTGTTGCGGCGTCATTTCGGGAAAGCGACTTTGCAAGGCAGCCAAGGCGCCGCTGACCAGCGCAGCGGCTGGCGAAGTGCCGGCCGTAGGTCCGTAGCTGCCGTCCTTGTTGGTGGTCAACAGCCCTGCTCCACCGTCACCTCCCGGTACCGCGATGCACCAGCGGGCCGCGAGGCCGCAATAGTTGGACTTGAGATTGATGGCGGTGCCGTCGCTCTTGAGTGCCATGACGGCTATCCAGCCCTTCTCCAGTTCAGGCACCAGTGCCGGCAGGCCGGGCTCGGCAAGCGGCTCACGCTTGACCTCATTGCCGGTGGAAAACACGAAAACAGCACCCTCGGCGACCAGCTTTTTCGCCACGTCCAATGAGTCCCCCATCAAGCGTTCATAGATGGGAACTTCGTTGGTGTTGGCTTCGATGGGATTGGCCCATGAGTTGCTGAAGATCCGTGCGCCCTTTGTGTGTGCGAGCGTCCAGGCCTGGGCAATTTCACTGTCAAAATAAAAAGGCTCCTTGTCATCACCGAAGCGCATGGGAATCAACTGGGCGTTAAACGCAATGCCGTGGATGCCCTGGTCGTTCTTGTTGGCGGCGAGAATACCGGCCATCTGGGTGCCGTGACCCTTGATATCGAGGGTTCCCGGCTGGTGGCGCACAAAGTCGTAGCCCGGGTCGGCCACGCGACCGTAGAACTCAGGCAGGTCCTGGTTCAGGCCTGAATCGATCAGTGCCACTTTGACACCCTGGCCTGTGCCACCCCGTGCGTAGAGTGCTGATGCCTTGACGACGGGCAGGGCTTTTTGCGCCAGGTACTCGAGGGTTTCAAAGCGCTGTGTATCCGGCTCGGCGGGCTTTGGGGAGGGTGGGGTCACGCACCCCAACAGCAACAGCGGCAATGTGAGCAGGCTCAGGCGTAGCGATGGGAATACTGGCTTGTGCGACATTCACGACTCCGGGTCGGGCGCTTGTGATCAGGCATGTTAATGTCTTCGTTTTTGCGTAGGCCTGCTGGTTTTCTCTGTATCAGTTTGTAGCGTTTATCCCCGACCTATTCTCGATCGCTGATCTATGTTTTTGACTCCCTCAGCGGTCAATGGAGTGACAGCCTATGCACGACACCCTCCAACAGGTCTTTGGTTATCCACAGTTTCGTCCGGGCCAGGAAGAAACGGTCAGCGCCATACTGGCCGGGCGTTCGGCGGCCGCTATTTTCCCTACCGGGTCGGGCAAGTCCCTGTGTTACCAGCTGTCGGCGGTATTGCTGCCGCACCTGACGCTGGTGGTATCGCCGCTGTTGGCGTTGATGCAGGATCAGCTGGGTTTCCTGCAGCGCCATGGCATTGCGGCGGGCAGTATCGACTCGGCCCAGAACCGCGATGAGGCCAATGAGGTCATGGCCCGTGCGCGGTCGGGCGAACTCAAGATCCTGATGATTTCGGTGGAGCGCTTGAAGAACGAGCGCTTCCGTAACTTCCTGCAAAGTGTGCGGATCTCGTTGTTGGTGGTGGACGAGGCCCACTGTATTTCCGAATGGGGCCACAACTTCCGTCCGGACTATCTGAAACTGCCGGACTACCAGCGTCAGTTCAATATCCCACAAGCACTGCTGCTGACGGCGACAGCCACGCCCAAGGTGATTGCCGACATGCAGGCCAAGTTCGCCATTGCCCCGGACGATGTGGTCACCACGGGCTTCTACCGGCCCAACCTCAACCTGCTGGTGGAGCCGGTCAGCGGTGCGGACAAGCGTCGCCGGCTGGTGCAGTGGATGAGTGAGCGCGTCGACCAGCCGAGCATTGTCTACGTTACCTTGCAGAAAACCGCCGAGCAGATTGCCGAGCACCTGAATCGCAACGGCATCCAGGCCGAGGCCTATCACGCGGGTTTGCCCCACGATAAACGCGAGGGCATCCAGCAGCGCTTCATGGGTGGACGCTCCAATTGCATCGTCGCCACCATCGCGTTTGGCATGGGCATCGACAAGAGTGATATCCGCAACGTGGTGCACTTTGACCTGCCCAAATCCATCGAGAACTACAGCCAGGAGATTGGCCGGGCGGGGCGTGATGGGCAGCCATCCGACTGCCTGGTGCTGGCCAATCGCGACAGCCTCAATGTGCTGGAAAATTTCGTGTACGGCGATACGCCAGAGCAGGAAGGTATCCGGCGGGTGCTGGAAGAGTTGCAGGCCGCGCGGGGCGATGGGCAGTGGGAGTTTTTGCTCAGGTCCTTGTCGGACCTCAGCAATATCCGCGAGCTGCCGTTGAAGACGCTGCTGGTGCAGTTGGAGCTCAAGGGCGTGATCGCGCCGCGTTACGCGTTTTATGCCGAGTACCGTTTCAAATACCTGGTCGAACCTGAGGCTTTGCTGGCACGTTTCTCCGGTGAGCGGCAGCAGTTTGTCGCGGCGATCATCCAGGTTTGCAAGCGCGCGAGGAGCTGGGCGACAGTGGATTTCGACGTGCTGTATCAGCAGCACAACGCCGAGCGCAATCGGGTGGTGAAGGCGCTGGATTATTTCCAGGAGCAGGGCCTGATCGAACTGGAAAGCAAGCAAATGACCGAGGTCTACAGCCTGCTGGAGACCGATTTCGATCCACAGGTGTTGAGCGCTGAGTTATACACAGGCTTCAAGCAGCACGAGGTGGCAGAAGTCGCGCGGATTCACGCCATGCTCGATCTGTTTGCCACCGAACACTGCCTGGGGCAGCGCCTGGCACAGTACTTTGGCGATGAAAATGCACCGCAGCGTTGTGGGCATTGCTCGGTGTGCCACGGTCATGTTGCGCGCCTTCCTTCGCCGCCGGGCTTGCCGCCACTTGTGGATAAGAACTTCATGGAGCTGTGCGGCGATTTTATCCACAGGCATCATGAACACACCGGGCAACTGCCTGGCGCGGAACGCCTGACGCGTTTCCTCGGGGGCATCAGCGTGCCGTTGTTTACCAAGCTGAAGGCGCGAGGTATTCCGGGTTTTGCTGTGCTGGAAGAGTATCCGTACGCCGAGGTACGCGAGTGGGCCCAGGCCCATTTGAATGACCTGTAACTCACTTTCACGAGATGACCCGATGCCTGATACCGTACTGCAACGCGCCGATTTCCCTCACTTCCAGCCGATCATCACGCGTTGGCACGACAACGATGTGTATGGCCATGTGAACAACGTGACCTACTACAGCTTCTTTGACACGGCAGTGAATACCTACCTGATCGAGCAAGGTGGTCTGGATATTCAGGAAGGCGATGTGGTGGGGTTTGTGGTGAGTTCGGCGTGTGATTACTTTGCGTCGATCGCCTTTCCCGAGCGCATCGACATCGGCCTGCGGGTGGGCAAGCTGGGCAACAGCTCAGTGCAGTACGAGTTGGCGGTGTTCAAGGCGGGCGAAGAAGACGCCTGTGCGGCGGGGCGGTTTGTGCATGTGTTCGTGGATCGGGGGACGAACCAGCCGGTGACGATTCCGGGGCGGTTGCGCGAGGCATTGCAGCGGTTGATCACCCTGTAGGAGCCGGCAAGCCGGCTCCTACACTCAGCAACTATCAGTCGCGGTAGTGATGCTTGTTCTTGCGATGCCCATAGGCATGACCGCGCCCACGGTGGTCGTCACGGTCATAACGGCGGTGATCACGGCCACGGCTGCGACGGTCGTCATCATCGCTCTTGTTGCCCATGTAGTTGCCCAGTGCGCCACCGGCACCACCGCCGGCCGCTGAACCGATCAGTGCGCCGGTGCTGCCGCCGACACTGCGGCCCACAACGTTGCCGCCGGCTGCGCCCAATGCGCCGCCAATAGCGGCTTCGCCACGGCTGCGCTTGTCGGCGCCCACCGCACTACCACCCGCGCCACCCAAGGCTGCGCCGATGGTCGAACCGGTGTTGCCGCCTAGCTGCTGGCCAACGACCGAACCCAGAACCCCGCCCAATGCGCCGCCCACACCGGCTTCGGTGGTGCCACCGGCCATGGCTGCGCCACTGACCAGGCCAAGGGACAACAAGAGAATCGAGGAGAACTTCATTAGGGAGACCTCAAGAGGATGACGGCGCGATCCTGAGGCTGTATCTGGATTGTGACAATAGAAATCCGACCAGTAGCACGAGTTGTACACAATTCTATAAGTTACTGTTTTTACTCGGGAACTTAAGTCTGTTTTGCGAGTCTTTAGCTACTTCGGAACGGCCGCTTTTATGCAAAAGCGGCCTTTTTTGTGCCCGAAATTCCTTTTGCGGGTAATTCCCTGTGGCGAGCGGACCAATACAAGTCTGCCCACCACAACGGTCCTGATCAGGCCGAGCGCGCCATGATCAAGCCATTGTCACTCGCCGCTTCCAACCGGATCGCCACGAACTTCGACGTCGGTGTATGGCTGCCATCCCCGGTGCTTTCCAGCGGCACCAGCGGGTTCACTTCCGGGTAGTAAGCCGCAGCCTGCCCTGCCGGAATATCGAACGCCAGCAAGGTAAAGCCCTTCACACGGCGCTCGCGGCCGTCCTCCCACAATGACACGATGTCGGCCTTCTGCCCCGGCTTGAAGCCCAGGCGGATGATGTCGGCTTCGTTGACGAACAGCACGTCACGCTGGCCCTTGACCCCACGGTAGCGGTCGTCCAGGCCGTAGATGGTGGTGTTGTACTGATCGTGGGAGCGCATCGATTGCATGATCAGGTCCGGTACGTGGCCGGTCGCGTGGGTGCGTTCATGGATCAAGTCCTTGGGCAGGATGTTCGGGCGGAAGTTGGCGCGGCCCGACGGGGTATTCCAGCGGCGCGCGCCCGCGGAGTTGCCCAGATAGAAACCGCCCGGATGCTTGATCTTCTCGTTGAAGTCCTTGAAGCCGGGAATGGTGTCGGCAATCAGGTCGCGGATGCGGCTGTAGTCGGCCACCAGCCAGTTCCAGTCCACCGGCTTGCTGCCCAGGGTCGCGGCAGCGATACCGGCCAGGATTGCCGGTTCGGATTTCATGAGTTTCGACAGCGGCTGCAACTGGCCATTGGAACCGTGGACCATGCTGAACGAGTCTTCCACCGTCACCGCTTGCGGGCCTTCGGCCTGGATATCGATGTCGGTACGGCCCAGGCACGGCAGGATCAGTGCATCTTTGCCGTGCATCAAATGGCTACGGTTGAGCTTGGTGCTGATCTGCACGGTAAGGTCGCAATTGCGCAGGGCTTCGAAGGTACGCAGGCTGTCCGGCGTGGCTTGAGCGAAGTTGCCGCCCAGGCCGATAAACACCTTGGAGCGGCCTTCGAGCATGGCGTGGATGGCTTCCACTACGTTGTGCCCGTTTTCACGCGGCACCTGGAATTGGAAGCGACGCTCCAGGGAATCGAGGAACGCCACCGGAGGGCGTTCGTTGATGCCCATGGTGCGGTCGCCCTGCACGTTACTGTGGCCACGCACCGGGCACAGGCCGGCGCCTGGGCGGCCGATATTGCCGCGCAGCAGCATCAGGTTGGCGATTTCCTGGATGGTCGGCACCGAATGGCGGTGCTGGGTGATGCCCATCGCCCAGCACATGATCACGTTCTTGCCTTTGGCGTACATGCGCGCGGCTTGCTCGATCTCGACCAGGGTCAGGCCGGACTGTTCGACGATCTCATCCCAGGAGGTATCGTCGATCTTGCCCAGGTATTCCAGCACGTTGGCGGTGTGCTCGTTGAGGAAGTCGTGGTCGAACACGGCCTCCTTGCCTTCGGCCTGGGCCTGGCGCTCCCACAGGAGCAGGAACTTGGCCATGCCGCGCAGGATGGCCATGTCGCCACCCAGCGCCGGGCGGAAGTAGGCGGTGTTGGTTGGCTTGTCGCCGTTGGTGAGCATTTCCAGCGGGTGTTGCGGGTGCTGGAAGCGTTCCAGGCCGCGCTCTTTGAGTGGGTTGATGCACACCACCTGAGCGCCGCGTTTAACCGCTTCACGCAGCGGTTCGAGCATGCGCGGGTGGTTGGTGCCGGGGTTCTGGCCCCAGACGAAGATCGCATCGGCATGTTCGAAGTCATCAAAGGTCACGGTGCCTTTGCCGACGCCCACGCTTTGCGCCAGGGCAACGCCGCTGGCTTCGTGGCACATGTTCGAACAGTCCGGGAAGTTGTTGGTGCCGTAGGCGCGCACGAACAATTGGTACAGGTAGGCCGCTTCGTTGCTGGCGCGACCCGAGGTGTAGAACTCGGCCATGTCAGGGCTGGGCAGGGCGTTGAGGTGCTTGCCGACCAGGTCGAAGGCCGCTTCCCAACTGATGGGCGTGTAGCGGTCGGTTTCGGCGTCATAGCGCATCGGCTCGGTCAGGCGGCCCTGGTATTCCAGCCAGTAGTCGCTCTGTTCCAGCAAGGCGGTGACGCTGTGCTTGGCGAAAAATGCACCATCCACACGGCGCTTGGTAGCTTCCCAGTTGACCGCCTTGGCGCCGTTTTCGCAGAACTTGACCATGCCGCTCTCCGGCGAGTCACCCCAGGCGCAGCCCGGGCAGTCGAAGCCGCCGTTCTGGTTGGTCTTGAGCATCATGCGCAGGTTTTTCAGCGCGTTGTCGCTGGTCAGCCAGGCTTGCGCCACGCTGATCAGTGCGCCCCAGCCGCCGGCCGGGCCTTTGTAGGGCTTGTAGCGCGGGGTCGGGGTTTGGTCGGCTTGGTGGTGCTGGCTCATGGCTGGTTCTCCATCGCAGGGCTGTAGACCCGCGGCGCACTTTTCTGCGGCAGGTGGATGAGATTGAGGTTATGCCGGCGCGCCCATTGCAGGGCGAGGCCGGTGGGTGACGACAGGCTGACCAGGGTCTGGATGCCCGCGCGCAGGACTTTCTGGATCAACTCCAGGCTGCAACGGCTGGTAACAATCGCCAGGCCGCCTTCGGTCGGAATTTTTTGGCGGATCAATGCACCGATCAATTTATCCAGAGCGTTATGTCGGCCAATGTCTTCGCGGCCCAGCAACAATTCGCCCTGGCCGTTCATAAATACGGCGGCATGCACGGCACCGCTGTACTGGCCCAAGGGCTGGAACGCGCTGATGCGTTGGCGCAGCCCATCCAGCCATTCGGCAGGCGGCAAAGGCGCGCCCGGCAGTACATCAAGGTCAGGCAATGCTTGTTCTACCGCCTCTACACCGCACAGACCGCAACCACTGGTGCCGGCCAGTTGCCGGCGCTGTTGCTTGAGGTTCCAGAAGGCACGGCTGGAGATCTGCACCTGAGCGTATTGGGCAGAGCCCGATCCGCTGAGTTTTAGATCATAAATGTCGCTAACGTCGGCGATAATGCCGCTGCCTATACTGAAGCCGACGATAAAGTCTTCCAGGTCTGTCGGCGTCACCAGCATTACCGCTTGGCTGATGTCGTTGTAGGCAATCGCCAACGCCACTTCCTCGGCCAGGGCTGTGCTGACGAATTCCGTATGTTCGAGATTGCAATACTGGTAGCTCTGGCTGGCGGCGGGCGCTGGCGTTTCAAGAGCGGGCGCCGCGCAGACTGGGCGCTTGGCGTTCATGGGGCAGTACCACCGGCGGATTGATCAGTGTTTAGACTAGGCGCGACAAAGCGTCGCGTCTAATCGCCAGTACTGATCTTCCGATAGATGACGTCGATCAAGACTCGTTTTGCGATTTCTGATACAGCGCGAAACACGCCTCTGCCAGCGCCGAGCGCGGTGCACTGCGGCGCATGATCAAGCCCAGACGCGCGAGTGTATGGGCGTCTTCGATCGGCTGCAGGCGCAGATGCTCGGTGAGTGCATCCAGGCCACCGTCCAAAGGCATCACGGCGCAGCACAAGCCGCCATGCACGGCTTGCAACAACTGATGGACGGCGTCGGTCTGCAACAATGGCTGCGGGTTGAGCCCACGGCTGTGGAAGTTGTGGTCGATGGATTGGCGAAAGTGCATGCCGCTGGTGAGCATGCCCAGGGGCAGTTCGATCAGGGCTTCCCAGCTCAACGGCGTGTCGCCAAAGCTGAAGAAGCGCTGGTCGTAGAGCAGGCCCATGCGGGTTTCGCCCAAGGCCAGCGAGTCGAAACGCTCGGTGTCCAGGCGCTCCAGGTAAGACACGCCCAGGTCCAGGCGATTGCTCGCCAGTTGCTCAAGGATCTGTTCGGAGCTGAGCGCCGACAGCTCGAAACGCAGGTTCGGGTGTTCTTTGTGCAGTTGCTGCATCAACGCCAAGGGATCGAAGCTCGACAACGGCACCACGCCCAGGCGCAATGTGCCGACGAGGTTGCCGCGACAGGCGGCCGCTTCGGCCTGCAAGCCGTCATACGCCGCCAGCACCGTGCGTGCCCAGGCCAGCACGCGCTCACCGGGGGCGGTAAAGCCCTCGAAGCGCTGGCCGCGATTGACCAAAGGCAGGTCCAGCTCTTCTTCAAGGCTGCGCAGGCGCATCGACAGTGTCGGTTGAGTGATGTGGCAACGCGCGGCCGCCTGGCCGAAGTGGCGGGTCTCGTCGAGGGCGATGAGGAATTTCAGCTGTTTGATGTCCATCTTCGCTCCAGGGCTTATTCCAATGGCGGGGGGATTCTAGCGCGTTTGGGTCTTTTGCCGGGTTGGAACCCAAGTCGGTAGGACTGGTCTAGTCTTGGGCATCTGGAAATCAATTAACAAGGAGCGCGCACTATGAGCATTTTCAGCTTTATCAAGGAAGCCGGCGAAAAGATTGTCGACCTGTTGACGCCGGGTAATGCAAACGCCAGTGAGCAGTTGAAGGAGCACGTGGCCAAAGTGGGCCTGGGTAATCCGAATGTGCAGACCACGGTGGATGGCGACAAGGTGACCGTGACCGGTGAAGTCGCCACCCAGGAAGAGAAAGAGAAGATCCTGCTGGCGCTGGGCAACATTGCCGGTGTGGCCAGTGTAGATGACCAGATCACCGTTTCCGGGCCTGTTGTGGCTGCCGCCCGTTTCGTCGTGGTGAAAAAGGGCGACACACTGAGCGCGATTTCCCTGGCGGTGTATGGCAACGCCAATCAGTACAACAAGATCTTTGAGGCTAACAAGCCGCTGTTGTCGCACCCGGACAAAATTTACCCAGGGCAGACGCTGCGTATTCCTGAGTAAAACGCAGGACGAAGGTGGGATGGGGCTTGCCCCCGATGGTGGTGTGTCAGTGACTGAATGTGGCTCTGATGCACAGCAATCGGGGGCAAGCCCCCTCCCACATGGGGTCAGAGTCCGGCAATGAGATCTCGGTAGTCGTCGACCGCCGCAAATTCCGCCGTGTCCTTCGGACCTTTCTTGCTGTCCGGCTCCTTTACCGCCAACAAATGCCCCACGCCAAACGCCTGGGCGCTGCGCAGGATCGGCAAGGTGTCATCGATAAACAGACTCCTTGCCGGGTCGAAGCCGATATCGGCTTGCAGGGCATCCCAGAACTGCGGGTTCTCCTTGGCGAAACCGTAATCGTGGGAGCTGATCAACCGCTCGAAATACGGCGCCAGTTCAATGCGTTCCAGCTTCAATGACAGGGAATCACGATGAGCGTTTGTGATCAGGATCACGCGCTTGCCGGCCCGTTTGATTGCCGCGAGGAAAGTGTCGGCATCCGGGCGCAGGGCGATCAGGTGCGCGGTTTCCAGCTTGAGTTCGCGCACCGGGATCTTCAGTTCGGTACTCCAGAAGTCCAGGCAATACCATTGCAACTGTCCGGCGTTACGCTCGAACAGCGGCTGCAACTCCATCTCGGCCAGGGCGCGGCTCACGCCATGCAGTTCGGCGTAGCGCTGGGGCAGGTGTTCCATCCAGAAGTGGTTGTCGTAATGCAAGTCGAGCAGGGTGCCGTCCATGTCCAGCAGGACAGTGTCGATGGCGTGCCAGGGCAAAGAGGGCATGGGGCGGTCTCATGTAAGTAAAGATATCCGACACAGACAATCGGAAAAGCCACGGTATAGTAACCCGATCACGCCAAGGAGCCGCTCATGCGCCAGAAACCCACCGTCCTCGCCCGCGAAATAGTCGCCAGTAGCCGTTTGTTCCGCGTGGAGGAAGTGCAATTGCGCTTCTCCAATGGCGTTGAGCGGACCTACGAGCGCCTGGTGGGTCGCGGTGCCGGCTACGGCGCGGTGATGATTGTGGCCATGATCGACGCAGACCATGCGTTGCTGGTGGAAGAATACTGCGGCGGCACCGACGAATATGAGCTGTCGTTGCCCAAGGGGTTGATCGAGCCCGGTGAAGACGTACTGGCGGCGGCCAATCGCGAACTCAAGGAAGAGGCGGGCTACGGCGCACGGCAGTTGGAGCACCTCACGGAACTGTCGCTGTCGCCTGGCTACATGAGCCAGAAAATCCAGGTGGTACTGGCCACCGACCTCTATGAAGAACGCCTGGAAGGCGATGAACCTGAGCCGATGCGTGTGGACCGGGTCAACCTGCGCGAGCTGTCGATGCTGGCGCAAAATGAGCAATTCAGCGAAGGCCGGGCCCTGGCCGCGCTGTACCTGGTACGAGACCTGTTGACCCAGCGAGGAGCGTTTAACGCATGAGCGAACTGTTTTTAGGCCACCCGTTTATTGCCCCGGTGATCGAGCTGGCCCGTCAGGCCGGTGAAGTGATCCTGCCGTACTGGCGCGCTGACGTGGCCGTTACGTCCAAAGCCGATGATTCGCCGGTGACGGCCGCGGACCTGGCCGCTCATCACCTGATCCTGGCCGGCCTGACCGCGCTGGACCCGAGCATTCCGGTGCTGTCCGAAGAAGATGCCGATATCGACCAGAGCGTGCGCGCCGGCTGGCAGCGCTGGTGGCTGGTAGATCCGTTGGATGGCACCAAGGAATTCATCTCCGGCAGCGAAGAATTCACCGTGAATATCGCCCTGATCGAACAGGGCCGCGTCGTGTTCGGCGTGGTCTCGATGCCCACCAACGGCCGTTGCTACTTCGGTGGCGCCGGCTTGGGTGCCTGGCGATCCGATGTGAATGAAGCGCCCAAGCAGATCCAGGTGCGTGAAGCACCGGCAGCGGGCGAGTCGTTCACCGTAGTTGCGAGTCGTCGGCATACCAGCGCGGAGCAGGAGCGTTTGCTGGGCGGGCTGAGCGAAGGCCTGGGCGCATTGAAGCTGACGAATATCGGCAGCTCGCTGAAGTTCTGTTTGTTGGCCGAGGGCAGTGCGGACTGCTATCCGCGCCTGGCGCCGACCTCGCAGTGGGACACGGCGGCAGCCCAGGGCGTACTCGAAGGCGCGGGGGGCGAAGTGTTGGAGCTGAGCGGTGAGCCGTTCAGCTACCCGGCGCGGGCATCGTTGTTGAACCCGTTCTTTTTGGCGTTGCCGGCCAAGGCTGCGTGGCGCGAGCGCTTGCTGACCCTGGCCAGATCCTGAGGCGGAAGGTGGGAGGGGTGTGGCAGTCAGCGGTGCAGGACGTACTGCCCGGTAAAGGCCACTGCACGCTCCTCGCTGCCTTCATTCACAACCCACGTCTCCAGCGTGATGCGCGCGCGGCCATAGCGCTGGTACGTCGCTAAAAAGCGCTTCCACACCTTCTCCTCCGGCGCCTGGCACACCACCGTTGCATCCCGCGTGACCGGCAGCGGATAACTGATCTGCCCTTCCTGAATCACGATGTGCCCGTCTTCGATGCCTTCTTCACGCAGTTGCAAGTGCAGCCAGCCCCAACCCCCCAGCACTGCGCCGCAATACAGGCT
Organism: Pseudomonas sp. NFPP24; assembly: GCF_900112095.1. Taxonomy (NCBI): domain Bacteria; kingdom Pseudomonadati; phylum Pseudomonadota; class Gammaproteobacteria; order Pseudomonadales; family Pseudomonadaceae; genus Pseudomonas; species Pseudomonas sp. NFPP24. The sequence goes on from NZ_FOKD01000004.1 coordinate 171,943, forward strand.
GCCGCCGAACATGGTGCTCTTGTGGTTGATGTTGGCGTGCAAGGGCAGATGCAGTTCCAGCCGCCCGTGTTGCCAGTCGAGCACCTTGAGGCCCATTTCCCGGGTGAGTGGGATGTCGTGGTGAAGGATGGATTCCAGGTAACGACTGTCGCGGTTCATGGGGGCCTCTTGGCGAGTGGGAGCGGTCATTCGTCATCGCCGCTTTGGTTGGCGAAATTCAGGCCGTGCTTGCGCAGCTTGTCGTGCAAGGTCTTGCGCGGTACGCCGAGGGCTTCGGCGAGGCTGCGCATGGAGCCGTGGGGGCGGGTCAGCTCAGCGGCGATCAGGCTTTTTTCGAACTGCTCGACCTGTTCGCTCAGGCCACCCGAGGTGGACGTCAACACACCGGCGGCAGGGTTGTCCGGCGTGGCATCCAGTGCCAGTTCCAGCCCCAGTGCGAAGCGCTCGGCGGCGTTTTGCAGTTCGCGCACATTGCCCGGCCAGTTATGGCGCAGCAGCAGGGCGCGCTGGCCCGGTTGCAGTTCGTGCAGCGGCAGGCCGTGACGACTGCTGGCTTCATCGGCGAAGTGCTGGAACAGCATCAAGGCATCCTCACCCCGCTCACGCAGCGGCGGAATACGCAGCGGCGCGACGTTGAGTCGGTAATACAAGTCGGCACGGAAGCGACCCTGGTCGGCGGACTGGCGCAGGTCTTCCTTGGTGGCGGCGATGATGCGGATATCCAGCGGGATCAGTTGATTGCCGCCCAGCCGCTCCACCACACGCTCCTGCAGCAGGCGCAAGAGTTTGACCTGCACGTCCAGGCTCATGCTTTCGATTTCATCGAGGAACAAGGTGCCGCCGTTGGCGAACTCGAACTTGCCGATGCGGCGTTTCTGCGCGCCGGTGAAGGCACCAGGCTCGTGGCCGAACAGCTCGCTTTCGACCACCGATTCAGCCAGCGCCCCGGCGTTGATCGCCACGAACGGCCCGCTGCGGCGGCTCGACAGGTCGTGCAGCGCACGCGCCACCACCTCTTTGCCGGCGCCGGTTTCGCCGAGGATCAGCACATCGGCCTTGGTCGCAGCCAGGGCGCCGATCTGTTCACGCAGGCGCAGCATTTGCGGCGAATGCCCGACCAGTCGCGTGCTCAATTGCTGACGATCGCTGAGGGCCAGGCGCAGGCTGCGGTTGTCCAGTACCAGGCGGCGCAGAGCCAGGGCACGGCGGACGCTGTCGAGCAGGGCGTCGCTGGCGAAGGGTTTTTCCAGAAAGTCATAGGCACCGGCGCGCATGGCTTGTACCGCCAGCGGCACATCGCCATGGCCGGTGATCAGCAGCACCGGCAGGTCCGGGTCCTGGCCGTGCAGTTCGGCGAGCAGCTCCAGCCCGTCCATGCCGGGCATGCGGATATCGCTGACCACCACCCCCGGCCAGTCCCGTGACAGGCGTGCGGTGAGGCCGCTGGCTTCGCCCAGGGGCAGGACTTTCAGCCCGGCCAGGTCCAGGGTCTGGCACAGCGCCTGACGCAGGTGTGGATCGTCGTCGATCAACACCACCTGAATCTGGTTATCGATACTCATACACTGCGGTCCTCGGACGGTTGCAGACTGACGCCCGGCGAGCCGGCACGCAATTTCAAGGTTAACAGCGCGCCGCCTTCCTTGTGGTTGGCAAACAGCAATTCGCCGCCGAAGGCACGCATCAGGGTCTCGCAGATCGCCAGCCCCAGGCCCAGGCCCTGGGTGCGTGTCTTGGTGGTGTAGAACGGCTCGCTGGCGCGCCCCAGGGCCTCCATGCAAAAACCCGGGCCGTTGTCGCGAATGTACAGGTTGACGCCCTGTTCGGTGGTTTCGGCACTCAGCCAGAGTCTGCGCGGCGGGCCTTTTTCGGTGAGGGCGTCGAGGGCGTTGGCCAGCAGGTTGCCCAGCACCTGGCGCAGGCGGGTTTCGCCGGCTTGTACCCACAGGGTGGCCTCCGGCAAGTCGCGGATCAGTTCCACCTCCATCGACCGTCGCCGCTTGGCCAGCAACGCCAGCGCATCGTCGAGCGCCGGTTGCAGGGCCACGCTTTCGGGCGCATGGCGGTCGCGACGGGCGAAAGCGCGCAGGTGGGCGATGATCGAGGCCATGCGCCCGGTCAGTTCGCTGATCAGCTTGAGGTTGCCGCGGGCGTCATCGGTGCGTTCATGGTCGAGCAGGATTTCGGCGTTTTCCGCGTAGCTGCGGATGGCGGCCAGGGGCTGATTAAGTTCGTGACTGATGCTCGCCGACATGGTGCCCAGCGCCGACAGTTTACCCGCTTGCACCAGGTCGTCCTGGGCTCGTACCAACTCCTGCTGGGCGTGTTCGCGCTCCAGCACTTCCTGTTTCAGGCGCCGGTTGAGGCCCTCCAGGTCACTGGTACGCTCGACTACCCGCGCTTCCAGCTCGCGGCGGGCCTTGGCTTCGAACGCAATGCGCTCCAGGTAGTGACGGCGACGTTGCATCATCAGGCCCAGCAGCAACATCAGCACCAGCAGCGTCGCGCCGCCGACGGCAACCACGGTGCGCACCGGGCGGTTGATCAACGAGCGTGGCGCAAGGATTTCCACATTCCAGCCCGTTTCGGCGATGGCCGTGGATTGGCGCAGCCACGCGGTGCTGCTCAGGCTCAACGGCTGCGGGTCGCGGGTCGGGTAGGGCTGGATGGCGATGATGGCCTGGCGTTCTTCAGCGGTCAGCGGACGGGTCGCGCGGAATCGCCATTGCGGGCGCGAGGTCAGGATCACCACGCCGTTATGGTCGGTGACCAGCAGTTGTTCCGGGGTGTTGCCCCACAGGCTTTCGGTGTGGTCCAGGTCGACCTTGACCACCAATACACCGATGATTTTATCGCCATCACGTACGGCGGCGGCGAAGAAATAACCGCGCTTGGCCGATGTAGTGCCCAGGCCGAAAAACCGCCCCAGGCGCCCGGCCATGGCTTCGCTGAAATACGGGCGGAACGAGAAGTTGCGCCCGACAAAGCTGTCTTGTTTATCCCAATTGGACGCCGCGAGGGTCTTGCCGGTGGTGTCCATCAGGTACATCACTTCCACCCCGGCCTGGGCGGCGACCTCCTTGAGCAGCAGGTTGGCGTTGACCAGGTTGGTGCTGACGTTGGGCGCGTCCAATGCGGTGCGCAGGGCCGGCAGGTCGCCGAGGATTTGCGGCAGCACTTCATAGCGGTGCAGGGTGCCGAGCAGGTTGGCGACGTACAGGTCGAGGGTCTGGCGGTTCTGGCCGGCCAGTTCGCTGCGGTAATAACGCTCGGCCAGATGCTCCAGCGGCCACAATAGCGGCGCCAGGCAAAGCGCCAGGAGGGCGAGGCTGCGCCAGCGGGGCCTGCGCGGGAGGGGTGGAGTCATGGGAGTCGTGCGCCTGTGGGTACAGGCGCATTATGCCTAGTGCTGCTGTGCAAGACACTCGCGCAATGCGTCTTGCCACTGCGGCTGGCTGACGTGCCATTGTTGTTGCAAGCGGCTGCAATCGAGGCGTGAGTTCAAGGGACGCTGGGCGGGCGTCGGGTAGGCGCTGGACGGGATGGCTTCCAGCTCGGCACAGGCTTTGCCCTGCTTGCGCAGATGCTCGCCGATGGCCTCGGCAAAACCGAACCACGACGTTTCACCTTGGGCGGTCAGGTGATACACCCCCCATTCCCCCGCTGTGCCGGCTTGCCAGCGCTCGATCAACGCAAGCGTACTGTTGGCGATGCTACCGGCCCAGGTCGGTGCGCCGATCTGATCGGCGACGATGCGCATCTGCGGTTTTTCCTGCAGCAGGCGTTGCATGGTCAGCAGGAAGTTCTTGCCGTGGTTGGAGTAGACCCAACTGGTGCGCAGAACCAGGTACTGACCCCCTACGGCTGCAATCGCCTGCTCGCCGGCCAGCTTGCTCTGGCCATAGACGCCCAGCGGGTTCGGCGTGTCGGCTTCGGTGTAAGGCGCCGGTTTGCTGCCGTCGAACACGTAGTCGGTTGAGTAGTGGATCAACGGGATGCCCAGGGCCTTGGCTTCCTCGGCGAGAATGCCGGGGGCGATGGCGTTGATGGCAAATGCGGCGTCCGGTTCGCTTTCGGCCTGATCGACAGCGGTGTGAGCCGCTGCGTTGATAATCAGGCTGGGGCGGTGGGCGCGCACTTGCTGGCGGATCTGCTCTGCATTGGCCAGGTCAAGCTGGTCGCGGCCCAGGACGATGAGTTCGCCCAAGCCCTGGAGGCGTTGTTGCAGTTCGCGGGAGACTTGGCCGTGCTGGCCACAGATCAGGATCTTCATGGGAACAGGTCGGCTTCCATCAAGGGTTTAGCTGCCTGGTCCTTGGCGGACAACTGTGGCGCTTCGGTCAGCTGCCAATCGATGGCCAGCGTCGGGTCATTCCACAGGATGCTGCGTTCGGCGCTGGGCTGATAGTAATCGGTGGTTTTGTACAGGAACTCGGCGTGATCGCTCACTACCACGAAACCATGGGCGAAACCTTCCGGCACCCACAGCTGGCGATTGTTCTGTGCTGACAGCCGCACGCCGACCCATTGGCCGAAGTTCGGCGAGCTGCGGCGGATGTCCACGGTCACGTCCAACACTTCCCCGGCGATGACGCGCACCAGTTTGCCCTGGGTGTGTTCGAGCTGGTAGTGCAGGCCCCGCAGCACGCCTTTTTGTGAGCGCGAATGATTGTCCTGCACGAATTCACGCTTGAGCCCAGTGGCCGCTTCAAAGGCGCGGGCATTGAAACTTTCGTAGAAAAAGCCGCGTTCATCGCCGAACACTTTGGGTTCGAGGATCAGTACGCCGGGCAAAGTGGTTTCAACAACGTTCACTTGTTCTCTCCGGCCAGCGAGAACAGGTACTGGCCATAGCCGGTCTTGCCGAAATACTTGGCGCGTTCCAGCAGGTGGTCGCGGTCGATCCAGCCATTTTCGTAGGCGATTTCTTCCAGGCAGGCCACTTTCAAACCCTGGCGGTGTTCGATGGTCTGCACGTACTGCGAGGCTTCCAGCAAGCTGTCGTGCGTCCCCGTATCCAGCCAGGCAAAGCCACGGCCAAAGCGCTCAACCTGCAGGTCGCCGCGCTTGAGGTAGGCGTTGTTGACGTCGGTAATCTCAAGCTCCCCTCGAGGCGACGGCTTGACTGCCTTGGCGATCTTGATCACGTCGTTGTCGTAGAAGTACAGGCCGGTCACTGCGTAGCTGGACTTGGGCTTCGCGGGCTTTTCTTCGATGGACAGCGCACGGCCTTCGCTGTCGAAGTCGATCACGCCGAAGCGCTCCGGGTCCTTGACCCAGTAGCCGAAGACAGTAGCGCCCGTCGGCCGCTTGGCGGCGCGGAGCAATTGCTCGCCGAAGTGCTGACCATGAAATATGTTGTCACCCAGGATCAGGCACACAGGGTCATCGCCGATGAATTCCTCGCCAATGATGAAGGCCTGGGCCAGGCCATCCGGGGTTGGCTGTTCGGCATAACTGAAACGTACGCCAAACTGGCTGCCATCACCCAGTAGGTTGCGATACTGCGGCAAGTCCACCGGTGTGGATATCACCAGAATATCTTTGATTCCCGCCAGCATCAGTACCGAGATCGGGTAGTAGATCATCGGTTTGTCATACACCGGCAGCAGCTGCTTGGACACGCCCAGGGTAATGGGGTGCAAACGCGTGCCGGAGCCGCCGGCCAATACGATTCCCTTCATCATGCAATCAGATCCTTAAGGTCGGTGTTGCCCAAACGTTCACCCTGGTAACTGCCGTCCTGGACCCTGCGGCACCATTCCAGGTTATCCAGGTACCACTGCACGGTTTTGCGCAGCCCTGTTTCAAAGGTTTCTTCGGGGGTCCAACCCAGCTCTCGCTCGATCTTGCCAGCATCGATGGCATAGCGCTGGTCATGGCCCGGGCGATCCTTCACGAAGGTAATCAGGTCGGTGTACTGCTCGACACCGGCCGGGCGCTGTGGCGCCAGTTCTTCGAGCAGGGCGCAGATGCCGCGTACCACGTCGATATTCTTCTGCTCGTTGTGTCCGCCGATGTTGTAGGTCTCGCCGACCACACCTTCGGTGACCACTTTGAGCAATGCGCGGGCGTGGTCTTCGACGAACAGCCAGTCGCGCACCTGCAAACCGTCACCGTAGACGGGCAGTGGCTTGCCCGCGAGGGCATTGAGTATCACCAGCGGGATCAGCTTCTCGGGGAAGTGGAATGGCCCGTAGTTGTTCGAGCAGTTGGTCAGCAGCACCGGCAAGCCGTAGGTGCGCTGCCAGGCGCGGACCAGGTGATCGGACGCCGCCTTGCTGGCCGAATACGGTGAGCTGGGTGCATAGGGTGTGGTTTCAGTGAACAGGTCGTCCACGCCATGCAGGTCGCCGTACACCTCATCGGTGGAGATGTGATGGAAGCGGAACGCACGCTTGGCGGGCTCGTCGAGCGTCTGCCAATAGGCGCGGGTGGCTTCCAGCAAGCTGTAGGTGCCTACGATATTGGTCTGAATGAAGTCCGACGGGCCATCGATCGAGCGGTCTACATGGGACTCGGCCGCCAGGTGCATGATCGCCTGGGGCTCGAAGCGCTTCAGTACGGCACTGACAGTGGCCTGGTCGACAATATCGGCCTGGACGAACTCGTAGCGGCTGTTGGACGCGATGCTGGTCAGCGATTCCAGGTTGCCGGCATACGTGAGTTTGTCCAGGTTGAGCACTTCGTGCTCGGTGTGCTGAATCAGGTGGCGGATCAAGGCGGAGCCAATAAAACCGGCGCCACCGGTGATGAGAATGCGCATGTCGGAGGGCCTTTTCCTTAGACGGACATTAAGTGAATGGAGCATAGCTTGAGTTGTGCCGCCGGGCGGTGCAAGCGTGGTTTGCGCAGGGGGTTGCGCAAGCCCCCTGAACAATGGCGATATACACCCCTAAAAAACCGAGGCCACCCCCATGCTGCTCGCCACCCTGATCCATCGCGCCAGTCTACCCTGCCCGCAAGTAAGCCCCGATCAGGCGGCTCAACTGCTCGAGCAGCATTACGGCCTCACGGGCACCTTGCAGTCATTGGGCAGCCAGCAGGATCTCAACTACAAAGTTGACAGTGCCCGTGGCCGGTTCGTTCTGAAAATCTGCCGGGGCGACTACGCTGCCGTTGAGCTTCAGGCCCAGCACGCGGCGCTCAACACCCTGCAGGCTGTGCGCGCACCCAGGGTCATCAAGGCTCTGACCGGTGAGGAACTGCTGACCCTGACCCTCGACGGCCAAACCTTGCATGTGCGGGTGCTGGATTACATCGACGGCCAGCCGTTGACCCATCAAGCGCATTTGGGGCACAGGGTGATCGCAGGCTTCGGCGATCTGTGCGGTCGGATGAGCCAGGCGCTGGCGTCGTTCGAACATCCGGGCCTGGAGCGTACGTTGCAATGGGACCCGCGCCATGCCCTGGAATTGATCAAGCATCTACTGGCCACCCTGGAAGATTTGCCCCACCGCGAAGCACTGGAACAAGTGGCTGAGCAGGTCCGGAACCGCATGCGCTCCCTGGCCGACCACCTGCCGAGGCAAGCCGTGCACATGGATATCACCGACGACAATGTGGTGTGGCAGCGTGATGCGCAACGCCACTGGCAACTTCAGGGCGTGATCGATTTTGGCGATCTGGTGCACACCTGGCGCATTGCCGACCTGTCGGTGACCTGCGCCGCCCTGCTGCACCATGCCGAGGGCGATCCCTTTGCGATTTTGCCGGCAATCCAGGCTTGTCATGCGGTGACGCCCTTGCAACCCGCAGAATTACAGGCGTTATGGCCGCTGATCGTCGCCCGGGCGGCGGTGCTGGTCTTGAGCAGCGAGCAGCAACAACGGCTGGATCCGCATAACAGTTACCTGCTGAAAAACGCCGAGCATGAGTGGGAAATCTTCCATGTAGCGACCTCGGTGCCGTTTGAGCTGATGGAAGCGGCGATTCTCAGCCGTGTTGGCCAGGCACCCGCACCCATCCTCAGCCAAGGTTTTGCGCCCTTGTTGCCGGGGTTGGTAGGCCGCGAGTTCGCGCTGATCGACCTGGGTGTGCTCAGCCCGCATTTCGAGGCGGGCAACTGGGAGCAAGCCGGCATCGATCAACGCCTGTTGCAGGATGCGGCGGCGGTACATGGGCTGGCGGCGAGCCGCTATGGGCAATACCGTTTGTCGCGTACCCGGCCCGACAGTGCGACCGAGCCGGAGACGTTTGCGTTGCACGTTGAGCTGCACGTGCCATCGGGGACTTCCGTCGAAGCGCCGTTTGCCGGTGTGGTACGACGAGGAGCCAATGATGAACTTCATGTGCATAACAGCGAAGCGACCGTGCGGCTATGGGGTGTAAAGCCGCTGTTGCAGCCGGGGGCTGCGGTGCTCAAGGGCCAGGTGATCGGTGAGGCCGAGGGCCCGCTGACAGTGCAGCTTTGCCGTGTTGACTTGCCCGCACCGCTATTCTGCGCACCGTCCCGGGCAGCGGCGTGGCAAGCGCTTTGCCCATCGCCGGCCGCGCTGCTGGGGCTGGCTTGCGACGCCGAGCCCGAGCTGGACCCCAAGGCCCTGCTGGCCCGCCGCGACGCCAGTTTCGCCCGTTCGCAAAAGCACTATTACGTCGATCCGCCGCGCATCGAGCGTGGCTGGCGCAACCACCTGATCGACATGCAGGGTCGTTCCTACCTGGACATGCTCAACAACGTGGCGGTGCTTGGCCATGGCCACCCGCGCATGGCGGCGGTGGCGGCGCGGCAGTGGTCGTTGCTCAACACCAACTCGCGGTTTCATTACGCGGCGATTGCCGAGTTTTCCGAGCGCTTGCTCGCGCTGGCACCAGAAGGCATGGACCGGGTGTTCCTGGTCAACAGCGGCACCGAGGCCAATGACTTGGCGATACGCCTGGCCTGGGCCTACAGCGGCGGGCGCGACATGCTCAGCGTGCTGGAGGCGTACCACGGCTGGTCGGTGGCGGCGGATGCGGTGTCCACCTCGATTGCTGACAACCCCCAGGCCTTGAGCAGCCGCCCGGACTGGGTGCACCCGGTGACCGCACCGAATACCTATCGCGGCGAGTTTCGCGGGCAGGACAGTGCGCCCGATTACGTACGAAGTGTGGAGCACAACCTGGCGAAAATCGCCGCGAGCCAACGCCAGCTGGCCGGTTTCATCTGTGAACCGGTGTACGGCAATGCCGGCGGCATCTCGTTGCCGCCGGGCTATTTGCAGCGGGTGTATGAGCTTGTCCGCGCCCAGGGCGGCGTGTGCATCGCTGATGAGGTGCAGGTGGGTTACGGCCGCATGGGGCATTTCTTCTGGGGCTTTGAAGAGCAGGGTGTGGTGCCCGATATCATCACCATGGCCAAGGGCATGGGCAACGGCCAGCCCCTGGGTGCGGTCATCACCCGGCGTGAAATCGCCGAGGCGCTGGAGGCTGAGGGCTACTTCTTCTCGTCGTCGGGGGGCAGCCCGGTCAGTTGCCGCATCGGCATGGCCGTGTTGGATGTGATGGAAGAAGAAAAACTGTGGGAAAACGCCCAGGTGGTTGGCGCGCATTTCAAGGCACGCCTGGAAGCTCTGATCGAGCGCCATCCGTTGGTTGGCGCCGTCCACGGTTCCGGATTTTACCTCGGCCTGGAATTGGTACGTAACCGGCAAACCCTGGAGCCCGCCACCGAAGAAACCACTTTGCTGTGTGATCGCCTGCGGGAGTTGGGGATTTTCATGCAGCCTACCGGCGACTATCTGAACATTCTCAAGATCAAGCCGCCGATGGTCACGTCGAGGCGCAGCGTGGACTTCTTTGTCGACATGCTGTCGAAGGTGCTGGATGAGCAGGTGTGATTAATCGATTGTTATCGGTTAACTACTGTCATACTCATCAGCTATGATCTTTTGTCGCTTTTAAAGCCGATTTTTATCCGTTATAAAGTCGGCCTTTACCCCATTCGGAGTCCTGATCGCCATGACCACCCTGCACAGCACCCCTCGCGCCGATGGCTTCTACATGCCTGCCGAATGGGCGCCACAGACGCAAACCTGGATGATCTGGCCCGAGCGCCCGGACAACTGGCGCCTGGGCGGCAAGCCGGCGCAGGCTGCCCATGTGGCCGTGGCCAAGGCGATCGCACGCTTTGAACCGGTGACCGTTGCCGTATCTGCCGGCCAGTACGAAAACGCCCGCGCACGCCTGGATGTGCCGAATATCCGCGTGGTGGAGATGTCCAGCGATGACGCCTGGGTGCGCGACACCGGCCCGACCTTCGTGATCAACAACAGCGGCGAAGTGCGCGGCGTGAACTGGGACTTCAACGCCTGGGGCGGTTTTGACGGTGGCCTGTATGCGCCGTGGAACCGCGATTCCCAGGTTGGCGGCAAGATCCTCGAGATCGAACGCGCACCGCGCTACCGCACCGAAGGTTTTGTGCTGGAAGGCGGTTCGATCCATGTCGACGGCGAAGGCACCCTGATCACCACCGAAGAATGCCTGCTCAACCGCAATCGCAACCCGCACCTGGGCCGGGCCGAGATCGAAGCGGTGCTGAGCGCCAACCTGGCTGTGGATAAGATCATCTGGTTGCCGGATGGCCTGTTCAACGACGAAACCGACGGCCATGTGGATAACTTCTGCTGCTACGTGCGCCCGGGCGAAGTGTTGCTGGCCTGGACCGATGACGAACAAGACCCGAACTACGCGCGCTGCCACGCCGCAATGGACGTGCTGCAAAGCAGCACCGACGCCCAGGGTCGCTCGTTCATAGTGCATAAAATGCCGATTCCCGGGCCGCTGTACGCCACGGAGGAAGAATGCGCCGGTGTCGACCCGGTTGACGGCTCCCAGGAGCGGAATCCGTCGGTGCGTTTGGCCGGTTCCTACGTGAACTTCCTGATCGTCAACGGTGGCATCATCGCCCCAAGCTTCGACGACCCGCTGGACAGCCAGGCCAAGGCGATCCTGCAGGACCTGTTCCCGCAGCACGAAGTGGTGATGGTGCCGGGCCGCGAACTGTTACTGGGTGGCGGTAATATCCACTGTCTGACACAGCAGCAGCCGGCACCGCACAAAGAGTGAGTGCAGTTGTAACAGCATCGAGGCGATAAGCCGGGCGCAACCGGTTCCGGTGCCCACAGCAAGCCCGCGGCCCAGCAAGGTCGCGGGCTTTTTTGTGTCCGAATACCTATAAACACGAGACATTGGCATAGCTCTTGTATCGGTGCTGTCACAGTGGCCCAAGGTGATGACTGCGCAGTTCTGTCATAAACCTTGAGTAAGTTAGCCGCTCACGCAGTAGGAGAGAGCGCTGAAATGAATGCCGATATCAACCTGATGTACACGCGTGCGGCCCACCCCTTGCGGGTCAGCGGCGACGCGATTCCCGCACTGGCGCTCTGGTTGAAGGAAAACGGCTCGCGACGGATCAGGCGCCAGCCTGACTTGCGCAGCGTGATGAATGAACGCTACCCGGCAGGCCTGTTCAGCGAGGATGAAGTGCACGTGTTGTGCGACCTGCTGAAAAACTGAGTAACACCGAGCACAAATGTGGGAGGGGGCAAGCCCCTTCCTACACCCTTTGGATGTATTCGATTCAGAAACTGTAGGTCCCAGTCACCACCACGCTGCGCGGTTCTCCCGGCTGGATCTGCGCCACGCTGGTCGCCGACGCATAGTAGGTTTTGTCCGCGATATTGTTCAGCGCCGCCCTCACGTCCCATTCTTTCTGGCGGAACCCCGCCAAGGCATCCCAACGGCCATAACCCGGCAGCACCACGGTGTTGAGACTGTCGGCGTAACGATCCCCCACCAGCGTCAAACCGGTTTCGGCGTACCAGCCCATCTCGGGTTTCCAGGTGATGAACAGGCTGCCGTTGCGCTTGGCCACATCACTGACGCGCTTGCCTTCAAAGCCGTTGTTGTCCTTCACGACCGTGGCGTCCTGCAGGCCGATTCCCCCGCGAACGTACCAATTGCCGACGATCTTGCCGGTGGCGGTCAGCTCCACGCCGCGTGAGCGTTGCAAGCCGCTGAGCAGGGTGATGGTGCGGTCCAGCGGGTCGCTGGTGCGGCGGTTGTAGAGCTCCAGTTCGTACACCGCCAAGGTGGTGCTCAGGCGGTCGTCGAGCCAATCGCTCTTGACCCCGATTTCCTTCTGTTTGGTCAGCTCAGGGCTCAGGTCGTTGACGCTGCCGGCGGCGTTAGGGGTGATGCCGATCAGGCCGCCACCGGCCGGGGAGAACGTCTTGCTCCACGAGGCATAGAACGAGTGATGTTCCAGCGGCGTCCAGACCACGCCAAAGCGCGGGCTGGTGCTGTGGCTGTCGACGGCCTGTTGGGTGTTGAGGATTTTGTTCCTGGTGTCCACTTCGAAACGGTCGTAGCGCAGGCCGGCCAGGAGCTGCCATTGATCATTCAGGCGCAGTTGGTCTTGTACATAAACCGCACGACTTTCCACTTCGGTGTGGTTGTTGCTCGACACGCTCATCCGCCCGTTATGGCTCAGGTGGCGGTTGGGCTGGTTGAGGTCCAGGCTCGGCACGGCCTGGCCACCACGGCTGACGGCGGTGGCGGTGTAGAGCTTGGGATCGCGGCGCTGGCTGCTCAGCTCGAGGCCGGTGAGCAAACGATGCTCCAGGCCGAAGGTGCTGAAGCCGCCTTCCAGTTCGACGTTGTTGAAGAGGTTCCGCGTGGTCAGGTCTTGCTGCCAGCGCTGGCGTGTCACGCTGTTGGTCGCAGGCACGTAGGCGGTCTGGTAGGTGTTGTCGAAATCGCTGTCGAGCTTGAATACGCCCAGGGTCTGGCGCAGTTGCCAGTTGTCGTTGAGCTCATAGGCCAGCCTGGAGCGCAGGGACTGGGATTTGTCGTCGATGTAGTCGCGGCTGTCGAAGTAAGTGGTGCTGCGGCTCACATCCGCCGGCCGGCCGTTGACCCCGGGAACGCCACGGTCCGGCGTGCGGTTGTAGCGGCTGTATTCGTATTGCACCAGCCAATTCAGGTCCGGCGTGAGCTGCCAGCTCATGGACGGTGCAAACAGCTGGCGATTGCCGCTGACGCCATCGCGCCAGCTGTTGTTGTCCTGGTTGCCCATGTTCAGGCGCAGGCTGATGTCATCGGTGGGGTCGGTGCTGAGGTCGGCATACAGACTGCGCAAATCGTTGCTGCCGCCTTGGGCCTCGATACTCGACTTGTGGCCGGCGCCAGGCAGTTTGCTCACACGGTTGACGATCCCTCCCTGACCGCCTCGCCCGTAGAGTACGGCTGCCGGCCCCTTGAGCACTTCGATGCGCTCGATGTTATGCAGGTCGCGCACGTACTGGCTGTCATCGCGGATGCCATCCAGGTAGAAGTCATTGCTCGCGTCGAAACCCCGGATGCGTAGGCTGTCGAAGCGCGTATCGGCGCCGCTGCTGACGTTGGGAATGCCGCTCAACGCCTGGCCCAGGTCATTGGTGCCGTAGGCGCGAAGGCTTTCGGTCTTTACCGAGTCGATGGCCTGGGGCACATAACGCACCGGCGTGGCGGTGCGGGTGGCGGTGCTGGTTTCCTTGACGCGTGGGTCGTCTTCGTCAGCTTCGGCGCTGATCGAGGTTTCGGGCAACGTGGTGGCCGCGCAGGCAAAACCGGCAGACAGCAGAACGGAAAGCCCAAGGGTGATGGGCGTCAGGCGAAGGGCAGGCATTAAGGAACGTATCCGAATGGTTTGGGAGAAAAGCAGCGCTTTAATGGTAATGCTTTGCATTTGCGCGCGTTATCCATTGCCAAACGTATTGGCTTTGAAATGTGTTACGAGATGTGTTTTTTGTCGTTTCGGCTGCGGTTTTTTGTCGCTTTCGATGTGGCTGTAAGCCCTGGCTTAGAATTATTTCGCCTAAATACAGACGATTCGCGAAATTGACACATAGTTCCGGGCGCGACTAGGATTGCGCCCAACGCCTGTGGCTAACCGCCATGACTCATCCAATAAAAAAGGCCCGCGGCATGTTCAGTCGTCCGCGGGCCTTCTTTTTTCCGGATTCAGTCGACACCAGAAAAAGCATTACGGAGCCTGGTGTCACAGCGCGTACTCAACCAGGAATAAGGAATACAAGAAAATGTTGAAGCAACGGATGAGTCTGATCGCTCTGGGGATTTTGAGCGCATCGACAGCAATGGCAAACGACCAGGACCAGTCCAAGGGTTTTATCGAAGACAGCCACCTGAACATCGCCGCACGTAACGCCTACATCAGCCGCGACTACAAAAACGGCAAGCAAGACAAAGCCGAGTGGGGCCAAGGCTTCATCGGCAAGCTGGAGTCCGGTTTCACCCAGGGCACCGTCGGTGTGGGTGTGGACGTGATCGGCCAATACGCTATCCGCCTGGACGGTGGTAAAGGTCGCGCCGGCGCGGGCGGTATCGACTTCTTCAAACCGGGTAATGGCACTGCCGACAACCCTGGCTCGGCACCACACGACCTGGCCAAGGGCGGCGCTGCCGTCAAGTTCCGCGTTTCCAACACCGTGCTCAAGTACGGTGATCAGTTCCCGGCCGTGCCTGTGCTGCAGTACGACAACTCCCGTCTGTTGTCGGAAACCTACACCGGTACCTCGATCGTTTCCAAAGAGATCGCCGGTCTGCAACTGGACGCGGGTCACTTCACCAAAGAAGCGCGCAAGAGCATGGAAGGCACCGACAGCGGTCGCCTGAAAAGCATCGACTACATCGGCGGTAGCTACAAATTCACCGAAAGCCTGTCCGCCGCGCTGTATGCCTCCGACATGCAGGACGTGCTGAAGAAGCAATACGTCAACGTCAACTACGTGCTGGCCCTGCCAGAGAAGCAGTCGCTGACTTTTGACTTCAACGGCTACAAAACCAAGCTGGACAAGAGCTTCGCCCTGGAAAACCAAGGCAGTGAAGATGCTCGCGACAACAAAATCTGGAGCCTGGGCGCGACCTGGGCCGTTGGCCCGCACAGCTTCACCGTGGCTCACCAGCGCAGCACCGGCGACACCGGCTACCTGTACGGCGGCTACCGCAATGCTGGCGGCATCGGCGACGGTGGCAACACCATCCTGCTGGCCAACTCCTACTGGTCCGACTTCAACGGCAAGGACGAACGTTCGTGGCAAGTGGGCTACGGCATCGATTTCGCCACCTTCGGCGTGCCGGGCCTGACCTACAACGTTGCCTACGTACGGGGTACCAACATCGACGACGGTACCAACCGCGGCGACGGCACCGAGCGTGAAATCTGGAACCAGTTCAAGTACGTGGTCCAGAGCGGCCCGGCCAAAGACCTGAGCCTGCGTGCGCGTGCGTCCTGGTTGCGCGTTTCCAACAACGCCAGCAACTACAACGTAGGCGGTAACGAAATCCGTCTGTTCGCCGACTACCCGATCAACGTTTTTTAATTGATCCTGTGTCGCGCCTGAGTGTCAGGCGAAAAAACCCCGACTGGTTCGGGGTTTTTTTATGCCCGTCTATGCAAGGCGGACTTGTTACATCGGATCACTAATGAAGTAACCGGGCCCACCTTTATCCCCTTCCAGCGCAAGCCTAAATTGGCCCCACTGCTCGCCCATCACCCCGATGGTCGGCCACTGGAGTCCTCGCCATGCCCTTTGTCAGCCTGCGCATCATCCGCGACACCCTGGCCATCTTCGGGCGCATCGACAGCCTGATCAACAACGCTGGCATCTTCATCGCCAAACCCTTCACCGCCTACACCCAGGCGGACTACGCCAACGTGCTTGCGGTGAACCTCCATGGCTTCTTCTACATCACTCAACTCGCGATTGCCGAGATGGAAAAGAACCGCGCCGGCCACATCGTCAACGTCACCACCAGCCTGGCTGACCACGCCATTGATGGCGTGCCGTCGGTACTCGCCAACCTCACCAAAGGCGGCTTGAATTCGGCAACCAAATCGTTGGCGATTGAATACGCCAAGCGTGGAATCCGTGTGAACGCAGTGAGCCCGGGCATCATCAAGACGCCGATGCACGGCGAAGAAACCCACGCGGCGCTCGGGCAATTGCACCCGGTCGGGCACATGGGGGAAGTGAGTGACATCGCCCAGGCAATCGTCTACCTGGAAACCGCCGGTTTTGTGACCGGCGAGATTCTGCATGTCGACGGCGGGCAAAGCGCCGGGCACTGATACACACGTCCCGGCCTAGCCCGGCCGGGCGTTGTCATCCCTAGGCGAGCGGCCGAAAAAAGCTTTATAGGCGCGACTGAACGCCGCTTCGGATTCATAGCCAATTGCAAAACCCACTTCTCCGATGCGGCCGTCCTGTTTGGCCAGCATGGTTTTCGCCAGGGTCAGCCGCCATTCATTCTGATACCGAAGCGGCGAGCGGCCGACCAGGGCGCTGAACCGTTCGCAGAAATTCGACCGCGACATGCCCGCCACCTCAGCCAGGTTGTCGATGCGCCATTGCCTGCCCGGTGTTTCGTGAATGGCTTTCAGCACGCGGGCGATACGCGCGTCCGACAACCCACCCAACCATCCGGAAGCGGCGCCCTGGTGCACCCAGGTGCGCAGGATGCGAATCACCACCAGGTCGATCAGGCGCGAAATCATTAATGCCCCGCCCGGTTGCGTGTCGTGGGCTTCGAGCAACATGAAATGCAGAATGCCTTCCGCCCATGCGGCGGCGTCGGCTTGCTGGATGTGGATCAGCCGAGGCAGGGCGAACAGCATGGCCTGGAAACTGCTCGCGTCGAACCAGAAACGGCAGATGACTACGGTTGCCGGCCCATTCAGGGCGGTCAGCGTGATGCCCGTTGGAACGTGGGGCAGCAGGATCACATCGCCTTGCTCCAGCGCTACGGGAGGCTGATCAGCAACGTAGAGATGCAACCGGCCGTGCTGGAGCACGCAGATGTGCGCGCTTCTTTCATCCAGCGTGAGGGGCTGTGCCTCCGTCAGTGTGCAGGAATAAACCCGATCACCCGTCAGGCGGATCTGCGCCAGTACCTGGGACAGCAGGTCGCCCTTGGCCAGCCCTTCCAGCTGCAATTGCGGATGAATGATCAAGTTTTCCAAGGGATTCATCATGTCGGTTCGACCCCGCCCTCACTAAGCTGACCGCCGAGATCATAGCGCGCCGGCGCCATCGGGATGAGCCTTTCCCGCGCTGACCGTTTTTGCACATCATCCAACCACATGGGAACCCCACTATGTTCGGAATCTCCGCTCTCGGCTGGCTGCACACCCTCGGCAGCCTGCCGGCCATTCCACTGGCCGCCTACATGTTTATCCGGCATGGCCGTATCGTGCCTCGGTCAGTGCCGGGGTTGTTGTATTTCGTGTCGATGATGATCGGTGGCCTCACCGTGTTCCTGGTCGCGCATCAGCCCGTCAGCAACGCCATCGGCATCATTACGATTGCGCTGCTGTTGGCGGGCTATGGGGTAGGGCGCGTGGCCTGGCTGGGGCGAGCCCGGGTGTATGTGGAGACGATCTTGCTGAGCCTGACGGCTTTTTTCCTGATGGTGCCCACCGTGTCCGAGACGTTGCGCCGCGTTCCCGATGGTCACCCCTTCGTCACTGACCTGAAATCGCCGGTGCTGCTGGGTGCGCAGGCGGGCATTGCGCTGGCGCTGGTGATCGGCGTGACGGCGCAAATGGTGTACCTGCGCAGGCAGTCGCGCCTCAGCACTGCCCAACGCTGAAAAACCGGGCAGGAACTGCCAGCTTTCATCGCCCAACACCGTGTAGCCGCCCAAGAAGTAGGAGCCAGCAATCGTCACGCAAGTCGTCTCGACCACCCAGCCTGGGCCACGAATATGGGTGAAGTAGACGTGATACCTGAAAGGGTGAAAAAAAGACTGCGCCCTATTAGTAGCGTCAAATAAGTGGCAAGTTTGACTCGGATTTGCCGTTTGGCGGCATCTTAGACAATTTGTTGACAGTCTCTTTTGGATCCACCATGATTCCCGCGATGTTGATGGCTCTAAGCCATTAAAGTGACATTAGTAACGCGCATTCGTCCCATGCTGTGGTTCTTCAAGATTCAGGGATAAGGCGGCTTGGACTCGGATGGCCAGGCGACGTTGGTCAGGGTAGCCCTAAAACACTGTCACCTTTAATTAGCAGGCTCGTTTGTCGGTGCCTGCGCTCGAGTCTCTAGGAAGTAAACTTCATGGCTGTAGGACGAATTCTGGTCACCGGTGGTGCAGGTTTTATTGGTTCACATCTGGTAGATGCGTTGCTGGGCAAAGGCTACAAGATTCGCGTATTGGACAACTTGTCGACCGGTAAGGTGGCTAACCTGCCCGCCGGTAATCCTGATCTGGAACTGCTGGTTGGCGATGTCGCCGACAGCGCCGTGGTCGAGCAAGCCATGGTTGATTGCAGCGCAGTCGTGCATCTGGCTGCGGTTGCGTCGGTGCAGGCCTCGGTAGACGATCCTGTCGCCACTCACCAGGCCAATTTCGTCGGCACTCTCAACGTGTGCCAAAGCATGCTCAAGGCCGGTGTGGCGCGTGTGGTGTTTGCCTCCAGCGCGGCTACCTACGGCAACAACGGCGAAGGCACGGCCATCGCCGAAGACACGCCCAAGTCGCCACTGACGCCTTATGCCAGCGACAAGTTGGCCAGTGAGTACTACCTGGACTTCTACCGTCGCGAGCACGGCCTGGAGCCAGTGATCTTCCGCTTTTTCAATATCTTCGGCCCACGCCAGGATCCGTCTTCGCCGTACTCCGGCGTGATCAGCATCTTCACCGAGCGTGCGCTGGCAGGTAAGCCGATTACCGTCTTTGGTGACGGTGAGCAAACCCGCGACTTCGTCTACGTGCAGGACCTGGTGAGCATCCTCGTCCAGGCGGTGGAGACCCGCGAACCGGCACCTGAAGCCATCAACGTAGGGCTCAGCCGTTCGACCAGTCTCAACGACCTGATCGCTGAGCTGGGCCGTGCCACCGGTACTGCGTTGAACGTGACGTACCAGGCTTCACGTCAAGGCGACATCCGTCATTCGCGCGCGAATAACGCCCGTCTGTTGGAGCGCTTTGCACTCCCGCAACCGACCTCCATTGGCCAGGGTTTGGCGCAGCTGTTGCGCAGCTTGTAGTTCGTCGGTCACTTCGCCCGACGTCTACGCAGTATTGGCTCAGTCATCTTCAAGAGTGAATTATGGAAATCGTTTTCCGCAGGACGCGTATCCGCGCGATCGCTGAGCGGCTGTTGGCTGCTTTTGCCTTATTCGTCGGCGGGCCGACTGTGCACGCTGCTGCCTTGGCTCAACCGAACAGCGTGGCTTTCTGGTACGCCGAGCAACCACCGCTGCCGGAACTGGCGCAGTTCGACTGGGCCGTGGTCGAACCGGGCCACATGACCCCTGGCGATGTGAAAACCTTGCGGGCGTTGGGCAGCCAGCCATTTGCCTACCTGTCCATCGGTGAGTTTGACGGCAATAAGGCTGAGGTCGAGAAAGCCGGGTTGAGCAACGCGGTTTCCCCTGTGCGTAATCACGCCTGGAACAGCCAGGTGATGGATCTCACGTCGCCGGTCTGGCGCGAGCATCTGTTCGGACGTGCCAAGGCTCTGGAAGCGCAAGGCTATGCGGGTCTGTTCCTCGACACCCTCGACAGTTTCCAACTGATGCCCGAGGCTTCGCGCGAGAACCAGCGCGTCGGCCTGGCCAGCTTGCTGCGTGAGCTGCACAAGCGTCAGCCGAACCTGAAGCTGTTCTTCAACCGTGGTTTCGAAGTGTTGCCTGAGCTGGACGGCGTTGCCGCCGCCGTGGCGGTCGAGTCGATCCATGCCGGTTGGGATGCTTCCGCCAAACGCTATCGTCCGGTGTCCGAGTCCGATCGC
Organism: Pseudomonas sp. NFPP24; assembly: GCF_900112095.1. Classification (NCBI taxonomy): domain Bacteria; kingdom Pseudomonadati; phylum Pseudomonadota; class Gammaproteobacteria; order Pseudomonadales; family Pseudomonadaceae; genus Pseudomonas; species Pseudomonas sp. NFPP24. The sequence goes on from NZ_FOKD01000004.1 coordinate 191,723, forward strand.
CAGTGGCTCGAAACCCACCTGCAACCGCTGCGCGCCAAGGGCGTGCCGCTGGTGGCCATCGACTACTTGCCACCCGAGCGTCGTGAGGAGGCGCGCACGCTCGCCAAGCGTCTGCGCGAAGAGGGGTTCATTCCCTACATCAGTACCCCGGACCTCAACACCCTGGGCATCAGCAGCATCGAGGTCCAGCCGCGCCGTATCGCGATGATCTACGACCCGCGTGAAGGTGCACTGGAAGATTCCGCTGGCCATAGCAACCTGGGTGGTTTGTTGGAGTACCTCGGTTACCGAGTCGATTACCTGCCCGCCGACAGTGACCTGCCGCTCTACGGTTTCAGTGGCTTGTACGCGGGCGTGGTCACCTGGATGACCAGCGGCCCGCCGCAGGATGCATCGGCGTTCAATCGCTTTATCAATGCCCGTCTGGACGAGCAGGTACCAGTGGTGTTTTTCAGTGGTCTGCCGGTTGAAGACAAGTTGTTGCTCAAGCGCCTGGGCCTCAAGTTGGATGCGCCGCCCGCCACTCAGGTGTTGACCATCACCCATCAGGACAAGGCCCTGCTGGGCGCATTCGAGGCACCGGTGGTGCCTCGCTCCCGTGACCTGGCAGCGGTCCGCGTATTGCCCAACGGCCCAACCCCGGCGTTGTCCTTGAGCGGTGTCAATGGCGCCGTTTTCAACCCGGTGGTGGTCGGTAAATGGGGGGGACTTGCGCTGGCGCCTTACCTGCTCGAAATCAACAACGAGCGTAGCCGCTGGATTCTCGACCCTTTCGCGTTCCTTCAGGCCAGCTTGCGTCTGCCGGCGCAACCTCGGCCGGACACCACCACCGAAAATGGCCGGCGCATCGCGACCGTGCATATCGATGGCGACGGATTTCCCTCCCGCGCCGAAGTGCGCGGCACTCCCTATGCAGGTCGTCATACCCTGGACGACTACATCAAGCCCAACCCGTTCCTGACGTCGGTGTCGATCATCGAGGGCGAGATCTCGCCGCGTGGCGCGTTCCCCTTCCTGGCCCGCGAGCTGGAGCCGATTGCCCGCGAGATCTTCGCCAACCCTAAAGTCGAAGTGGCCACGCACACCTACAGCCATCCGTTTTTCATGCAGCCGGATAAGGTCGAGAAGCGCGAAAATTTCAACCCGGAATACGGTTTGAACATGAAAATCGCTGGCTACGAAAAAATCGATTTTCGTCGGGAGATTTTTGGCTCGCGCGATTACATCAATCAGAACCTGACTACGCCACAGAAGCCGGTGAAGATGGTGTTCTGGCCAGGCGATGCGCTGCCATCCGCCAGCACCATCAAGCTGGCCTATGACGCGGGCTTGAAAAACGTCAACGGCGCCGAAACCATCATGACCAAGGCCAACCCGTCCCTGACCGGGTTGAACCCGTTGCTGCGGCCGACGCCTGGGGGGTTGCAGTACTACGCGCCGATCATCAACGAAAACCTCTACACCAACCTGTGGAAAGGCCCGTACTACGGCTTCCGTGAGTTGATCGAGACGTTCGAACTGACCGACAGTCCGCGTCGCCTGCGCGGGCTGCACCTCTACTACCACTTCTATTCCAGCACCAAGCAAGCCTCGATCAAGGCCATGCACGAGATCTACGGCTACTTGCGCGAGCAACAGCCGATGTCGTTGTGGATGAGCGACTACGTCGACCGTCTGCATGGTCTTTACCAGTCGAGCCTGGCCCGAACGGCGGACGGCGCCTGGCAGATTCGCGGGATGGACGCTCTGCGTACCGTGCGCCTGGATGCACAAATGGGCTGGCCGGACTTGCTCCAATCCCAAGGTGTCGCGGGTGTACGTGACTTGCCGCAAGGGCGCTATGTGGCCCTGAGCAGCGACAAGGCATTGCTCGCATTGCGTGCGGACAGAGATCCCCGCCCTGCGCTGGAGGAGGCCAACGTGCCGTTGCTCGATTGGCGTTACCTGGACGATCGGCGCGTGAGCTTTTCCTTCGCCGGTCAGTTCGACCTGACCTTCACCGTACGCTCGGCAACCGCCTGCCGCGTGGAAGTCGATGGGCAACGATTCGCTGGCAAGGCTTCGGCTGGCCTTTGGACTTTTCAACTTCCCATGAAGCAGGTGAGTAATGGTCAACTCCTCTGCAACTAAAAGCAGCCGCCTGCTCAACCCATGGGCACTGGCGGTGGTCGCTGTCGCCGTGGGTGGCCTGCTGTGGGCAACCTTCCAGCGTGAAGAAGTGTTCCAGCCCGACGGGCGCGAACCCGACGCCGTGTCGGCCAACTATGCCGAGCTGTTGCTGACGGCGCACCCGGATGACGACCATTTGCGTTTGCAATTGGTCGACTTGCTGATTCGCCTGGGTGACTACACCAAGGCGCGCCAACACGTGGACGCCTGGCCCAAGCCGCAGCCGGAGATCCAGGCCTACTATCGCCTGGAGCTGGACGCGCTGATCGCAGCCAGTGGCAACGACCTGATTGCGCAGCATGCGTTGGTCGAGCGTCTGCAAAGCTTCGATCATCGCAAGCTGCCGGTGGCCCAGCTGCAAAGCCTGGCGAAGCTGGCGTTGACCCTGCAGGCGCCGGCGTTTGCCGCCAGTGTCTTCGAAGAGATCGCAGGGCGTGACTCGGCGCAGCGCACCGAGGCGCTCAAATCAGCCGCGCAGTGGTACTTGGCGGGTGAGCAGCCTGCGCACGCGGCAGACATCTATCTGCAACTCAAGCGTGACGCCCAACAACCGGCCGAACGACGGGAGTACGCGCAACTTGCGTTCAACAGCCTGCTCTCGGCCGGCCGTGACGAGCAGGCCGCGCAAGTGTTGGCTGACGAGCTGCCCCGGCTGACGAACCCGCAAACCGACGTGGCGTGGCTGGAGCAAGGCGTGGATATCGCCGTTGCGACCAGGCAGTTCGACCTGGCCCAGCGCGTGCTCCGGCAGTGGCATGACCTGGAGCCTGGCAACCGCAAAATCCTGGTCAAAGAATTCCAGGTGCGCCTGTCTATCAATGATCTGGCGGGTGCGTGGGAAACCGGTCAGGAGCTGGTCATCGATTACCCGGATGACACCGAGTTGCTGGGGCAAATGGCCAAGCTCGGTGAGTGGCGCGGTGATAACGAAGCCGCGCTGGATTACTGGATTCGCTTGCTCAAACTCAAGGAGGACCCGAAAACCCGCGAGCACGCCTGGCGCCTTGCCAGCCTGCAATTCGACTTCGCCCGCTCGATCCCGTTGCTTGCCGACATCATGCAGCAGCGTGCGCTCACGGACATCGAGCTGGATGCGTTGATCTACGCTCATGAATCCCGTGGTACACCGGCTGAAGCCGAGGCATGGCTGCGCACCTACCTGCGCAAGTACCCGGCCCATCGCCTGGCCTGGACACGCTTGCTGCACAACCTGGAAAACACCGGGCAGTTCGCGGCCAAAGGCAAGCTCTACAAGGACTATGCAAAACGCTACACGCTGACCACCGCCGAATTGGTCGATTGGGCCAGCACGCAAATGAAGCTGTTTGATGAGCCGGCGGCCTGGGAAGTGGTCAAGTCGGACGACTCATCCATCGATGACCCGGAATACTGGCGCACCCGTGCGGCGCTCGCCTGGGACCTGGAGCGCGACGAAGACTTGCGCGTCTCCCTGGAAAAACTGCTGTCCCTCAACGGCAAGCTGACCAGTGGCGACGAGAGCCAGTTGATCACCCTCTATCGCACCCGTGACCCGCAGCGTGCCTTGAAGTTGATGGTCGACAGCTGGCAACGCGCCCAGGATCCGCAACGGTTGGTCGAGGCGCTGCAACTGGCCCAGGAGCTGCACGAGTGGGATCAGGTCGTGACCCTGTTGGAAGACGCCAGGCAATACCCGCAGGCCTACGAGCAAGCCCAGGTCCTGGCGGTACGCGGTGCCTTGGCGGTGGAGCAGGGCGACCCCTCCGAGGCCGAGCGTCTCTATCTGCTGGGCTTGTCGCGCTACCCCGATGACAACCTGTTCCGCGAGCGTTTGACCTGGCTGTATGTCGACCAGGCCGACACGGCAAAACTCAAACTCCTGCTGGCCAAATGGCGTGCCTATGCACGGGCAGACCGCCTGCTCTGGCTGCCGTTCGCCAGCGCCAGCCAGCTGTTGGGGCGCGATGCCGAGGCGTTGGCCTGGTATCGCATGTACCTCAAGCTCAGCCCGAACGACTGGCTGGTGCAGGCCGCGTATGCCGATGCACTGGACACATCCGGCTACCAGGACGCCGCCCAGCGCCTGCGCTTGAAGTTGCTGCGCAGCCCCGAGGCCGACAACCTGCAACCCTCGTCCCAACGCTATGCGATCTGGCTGCGCTTGATGTCGAGCAGCTACTCGCCGCAGAAGGCCCAGCAAGAATTGCTGAAGTGGAAAGACGGTTCGCCGTCGATGAAACAGCTGTGGTTCGAACGCCTGCTGGCCCGCCTGGATGCGACCAACCAGCAAGCGCAGAAAGACGACTGGCTGGCCTGGGCGCGCACCCAAGGGCTCAAGGTCGACCGTTACGAGCAGATCCAGGAAGCCTTGCGCAGCCGCAATAAAGCCCAGGTCGAAACCCTGTTGGCCAGCAGCGACCTGAACCCGGCGCAGCGCGCACAGGCGCTCAGCCGTTTGGGGCGTACCAACGAGGCACTGGACACCAGCCTGTCCGCACTGGGCGACGACCAGCCGGATTCGGTGAACGAGCAACTGCGTCGCCAGGCGGTGGAGATCCACGAAGCCACCCCGCAAGGCGCATTGCTGTCGTATCAGAAACAGGATTTCGGTGGCTTGTCGTTTGACTCGCCGCGCCTGGAAATCGCCCATAACCTGGGTGACAACTGGTACGCCGATGTCGAGATGGAACACGGCAACTATAAAGGCGACGACGTCATCTCTTCGCGCATCGGCGACGAGAGCAACGCGGCCCTGACCTTGGTGCGCGCGGTGGAAAACGGCAGCTGGAAGCTGTTCGCCGACACCAGCCAACGCAAGGACGACGACCGTAACGGCCTGGGCCTGTCGCGCCTGTGGCAGTTGGGCAACAGCCACCAGATCGAGACCGGCCTGGACTGGCATCGCAAGAGCGACGACAGCGGCCTGATGCGGGCTTTCGGCCAGCAGGACCGCGCCTGGGTCGGCGGCCGTCACGGCCTGACTGCGCGGGACCAGTTGAGCTGGGAAGTGGCGCAGCGCTCGTTCTCGACCCGTGCCGGCGACTCGTTGGGCAGCGGTCATGCGCTGAAGCTGGAGCTTAACCACACGCTGGAATTCGCCGGGCCTAACTGGACGGTGCGCAGTGGTGTGGATTACCAGAAGAACAACGTGAAGGATCGCAACCTGGATTACCTCTCCAGCGACTTCAAAGGCCCGATTCGAGTGCCTGATGTCGCGCCGCCTGAGCCGGGTGACCCGATCGAGTTGCAGACCATCCCGTCGGGCGACCTCCTGCAAAGCCGCTACGGCCAACTCTATGTCGGTACGTCCTGGCGTCGCGGCATCCCCGGTGCGCTGGTGCGCAGCAAGCCGCAATACACCTGGCTGGTGGACATGACGGCGGGCTGGCAGTGGACCGACCAAACCTTCAACTACGGCGTCAACACGGGCATTGGTTTCGAAGTGCTGGGTGATGACGAACTGGCCCTCACCTTCGGCTACCAATCTGCGCCACAAGGCGCGGATGGCAAGTCCGGCGGCACACTGGGCATGAGCTACGGCGTGCGTTTCGGGCGCTGATTACAGAATCTACGGGAGAAAAACCTATGCAAGCAATTCGTAACCTGAGCCTGGCCCTGACAGTGCTGTTCGTCGCCGGCTGCTCCAGCTTCACCAGTGAAAACAGCCCTGACCTGCCGCGTAACGCGCAGTGGGGCATCGTGCCGATGATCAACTATTCGCAGACCCCGCAAGCCGGTGAGCGCAGCGAGCAGATCCTGCTCAGCGTACTCAGCAGCCATGGCCTGCAACCGCGTGTTTATCCGACCAGCACCCAGGGTGAGCAGGCGCTGATGGACGACAACGAGCGCCTGACCGGTGCCCTGGAATGGGCACGTGAGCAAAAGCTCGATTACGTCATCGCCGGCAGCGTCGAAGAGTGGCAGTACAAGAACGGCCTGGATGGCGAGCCGGCGGTGGGCATCAGCCTGCGTGTGCTGGACGCCAACAGTGGTCGTGTGCTCTGGAGCAAAAGCGGCGCGCGCGCCGGTTGGTCCCGTGAAAGCCTGGCGGGCAATGCTCAGACGGTAATCGACAAACTGGTTGGCGCCCTTCGATTCGAGTGAACGCAATGAATTCTCCACACATGGATTACAGCCTGGCGCCTCGCGCCAGCGGGCCGGTGTCTTGGCTGGAAACACTCCTGGTAACGGGCTTGGCCATTGGCCTCGGCTTCTGGCTGACTCCCGAAGACCCGTTGCAAATGCACGGTGGTTTCCCCTGGCCAATCCTGGCGCCACTGCTGTTGGGTGTGCGTTACGGTTTTGTGCGCGGCCTGTTCAGCGCCGTGCTGCTGGTGGCGGCGCTGTTTGCCCTGCGCTACACCGGGCATGCAGGTTATACCCAGCTTGAGCCCTCGTTCATCGTCGGTGTGCTGGTGTGCGGGATGCTGGTGGGTGAGGTTCGCGACCTGTGGGTGCGCCGCCTGGAGCGTCTGCAGATGGCTAACGAATACCGTCAGTACCGCCTCGACGAATTCACCCGTGCCCACCAGATCCTGCGGGTGTCCCATGACCTGCTGGAGCAGCGCGTGGCCGGCAGTGACCAGAGCCTGCGCAGCTCGTTGCTGGGCCTGCGTGAAAAACTGCGCGGCATGCCGGTCGAAGGCGACGCATTGAGCGAGCTGGCCGAGCCGATCGTGGCGATGCTCGGCCAATACGGTGCATTGCGCGTGGCAGGTTTGTACCGCGTCGACGACAGCGAGAAAAACCTACTGCCCCAGGCCTTGGCGATGATCGGCGTGATGGGGCCGCTGGAAACCGATGACGGTTTGATCCGGCTATGCCTGGAACGCGGCGAACTGGTGAGCGTACGCCAGGAACTGATCGACGCCGGTAACGCCGCGCAGTTTTCCGCGCTGCAGGCCTGCATCCCGTTGATCGATGCCGAAGGCCGCTTGCTGGCGATCCTGGCGGTTCGGCAAATGCCGTTCTTTGCGTTCCAGGACCGCACCTTGAGCCTCTTGTCGCTGCTGGCCGGCCACATTGCCGACCTGTTGCGCCGCGATCCGCAAGTGCTGAGCCTGCCCGATGCGCACGCCCAGCAGTTTTCGTTGCAGCTCAAGCGGTCGTTGGTGGACGTGGAACAGCACACATTGCCCGCCGGGTTGTTCGCGTTCGAGATGACGCGCGCCAACGAGGAACTGTCGCGTCTGATGGAGCGCAGCCAACGTGGCCTGGACTTGCACCTGGCGGTGCGCAACAACCGCGAACATCGCCTGCTGCTGGTGCTGTTGCCGTTGACCAGCCCGGAAGGTACCGAAGGCTACCTGGCGCGGATTGGCATGCTGTTGCACGAGCACTTTGGTATCGACACGGACCTGGACAGCCTGGGTGTGCGGGCCATGCCTTTCAACCTGGAGCCTGACTGTGATCGCAACGGGCTGCGTAACTTCCTTTACAACGAGTGTGGCCTGAATGATCAGCAAGTGGCTGTTTAGCGGCGCCGTGCTGCTGGAGGCGGGCAGTTGGGCCAGTCTGTGGCTCGATGCGCCGCAGATGCACCAACTGCTGGTGTTCACCTTCAGCCATGGCTTGGCCTGCCTAATGCTGTGCGGCGCCGTATGGTTGCTGTTGCCGGCGCGCTACCGGGCGCCTTTGCCGTGGAGCCCACTGTTCATTTTCAGCCTGGCGTTCTTTGTGCCGGTGATCGGCACCCTGGGCGTGGTTGCGTCGATCTTCCCGGCGCTGTACCTGCCGCGTAAACGCGACCAGCAGGCGTGGCGATCGGTGGGGATCCCAAGCCTGCCGTTCCGTGCGCAGGCCCAGACACGCACGCCGATTTTCGCCGATGGCGGTTTGCAGGACGTGCTGCGCCACGCGCCCGATCCCGATCAGCGTCTGGCCGCTTTGCTGGCGACTCGCCGCATGCCTGGCAAGGACGCGGTACCCATCCTCAAGCTGGCCTTGGGTGACCCCAGTGATGACGTGCGTCTCCTGGCGTACTCGATGCTCGACAAGCAGGAAAGTGACATCAACCTGCACATTCAGATGGCGTTGGAACAGTTGGCCGGCGTCAGCCCCCGAACTGCCGGCCCGGTGCACAGCATGCTGGCGCGATGGTATTGGGAATTGGCCTACCTCGGCCTGGCCCAAGGCAGTGTGCTCGAGCACGTGCTGAACCAGGCCAGCGAGCATGCCGAGCAAGGTCTGGCGGCCGGTGAGGGCGGTGAGCTGTTGCTGCTGGCCGGCCGTATTGCCCTGGAGCGCGGTGAAAACGAGCGAGCCGAGGCCCTCTTGCACGAGGCTGAGCGAAACGGTCTGGGTGAGGCTCAGTTACTGCCTTTCCATGCCGAGCTGGCGTTTGAAGCGGGTCGCTATCACGAAATCCCCGGGCTGCTCGCCAGGCTGCCGGAAGAAACCCGTCAGCGGCCACCCTTTGCTGAGTTGGTGAGGAGCTGGAATGAATCATAAGGAAGCCACCCCGACGGCCGACATCTGCCTGCTGCTGGAAGGCACCTGGCCTTACGTGCGCGGCGGCGTATCGAGCTGGATTCACCAGATGATCCTCGGCCTGCCGGAGCTGACTTTTTCGGTGATGTTCATCGGTGGTCAGCGCTCGGCGTACACTTCGCGGCGTTATGAAGTGCCGGTGAACGTGGTGCACATCGAAGAGGTGTTCCTCGAAGACGCGACGCACCCCGCCGATACCCGTGGCACGCCGCGCGATGCCGACCCGCAGCAGTTGGCCGACCTGTATCGCTTTTTGCACCACCCGGACCCGCCCGAGCGGGAACTGGGTGAGCGCCTGCTCAATTGCATCGCCGAGGGCCATATGACCCTGGATGATGTACTGCGCAGCCGTGCCAGTTGGGAAACCCTCAGCGAAGGCTACCGCCAGCACTGCGCCGACCCGTCTTTCGTCAACTATTTCTGGACGCTGCGTTCGTTGCAGTCGCCGTTGCTGATGCTCGCCGAGGCCTCGCGCAAGATGCCGCCCGCGCGGGTGCTGCACTCGATTTCCACCGGTTACGCCGGGCTGCTGGGCTGCATCCTCAAGCACCGCTGGAAATGCACTTACCTGCTGAGCGAACACGGTATTTATACCAAGGAGCGCAAGATCGATCTGGCCCAGGCCACCTGGATTGCCGAAACCTCCGGGCAGGCGCTCAACCGCAGCCTCGACGGAGGCTCGGGGTATATCCGTACCCTGTGGGTGCGCTACTTCGAACGGATCGGCCAACTGGCCTACAACAGCGCCGACAAGATCATTGCCTTGTATGACGGCAACCGTCAGCGTCAGATCAAGGACGGTGCCGATCCGAGCCGCACGGCGTTGATCGCCAATGGCATCGACCTGTCGCAGTGGTCCCGCGCCATGGAAACCCGTGAGCCGGGCATTGCACCGGTGGTTGGGTTGATCGGGCGCGTGGTGCCGATCAAGGACGTGAAAACGTTCCTGCGTGCCATGCGCGGCGTGATCAGCGCCATGCCGCATGCCGAAGGCTGGATTGTCGGCCCCGAGGAAGAAGACCCGGAATACGTGAGCGAATGCCGCAGCCTGATGGCGAGCCTGGGGCTTGAAGGCAAAGTGCACTTCCTGGGTTTCCAGCGCATCCAGGACATCTTGCCCAAGCTTGGCCTGATGGTGCTGACCTCGATCAGCGAAGCACAACCCTTGGTGATCCTCGAAGCCTGGGCTGCCGGTACGCCGGTCGTCAGCAGCGACGTCGGCTCATGCCGCGAACTGATCGAAGGCGGCAGCGCCGAAGACCGCGACCTGGGCGTGGCGGGCAAGGTGGTGGCGATTGCCGACCCACAGGCGACGTCCGCCGCGATCCTGGAACTACTGCGCAGCCCCGAGCGCTGGCAGGCTGCACAGGCCGCCGGCTTGCTGCGGGTCAACCGTTACTACACCGAAGCCCTGATGCTGCAGCGCTACCGCGACCTGTACCAGGCCGCCATGGAGAATAGTTAAATGGCCGGTATTGGCTTCGAACTGCGCAAGATCCTCTCGCGTGACTCTTACACCGCCACCTTGCACGCCTATGTGTATGCAGGCCTGATCAGCTCCGGCCCGTGGGTGCTGTCGATCATCAGCGTAATGCTGGTGGGCATCATCAGCCTGGGCCTGCTGTTGCCCAACTCATTGGTGGGGCAGTTTCTGGTCACGGTGACGTACCTGATGGCCAGCTCATTGATCCTGACCGGTGGCCTGCAGTTGTTCTTCACCCGCTTCGTGTCCGACCAGTTGTTCGAGCACAACTACGAGCAGATCCTGCCCAACCTGCTGGGCATATTGTTGATGGTGACGGTCGGTGCCGGGGTGCTGGGGGTTATCGTGCTGGCGCTGCTGTTCGATCAACCGCTGGTCTACCGCGTGCTGGTGCTGTCGAACTTCGTGGTGCTGTGCAACCTGTGGCTGGTGATCATCTTTCTGTCGGGGATGAAGAAATACAACCGCATCCTGCTGGTGATGGTAGTGGGTTACTCGCTGATGGTCGCGTGCGCCTACCTGCTGAGCTTCCTGAAGATGCCCGGCCTGTTGCTGGCGCTGCTGATCGGGCACGGCAGCCTGTTGTTCCTGTACCTGTACGACATCCTGCGCGAGTACCGTGCCGAGAAAATGATTGCGTTTGATTTTCTCAATCGTCGCAACGTGTTCCTCAGCCTGCTGGTGACCGGGTTCTTCTACAACTTCGGCATCTGGGTCGACAAAATCCTGTTCTGGTTCAACCCAGGCACTTCCAACGAAGTCATAGGCCCGCTGCGCGCCTCGATCCTGTACGACATGCCGATCTTCATCGCTTACTTGGCGATCATCCCCGGCATGGCCGTTTTCCTGGTGCGTATCGAGACCGACTTTGCCGAGTGGTACGACCGCTTGTTCCGTGCCATCCGCGATGGCGAGACCTTGCAGCACATCGGCTCGCTGAAAACCGAGATGACCCTCTCCATCCGCCAGGGCCTGCTGGAAATCTGCAAAGTCCAAGGCCTGACCGTGGTGCTGCTGTTCCTCTTCGCCCCGCGCCTGCTGGAATGGATCGGCATCTCCAGCTACTACCTGCCACTGTTCTACATCGACTTGATCGGCGTGAGCATCCAGGTGGTCTTCATGGCGTTGCTCAACGTGTTCTTCTACCTCGACAAACGCCGCGTGGTCCTGGAACTGTGCGTACTGTTTGCCGTACTCAACGCAGCCCTGACCCTGCTCAGCATGCACCTGGGGCCCAGTTTCTTCGGCTACGGGTTTACGTTGTCGTTGCTGGTGTGCGTATTGCTGGGGCTGGCGCGGTTGTCGTCGGCGCTGGAAGATCTGGAGTATGAGACGTTTATGTTGGCGCGGTGATTGGGTTTCAGGTGGTGTGAGAAGGCACTTGGCGTTCGCGGCAAGTGCCTTTTTTGTTGGGGGCTGGATGGGGCTTTATAGAGAGCGATAACGAACCTCGCCACAAGTTGGACTGCACCATGGCGAGGACAGGCCTTTTCAGTGAGGTCTACTGCGCGCTATTGCCGGGTGACTCCAACACCTTCACCACGTCATCAATCACCGCCTTGCTCATCTCCTGCAAATAATGCGAAGCCCAGGCATAACGGTCCGTCTCCCGCGTCATCGCCGCCTCTTCTGCGAGCAGCTTGGCGACATGGAGCAGGTCGGAAACATGGTGCAAGGCTTCATGCAGGGAAACACCGCTATTGACGCGGAACAGAGGTTGGTCGGAGTGAAAGGAGAAGGGGGTGACGCCGAGGGTGGTTAACGCAGACGGACTTGTAGCGGTCATTGGTAAAACTCCCATATCTGGTGAGAACTACCACATTCGTTATCAGGCGAATTGGGTGGCAGCTGTGCGCAGGCTGATAAACCGGAGATACAGGAACCCGGCAGACCCGAAGGTCTCCCACGCACAGCCGCCATTGCACGAAATGGTGGGCGAAAAAAAAACGCCTGCAAATCGGGTTTTGGGGGCGCTTGGTGCGCCTGCATCTTGCCGGGTTATCAGGCCCGATCGCTGAATTGGCAGCGATGGAACGGAGGGTAGCGTGGTGGGACGTGGGGAGCAATCAGGAATATTGATGGGATGATTTTGAGGCCCTCATTAGGGTGTGTAGGTTGCTACTGAAATTATTGTTTTTATGGCTGGGTCATAATTATTGCCAGTTCATAATTTGGAATAAACGTAGAGATCGGGGGGGTACAGAGGAAGGCGTTCAGCGCTCATGGGAGGTTTGTTTTTTTCTACTGAGCATGGGGACCTGTGGGGGGAGAGGGGCCGTGTGGTGTTGGTGGGTTGTCGGCGAATGAAGCCAAATAGATTTTTCGTTTCTATCAGTTGGATGACAGCGGGAGATTAGATTTCATCACCAGTGGATCGCTTTTCGAAGGGACTACAAGTTCAGATGTTTTTTGTGAGGCAGGAGATTTGTTGGGGGCTGCGATGAAGGTCGGCCGTGAGCTGACTGACGAGGCAAGCAACAAGAAGGGAGGTTTGGGGGAAATGCGGGCTGTGTTTTTTTGAGTTTGGGCGTTTTGTGGACGTTTTCCCGAAAACCGCAGTGTAGATTTTCAGTGTTTTCCAAGCCCCAGAAACCACAAAGCCCTGCGTTGTGGGGCTTTGAGATATGGTGCGGCACCAGACGAACGGTATGTTTCTGCAGGGCTAGGTTTTTCGGGCGTCTGGTGTTCGCTGGGAAATTCGGCGTATCCAAATAGTAACTATAAACAAATCAGCTAGTTATGGCGTTCGGTGGAATCGAACTCGGGATTTTAGATGTCAGCACGTTGTCGGTCTGCGAGTGATTCAGAGCCGCATACGGAATGGTAAACCTCCCGAATTCGAACGTTGTTGATCATCCCCCCGTCGAGAATAGGTAGGAATCCGCCAAAAGCTGCCGTGGCGACAGGCAGCAGATGGCCCAGAGTGTGTAAAAACGCGCTGATGCACTGTCGGCGCGCAGCGCTGACGGTTGTTAGCGGGGTAATTGCTCAGAACAAGTCCTACGGACCATCACGACGACCTGGGAGCCCGTAGCGCCGCTGGGTGGCCAAAATACAGCCCTCTTCAGGCCGACAGCGCCTTCATTAAACCGCTGGTACCGAGAATTTTTATGACTCGCTTAAAGTTGTAGGCGAGGACGTTCAAGCTCATCTCCGCACTTACCCCGGCCAGCTTTCGGGTCAGGAAATGTGTGGAGCCCATCCATTGCTTGAGTGTCCCGAAGGGATGCTCGACCGTACGCTTGCGGACTCGCATCATGTCCGGCGCGTTGCCCAGCCTGCTCTGCATTTCCTCCAATACGGCTTCATGTTCCCATCGCCGAACTCGCCGTTGCTTGCTCGGTGTGCACTTCGATTTCAGCATGCATCCCTGGCAATTAGAACTCCAGTAACGGTGCAACTTCAGGCCTTTTTCAACGCTGGAAAAACGCCAGATCAACGCCTCTCCAGCGGGACAAATGTATTCGTTTTTTGCCGCGTCATAGTGGAAGGCATCGTTATTGAAACGCCCGTCAGCCTTGGCTCCAGAGGTCATCGGCTTGGGCACATAGGCGGTGATACCTGCATCGTGACAAGCCAGGATTTGTTCGCTTTTGAAGTAACCTCGGTCAGCCACTACCGACAAGGTATCTGACGCCATAACCTCGCGAGCCTGCTTGGCCATCGAGCTGAGTTGATCGCGGTCGGAGCCGACGTTGGTAACTTCATGGGCAACGATCAAATGGTGCTGGGTATCGACCGCTGTCTGCACGTTGTAACCGACGATTCCAGTGCCGCGCGTCATCATGGAACGGGCGTCTGGATCGGTCAGTGAGACCTGTTTATCCGGTGATTCGTTAAGCTGAGTTTCAATCGCTTGAAGCTCTTTCATTTGCTTCTTCAGTTTGGCGATCTTCTCTTCCAACCCCACTGGGCGGGGGGCGGAGGCTGTTGATTCTTGTCGATCAACAGCATCAAGCTCGGTCAGGTAGCGGCTGATGCTCGATTCAATTTCTTCCATTCGCCGCTTTAGTTTGGCGCTAGTGAAGTTGCGGTCACGATTGTTGACGGCCTTGAATTTACTGCCGTCGATGGCAACCAGGTTTTCTCCGAACAATCCGAGCTGCTGACAGAGCACGACGAACTGACGACAGACGCCTTGGATGGCCTTGCTGTTGTCTTTTCGGAAGTTGGCGATGGTCTTGAAATCCGGCATCAAACGACCCGTCAACCACATCAGCTCAACGTTGCGTTGAGCTTCTCGCTCCAGGCGTCGGCTCGACTGGATGCGGTTGAGATAGCCATAGATATAGATCTTCAACATGACCTCAGGATGGTAAGCAGGTCGGCCCGTATCAGCAGGAATAGCGCCGTCGAAGCCCAAATTGACCAGGTCGAGTTCGTCGACGAAGACGTCGACTATACGTACCGGGTTGGTATCGTTGACGTAGTCGTCGAGGCTTTCGGGAAGTAAGGTGCCTTGACCTCTATGCTCCCCTTGAATAAAGCGCTTCACGAGACGATCCTCTTGTGGAACTCGAATGTTGGATGCTGCTGTGAAGATAGTGAAATCTACCCGTTTTGACGATGTCGACCATGATTTAGGGTATGAGTACCGTGGTCATAATTACAGCGTGCAGAACGATGGGGACATATTCCTGATCAGAACTTACGACGACGAACCAGGGTGTGCGACTGTCGTAAGTCCGACCACGGCGCATGCCAAGGGCAACCTTAGACAGCTCGTCGCTTTCTTGCAGACGGAGTTTGGGGTCTCTAGGATCAAGCTCTACAAGGGGGATTTGGGGAGCTACGCTGAGATCGACCTTGAAACGTTGGCATTCCTTCCCATTTAATTCGGCAGCGATAGCGCGGTTGGTGTTTTTACACACTCTGGGCCGGAAGCGGACGTTCGCAATCGACCGCTAACGACCAGGAGGCAGACCGTCTGTTATATAAGGGTTGGTCCTGCCCCCTTTTTCGGTCCAAAGATGGGCAAATGAAATTGAGGTCGATGACGCAACTGGTAAGCGCAGCAGTGGGAACTGTCAGATAGCCATTATCGATAGGTTCCGCTACGCTCAATACGTCTGGAACGGCTCACAACCAACCAAAGTAACAGCTGACAGTCCCCTAAAAATCACGCATGGAAAAGCATATGTCAGAACTCTCAGGAAATCCATCATCCAGAGCTATTGGAAGCGTTTACAAAGAGAATAAAAGATTTGTTGTAATTGGTTTAACTGGAAGAACTGGTTCAGGCTGTTCTACATCAGCAGAAATTCTTTGTAATGCCTCCATTGAACTTCCAGAGAGTGCGTATCCCGGAATTACAAATAATGAGCTAAGAAAACATCGAATAATAAAGAAATTCATTGGGCACCGATGGCAACCATTTAAGTGTCTTCAAGTTAGAACTGTTATAACTAGATACATCCTTGCCTTAAATTTTCCAGAATTTTGCCGCTTTGTTTCTGACGTGATGGTTAGAGATATGCACAAGACTTCCGAGTTCCTGAGAGAAATAAAAGAAGAATATGAAGATTTGCATATCGAAATATCTGAATACCTCAGAAGCCCTGAAAAAACACTTGATGAAATCGAAGCTAAGCAGGAGTTTGCTTTTGATCTGTATTTCAAGAGATTGCCGTTTTTTTCAAACAAGATACGCGACGTCTTAAAAAATATATCGATTGATGCGTACACAAAAATATATCAGAGTGCAGGCGACAACATTCGAGCCTCAGGACAGGTAAATAGCTCTAAATTTGACGATTCAAAAGTTTTTCATTTTCCAAGAACTATAAACAAAGTAATAAAATCAGCGCATCACGTGGCCCGGAAAAATAATGAGTCCTGCTTTATTGTGATTGACGCTATTAGGAATCCCTATGAGGCAATATTCTTTAAGGAGCGTTATGCGGGTTTTTATCTGGTTTCAATAAATACAGAGAATGACAATAGGCTCGCCCATCTCCGCAGCACTCATAAGTTTTCTGAATCTCAAATAAAAGAGCTTGATGAGAAAGAGTATCCGAGTAAACTTTCGGGCTATAGTAAATTTATTTCTCAGAATATACAGAAGTGCATAGAAATATCCGACATACACATACACAACCCTAGAAAAGAACAATTCAATAATGTTGAGCTTAAATGCCAACTTGCTTGGTATATTTCTTTAATACAGCATCCCGGCTTGGTAATGCCAACATCTATAGAAAGTTGCATGCAAATTGCTTACACGGTCAAGCAAAGTTCTGGCTGCATATCCAGGCAGGTGGGAGCAGCTGTTACTGACGAAGAATTTTCTGTCAAGTCAGTTGGATGGAACAATACACCACAAGGGCAAGTGCCATGCCTTCTCAGAAATGCCGAAGACTTACTCCTTGGTCAAGATACTTACGCATACAGTGAGTATGAAAGAAATGATAGTAAGTTTAGAGAGGTTTTGCATGGAAAATTTGACAAGCTAAGAAAGTCATTCCTATTGGAAGGTCGCAATTTGTCTTTTTGCTTTAAGGATATGCAAAATGAAATAGATGGTGAAAAAAACCAAGTTCACACACGCTCCCTACATGCAGAAGAGAATGCATTCCTTCAGATTTCAAAGCATGGCGGAATGAAACTTAGAGGCGGGATATTGTTTACTACAGCTAGCCCATGCGAACTTTGCTCTAAGAAAGCCTATCAACTTGGAATCAGCAAAATCGTATTCATTGATCCTTACCCGGGGATCGCCACTAGGCATACTCTATTGGTAGGGAGGGATAGTCCAGAGCTACAACTCTACAGAGGAGCAGTTGGCAGGGCATATCACCAGCTTTATCAACCAATAATGCCATACAAGGATGAGCTTGAGACACTGTTATCAATACCAGGTAATGCAAACAAAAAAGCTGTTCGGACAAAGATGCTGGAAAAAGAGAATTTAGAATTAAGAGAAGAGCTTGAGCGACTAAAGAACCAACTAGATAACCTTGGTAGGTAAGATGAGCTACATATAGGTAATTACGAAAGTAGAATTGCTAATCTCTCCAAAAGGGCGCGGATTTTTTTAGAAATAGTTCGTTCCCTTTTTTCACCGCTTTCGGTTGTATTGAGGAGGGAGTTGGCGTTCTAATGCATGGGATTATGGCTTCGGTCGAAATTGTAGTTGGGGTTAGGCATGACGCCTAAAAGTATTTGGAAACAGGGGGCAGACCACCATTATTGAAACCATGCTCTGACCCCTATTTTTGTTCTCGTTGCTTTAGCAGTTCCAATTGCTGTTCTACGCTGAGGGCCGGCTTATCGAAGGGCCTCATGTAGTTTTCTCCAGGCAAAAAAAACCCGCACGATTTGAGCTTGCTGACTGGGTCAACCTAGGCTTGGCGGGTGTGTTGGGGTGCATTATAGGTAGCTGGAGGAGGTCGTCAACTTCATGCTGAAGTGAAATTGTAACGGGTAGGTGTGCAGGCAGATTTGGATGGGCAACCGGACTTGCATAGGGGGCGAAATCTGAAGATCAAAAGATCGCAGCCTTCGGCAACTCCTACAGGGCGGCGGCGGGGTGCTTTTTAGGCGTTGGATTTCTGAATGCCAGAAACAACAAAGCTCTCACATTTCTGTGAGGGCTTCGTCTTATATGGTGCCGGCACCAGGAGTCGAACCCGGGACCTACTGATTACAAGTCAGTTGCTCTACCAACTGAGCTATACCGGCGTGTTAGGGCGACGATTATAGCGATTGGCAAGGTTCTGTAAACCCCTGAATTCTGACTATTTTTGCAGAACCCACGCTTTTTCCACACTCACCCCTTTTTCCAGCTGGCGAGTGTAGGATTTCTCCCTTGCCACCGAAGGGTCTACCCCGGCAAAAATCTTCTCAAAACCCAAGGAAGCCCCACGTGAAACGGATTCTCTCGCTGTCCCTCATCCTTCTCACTGTCGCGCTCGCTGCGTGTTCGTCCAACAAACCCGCCAACGACCCGGCGCTGGTGGGCACCTGGAAAGGTCTGCGCACCGAGACCGGTAAATGTCAGTTCCTGTCGTGGACCAACACCCTCAAGCCCGACGGTCGTTTTGTGATTACCTTCTACCGCGATGCACAGCAGACCAAGGTGATCCAGACCGAGCAGGGTTCGTGGTCGGCGGCCAATGGCAGGAATGAGTTGCGTACCGACGGCGTGCGTTCGCCGGATGTATACACCTATAAGCTGCTGGACGCAGACACGGTGCATTACGTGAGTGTGGCGTCGGATCCGACCAGCGATTGCCAGGATGACTACGCGTTCACCGAGCGTCGTGTGCGCTAAGCCTTCAGAAACGCTCCGAAACCGGGCACTCAGGTGCCCGGTTCGCGCAAGCCTCAACTGCCTTCTGCGCAGTTATCTGCGAACTTTTTGTAGTCCAATACCTGTTGCTGCCCGTGGGAATCCAGGTAGGTCATGTGCGCATTCACGATCCCACACGCTCCGTTTGTGTCTTCGACAGTGGTCAGCACGCGCTGGATATCCAGCTTGGGCTGTACGTCGGCGTGGGCGTTGACGGCAAAAGCCAGCAGGCTGACGGCGATCAAGGTGTTCCAGTTCATGGTAGGTATCCTCCGGGTTCAACAAGTGGGTGTGGGCTTATTGAGCGCCCTGGAGGTATCTGCACTGTGTCATGCGGCGCGGGTTTTGCTTCGTTGTGTAGCGAGGCCGTGACTGCATACACAGCGATACACGGGCGGTGGCTTTATGGACCATTTGGATCGACCGCTCAGCCGGTTTTCCCTTGAATACAGGTACGGTTTACGTATTCTGTGCCGCGATATAAACCGTCAGTTTTATCGCGGTTCCTTGTAGGCAAATTTCCGAGACAATGTAGGGCAATTGAAAATCTGTTGAAGCGTATGTCAGTTTTGTGCCGTTTTTGTCCACTCGGCCAACTTTTTTTGCGAAATAATGATGCAAGTTCATGTTCTTACAGCGAATGGCTTTTTCTCCGCAAAATAGTCATAAAAATGGCGTTGCGCCGTTCGTCGGATAGATTTGAACTAAAATCATCAAAATACTGACACCATCAATGTGATATCACAGAATGCGCCCGACACCACATAACTAGAAAAATACGAGGTCAGCTCATTGCTGGCCTTTTTATCGCCTTTTAAAGCGCAAATCAGGTGGGGGGGCAGTGAGTGAGTCGGGCAGATGATATTTCAAAGCTATTCAACAAGCTGGGTGCCAACCCGAGCGGCTATCGCGAGATCGACTTTGTCCATGAGTTCATCGAGGACGAAATAGAGGTCCTGGAAGCCCCCGCAGTCACTCACGCTCCACCTGTGATCGAAGCACCCTCGGCGCCGCTGCTGCGCCTGCTGGAGGAACTGAGCCAAGGTGAAGCCGACCACCTGCAGCCGCCCGAAGTGGTGGAAGGGCGGGACGGCCAGGTGTACTCCGAGCAATCCAGCCCTAAAGTCGTAGTGTTGGTCTCGGTCAAGGGTGGCGTTGGCCGCAGTACCCTGGCCGCCGCGATTGCCAGCGGTCTGCAGCGCCAGGGCCGCCCGGCGCTGGCCCTGGACCTGGACCCGCAAAACGCCCTGCGCCACCACCTGTGCCTGGGCCTGGACATGCCCGGCGTCGGCGCCACCAGCCTGCTCAACGAAAGCTGGGCCGCCCTGCCCGAGCGCGGTTTTGCCGGTTGCCGGCTGGTGGCATTCGGTGCCACTGACCACGAGCAACAGCACAGCCTCAATCGCTGGTTGGGCCAGGACAGCGAGTGGCTCAGCAAGCGATTGTCCGGCCTCAAGTTGAGCGGCCAGGACACCGTGATCATCGACGTCCCCGCCGGCAACACCGTCTACCTCAGCCAGGCCATGTCGGTCGCCGACGCTGTGCTGGTGGTCGTACAGCCGGACGTGGCCTCGTTCAGCACACTCGACCAGATGGACAGCCTGCTGGCGCCGCACCTCAAGCGCGCCAAACCGCCACAACGCTTCTACGTGATCAACCAGCTGGACGGTGCCCACCGCTTCAGCCTGGACATGGCCGAGGTGTTCAAGACCCGTCTGGGCGCTGCGTTGTTGGGGACTGTCCACCGTGACCCCGCATTCAGCGAAGCCCAGGCCTACGGGCGTGACCCCCTCGACCCAACCGTCAACAGTATCGGCAGCCAAGACGTCCACGCCCTGTGCCGCACCTTGCTCGAACACATCGACTCGGACCTTCCATGACCGACACTACGTCCTCCACGCCCTTCGTCGAAGGGCACGCCGAACAGCGCCTCAATGACGCCATCGCGCGCTTCAATCGGTGGCCTGCGGCGCTGCGTACGGTGCTGGTTGTCGCCAGTTGCGTGCTCGGCGCGCTGCTGTTGCTGGGCATTATCAGCGCGCCGCTCGATCTCTACAGCCAATGCCTGTTCGCCGGCGTGTGCTTCCTCGCGGTGCTGGTGCTGCGCAAGATCCCGGGGCGCCTGGCGATCCTCGCGCTGGTGGTGCTGTCGCTGGTGGCGTCGTTGCGCTACATGTTCTGGCGCCTCACCTCCACCCTCGGCTTTGAAACCTGGCTCGACATGTTCTTCGGCTACGGCCTGGTCGCGGCCGAGTTCTACGCCCTGGTCGTGCTCATCTTCGGCTACGTGCAAACCGCCTGGCCGCTGCGCCGCACGCCGGTATGGCTCAAGACCGAGCCGGAGGAGTGGCCGACGGTCGACGTGTTCATTCCCACCTATAACGAAGCGCTGAGCATCGTAAAACTGACCATCTTCGCCGCCCAGGCGATGGACTGGCCCAAGGACAAGCTGCGCGTCCACGTGCTCGATGACGGCCGTCGCGACGACTTCCGCGACTTCTGCCGCAAGGTCGGGGTGAACTACATCCGCCGCGACAACAACTTCCACGCCAAGGCCGGTAACCTCAACGAAGCGTTGAAAGTCACCGACGGCGAATACATCGCGCTGTTCGACGCCGACCACGTGCCGACGCGTTCCTTCCTGCAAGTGAGCCTGGGCTGGTTCCTCAAGGACCCGAAGCTGGCGATGCTGCAAACGCCGCACTTCTTCTTTTCGCCGGACCCGTTCGAAAAGAACCTCGATACCTTTCGCGCCGTGCCCAACGAGGGTGAGCTGTTCTACGGCCTGGTGCAGGACGGCAACGACTTGTGGAACGCCACGTTCTTCTGCGGCTCCTGCGCCGTCATCCGCCGTGAGCCGCTGCTGGAAATCGGCGGCGTGGCCATCGAGACGGTGACCGAAGACGCCCACACCGCGCTCAAGCTCAACCGCCTGGGCTACAACACCGCTTACCTGGCTATCCCGCAGGCCGCGGGCCTGGCCACCGAAAGCCTGTCGCGCCATATCAACCAGCGGATTCGCTGGGCGCGAGGTATGGCGCAGATTTTCCGCACCGACAACCCGCTGCTGGGCAAGGGCCTGAAGTGGGGGCAGCGCATCTGCTATGCCAACGCCATGCTGCACTTCTTTTATGGGTTGCCGCGCCTGGTGTTCCTCACCGCGCCACTGGCCTACCTGATTTTCGGCGCCGAGATTTTCCACGCCTCGGCGCTGATGATCGTCGCCTACGTGCTGCCGCACCTGGTGCACTCCAGCCTGACCAACTCACGGATCCAGGGGCGTTTCCGTCACTCGTTCTGGAACGAGGTGTACGAGACCGTACTGGCCTGGTACATCCTGCCGCCGGTGCTGGTCGCGCTGGTCAACCCCAAGGCGGGTGGCTTCAACGTCACCGACAAGGGCGGCATCATCGACAAGCAGTTCTTCGACTGGAAACTCGCCCGCCCGTACCTGGTGTTGTTGGCGGTGAACCTGGTCGGCCTGGGCTTCGGTATCCACCAGTTGGTCTGGGGCGATGCGTCCACAGCCGTGACGGTGGCGATCAACCTGACCTGGACCCTCTACAACCTGATCATCACCAGTGCCGCCGTGGCCGTGGCCTCGGAAGCGCGTCAGGTACGTTCCGAGCCACGGGTCAGCGCCAAGCTGCCGGTGAGCATCATTTGTGCCGACGGCCGTGTGCTGGACGGCACTACCCAGGACTTCTCGCAAAACGGCTTCGGCCTGATGCTCAGCGATGGGCACTCGATCACCCGTGGCGAACGCGTGCAACTGGTGCTGTCGCGCAACGGCCAGGACAGCCTGTTCGATGCGCGCGTGGTGTTCAGCAAGGGCGCGCAGATCGGCGCCCAGTTCGAGCCTCTCAGCCTGCGCCAGCAAAGCGAACTGGTACGCCTGACCTTCTCCCGTGCCGATACCTGGGCCGCGAGTTGGGGCGCCGGCCAGCCGGACACACCGTTGGCGGCCCTGCGCGAAGTCGGCGCCATCGGCATCGGCGGTCTGTTCACCCTCGGCCGCGCCACCCTGCACGAACTGCGTCTGGCCTTGAGCCGCACCCCCACAAAACCGCTAGATACGCTGATGGACAAGCCATGACCTCGAAGATATTCGCTCGCCCTCATCCGCGCCGTGCACTCGCGCTGATGATCGCCTCGCTGATGGGCCTCAACACCCTGGCGCAAGCTGCCGAGCAAGCGGCTGCCACCGTGCCGGTACAAAGCACCGATAACGGCTATAGCCTGACGCTCAAGCAGTTGGGCCGTCGCGACACCATGAACCTGCAAGGCGTGGAGTCGTCCGACAGCGTCAACTTCGATATCCGTGCCGATGAAGTGGTGAAGGGCGCGCAACTGCTGCTCAAGTACAGCTACTCGCCGGCGCTGCTGGCGGACCTGTCGCAGATCAACGTGCTGGTCAACGGCGAAGTCGCCGCCAGCCTGGCGCTGCCCAAAGAAGGCGCGGGCACCCCGCAAGAGCAACTGGTGCAGATCCCGCCGAAGTTGATCACCGAGTTCAACCGCCTGAGCCTGCAGTTCATCGGCCACTACACCATGTCCTGCGAAGACCCGTTGCACAGCAGCCTGTGGGCCAAGATCAGCAACAGCAGCGAGCTGAAAGTGCAGGTCGAGCCGATCGTGCTCAAAGACGACCTGGCGGTGCTGCCGCTGCCGTTCTTCGACAAGCGCGACGCTCGCCAGGTGAGCCTGCCGTTCGTGTTTGCCACCGCGCCGGACAGCGCCGCACTGGAAGCCGCTGGCGCCTTGTCGTCGTGGATCGGCGGCCTCGCCAGCTACCGGGGCGCGACCTTCCCGACCACCCTCGGCGAGCTGCCGGCCAAAGGCAACGCCATCGTGCTGGTGCAAACCGCCGACGCGATGGACGTGCACGGTGTGGCCATCGCCAAGCCGACCGGCCCGACCCTGACCCTCATCGCCAACCCCAACGACGCCAACGGCAAGCTGCTGATCGTCACCGGGCGTGACGGCGAAGAGCTCAAGCGTGCCGCCAACGCGGTGGTGCTGGGCAACCCGGTGCTGGCCGGTAACAGCGTGGTCATCACCAAGCTCGACACCCTGGCACCGCGCCGCCCGTACGATGCGCCGAACTGGCTGCCAAGCAACCGCCCGGTACGCCTGGGCGAACTGATCGAACAGCAGAAACTCAGCGTGTCGGGCTACAACCCGGGCGCCATCAGCGTCGACATGCGCCTGCCGCCCGACCTGTTCAACTGGCGTGAAGAGGGCGTGCCGCTCAAGGTCAAATACCGCTACACGCCGCAGCAAGTGTCGACCAACTCCTCCCTGTTGATCGGCCTGAATGACCAGTTCATGAAGTCCGTGGCGTTGCCGTCGGTGGCCAACCTGGGCGGCGGCCAGACCCTGCTCGACCAGTTGAAGAAAGACGAAAGCCTGCCGCGTGAAGTGACCACGCTGTTGCCGATCAGCTCGGCATCGCCCAAATCCAAGCTGCAGCTGCGCTTCATGTACGACTACATCAAGGAAGGCGAATGCCGCGACATCATCGTCGACAACATGCGCGGTTCCATCGACCCGGATTCGACCCTCGACGTCACCGGCTACCAGCACTACATCGCCATGCCTAACCTGGGCGTGTTCAACGACTCTGGCTTCCCGTTCACCCGTCTGGCCGACCTGTCGGAATCCGCCGTGGTCATGCCCGACAACTACGGCACCGACGAGTTGACCGCCTACCTGACCGTGCTCGGTCGCTTCGGCGAAGCCACCGGCTACCCGGCCACCGCCGTCAAAGTGGTGCAGGCCAAGGACGTGCAGAGCGTTGCCGACAAAGACCTGCTGGTACTTGCCACCGCCGCCAACCAGCCGTTGCTCAAGCAGTGGCAGCAATACCTGCCGGCGACCAGTGATGGCGAGCAGCACCACTTCCTGCTGTCCGACCTGCCGCGTTATGTGCGCAGCTGGATCAGCCCCGACCCGGCGGCCAACCAGCATCCGGCCAACACCGGCATTACGTTCAAGGGCCTGAGCAACAGCACCTGGCTGGCCGGTTTCCAATCGCCGCTCAAATCGGGCCGCAGTGTGGTGCTGATCGCCAGCAACCAGCCGCAGGGCCTGCTGGAAGCCACCTCGGCGCTGATCGGCGGTGACGACTACAAAGACTCGATCCAGGGCAGCCTGGCCGTGGTGCAGGGCACAACCATCAGCTCGCTGGTCGGTGACGAGCAGTACTACGTCGGCAAGCTCAACTACTTCAAACTCATGCAGTGGCAACTGTCACAGAACCTGGGCTGGATGCTGTTGATCACCTTCCTCGGCCTGGCCGTGGTGACCAGTCTGGTCTACCTGTCGCTGCGCGCACGTGCAAAACGGCGGTTGGCATGAGCCTGCTCAAGCGTATGGCCCTGGCGACACTGGGCGCGATGATGTTCGCCGGCGGCGCCCAGGCGCAGACCTGTGACTGGCCGCTGTGGCAGAACTACGCCAAGCGCTTCGTGCAGGACGACGGCCGGGTGCTGAACTCGTCCATGAAGCCCACCGAGAGCAGTTCGGAAGGGCAGTCCTATGCGATGTTCTTCGCCCTGGTCGGCAACGATCGTGCGAGCTTCGACAAGCTGTGGACCTGGACCAAGGCCAACATGTCAGGCTCCGACATCGGCCAGAATCTGCCGGGTTGGTTGTGGGGTAAAAAAGCCGATAACACCTGGGGCGTGATCGACCAGAACTCCGCCAGCGACGCGGACTTGTGGATGGCCTACGCCTTGCTCGAAGCGGCCCGCGTGTGGAATGCACCGCAGTACCGCGCCGACGCACAGCTGTTGTTGGCCAACGTCGAACGCAACCTGATCGTGCGTGTGCCGGGCCTGGGCAAGATGCTGTTGCCGGGGCCTGTCGGCTATGTGCATCCGGGTGGCTTGTGGCGTTTCAACCCGAGCTACCAGGTGCTTGCGCAACTGCGTCGCTTCCAGAAAGAACGGCCGAACGGCGGCTGGAACGAAGTCGCCGAAAGCAATGCGCGGATGCTTGCCGACAGCGCCAGCAACCCCCATGGCCTTGCGGCCAACTGGGTTGGTTACCGCGCCACCAGCGCCAACACCGGGGTGTTCGTGGTCGATCCGTTCTCCGATGACCTGGGCAGCTACGATGCAATCCGCACGTATATGTGGGCCGGCATGACCGCCAAGGGCGATCCTTTGGCAGCGGCGATGCTCAAGTCGCTGGGGGGTATTTCCCGTGCGACGGCGGCGTCGGTCACCGGCTTCCCGCCGGAAAAAATCCACGTACTGACCGGCGAAGCCGAGAAAAACAACGGCTATACGCCGATGGGCTTCTCGGCCGCTACCTTGGCCTTCTTCCAGGCCCGCGGCGAAACCGCCCTGGCGCAATTGCAAAAAGCCAAGGTCGACGACGCGCTCAATAAAGCCCTGGCGCCCTCGGCGCCCGACAGTGCGCAGCCGATCTACTACGACTACATGCTCAGCCTGTTCGGCCAGGGCTTCGCCGATCAGAAGTACCGGTTTGAACAAGACGGTACGGTCAAACTTTCCTGGGAGGCCGCATGCGCCGTCACACGCTAGCCATTGCGATTCTCGCTGCCCTGGCTTCCACCGCCAGCCTCGCTGAAACCAGCGACCCACAGTCCTTGCTGATCGAGCAGGGCTACTACTGGCAGTCGAAAAAGAACCCCGAGCGCGCCCTGGAAACCTGGCAGAAACTCTTGAACCTGGCCCCGGAGCAACCGGACGCGTTGTACGGCATCGGTTTGATCCAGGTGCAGCAGAACCGCCCGGCCGAAGCCCGGAAGTACCTGGCCCGCTTGCAGGCGCTGAGCCCGCTGCCGCGCCAGGCGTTGCAGCTGGAGCAGGACATCACCGTGGCGGTGCCGGACAACGCCAGGTTGCTGGAGCAGGCCCGCGAGTTGGGTGAACCCGAGGACGAGCGCGAAAAGGCCGTGGCCCTGTACCGCCAGATTTTCCAGGGTCGCCAGCCCCAAGGCCTGATCGCCCGTGAGTACTACAACACCCTGGGTTTCACCGCCAAGGGCACCAATGAAGCCATCGCCGGCTTGCAGCGTTTGTCCCGTGAGCGGCCGAACGACCCGATCGTTGCGCTGTTCCTGGCCAAGCACCTGGCGCGTAACCCCGCCACGCGGCCGGACGGCATCCGGGCGCTGGCCAAGCTGGCACCGAACAACGACGTGGGCGGCAACGCCGATGAAACCTGGCGCTTTGCGCTGATCTGGCTCGGCCCGCCGAAGCCGGACCAGGTGGCGTTGTTCCAGCAATTCCTGACCGCGCACCCGGATGACACCGAGATCCGCGCCATCATGGAAAAAGGCATCGCCCAAGGCAAAGGCGGTGGTGCCTGGCAGCGTGATCCGCAAATGACCAAGGCCTTCAAGGCCCTGGACGATGGCGACCTGAAAACCGCCGAGCCCCTGCTGGCAGCGCGCCTCGCGCAAAAATCCAACGACGTCGATGCCCTCGGCGGCATGGGCGTGTTGCGTCAGCAGCAGGAACGCTACGGCGAAGCGGAAAACTACCTGGTTCAAGCCACGCGCTTGCCCGGTGGTGCGGCCTGGCAGTCGGCCTTGAACGATGTGCGCTACTGGAACCTGATCAGCCAGAGCCGTGACGCTCAGCGCGCCGGTCGCAGCGCCCAGGCCCGCGACCTGGTGGCCCAGGCAGAGCGCCTGAACCCGGGCCAGCCCGGCGCGGCTGTCGCATTGGCGGGCTTCCAGGCCCAGGACAATCAGTTCGAGGAAGCCGAAGCCGGCTACCGCAAGGTGCTGGCCCGTCACCCTGGCGACGCGGATGCCTTGAGCGGCTTGATCAACGTGTTGTCCCAGTCGGGCCAGCCGGATGAGGCCTTGAAGCTGATCGACTCGGTGTCGCCGGCCCAGCGCGCCAAGTTCGCGCCGAGTGTGAAAATCAACGCGCTGCGGGCGACTCAGGTCGGCAAGCTGGCCGAGCAACGTGGCGATTTGAAAGGTGCGCAAGCCGCTTACCGCCAGGCGCTCGACGCTGACCCGGAAAACCCCTGGACGCGCTTTGCCCTGGCACGCATGTACCTGCGTGACGGCCAGATCCGCGCTGCCCGTGCCTTGATTGACGGCTTGCTCAAGACCCAACCCAACCAGCCGGACGCGCTGTACACCAGCACCCTGCTGTCGGCGGAATTGAGCGAATGGAAGCAGGCCGAAGCGACCTTGGGACGTATCCCCATGGCGCAGCGCACCGCCGACATGAACGAACTGGCGACCGATATCGCGCTGCACCAGCAGACCGACATCGCCATCGAGACCGCTCGCCGTGGCCAGCGCCCGGAAGCCCTGGCGTTGCTGGGGCGTTCCGAACCGCTGACCCGCAAGAAACCCGAGCGCGTGGCCGTGCTGGCCGCCGCCTATGTGGAAGTGGGCGCTGCACAGTACGGCCTGGACATGATGCAGAAGGTGGTGGAGAACAATCCCAACCCGACGGTCGACCAGAAGCTGCTGTACGCCAACGTGCTGCTCAAGGCCAACAAATACAGCGCGGCGGGTGAGATCCTGCGCGAAGTGCAAGGCCAGCCGCTGACCGAGACCGGGCGCCAGCGCTACGACGATTTGATCTACCTGTACCGGGTCAAGCAGGCCGACGCCCTGCGTGAGAAAAACGACCTGGTGGCCGCCTACGACATGCTGTCACCGGCCCTGGCCCAGCGCCCGAACGATGCCTTGGGTGTCGGCGCCCTGGCGCGCATGTATGCCGACAGCGGCAACGGCAAAAAGGCTATGGAGCTGTATGCGCCGTTGATCCAGCAGAACCCCGACAATGCACGTCTGCAACTGGGCCTGGCGAACATTGCCCTGAAAGGTCGCGACCGTGACCTGGCACAACGCGCCACTGACAAGGCGTTGGCGCTGGAGCCGGGTAACCCGGAGATCCTCACCTCGGCGGCCGGTGTCTACCAAGGCCTGGGCAAAAACAGCGAAGCCGCTGAACTGCTGCGCAGGGCCCTGGTGATCGAGAACGCGATGAAGGCCAGGACCCAGGTGGCCCAGGCCGGCACCGAAGCCAAGTCGTCGAACCCGTTCGTGGGCTTGCCCGGCCAGCGTCGCCAGGTCACCGACCTGACCATCGCCGGTGCGGTGCCACCACCGATCGATGCGCCGACCAACAGCGTGACCTCCAACGCATTTGCGAGTGCAACGTCCAACGACCTGAGCGATCCGTTTGTTCCGCCGTCGAAAATCGCCTCCATCGACAGCCCCGAGCTGAGCCCGGCGCGTCGTGCGCTGGACACCATCCTGCGCGACCGTACCGGTTATGTGGTGCAAGGCTTGAGCGCGCGCAGCAACAACGGCGAAAAAGGCTTGAGCAAACTCACCGATATCGAAGCGCCGTTTGAAGCGCGCATGCCGGTCGGCGATAACACCGTGGCGCTGCGAGTGACGCCGGTGCATTTGAGTGCCGGCAGTGTCAGCGATGACGCTGCATCACGCTTTGGCGGCGGCAAAGCCACCTCACCCCGCACCCAGAACGCGACCGGTGTGGGCTTGGCCGTGGCTTTCGAGAACCCGGATGAAGGCCTCAAGGCCGACGTCGGCGTCAGCCCACTGGGCTTCCTCTACAACACCATCGTCGGTGGGGTGAGCGTGTCGCGTCCGTTCGAGGCCAATTCGAATTTCCGTTATGGCGCGAATATCTCGCGGCGCCCGGTCACCGACAGCGTCACGTCCTTCGCCGGTTCCAAAGACGGTGATGGCTATAAATGGGGCGGTGTGACCGCCAACGGCGGGCGGGGTGAGTTGAGCTACGACAACCAGAAGCTGGGCGTCTACGGTTACGGCTCCCTGCACCAACTGATGGGTAACCACGTTGACGACAACACTCGCATGGAGCTGGGCAGCGGCATCTACTGGTACCTGCGCAATAACCCGCAGGACACGCTGACCCTGGGTGTCAGTGCCTCGGCGCTGAGCTTCAAGGAAAACCAGGACTTCTACACCTATGGCAACGGCGGCTACTTCAGCCCGCAGCGTTTCTTCTCCCTGGGTGTGCCGATCCGGTGGGCGCAGAGCTTCGATCGCTTCAGCTACCAGGTAAAAAGTTCGGTGGGTGTGCAGTATATCGGCCAAGATAGCGCGGACTTTTTCCCGGGCCACAAAGACCTGGGTACCCAGGAGTACAAAAGCTCGGACAAAACCGGCATCGGCTACAGCTTCAATGCCGCCGCCGAATATCGCCTCAGCTCGCGCTTCTACCTGGGTGGCGAGATCGGTGTCGACAACGCCCAGGACTACCGCCAGTACGCCGGTAATGCTTACCTGCGCTACTTGTTCGAAGACCTGAGCGGGCCGATGCCCTTGCCGGTCAGCCCTTACCGTTCCCCTTATTCCAACTGATTAAATCGGAGTCATTCATGCCTGTTTCTGCGATTGCCGGCCTGACCATGCTGGTATTGGGCGAAAGTCATATGAGCTTTCCCGATTCGTTGCTCAACCCGCTGCAAGACAACCTCACCCAGCAAGGCGCGGTGGTTCACTCCATCGGTGCGTGCGGTGCCGGCGCGGCGGATTGGGTGGTGCCGAAAAAAGTCGAGTGCGGCGGCGAGCGCATGCCCACCGGCAAGGCTGTGATCTATGGCAAGAACGCCATGAGCACCACGCCGATCAAAGACCTGATCGCCAAGGACAAGCCCGACGTGGTTGTGTTGATCATCGGCGACACCATGGGCTCCTACACCAACCCGGTGTTCCCCAAAGCCTGGGCCTGGAAAAGCGTGACCTCGCTGACCAAGGAAATCGCCGCCACCGGCACCAAGTGCGTGTGGGTCGGCCCGCCATGGGGTAAGGTCGGTTCGCAGTACAAGAAGGACGACACCCGCACCAAGCTGATGTCGTCGTTCCTGGCCAGCAACGTGGCGCCGTGCACTTACATCGACTCGCTGACCTTCTCCAAGCCGGGCGAGTGGATCACCACCGACGGCCAGCACTTCACCATCGACGGCTACCAGAAGTGGGCCAAGGCGATCGGGACAGCCTTGGGTAACCTGCCGCCATCGGCCTACGGTAAAGGAAGCAAATAATGAAGCGAATGACCCTGGGCCTGGCGACCTTGCTCGCCAGCGTCAGCGCCTACAGTGCCGACATCCCGCTGTATCCGACCGGCCCGGAGCAAGACGCAGCGTTCCTGCGTTTTGCCAACGGCACCCCGGGCGAATTGAAGCTGGTGGCGGACGGTTCCAAGGCCAGCTTGGTCCTGAGCGGCGACAAAGCCGTGTCGGCGTTCCTGCCGGTGGTCGGCGGCGACAAGCCGATCAAGGGCGTCTTGAGCAGCGGCGGCAAAAACGCGGATTTCTCGGTGAACGTCGCGCCGGGTGAGTTCGCCACAGTGGTCGCATTGGTCGACGCCAAGGGCGCCACGCGCCAGCTGGTGGTGCGCGAAGTGCCGGACGACTTCAATGCGCTCAAGGCCTCCCTGGCCTTTATCAACGCCGACGCCAGCTGCGCCGACGCCAGCCTGGAAGCCGTGGCGCAAAAGGCCGAGTTGTTCAAGAAGGTCGCTGAAGGTGCGGTGCAGCGGCGCATGATCAACCCGGTGGAACTGTCGGTGCAGCTCAAATGCGCCGGCGCGCCGGTCGGTCAGCCGCTGGCGTTCACGCTCAAGGCGGGCGAGCGCTACAGCGTATTGGCCGTTCCTTCAGATAAAGGCTCGAAGTTGCTGTTCGCCTCTGACGCACTCGCTAACTGATCGGGCCCGACACCACCATGGTCTTTGCCTCACTCGAATTCCTCACGCTGTTCCTGCCGGCCTTCCTGTTGATCTACGCGCTGGCTCGTCCGAGCTGGCGCAACGTCATCCTGCTGATCGGCAGCTGGCTGTTCTACGGCTGGTTGAGCCCGTTGTTCCTGTTGCTGCACATGGTGTTGACCGTGGTGGCATGGGGCGGCGGCTTGCTGGTGGACCGCTCCCGTGAGGACGGCAAAGGCCGGGTGCGCCTGTTGATCGCATTGATCGTGTTCAACACGGCGGTGCTGTGTTGGTACAAGTACGCCAACATCGTCGCCGGCACGGTGAGCGAGGTGATCACCTGGTACGGCGCGATGCCGCTGGACTGGCAGCGTGTGGCCTTGCCGGCCGGCTTGTCGTTCATCGTATTGCAGGCGATTTCCTACCTGGTGGATGTGCACCGGCATACGGTGCCGGTGGAGCGCAGCTTCATCAACTACGCCACCTATATCTCGATGTTCGGGCACTCGATTGCCGGCCCGATCATCCGTTACGACTGGGTTCGCCGCGAGCTGAACCAGCGGTATTTCAACTGGGCGAATTTCTCCCTGGGCGCGCGACGCTTCATGATCGGCATGGGCATGAAAGTGCTGGTGGCCGACACCCTGTCGCCGCTGGTGGACATCGCCTTCCACCTTGAACACCCCAGCCTGGTGGACGCCTGGATCGGGTGCCTGGCGTATTCGCTGCAACTGTTCTTCGACTTCGCCGGCTACAGCGCCATGGCCATCGGCCTGGGCCTGATGCTGGGCTTCCACTTCCCGGAAAACTTCAATCGGCCGTACCTGGCCAGCAGCATCCAGGATTTCTGGCGGCGCTGGCACTTGTCGTTGTCCAGCTGGTTGCGCGACTACCTGTACATCGCCCTGGGCGGGAACCGCGACGGCGTGTGGCGCACCTATCGCAACCTGTTCCTGACCATGGCGATTGCCGGGTTGTGGCACGGCGGCGACAGCTGGAACTACCTGTTGTGGGGTTCGGCCCATGGCGTGGCGCTGTGTGTCGACCGCGCCTGGTCGCGATCGAGCCTGCCGAGCATTCCGCCGGTGTTGTCGCACGTCCTGACCTTGCTGTTTGTGTGCCTGGCCTGGACCTTGTTCCGCGCGCCGGACTTCCACTCGGCACTGACCATGTACGCCGGCCAGTTCGGCCTGCATGGCATGGCCTTGGGTGACGCGATGGCCGTGGCCATGCGCCCGGCCCATGGCATGGCCGCGCTGTTGGGCCTGGTCTGCATCATCGCGCCAATCTGGCAGGTGCGTTGTGAACAGCGCTTCGGCACCCAACCGTGGTTCGTGCTGGCGGCTTCGCTGTGGCCGGTGGCCGGGTTTGTGTTGTCGTTCGCGCTGATCGCCAGCCGTGACGCCGTACCGTTTCTGTACTTTCAGTTCTAAGGACGCCCGACCATGCCTGCTCCTACCGCGCCGACGCCTCCGAGTGAACTGGCCGTTCGCACCAGCCCCCTGGCGGCCTGGGTGCTGGTGCCCTTCCTGGCGGCGGGGCTGTTGTCATGCGCCTGGCTGATGGTGAAGGGACCGATCAGCTATGTGCCGGCCAAGGTCGACAGCGACATGCTGCTGCACGGCGACCTGACCCACCGTTTTGCCAAGGAACTGGCCAAGGCACCGATGGCAATCCAGGCCGCCAACCTGGAGCGCGGCGGCAGCTGGCTGGCGTTCGGTGACACCGGGCCGCGGGTACGGCGAGGTTGCCCGGGCTGGCTGTTTATCAGTGATGAACTGCGCATCAACCGGCATGCCGAGGCCAATGCCCAGACCAAGGCCCAGGCGGTGATCGACCTGCAAAAACAACTGGGTCAAAAAGGCATCGACCTGCAAGTGGTGGTGGTGCCGGACAAGAGCCGCATCGCCGCTGCCGAACGCTGTGGCCTGTACCGCCCGGCGGTGCTCGACGGCCGCATTCAGGACTGGACCAAACGGCTGCAAGCTGCCGGCGTTTCCGCGCTGGACCTGACCGACACTTTGAAACCCCTGGGCGCCGAAGCCTACCTGCGCACCGATACCCACTGGAGCGAAATCGGTTCCAACGCCGGCGCACAGGCGCTCGCGCAGCGCATCCAGCAGCGTGGCATCAAGGCCACGCCGGAGCAGGCGTTCGATATCACCCAGGCGCCGCTCGCCGTACGCCCGGGAGACCTGGTGCGCCTGGCCGGTCTGGATTGGTTGCCGCCCACGTTGCAGCCGCCGGGGGAGTCGGTCGCGGCCAGCAGCGCCCATGAAACCGGCGGCGCGACCAGCAATGCCGACGACCTGTTTGGCGACGCTGGCCTGCCCAATGTGGCGCTGATCGGCACCTCGTTTTCGCGCAACTCCAACTTTGTCGGCTTCCTGCAAAAAGCCCTGAATGCGCCGGTCGGCAATTTCAGCAAGGACGGGGGCGAGTTCTCGGGGGCGGCCAAGGCCTATTTCGAAAGCCCGGCCTTCAAGCAAACACCGCCCAAGTTATTGATTTGGGAGATTCCGGAGCGGGACCTGCAAACGCCCTACGATGCGATCACGGTTGGTCAGTAATTTGACGATTTGCCGTTTGTCTAAAAAATAGACAGCTCTCTCATCAAAATAATGACACCTTTGTGTGCCTGAAGCAGACTGGCTTGCACTAGGGCGACCACAAAAAGACCTGCGGTAAGCAGTCGTATCAGCTGACCTTTTCACGTCTTTGGGCTTCGCCGTGATGAGGGGTCAGCTATGAGCATTACCAATGGTCTTTTAGCCTTGCTCGGCAAGGACATCTGCCAGGATGAGCGCGGCAGGGAGGCGCGGATGCATTTCTTCGGCAGTATTCCCCGCGCGGATGATGGTGCGGTCAGCCAGGACGCAGACACCGTGCCCCTCAAGCCAAAAGTGGTGGCGCTGGTGTCGATCAATGGCGGCGTCGGCCGCAGTACCCTGGCCACTGCCTTGAGCAGTGGTCTGCAGCGTCAGGGCGAGTCCGTCGTGGCCCTGGACCTGGACCCGCAGAACGCCTTGCATCTTCACTTCGGCGTGAGTCCGGCGTTGCCGGGCATCGGGCGTACCAGCCTGGAACATGGGCCATGGAACCCGCTTCAACAGCTCAGCTTCGCCGGCTGCCAGGTAATCCCCTTTGGCGAAATCGACATCCCACAGCAGGAAAGCCTGGAGCGCTGGCTCAAGCAGGAGCCGCGCTGGCTGGCTCAACACCTGGCAGCCCTCGACTTGAGTGCGCGACAGACAGTGATCATCGACACACCCGCCGGTAACAACATCTACTTCCATCAAGCGCTGAGTGTCGCCGATGTGGTGCTGGTCATTGTGCAGGCAGACGCTGCATGCCTGGGCACCCTCGACCATCTGGATGCACTGCTTGCCCCGCACCTTGAAAGTGGACACGCGCCTCGCGTGCACGTGGTTATCAACCAAGTGGATGAAAGGAATGCTTTCTGCCTGGACATGATCGAGGCCTTTACCCAGAGGCTGGGGAAAGAGGCGCTGCAGGTGCATCGCGACATGCGGATCCATGAAGCCCTGGCTTTTGGTGACGACCCGGTGGAAAGCGCAGAGAAGGGCCTGGCGGGTGACGATATCAACGATCTTTGCCAACTGCTGAAGGCGCCAAACACCCGAGCATAAAGCGCTGGTTATACGCTTGACCCCAGATGCTTATGCACAATCGGTTGGATGCACCTGTCACCCAACAGCCATTTTGTGGAGCGTTTCTCATCACGCTGCAACTGCCTGTTTTGCGTGCATTTTATTTTGTGAACAAAAAATGACCAGTACGGCTTTTGGCCTGTAGCGCAGATGCCTACAGGCCCCGTAAAGAATCCATCAACAGAGTTATCCACAGGCTGCACTGCGACAATTTTGCCCTCTAATCGCGCTCGGCAAGCACCATCAAGTTGCGCGGCGTCAGTGCAGGATCGCAGAAGGTGCCTACGTCGACCTTGTAGCCGTTCTCACCGAGAAACAACGCCCGATCCAGCACCAGCCAAACCTCAAGCGGGCGCCGAAACAGACCACGCACCAATTCCAGGTTTCTCACCTCAGCCAGGCGGCGCCAGCCGTGGGCCTCCAGCGCCGCCCAATACTGTTCACCTGTGGATAACCCTTTGAGGTTCGCCAGCTCCCGGCAGTAATCGGCGAAGGGCTTGTCCAGCCAACGGGCAGGCAGGGACGGTGTGGGCAGGTATTCGTCGAGGCCGCGCAGTTCGCGTTGCAGTTGGTCGAAACCCAGGCGCCGTGCCATGGACGTATCGCGTTGCAAGCGCACGCGTTTGCCAGCAGTGACGGTTTCGCTCAGCGGCAGGCCGAGGTCATCGATGGACAGTTGCAGGGTTGAAGCACGGCCTGCGTTGGACAGTGGCTGGTAGGTGTCGGCAGTGATGCGGTTGTAGCAGCATGGCGCCAGCGCCAGTTGCTTGCAGCCGACCGCGCTGGCCAGTTGCAGCAGGCGCACATGCAGGTCGCCACAGGCGTGCAGGGCGACGGGGGTGTGTTCGGCGTGGATCGCCACATCGGCCATCACGTCTTGCAAACGATGAGTGGCGGGCAGGCCATGGTGATCGCTCAAGGCCTGGCCTGCCGCGATCAGTGCCGGGTCGTATTCCAGGCAGGTCAGGGCCTGATCGGCTTGCAACAGCCGGCGACCCAGGTGGCCCTTGCCTGAACACCAGTCCAGCCAGTGTGTGGGGGCTTGCGCAAACTGCAGCGCACTGCCGAAGGCTTCAATCTGTTCCCACTTGCGGCCCGGAACATCGACGTTCAGGCGGTGACGAGCAGGAGCCAGGGGGTGCGTCGGTAACTTATCCACAGCACTGAGCGCGCGAGCGTGCGCGGCGAGTTGCGCAAAAGGCGCCGGTGCCGGCAGGTCATGGGGGTGGTTGTGACAGGTTTCGGCATCGTCCAGCGAGCGTTGCCGCAGCCACCGGGCGAGTTCGGGGTGCTGGGTTTCCCAGGGCAAGTGCCGATGAGTAAAGGGCCGTGGTTTCCACAGCCCTTGGTGCTCGATCAGGAACGCATCCAGCGCCTGGAAGCGTGCCTCAACGTCCTTGGCAGGCATCGACGCGCAGCCAGCGTTCCAGCAGTTTGAAGGCGCGTACCAGCACGTAGGCCATCAACAGGTAGAACAGGCCCGCAGCGAAGAAAATCTCTACCGGCAAGTAGGTACGGGCAATGATGGTCCGTGCCATGCCGGTCAGTTCCAGCAGGGTAACGGTACTGGCCAGGGCGCTGGCCTTGAGCATCAGGATCACTTCGTTGCTGTACGCCGGCAGGCCGATGCGCGAGGCACGCGGCAGGATGATGTAGAACAGCGTCTTCGGCCTGGACATGCCCAGGGCTCGTGCCGCTTCGATCTCGCCGGGCGGGATGGCCTGGATGGCGCCGCGCAGGATCTCGGCGATATAGGCGGCGGTGTGCAGGGTCATGGTGGCGGTGGCGCACCAGAACGGATCGCGCAGGTAGGGCCACATGAAGCTCTCGCGCACTGAATCGAACTGCGCCAGGCCGTAGTACACCAGGAACAACTGCACCAGGAGCGGCGTGCCACGGAAGAAGAAAATATAGGCGTAGGGCAGGGCGCTGACGTACCAGCGGCGCGAGGAACGGGCGATGCCCAGCGGGATCGCCAGCAGCAGGCCGGCGATCACCGCAATGGCCACCAGCTCCAGGGTCAGAATGGCGCCCTGGGCCAACTTGGGCAGCCACTTGATGATCACGGACCAGTTCAGGCCCAGGTCGAAATGCGCCAGCCAGCTGTAGTCGCCGCTCATTGGGTGCTCCTTGCAAAGCCGCGGGCGGCGCGTTTTTCCAGGAAGTGCATGCCGGTCATGGCCAGCACGGTGAGGCCCAGGTACATGAAGGCGGCGACCATGAAGAAGGTGAAGGGCTGCTTGGTGACAGTCACGCCGATCTGCGCATGGCGCATGATTTCTTCCAGGCCGATCACCGATACGAGGGCGGTGTCCTTCATCAGGATCATGAACAGGTTGCCCAGGCCCGGCAGGGCGATGCGCCACATCTGCGGCATGATCAGCCGGGTGAAGATCCGGAACTTGGACAGCCCCAAGGCTACACCCGCTTCACGGTGGCCCTTGGGAATGGCGAGGATCGCGCCACGGAACACTTCGGTCGCGTAGGCGCCAAAGCACAGGCCCAGGGCAATGACCCCGGCGGCGAAGGCACTCAGGGAAAGGTCGGGGTTGCCGAAGAACTCACCGAGGGCACGCATCAGGTTGACCGTGCCGAAGTAAATCAGCAGCACCCACAGCAATTCGGGAATGCCACGCACGATGGTCGAATACGCACCGCCCACCCATTGCAGCGGCTTGTACGGCGAAGTCTTGGCCAAGGCCCCGGCAAGGCCGAGCACCAACCCCAGGCACAGGGCCGTGAGCGCCAGTTTGACGGTCATCAGCGCGCCGGCGGCAAGCGCCGGGCCGAATCCGTAGAGATCGAAATTCATGGTGTTTTCATATCGCGGCAGGCATTGCAAAAAGCCGACGCGCTCAGGTGAGCGCGTCGGGCATACCGTTCAGATCATTCGATGCTGAAAGGGAAGTACTTGTCGTTGATCTTCTTGTAGGTGCCGTCTGCCTTGATCTCTGCCAGGGCTTTGTTCAGGCGCTCGCGCAGTGGGTCGCCCTTGCGTACGGCGATACCGATCTTGTCGCTTTCTACAACCGGGTCGCCCTTGAACTCGTAGGCCGAACCGTCTTTGCTCTTGAGCCATTCGTACTGCACGTACTTGTCGGCGAGGATGCCATCCAGGCGACCGGAGGTCAGGTCGAGGTAGGCGTTTTCCTGGGTGTCGTACAGCTTGGCTTCGGTTTCAGGCAGCTTGTCTTCCAGGTAGGTACCGGCCAGCGTCGCGCGTTGTGCACCGATGACCTTGCCTTTCAGGTACGCCGCGTCAGTCTTGAAGTCGGCGGTGGCTTTAGGCGCGATGAATTGCAGCTTGTTGGAGTAGTACGGGTCGGTGAAGTCGACGGCCTGCTTGCGCTCGTCGGTGATCGACAGCGAGGACACCAGGAAGTCGAACTTCTTGGCGTTCAGGGCCGGGATGATGCCGTCCCAGTCGGACACATACACTTCGCACTTCTCGACTTTCATCTTGGCGCACAGGGCGTCGCCGATGTCTTTGTCGAAGCCGACCACGTTGCCGCTCGCGTCTTTGTTGTTGAACGGCGGGTAGGCCGCTTCAATCCCCATTTTCAAGGTTTCTGCCATGGCCGTGGCGCTGAACGC
Organism: Pseudomonas sp. NFPP24; assembly: GCF_900112095.1. NCBI lineage: Bacteria > Pseudomonadati > Pseudomonadota > Gammaproteobacteria > Pseudomonadales > Pseudomonadaceae > Pseudomonas > Pseudomonas sp. NFPP24. Next base: position 230,108 of record NZ_FOKD01000004.1, read on the forward strand.
CATCGAGACGGCCGCGGCCAGAAGGAATTTTTTATAGTTCTGCATGCATGTTGCTCCGTTAGCGGTTGCTGGACATGAATTGTTTGCAGCGCGCCGAAAGCGGGTTTTCAAACACCTGCTGTGGCGATCCTTGCTCTTCGACCAGGCCCTGGTGGAGGAACACCACTTCACTGGACACCTGACGGGCGAAGCCCATTTCATGGGTGACCAGCAGCATGGTGCGGCCTTCTTCGGCCAGCGCGCGGATCACATTAAGTACTTCCTGAACCATTTCCGGGTCAAGCGCGGAAGTGGGCTCGTCGAACAGGATGACCTTGGGCTGCATCGCCAGGGTGCGCGCGATGGCGGCCCGTTGTTGCTGGCCGCCGGACAATTGCGCGGGGTAGGCGTGGCGCTTGTCGGCAATGCCGACCTTGTCCAGCAGCGCTTCGGCGACTTCGATGGCTTCGGCCTTGCTTTGGCCGAGCACGCGGCGCGGGGCCTCGATGATGTTGTCGAGGATGCTCATGTGCGGCCACAGGTTAAAGTTTTGAAACACAAAACCGATTTCGCTGCGCAGGCGGTTGATCTGCTTGCCGTCGGCGGCCATCAGTTCGCCGTTTTTCGCGGCCTTGAGCTTGAGTTCTTCGCCGGCCACCAGGATCTGGCCCTGGTGCGGGTTTTCCAGCAGGTTGATGCAGCGCAGGAAGGTGGACTTGCCGGAACCGGAGGAACCCAGGATCGAGATCACATCGCCGTCGCGAGCGGTCAGCGAGATACCTTTGAGTACCTCCAGCTCACCATAGCGTTTATGCAAGTTGCGGATTTCAAGCGCGGGCGTGGCCTCGGCCATGTGGGGTCCTCATTGTGTTCGTTGCAATCCTGCTGTTGGGCCGCCTTCCTGGCGAGGCGCCAAGCTAGCATAGCGTCCTGATGGCAGCCAACAGCGCGGCCGGCGGTAAACCGATGGTGTGCGGGGGGTGTCGCATCGGCACAGCAGCGTGTCGCGCCATCAACAACCGAACAACCGTTTGAACCCGGAAAACCGCAGGCTTTGCGTAAAAAAGGGCGCGATGGTGCCAGCTTTGGCCGGGTGTTGGAAGGGTTAACCGGGCAAACGGTGCTTATCAGCCCTTTTATGGAGCGTCACGTACTTTTTGTGTGTGTTTATGGTGCGTTTATTCGTCTTGAATGTGAGTCGCACGGTAACGCTATAGCGGAATGCCATTGTTCTCAATGACTTGCGATGGTTGTTGAATCGTCCTACAGCCCGCGTCAATCGTGGCTCTGTAACATTTTGGCGCAAATCTTGCGTAAAAAATAAAGAACGCCCTGTTGGTTTCTTTTCACGAGAAAGATCCCGGGCCGGGTGGACCGTTTTCGCAATTCCTCGCAAAGGTGTGTCAATGAGTAGTACGCAAAGCTCCAATGACCTCGAACAGGGGCTAAAACCGCGTCACGTCACCATGCTGTCGATTGCCGGCGTCATCGGTGCCGGTCTGTTTGTCGGCTCCGGCCACGCGATTGCTGCCGCCGGCCCGGCCGTACTGCTGGCGTATGCCGCAGCGGGCACGCTGGTGGTATTGGTGATGCGCATGCTGGCCGAAATGGCCGTGGCGTCGCCGGACACCGGTTCTTTCTCCACTTATGCCGACCGTGCGATTGGCCATTGGGCCGGCTTTACCATCGGCTGGTTGTACTGGTGGTTCTGGGTCTTGGTGATTCCGTTGGAAGCCAACGCCGCCGCGACCATCCTGCATGCCTGGTTCCCGGATGTGGCTATCTGGGCCTTTACCCTGATCATCACCCTGTTGCTGACGGCGACCAACCTGTTCAGCGTGAAGAACTACGGCGAGTTCGAGTTCTGGTTCGCGTTGATCAAGGTCGTGGCGATCGTAGGCTTCGTGATCCTTGGCCTGGCCGCGATTTTCGGTTTCCTGCCGACCAGCCAGGTCAGCGGTGTTTCCCATCTGTTCGATACCCAGGGCTTTATGCCAAACGGCATGGGCGCCGTACTGGCTGCGATCCTGACCACCATGTTCTCGTTCATGGGTACCGAGATCGTCACCATCGCCGCTGCTGAATCGAAGAACCCAGGCCAGCAAATCACCAAGGCCACCAACTCGGTGATCTGGCGGATTGGTTTGTTCTACCTGCTGTCGATCTTCATCGTGGTGTCCCTGGTGCCTTGGAACGATCCGACCCTGGCGGCCGTGGGTTCCTACCAGACCGTGCTGGAACGCATGGGTATCCCGAATGCCAAGCTGATCGTCGACCTGGTGGTACTGGTGGCCGTGACCAGTTGCTTGAACTCGGCGCTGTATACCGCTTCGCGCATGCTGTTCTCCCTGGGCCGTCGCGGTGATGCACCGGCTGTTGCCAAGCGTACCAACAAGAGCGGCACGCCTTACTGGGCGGTGTTGTTGTCCACCGGTGCGGCGTTCCTGGCGGTCTTCGCCAACTACGTGGCCCCGGCGGCGGTGTTCGAGTTCCTGCTGGCCAGCTCCGGCGCCATCGCGCTGCTGGTGTACCTGGTGATCGCAGTATCGCAACTGCGCATGCGCCAGAAGCGCACGGCGGCGGGCGAGAAGATTGTCTTCAAGATGTGGCTGTTCCCTGGCCTGACCTACGCGGTGATGGTGTTCATCGTGGGGACGTTGACCATCATGCTGTTCCAGGAAGCGCATCGGGTCGAGATCATCGCGACCGGTGTGCTGAGCTTGCTGGTAGTGGCGGCGGGGCTGATGGTGGCGAGTCGCCGCAAGGCGCAGCGAGTGGGCGCTGCGGTACTTAACTGACCCAATGTGGGAGGGGCAAGCCCCTCCCACTTTGTTTTCGCGTCAGGCTTCTGGGGTGATCAGCGCCTGAGACGCCGCGACGTAATCCGCCTGGAACTGCGGCGACTCGATCCACGCCAATGCAGCCGCCTCATCATCGGTATCCGTCGCCCACTGTCGATACTCGATCAGCGCCGCCAGGATGAAATCGGTGGCTTGCTCTTCGCCTTCCTGCTCCAGCACCAGCGCCAACAGCGGGTGCGCCAGGAATGCCGTGCACAACGCCTGCTGGCTGGTTTCGCCTGCGGTGCGCATCTCGACAAACATCTCCGTCAAATCCACCGACTCCAAGTCAATGCGGCTGTCATCGCCGGCAAACGCATCCGGTTTGGTCGCGACGGCGCGCTGGGTGCGGTTCTGCTTGGCCTTGGCCTTTGCCCGGTGGGCGCGTTTTTGCTGCTTGTTCGGCGAGGCCATGGGGTTGGCGTCCTAGGGTTCTGGATCGGGGGGAGTATTGAAGCGCAGGTTGGGGGAAATCCCAAGGGTATCTGCCGCCAATTGACCGTTTTGAAGCCACGCCATTGCAATCGGCCACAACCGGTCCTGATATTCGCTGCGGAAAAAGGCGAAATGCCCGACCTGGTTTTCACCGATATCTTCCGGCGCTATGCGCAGGTGCGTACGCTCGCTGCCGTCAAAATAACCCAGCAACCGCTCGATGGCCGCCACGGTGCCGAAGGGGTCATCCGTGATGCTGATTGCCAGTATCTGCGCTTTCACGCGGCTGAAGGGCAGGTTGCCCAGCGCTCGACCGCTGGGGCGTGTTTCATACCGGGGCGTCGGCATGCTCCAGTCGCGCACTACGCCGGCTGGCGTATCTTCCAGCCAGCCCAGGCGCTTGCCGGGGAAGTATCCGCACAGTGCCGTCAGCAGCGGCATTACCACATGCCACTTGGCAAACATGCGCCAGCGCCCGCTTGGTGCGTAATCGCGCCAGTAGGCGAACTGTGCGCCCACCGTGACGATCCGTCGAATAACAGCACCCGACGCCGCGAGTCCTGCCGCGCAACCGCCAAAGCTGTGGGCGACTACGTCAATCGGCTGCCCTGGGAACTCCCGTTGCGCACGCGTGAGCATCGCCTCGAAATCCAGCACGCCCCAATCCGACCACGAGGCCTTGAAGTGGCGCAGCGAGCCGTTGCGGGATTCGCCGATGCCACGGTAGTCGTAGGTGATGACATCGAAGCCGTTGGCGAACAGGTAGTCGGCGAAGCGAGCGTAGTGGCGGCAGCGTACGGAGGTGGCGGCGTTGATGATCACCACCGGGCGTGCGGGGTCGGTCCTGATATGGCGCCAGGCGAAGCCGCCCAGGATATGGCCGTCGGCGGCGGGTTCCTTGAAGGGTTCGCTGTGATCGCGTGCAGGCGGGACTGGAGGCAATGGTAAAGAGGCGTCGTTCAAATTCATTGGTTTCTCGACCTGGATCGGTTTCTTGTTTTTTTAGAAACAATTGCTCAGTTTGCCAGCACTTGCGCTGTCATTTGGTGGTTTATCAAATGACGGATTGGATCGCCTGCTTGCGTCGCTCGACCTGGAGCCGGTAGATGCATAACCTTGCACTCTTTCGATTCGACTAGACCATCTTATGACCCGCGATGCCCTCGAACACAACCAGATTCCGATCTACCTCGTCACTGTGTTTCTGGCCGTCGTTTTCGGTCTGCTTCCCCTTTCATTCGCCCACGATCTCAGCGCACTGGTCACCCCCGCCATCGCCGTGCTGATGTACGCGATGTTCCTGCAAATACCGTTTCTGGACCTGCGCCAAGGCTTGGGTAACAAGCGCTTCCTGTCGGCATTGCTGCTGGCCAACTTCATCCTGGTGCCCTTGCTGGTGTGGGCGCTGACCCAAAGCCTGGTCGGGCGCCCGGCGTTGCTGGTGGGTGCGTTGCTGGTGTTGCTGACGCCTTGCATCGACTACGTGGTGGTGTTTACGCATATTGGCGAGGGCGACTCACGGCTGATGCTGGCGGCGACGCCGGTGCTGTTGCTGCTGCAGTTGGCGCTGTTGCCGTTGTACTTGGGGTTGATGCTGGGGCCGCAGTCTGAGGTCGTGGTGGAGGCGGGACCATTTGTCGAAGCATTCCTGTTGTTGATTGTGATGCCGATGATTCTGGCAGTGCTCACGACTTCCCTGGCGCGGCGATCATCTGTCGTCAACGCGTGGAGCAGCGCCTGGGCGTGGCTGCCCGTGCCGGCGATGGCGCTGGTGTTGTTTGTGGTGATCGGTTCGCAAATCACTTCCGTGGTGCGGGATATCAACCTGCTGTTGCCGGTGATTCCGGTGTATATCGGCTTTCTGCTGTTGGCACCGTTGATGGGTGCGCTGGCGTCGCGGCTGTTTGCGCTCCCGGCCGCAACGGCGCGGGCGGTAACATTCAGTGCATCGACACGCAATTCGTTGGTGGTGCTGCCCTTGGCGCTGGCCCTTCCCGACGATGTGCGCGGGTTGGCGGCGACGGCGGTGATCCTGCAAACCCTGGTCGAACTGGTCGGGGAGTTGATTTACGTGCGGCTGATCCCGAAGTGGGTGTGGCCCGCAGGTCGGTAGACGCACAAATTTTCCAGTCTGTTCAGGCGCTATTCAGCAGGGCGGTCGGCACCATAAGTCGGCGCCCCTTACCTGACAGGTCAACCGATGGATCACCGCAACCGTTTTCGCCTGGAATCCTCAGGGATTTTCCTCTTCGCTCTATTGTTGTTCACCCTGGGCATCTGGGATCAACAGCCCCAAGGGTTTGATGGGCGATGGGCGCTGTTCCTGCAAGAGATGTTTCGCCATGGCGTGAGCTTTTTCCCGACCACCTATGGCCTGCCCTACGCGGATTATCCCGGCACCGCGACCTTCTTCAGTTATGTATTTGCCAGGCTGTTCGGTGCGCCCAACCATCTGGCGAATATCCTGCCGACCGCCCTGGCTTCTGCTGGCGTAGTCGCGGTGATCTATCGCTTGCTGGTGCCTGCGAGCCGGCCGTGGGCACTGCTCACGGTGCTGCTGACGTTGCTCACCACCCAACTGCTCGAAAAGTCCCGCTCGGTATGCCTGGACCAGATGGTGGCGTTGCTCTGTGTAGGCAGTTTCTACCTGCTGCACAGCGGCGGACGCTGGAGGCGGCTTGCGGTGTTCCCGCTGTTTGTCCTGGGTTTTGCGATACGCGGGCCATTGGGGTTGATCGAGGTCTGTGGTGTGGTGTGTGTGTATTGGGCGCTGGCCAAGCCTGGCGAGCGTGTGAAACAGGTGCTGATTCACGGCATCGTCGGCGTGGTGCTGCTGGCAGCCTGTTGGTGGCTGCTGGTGAAGCTGGCGCGCATCAGTGGGGGCGACGCGTTTGCCGATGAGGTGTTCAAGATGCAGGTCGGCGGGCGCCTGGATGAAACCGGAGAGCCGTTCTACTTCTATTTCCAGCTGAGTCTGTACCGCTATTTTCCGGTGGTGCCATTGGCGCTCGCTACGATGATTGCCCTGCGTCATCGCTGGCCCGAGCGGTTTGAGGGCGACATGCAACTGGTCGCGCGGTTAGGTGCCTGCGGCTTGATGATCTTGCTCGGGCTGTCGATACCGCACTTCAAGCGCGCTTATTACATCCTGCCCATGGTGCCGATGTTCGCGGCTGTCGCGGCCTATGGGCTGCTCCAGGCGCAAGGCTGGCTCACGGGCGTGCGCCGCTGCTACGAAGCGCTTGTCGTCGCGCTGCCGGCGTTGTGCGTGGTTGCGATCTTTGTGTGTCGGCATGGCTGGCAGAAGCACGGTTACTGGCCGGCGGTTTCACTGCCGCTGCTGATTGGCGGGCTGGTGGTGCTGCAGGTGGCGGCGCTGATCGTCTGGCATCGGGGAGGGCGGTTGGTGTGGCTCAGCCTGATCGCGTTGATGGCGCAGTGGGTGGTGTTGGTCACTGTGGTGGAGCCCTCCAAGGATATGCAGTTCGATACCCGGAAGTTTGTCGGCCAGGTGGAGGCGTTGCGTGCCGCGCAGCCGGGGCCGCTGGTGTTCATCAATCTCGGCCGAGACACTTGGGCGGTGCGCTACATGATGAACCTGGACCATGATGAGCAACCGATCTTTATCGAAGGCAGCGAAATAGAGCGACTGGGGACTTTGCCTCGACCCGCCTGGGCAATTGTGTCGCGCAAGGAAACCGCGTTGCTGCAAGGAACGCCTCTGGAGAAGCAGACGCCAAGGTTTGAAGGGCGGCTGAACGACAATCCGCTGATGGTGTTCTTGTTGAAGTAATAGAGGTCGTTCGTTTCGGGGTGGCGTAGGCCGCCCCTGGACAACGCAATAAACGACAGACAACAAAAAAACCGCACTAGGCGGGTTTTTGTGTGTTTCAAATGACGTTTGCACCACTTGAAACTGAATAGTGGTGCCCAGAGACGGAATCGAACCGCCGACACGGGGATTTTCAATCCCCTGCTCTACCGACTGAGCTATCTGGGCAACGGGGCGCATTAAACGGGTTTTTCAGGGGGTCGTCAAGCAAGTTTTCGAAAAATATTTAATTATTACCGTCGCTTACGTGCCGGCCCCGGTTTTTGATCAATTATTGAGCAGGCGGCACGTAGCCGTCGGCCTTGGCGTATTCCTCGCCGGAAAAGAACTTGTCCATCTCGCCCGCCAGGTATTTGCGATCTTCGGCGTTCATCATGTTCAGGCGTTTTTCGTTGATCAGCAGGGTCTGATGTTTCAACCAGTCGCCCCAGGCTTTGGCCGAGACATGTTCGAAAATGTCCTGGCCCTTGGCGCCTGGATACGGAGGGCGTTCCAGGCCGGGCAATTCTTCTTTGTACTTGCGGCACATGATGGTGCGGGTCATGACGACACTCCTGCATTCAATACGTCGGCCGCGCGTTTCAGCAGTTTTTTTACCGGGGCGGCAAGGCCCAGGCGCGGCGGGGTGGCGAGGTTATACCAGAGCCAGTCGGCCTCGGCCACGTGATGGGCGGTTTCCTCGACCTGGATCAGCCAGGGTTCGATGGCGAGCTGGAAGTGGCTGAAGGTGTGGATCAACCCCGGCAGCGCCTGTTGGTTGCCCAGTTCCAGCGCATGCTGGTGGGCCAGGTGTTCCAGGTCTTGCAGGTCATCCAGCTCCGGCAAACTCCACAGGCCGCCCCACAGCCCGGTGGAAGGGCGACGGTAAAGCAGGATCGCGCCCTCGGCATTCGCCAGCATCGGCATCAGCGTGCGCTTTTGCGGGATGGTCTTGCGCGGCTTGGGGATCGGATAGCGCGTCTCCAGGCCGAGCATGTGGGCTTCGCAATGTTTTTCCAGCGGGCACAGCAGGCAGCTGGGCTTGCTGCGGGTGCAGAGGGTGGCGCCCATGTCCATCATCGCCTGGGTGTAGGCGTTGACGCGGGTCTGGGGCGTGAAGCGCTCTGCGGTGGCCCACAGCTGCTTGGCCACCTTGGGTTCGCCGGGGTAGCCCTCCTGTGCGGTAAACCGCGCCAGCACGCGCTTGACGTTGCCGTCGAGGATCGGCGCACGCAGGCCCATGCTCAGGCTGGCAATCGCGCCGGCGGTGGACAGGCCGATACCGGGCAGCTCGGTGAGCTTTTCGACATCCCTGGGAAACTCGCCACCGTACTCGGCCACGACAATCTTCGCGGTCTTTTGCAGGTTGCGCGCCCGGGTGTAGTAACCCAGGCCGGTCCACAGGTGCAGCACTTCATCTTCCGGCGCGGCGGCCAAGGCTTCGACCGTTGGCAATGACGCCATGAAGCGGTCGAAGTAATTGAGCACCGTGCTGACCTGGGTCTGCTGCAGCATGATCTCCGAGACCCACACCCGATAAGGCGTGATGCCCTGTTGCCAGGGCAGGTCATGGCGACCGTGGCGGTCGTACCAATTGAGCACGGCCTCTGAAAACTGCTCGTTTCTCATCGCTTGAACAGGCCCTTCAATGCATCTTTCAACTGCGGGTTCACCTTGTCGAGCTTCTCTTCCAGCTTGTCGCTAAGCTTGTTGCCGGCCGCCTTGATGGCGACCTGGGTCAAGCCGTCCTTGTCCAGGCGGCAGGCCTTGGCGCCCAGCTCCAGCGGGCCACGGCAGCGCAGCGGCACTTCGATGCCCTGGAAGTTGGAGCCGACCTGGCAGGCAGGGTCCGGCGTTTCGCGCTGGTCGCCCTCGACAATGATGCCGACGCGGTAGTCCATGCCCAGCACGCGCAAGTCCACATCACCGTTACCATTGACGGTCAGGCCCGGGATGCGCACTTTCAGGTCAGGGTTGCTGGCCACACCGTTACGGAAGGTCAGGTTGCCTTTCAGCTCCTGGAACGGCGTGTCCTTGCCTGGCGGCGTGCTGCTCAGCGTCTTGCGGTTGAGCAGGGCAATGCCGGTGCACAGTTGTTGCTCAAGGTTGGCGTTGAGCAGCACGCCGTTGTTGATCACGAAACTGGCGGTGCCGTTGAGGCTGTCGATCAGGGCTTTCTGGCTGTTGCCGCGGCCTGTGAGGTTGCTGTCCAGGGTGATCTGGCCTTTTACCGGCGGGTTCTGCCCCTGGGCCTGCAGGATGCGCTCGACCGGCACCTGCTTGATCCGGCTCTGCAACGCCAGCACCGGAATATCCTGGCGCACATCGAGGCTGCCGTTGGCCTGGAAGGTGCCGTTGTAGAGACCGCCGCTCAAGGTGTCGAGCTTGAGTTGGCCGTCGAGGCCGGACGCTTTGAGCGCCGCATTCTGGATCGGCAATTTGCTCAGGGTCAGTTGACCGAAGGCGAGGTCGGCATCCACGTCCAGCGTGCGCAGGCGCGTCAATGGCAGCAGCTTGTCGGTGCTCCAGGCGCCCTTGGTCGGGGCGTCGGGCAATGGCGTGGTGCCGCCGGCGGCCATGGCACCGGCTTCGCTGTTCTGCACCTCGGCCTGGCGTGCGGCGCTTGCACCCTTGGCGGATTCGGACTTGGCCGGCAGGTAGTTGTCGGCGTTGAATGTATCGCCCTTGAGCTGCACACGCAGGGACTGTTTGGCGAAATCGTCCACCGCCAGGCGACCGGTGAAGGTGCTGCCGTCGAGTTTCAGGTTCAGGTCTTCCAGCGCCAGGCTGGTCGGGGTGCCCTTGAGGCGGCTGACCAGTTCGACCTTGCTCAGGCTGCCCTCGGCCATCGGTGGCAGGGGGTGGCCGACGCTGTCGAGGAACTTGGCCAGGTCGAACTGGGCAATGGACAGGGCGCCGCTGAGCTGCGGGGTCTTGTCCAGGTCGTTGACCTTAAGCTCGCCCAAGGCGCGCAACTGGTTGGCCGAGAGCTTCAGGTTGGTCCATTCGGCGATATTGGCCGCCTGGTCCACCAGCAGTTGGCCCTGGGTGGAGAAGGTCACGGTCTTGCCTTGCAGCGGTTCGCCCGTGGCTTCGCCGGTGATCTTCATGTCTTCCAGCTGATAACGCTTGAGGGCGCGCTGGATGCGCAGGTTGCCGTTGAGTTCGGTCTTGACGCGCATCACCGGCTGGTTGGTGCCGAAGAAGGCAGTGAGCTTCACCGGAATACTGGCGCCTTCGTGCACGGCGCCGGCGCTCAGCTGGATGCTTTCGGCGCTGAACTGCTTGCCGGTCTGCTCGTCGTTGTATTCGATGCGGGCGTTGTTGATGGTCAGGCTGTCGATGTCCAGCCGGATAGGTTTCGAGGGTTTCTCCGGCTCGGGCTCGGCGGCCTGTTCCGCGGCAGCGGGTGCGCTGGCGCTCGGCTCATTGGCGCTTTTGCCGATGTCTTCCCAATCGCCATGGCCTTGTTTGTCGCGGTTCAGGCGCAGGTTGAGGCCTTCGACACGCACATCGCTCATCTGCACTTCACGACGCAGCAGCGGTAAAACCCGTACCGACAGGCCGAGCATCTGCAAGTCGGCGAACGGTTTGGTCGGGTTGGTCAGGGTCGCCACGCTGGCTTCGTGCAGTTCCAGCCCGAGCCAGGGGAACAGGCTCCAGCCGATATCGCCATTGAGCGTCAGCTCGATGTGGGCCTTGTCGCGGGCAATCTGGCGGATCTCATCTTTATAGTCGTTGGGATCGAAGAGGTGGGTCAGGGCAAAGCCCAGGGCCACAATGATCAGCAACAGCCCGAGAAGTACCAGACCCAGGATTTTGCCGAACGCTTTCATGGGCGAGTCCTTGTATGTCGATTTCAAAATTTAGCCGCAGAGTATAACGCCCGACGGCCTGCGTCAGTGCCCCGATCGTTACATTGTATCCAGGGGCCGGGAAACGGGTTTTTGACGTCAAACAAAGCAGATTTCCTGAAAAAGGTGATGGCAGTTTGGTTTTTCTGTCATCCACAGATGCTAATCTCTGCATGTTCGTCCGCCTTCTGCGACTTAACGTCGCGCCTAAAACGGAGCTTCACTCAACAAAACGGCCGCGCTTTGCGTGCAAGGCCGAGGGAGAGAGCGCCTGACGGACACATACTAACAACTGGGGGAAACACCAATGAGCACTAGCACTGCGGCAGCTTCATCTGCCGCGCAGCCTGCGTTCCTGTCCAAGGAACGCATTATCGCCAAGCCCGGCTTCAACCGCTGGCTGGTTCCGCCGGCCGCCTTGGCCATCCACCTGTGCATCGGCATGGCCTATGGGTTCTCGGTGTTCTGGCTGCCACTGTCCAAAGCGCTTGGTATCACCAAACCGGTCGCCTGCGCGCCGGACATGAGCTTTATCGCTCAAGTCTTTTCGTCCCAATGCGACTGGCCCATCTCCATGCTGGGCTGGATCTACACGCTGTTCTTCATCTTCCTGGGCTGCTCGGCAGCGATCTGGGGCGGCTGGCTGGAACATGCCGGGCCACGCAAGGCGGGCGTTGTTTCGGCGCTGTGCTGGTGTGGCGGCCTGTTGATTTCGGCGTTGGGGATCTATACCCACCAGATCTGGCTGATGTGGATCGGCTCCGGGGTCATTGGCGGTATCGGCCTGGGCCTGGGCTATATCTCGCCCGTGTCGACCCTGATCAAGTGGTTCCCGGACAAGCGCGGGATGGCCACCGGCATGGCGATCATGGGCTTCGGCGGTGGCGCGATGGTGGGTGCCCCGTTGGCAGCGGCATTGATGGGTCACTTTGCTACGCCCACCAGCGTGGGCGTGTGGCAGAGCTTCCTGGTGATGGCCGCGATCTACTTCGTGTTCATGATCGGTGGCGCCTTGTCCTACCGCGTCCCGCCGACCGGCTGGAAGCCTGAAGGCTGGACCGCGCCGGCGAAAAAAGCCAGCAATGCAATGATCACCCACCGTCACGTACACGTGAACGTGGCGTGGAAAACCCCGCAATTCCGCCTGGTATGGCTGGTGCTGTGCCTGAACGTGTCCGCCGGTATCGGCATCCTCGGCATGGCTTCGCCCCTGCTGCAGGAAGTGTTCGGCGGCAAGTTGCTGGGTGTGGATGTGCCATTCGGCCAGCTGGACGCCGGTCAACTGGCCTCCATCGCCGCCATTGCGGCGGGCTTCACTGGCCTGTTGAGCCTGTTCAACATCGGTGGCCGGTTCTTCTGGGCGTCGTTCTCCGACTACCTGGGCCGCAAAAACACCTACTTCGTGTTCTTCGCCCTGGGCTTTGCCCTGTACGCGCTGATCCCGAACCTGGGGCACCTGGGCAACGTGGCGCTGTTCGTGGCGGCGTTCTGCATCATCCTGTCGATGTACGGCGGTGGTTTTGCGACCGTCCCGGCCTACCTGGCCGACCTGTTCGGTACGCAAATGGTCGGCGCGATCCACGGTCGCCTGTTGACCGCCTGGGCGGCGGCTGGCGTGTTGGGCCCGGTGTTGGTGAACTACCTGCGTGAGTATCAACTGAGCATCGGCGTTGAACGCGCTGCGGCCTATGACATCACCTTGTACATCCTCGCTGGCCTGCTGGTGCTGGGCTTTATCTGCAACCTGCTGGTCCGTCCGGTGGCGGACAAGTACTTCATGACCGACGCCGAACTGGCCGCCGAACAGGCGCTGGGCCATGACAAAGGCGCGGATGCCACCACTTCCCTGGAGTGGAAAGCAGCCCCGGGCACCGTGCCATTGGCGATCGCTGCCTGGCTGGTGGTGGGTATTCCGTTGGCGTGGGGTGTGTGGGTGACCCTGCAGAAGACCGCAGTCCTGTTCCACTAACACCGCAAAAATTTTGTGGGCGCGGTTCCTGTGGGAGCCGGGCTTGCCCGCGATGGCATCACCTCGGTGCAACTGAAAAGCCGAGGTGCCTGCATCGCAGGCAAGCCAGCTCCACAAAAGCGGGTTCTCACATGTATGCACATGTCTATCCCCGACACTCCATCAGTCTTATCCCCTCCGATGTTTCTGTTTGGCGCCCGCGCCCCTATAATGGCTGCCTTTTTCGCCCAATGATTTTGCGGAGCTGGTGATGGCCGAACGTAAGGCGTCCGTCGAGCGCGACACTCTGGAAACCCAGATCAAAGCCTCGATCAACCTGGATGGCACCGGAAAGGCCCGATTTGATATCGGTGTACCTTTTCTTGAGCACATGCTGGACCAGATCGCCCGTCACGGGCTGATCGACCTGGATATCGTCAGCAAGGGCGACCTGCATATCGACGACCACCACACGGTGGAAGACGTCGGTATCACCCTCGGCCAGGCGTTTGCCAAGGCCATCGGCGACAAGAAAGGCATCCGTCGCTACGGCCATGCCTATGTCCCGCTGGACGAAGCGCTGTCGCGTGTGGTCATCGACTTCTCCGGCCGTCCAGGCCTGCAGATGCACGTGCCCTACACCCGCGCCACCGTGGGCGGCTTCGACGTCGACCTGTTCCAGGAGTTCTTCCAGGGGTTCGTCAACCACGCGCTTGTCAGCCTGCACATCGACAACCTGCGCGGCACCAACACCCACCACCAGATCGAAACCGTGTTCAAGGCTTTCGGCCGCGCCCTGCGCATGGCTGTGGAGCTGGATGAGCGCATGGCCGGGCAAATGCCTTCGACCAAGGGCGTCCTGTAATGCAGACGGTCGCGGTTATCGATTACGGCATGGGTAACCTGCACTCGGTGGCCAAGGCCCTCGAGCATGTAGGGGCCGGCAAGGTACTGATCACCAGCGATGCCAACGTGATTCGCGAAGCCGATCGCGTGGTGTTTCCCGGCGTCGGCGCGATTCGCGATTGCATGGCCGAGATTCGCCGCCTGGGCTTTGACAGCCTGGTGCGCGAAGTCAGCCAGGACCGTCCCTTCCTCGGCATCTGCGTGGGCATGCAAGCCTTGCTCGACCGCAGTGAAGAGAATGAGGGCGTCGACTGCATCGGCCTGTTCCCTGGGCAAGTGAAGTTCTTCGGCAAAGACCTGCATGAAGACGGCGCTCACCTGAAAGTCCCGCACATGGGCTGGAACGAAGTCAGCCAGGCGGTGGATCACCCGCTGTGGCACGACATTCCGGACATGGCGCGCTTCTACTTCGTGCACAGCTACTACATTGCCGCCGGTAAGCCGGGCCAGGTGGTGGGTGGCGGGCACTACGGCGTCGACTTCGCCGCTGCACTGGCCGAAGGCTCGCGGTTTGCCGTGCAGTTCCACCCGGAGAAGAGCCATACCCATGGCCTGCAATTGCTGCAGAACTTCGCCGCCTGGGACGGGCGCTGGTAATGGCCAGGAAGCCGAAGCAGCCGGTCTTGAACCTCACGCCTGAACAGGAGAGTGAGGCTACCCTCAAGATCAAGCGTTTCATGGAAGATCGCTTCGAGCTCAAGCTGGGGTCGTTCGAGGTCGCCGAGATCCTCGAACTGTTCACCACCGAAGTGGCTCCGCACTATTACAACAGGGCGATTTTCGACGCGCAGACGCTCCTTAAAGAAAGGTTCGAAAGCATCGAAAGCGACCTGTGGTCGCTTGAGAAACCCTGATTTCCCAAGCATTGCTGAATATCGAATAAGGTTTGCCAGATGCTGATTATCCCCGCTATCGATCTCAAGGACGGTGCCTGCGTACGTCTGCGCCAAGGCCGCATGGAAGACTCCACCGTGTTCTCCGATGACCCGGTGAGCATGGCCGCCAAATGGGTGGAAGGGGGCTGCCGTCGTCTGCATCTGGTGGACTTGAACGGCGCCTTCGAAGGCCAGCCGGTGAACGGTGAAGTGGTCACCGCCATTGCCAAGCGTTACCCGAACCTGCCGATCCAGATCGGTGGCGGTATCCGCTCCCTGGAAACCATCGAGCACTACGTCAAGGCCGGCGTGAGCTACGTGATCATCGGCACCAAGGCGGTGAAAGACCCGGCGTTCGTCGCCGAAGCCTGCCGCGCGTTCCCGGGCAAAGTGATCGTGGGCCTGGACGCCAAGGACGGTTTCGTCGCCACCGACGGCTGGGCTGAAATCAGCACGGTGCAGGTGATAGACCTGGCCAGGCAGTTTGAAGCCGACGGCGTCTCCGCCATCGTTTATACCGACATCGCCAAAGACGGCATGATGCAGGGCTGCAACGTGCCATTCACTGCTGCGCTGGCGGCCGCCACGAAGATCCCGGTGATCGCTTCCGGCGGCATCCACAACCTGGGCGACATCAAGTCGCTGCTGGACGCCAAGGCGCCCGGCATCATCGGCGCCATCACCGGCCGTGCGATCTACGAAGGGACCCTGGACGTCGCTGAAGCCCAGGCTTACTGCGATGCCTACAACGGCTGAGGACTGACCATGGCGCTGGCCAAACGCATCATCCCTTGCCTGGACGTCGACAACGGTCGCGTGGTCAAGGGCGTCAAGTTCGAGAACATCCGCGACGCCGGTGACCCGGTGGAAATTGCCCGCCGCTACGATGAGCAAGGTGCCGACGAGATTACCTTTCTCGACATCACCGCCAGTGTCGACGGCCGCGATACCACGTTGCATACCGTCGAGCGCATGGCCAGCCAGGTCTTCATCCCGCTGACCGTGGGCGGTGGCGTGCGCACTGTGCAAGACATCCGCAACCTGCTCAATGCCGGCGCGGACAAGGTTTCGATCAACACGGCGGCGGTGTTCAACCCGGAGTTCGTGGGCGAGGCCGCACAGCACTTCGGCTCGCAATGTATCGTGGTCGCCATCGACGCCAAGAAAGTCTCCGGCCCGGGCGAAACCCCGCGCTGGGAGATCTTCACCCACGGCGGTCGCAAGCCGACCGGCCTGGACGCGGTGGAGTGGGCGATGAAGATGGAAGGCCTGGGTGCCGGTGAAATCCTGCTGACCAGCATGGACCAGGACGGCATGAAAAACGGCTTCGACCTGGGCGTGACCCGGGCCATCAGCGATGCGCTGGGCATCCCGGTGATCGCTTCCGGCGGCGTCGGCAACCTGCAGCACCTGGCCGACGGCGTGATCGAAGGCCACGCCAGCGCGGTACTGGCGGCGAGTATTTTCCACTTTGGCGAATACACCGTTCCCGAGGCCAAGGCCTACATGGCGGCGCGCGGTATCGTCGTTCGCTAAACGCTGCTGGACACCATGGCAGGCCAGAGGCACTCTCTGCGCTTGCCATGGATTCCGGTAACTTTCATGTTCAAGCACCTGCTGCTCGCCCTTGCCAGTACGTCCCTCCTGTTGACCGTTCCGGCCCGCGCCGAGGAACCGTCCGACGCCTCCCTGGTGTTGCTGACGGAAAACTTCCCGCCCTACAACATGGCGAAAAACGGCAAGAACTTCGCCAAGGACGAGAACATCGAAGGCATCGCCGTGGACATCGTGCGCGAAACCTTCAAGCGTGCGGGCATTTCCTACAATCTCACCCTGCGTTTCCCCTGGGAGCGCATCTACAAGCTCGCCCTGGAGAAACCAGGCTACGGCGTGTTCGTGATGGCGCGCCTGCCGGACCGGGAGGCGCTGTTCAAATGGGTCGGCCCCATCGGTCCGGACGATTGGGTGCTGTTGGCCAAGGCCGACAGCAAGATCCAGCTGAACGACCTTGAGCACGCGCGCCGCTACAGGATCGGTGCCTACAAGGGCGATGCCATCGCCGAGACCCTGGAAAAGCAGGGACTCAACCCGGTCGTCGTGCTGCGCGACCAGGACAACGCGCAAAAGCTGCTGGATGGCCAGATCGACCTGTGGGCCACCGGCGACCCCGCCGGGCGTTATCTGGCGCGCCAGATCGGGGTCTCCGGGCTCAAGACAATCCTGCGTTTCAACAGCGCCGAACTGTACCTGGCGCTCAACAAGCAGGTGCCGGATGAAGTAGTGAGCAGGCTTCAAGCGGCGTTGGATCAGTTACGAGACGAGGGGGTCGTGGCTGACATCATGGGGCGTTACCTCTAGTGGCGGCTCCTTTGCGGGCACGGGCTGCGGGCGCTCGGCCTCTACGGAATCGGTGGTATTTGCCTCACTGAAATACACCTGCTCGGTATTGGTGTAGGTCACTGATGTTGCCAGGGGGCTGGCATCCCTGCGCAGCAATGTGTACTCGCTTTCGAGCACATAGGCTGCCACGGTCTTGTGGGCCGGGACATATGCAGCGATGTCGGTGGTTTGCGGGGCGGTCCAGCCTTTGGACGAAACGCTCGAGTGAGTGAATGCACTGCCCAGCCTTACCGAGCTTTTCGGGTTGGTTCTGAGAGAATGGCCTGTCCATGCCTCGGTCATGTCGACACCCGTGGCCCACTTGAGGAAGTTGGCTGCGAAACCGGGCGAGCCTTTGGTAATCGTCCATTTGAAGGTCTGGCTGGTGGTCGTTGGGTTGCGCGCCACATCGACCAGTACGTACTTGTCGCGTCTTTGCAGCCTGTAGAAGGGGGACCGCAAGGGTTGCTCGTCGGCTGGCAGCTCCGGGTCGGAGACTAGAAACCAGGGGAGTTGGCAGACATGCAAGGACTCTTCGGCGTCCAGGGTTGAAGGTTGCCCGTCTGCAGACGGTGCGGGCGGGGCCGGGAGCTCGTGCCCCGCCACCTCGGTCAGGGGGATATGCAAGGCATGCGCTAACCCGGGCGCTTCGGGCTTTGCATAGCCCCGCACCCCGAAAAATGTCCCTGGTGCCAGGTAAGCCTCTCCAGGATGAGCGGTCGGCGGCATGACGTCCCAGGCACTGAAGTCGATTTGGCCGCGACTGCCTTTGTCATTCCAGATGTGATCGGCAACGTAAGCCGGCACGGCCAGGTCAGCCCGCACACAGCGCACGGTGTTCAGCGAAGGCCGTTGATAGCCCACGCCGCATACGGTACCCAGGGCCACATAGCCATCAGGCGGGACCGGCTGCCAGATGGAAATATCAGCGTTGGCGCCTGTGCCGCGACTGTTCCAGACTTCTATGAAGTCTTTCGGTTGGCGAAGTGCGGTGCCGTTGGTTTTGTTGGCTTCGCTGACAACAACGACGGTCTTGCGATGATTCAAATTGTCATGGCTCGGGTGAGCGACATCTCCCAATGAGGAGAACGAGATCAAGTGATCGGCACTGGTGCTCGGGCGCCAAAAGCTGGCCGACTTTTTGGCGCCCGAGCCTTGGTCGTTCCAGAGTGGGGTGAACTCCGAAGTGAAGTTGATCAGCAGGTCTTTGACTTGGATGGGTTCCATGGGGGTACTCCTTGTGGATGGAATGGTTCTGTCTCTCGATGTGGTCGAGCCGGACCGGTTAGCGGGGTTTGAGCAAGTCCACGCGCAGTGCTGAGGGTTGGTCAGCCTGGTCGTAGGCGTAGGTGCAGATCTTGTAGGGTCTGTCCCGAACGGTGATCAGCCGTGCGTACTGCTCTGTTCGCGTGCTGGGGGAGTCATTGAGCGTGGAAAATATCTCGATAGGTTCGTCCTCCTCCTCCACGGGAGGGGGCGGAAAGGCCAGGTAATCGACTGGCCTGAGGCAATCGGTCGTGGTGGCCGGGCCGAACTTGTAGGAGTAGCGATGCATGAATGGCGGCGCGAGCTTCCAGATCACGGTGTAGGCCGCCAGCCCCTGTTTATCCAGGCTGATGCTCAAGTTCGGCGTGCGTGCCGGCCCGGGTTCGGCCAGTTCCACCGCCAGGGTCAGGGCATTTTTCATCATGCCGTTGGTCGCCTGTTGTTCCTCGGAATCCAAGCCGACGATACACAGCATGTGCATACCGGTTTCCGGTCCGATGGCGTCATTCACGTACGCGTCCTGCGCCTTGATCGGGGTGCTGTAAAGCTCCGGTTTTTCGCAATCAATGGCGCGCCGAGTGGTTTTGTAGCGATAGAGCGCAGTGTTGGTCGTGAAGGAAAGGTTCCAGCGCGGCACGATATCCTTGTGTGTGCCGTCGGGTCGCTTGACGAAGTATTGCTGGATGGGGTCCGGGTGCCGAAAGGAAATGGTGGTGGTCGGGAAGAGTTCGCAGTGTTCACTGTCGGCTTTCAGAACGCCTTCGACAAAGCACCGGTTGAGGAACGTCACCGGGCTGCCGTAGTTCGTTTCGGAGTGCCAGGTGGGCATACCGTTGTTGACCTCGCAGGGCGCGTCCCTTTGGCATTTGCGTTCTTCGGTCTGGCCTGAAGTGCTGGTGCTGAGAATGCCGAAGAGCGTATTAGTCGCCCGCTCCAGCAGTGGCCCGCCGAAGCCGCCGCGGCCGATACCCTGGCATTGGTTTTTCATGGTCACCCGCCACACGAACGGCTGTTCCACCAGTTCGCGCGAGGCTTGCTGCGCGCAGGCGGAGAGATGCAGGGTGTCCCATTCCGGTGCAGCCAGCGCGAGGATATCGACCCCGTCGGCGGGGACCGCTTCGGCCAGTTTCAAAGGGGCGATGCCTGCCTTCAGCAAATCGGCAAGCGAAGCTTTCAGCTCGACGATCGCCAGGTCCACTCCCTGGCTACTGCTCCATTTCAGGGTTTTCAACGGAAAGGTCTTGAGGCTCTCCAGCGTGTCGTCGAAGTAGTTGAAGCTGATGTTGCCTTTGATATCCAGGTCTTTTTGTACCCCGCCGTTATGGCGATGAAGGCAGTGGCTGCTGGTGAGCACATAGGCCGGGCCGGACTTGCCTGCGTCGTCGCGGGTGTCCAGTAGGGAGGCGGTGCAGAGGGCCTGGGCTTCATTGCGGATGCGACCGACGCCAGTCCAATGGGCGTGCTGATGCTGCGCATTGGCGAGCATTCTGGGCGGGCTGGCGTTGGCAAGGCCTTCACCATAGTCCCTTGGTGCCGCGATAAGCAGGTTGGAAAGGCTGCAGAGCAGCAGCCCCGAAATCAAGTGGTGGAGCGTGTTCATGGCATGTCCTGAAAGAGTGAGCGCAAGGTTCGACTATTCAGGAATGTCAGCTGGGCAGTACGGTAGCTATCTAGTACTTGCCATTCTTGCCATGGCCGGCCATTGCCTGGTTACTGCGCACGCTGATCATCAACTTGATATCGATCCACTCCACGCCCTGGGCCTTGAGCTTGGGCAGCTCGCGCTCCAGCACCGCCAGGGTTTGCGGGTAGGGATGGCCGATCATCACCGCCGAACCCTGTTTGTGCGCCAGTTTGATTGCGCTCTGCAGCTGCGTGGTGATTGCCGCTTCGGTGCGTTCGTCGTCCAGGAACACGTCCCGCGAGACGCTGGCCAGGCCGATCTTCTGCGCCTCGGCGGCGGCGACTGTCTTGGCGCTGGTGCGGCTGTCGACAAAGAATTTGTTGCGCCGTTGCAGTTCGCCCATCAACCAGGCCATGGCCTCGGGCTGCGCGGTCATGCGGCTGCCCATGTGGTTGTTGATGCCCGCGGTGTAGGGCACTGCCTTGAAGGCAGCGTCCAGGCGCCTGCCGAGTTCCTCGATGGGCAACTCCGGGTGCCAGGCGAACGGGCCGGTGGCCGGGTCCATGGGCATGTGCAGGATCACGATCTTGCCGGCCTTGTGGGCTTCGCGGGCGAATTCGGCGGCATGGGGCGTGTCGGGCATGATCGCCGTGGTCACCGGCCCGGGCAGGGCCAGCACGCGACGATCCCTGGGCAGATTTTGCCCGAGGTCGTCGATGATAAGGGTCAGGTAGGCTTTGTTGGGCTCGTTGGCCGGGGTCGCATGGGCGACTCCGGCCAGGCTGCACAGCACGGCGATGATCAGGGCAAAACGCATATCAACGGCTGCGCGTAATGCTCAAGCCCTTGAGCAGGCTCAGCGCCTGGGCCAGTTGGTAGTCATCGTCCTGTGGCATCGGCTTGGCTTTCTTGCCGCTGCCGGTGGGCTGGTCGGCGCCGCCGTTGCCATTGCCCAGATGGCCTTGCAGGTCCGCTTCTTTGTAGTACTCGCTGTCGATCTCGTTGGTGATCTTGGCTTTGCGCACCTCGATGTCGGGCACGATGCCCTGGGCCTGGATCGAGCGACCATTTGGCGTGTAGTACAGCGCCGTGGTGATCTTCAGCGCACGTTCGTTGTTCAGCGGCAACACGGTTTGCACCGAGCCTTTGCCGAAACTGGTGGTACCCATCAGCACGCCGCGCTTCTGGTCTTGCAGGGCGCCGGCGACGATCTCCGACGCCGAGGCGCTGCCGCCGTTGATCAGCACGGCCAACGGGACGTTTTCGCTGAGGTCGTTGCCCGTTGCCGAGAAGCGCAGTTCGGAGTTGGCAATGCGGCCCTTGGTGTACACGATCAGGCCCTTGGTGATGAAGTGGTCGACCACTTCCACTGCCGACTGCAGCACGCCGCCCGGGTTGTTGCGCAGGTCGAGCACGATACCGCTGAGCTTCTTGCCGTTGTCCTTGCGCAGCTTGGCCAGGGCCTTGGCCACTTCGTCGCCGGTCTTGACCTGGAATTGGGTGATGCGGATGTAGCCGTAGCCCGACTCCAGCAGCTGGCTCTTCACACTCTTGACCACAATGGTCGCCCGGGTCAGCGTCACGTCGAACGGGTTGCCGCCGTCGCGTACCAGGGTCAGGGTGATTTTCTGGCCGATCTTGCCGCGCATCTTGTCGACGGCTTCAGTCATGGTCTGGCCACGGGTCGGCTGGCCGTTGATCTTGACGATGAAGTCGCCGGCCTGGATGCCGGCCTTGGACGCCGGGGTGTCGTCGATCGGCGAGACGACCTTGATGTTGCCGTCTTCGGAGCCGACTTCGATGCCCAGGCCGCCGAATTCGCCGCTGGTGCTTTCCTGCAGCTCGGCAAAATCTTCCGGTCCCAGGTAGGCGGAGTGCGGGTCGAGGTTGCTGAGCATGCCCTTGATGGCATTTTCCAGCAGGGTCTTGTCGTCTACAGGTTCGACATAAGCGGCCTTGATCCGGTCCATGACCTCGGCAAAGGTGCGCAGCTCGTCCAGCGGCAGCGGCGCCTTGGTGGTCGCGGCCGTGCTGGCCGGGGCAGCCTGGTCGGCGAAAGCCAGGGGCGCGCCGATCACCAGGGCGATCGTCAGGGCCAGCGAAGTGAGGCGGGACAAATGCAGCATGTCGAACGAACTCCTAATGTAGATGCGCCCCTATCCTTGGGAGCGGCACCATTGTGCGGGATCGCTCGGGCGACCCTGCTGACGAATAGCGAAGTACAGCGCCGGAGTGTCCTGGCCACCACTGTTACCCACAGTGGAGATGGATTCACCGGCTTTTACAACATCACCTGCCGACTTGAGTAATGTCTGATTGTGGCCGTAAAGGCTCAAATAGCCATTGCCGTGGTCGAGAATCACCAGCAAACCGGCGCCCCGCAGCCAATCGGCAAACACCACACGCCCGCCATGAACGGCGTGGACCTGGCTGCCGGCGGAGGCGCTGATCATCACCCCATCCCACTTGGCGCGGGTGTCATCGCCACGGGTTTCCCCGAAGCGTGCCAGTAATCGACCATCAACTGGCCATGGAAGTTTGCCGCGGGCCGAAGCAAAAGGCCCACCGAACGACTCGCCGGCGCTGGAAACCAGCGGGCCAGGCGCTGCATGCGCCGGTTTACGCGGTGCTGGCGCATCCGTAGTGGCGGCCAGCTCGGCCTCACGCTGGCGCTTTTTTTCGGCTTCCTGCTGGGCGATCAGCGCTTTCTGTCGCGCTTCTTCGGCCTCGCGTGCCTGGCGTGCCAGGGTTTCCTCGATGGTTTTAAGCACTTTGGCCAAGTCGGCCTGGTCCTGCTCGCGGGCCTGGAGCTTGGCGTCGCGGGCCTTCACATCCTCATTGAGCTTGGCCAGGGCCAGTTGGCGCTCCTTGCGAACCTTGTCCAGCTCGTCGCGCTGGGCGTTGAGGGCGCTTTTCTGGTCTTCCAGCTGCGACTGCTGGTTGGCGATCTCCTGTTCGACGTTGACCAACTGGCGCAGGGTTTCGTTGAAGCTTTTAAGTTGCTCCAGCCGGGCCTTGCTCAGGTAGTCGTAGTAGGTGAGGGTGCGCGCGAATTTCTCGGGGTTCTGCTGGTTGAGCAGCAGCTTGAGGTATTCCTGGCGGCCGTTCTGGTAGGCGGCACGGGCCTGGATCGCGATCAGGCGTTGCTGTTCAACGCGGGCGCTCTGGAGTTTTTTTTTCTCAGCGTCGAGTCGCTCCAGTTCCGACTCGCTCTTCTTTAATTCTTTTTGTAGCTCCTGGACCTGCTTCTCCAGCTTGCCCATCTCGGTTTCCGTACCGCGCAGGTCTTTCTGCACTCCGGATTTCTCTTCCTGGAGCTTGCCGAGCAGTTTCTTCAGCTCGGTAATGTCCTGACGCGTAGCGTCCAACTGTTGTTGGGTTTGTGCGCGCTCGTCGGCAAACGCCGGTTGGAGCAGGCAGACAAGAGCAAGGGTAATCAAGGCGCGAAGCATAGAGGCGGGCGACACCAGGGAAATGGACGGCCTAGTATGCCCGCCAAGCGCGGCAAAAAAAACGCCCAATTCGGGCTGTAGCGCAAGATAGGTGCCGAGTGGCAGTGGTATGGCAAAAAGACATGTTCCAAACACCGCAGATCCAATGTGGGAGGGGGCTTGCCCCCGATTGCAGTGTGTCAGCCACATAGGTGTCAGCTGATCTACCGTAATCGGGGGCAAGCCCCCTCCCACATTGTTTTTCGGTGAAGCTGGAAATCAGACCAGAATCGAAGTCCCGGTCATCTCCACCGGCTTCTCCAGCCCCATCAGCATCAGCATGGTCGGCGCCACATCCGCCAGCACGCCACCGCTACGCACCTTGAAATCACGCTTGCCGACGTAGATGAACGGCACCGGTTCGGTCGTGTGAGCAGTGTGGGCCTGGCCGGTGGATTCGTCGGACATCTGCTCGCAGTTGCCGTGATCGGCCGTGATCAGCGCTTCGCCGCCCACCTTTTCCAGGGCGTCGACGATACGGCCGACGCACAGGTCCAGGCATTCCACGGCCTTGGTCGCAGCTTCCAGGTTGCCGCTGTGGCCCACCATGTCGCCGTTGGCGTAGTTGACTACGATCACGTCGTAACGCTGGTGGTCAATGGCGTCGACGATCTTGTCGGTGACTTCCGGCGCGCTCATCTCCGGCTGCAGGTCGTAGGTGGCGACCTTTGGTGATGGGATCAGGATGCGCTCTTCACCCGGGAACGGCTCTTCGCGACCACCGGAGAAGAAGAAGGTTACGTGGGCGTATTTTTCGGTTTCGGCAATGCGTAGCTGGGTCTTGCCATTTTTTGCCAGGTAATCGCCCAGCACGTTGTCCAGGCTGCCCGGGGCAAAGGCGGCGGGGGCCGGGATGCTGGCGGCGTATTGGGTCAGGCCCACGTACTGCACTTTTGGCTGGCGGGCGCGCTCGAACTCCTTGAAGCCGTCTTCGACAAACACACGGCTGAGCTCACGGGCGCGGTCGGCGCGGAAGTTCATGAACACCACGGCGTCGCCGTCTTCGACCTTCACTGGCTCGCCGATGGTGGTGGCTTTGACAAACTCGTCGCTTTCGCCACGGGCGTAGGCGGCTTCCAGGCCTTCCTGGGCGGTGGCGGCGTTGAATTCGGCCTGGCCGTCGACGATCAGGTTGTAAGCCTGGGAGACGCGGTCCCAGCGGTTGTCACGGTCCATGGCGAAGTAACGGCCCACCAGGCTGGCGATGCGGCCCTTGCCGAGGGCGGCGAAGGTGGTGTCGAGCAGTTCGATGGACGATTGCGCGCTTTTCGGCGGGGTGTCGCGGCCGTCGAGGAAGGCATGCAGGTAGATCTTGTCGGCGCCGCGCTTGAAGGCCAGTTCGGCCATGGCGACCAGGTGGTCCTGGTGGCTGTGGACGCCGCCATCGGACAACAGGCCCATGAAGTGCACGGCCTTGCCGGCAGCCACTGCTTTATCGACCGCCGCGCAAATCGTCGGGTTCTCGAAGAACTCGCCATCGCGGATCGCTTTGGTCACGCGTGTGAAGTCTTGATACACCACTCGTCCGGCGCCGAGGTTCATGTGGCCGACTTCCGAGTTGCCCATCTGGCCGTCCGGCAGGCCCACGTCCATGCCCGAGCCGGAGATGAGGCCGTTGGGTACGGTGGCGGTCAGGCGGTCGAGGACAGGCTTGTTGGCCGCGTATACCGCGTTGTCGTGGTGGCTTTCACTGTGTCCGAAGCCATCGAGAATTATCAGGACCAAAGGTTTAGGCGTAGTAGTCATAGATCCTCTCGCGGCGGTAATAAAGGAAGACAATTGAAAAGGGAGTGGCAGTTTAAAGCGAAGTTCCGACCACGTCACCGCTTTACGGGGGTTGGCCCCCCCTGGCGGCTGTGTATACTTACCGCCATTTTAACGCCCTGGAACCTCCTTGATGGTTGATCACCTGATTGCATTTGCCACTGCCCACTACCTGCTCGTGGGTGCCTTCGTTATCCTGCTGGCGCTGCTGATCGCTCATGAATTGAGCCGCGGTGGCCGCAGCCTGAGCACGGCGGAGCTGACCGCGCTGGTCAACAAGGATGAGGCCGTTGTCGTGGACATTCGTCCGGCCAAGGATTTCGCCACCGGTCACATCGTCGGCGCCCTGAACATTCCTCAGGACAAGCTGATCGCGCGCCTGGCCGAGCTGGAAAAGCACAAGGCCAAGACCATCATCCTGGTCGACGCCCAAGGCCAGCACGCCGGCACCCACGCCCGCGAAATGCTCAAGACCGGTTTCACCGCCGCCAAGTTGTCCGGTGGCATCAGCAGCTGGCGCGCCGATAACCTGCCGCTGGTGAAGTGATATGAGCCAGGTTGTCGTGTATTCCAGCGATTGGTGCCCTTACTGCATGCGGGCCAAGGCCCTGCTTGAGAAGAAGGGTGTTGCCTTCGAAGAAATCAAGGTCGACGGCAAACCGCAAGTGCGCGCCGAAATGGCCCAGAAGGCGGGGCGCACGTCCGTGCCGCAGATCTGGATCGGCGCCAGGCACATCGGTGGCTGCGACGACCTGTTCGCCCTGGAGCGCGCCGGTAAACTGGATGCGCTGCTGCTCGTCTGACTCCTAAACCCTAAAAGACCTCAAGATCACAAGGATCTGCGATGACTGACCAACAGAACACCGAAGCTGCAGAAGCCCAAGCGCCACAGTTCTCGCTGCAGCGCATCTACGTGCGTGACCTGTCGTTCGAAGCGCCGAAAAGCCCGGCCATCTTCCGTCAGGAATGGACGCCAAGCGTTGCGCTGGACCTGAACACCCGCCAGAAGGCACTGGAAGGCGACTTCCACGAAGTCGTGCTGACCCTGTCCGTGACCGTCAAGAATGGCGAAGAAGTGGCCTTCATCGCTGAAGTGCAACAGGCCGGTATCTTCCTGATCCAGGGCCTGGACGAAGCGTCCATGAGTCACACCCTGGGCGCGTTCTGCCCGAACATCCTGTTCCCGTATGCCCGTGAGACCCTGGACAGCCTGGTCACCCGTGGCTCGTTCCCTGCGCTGATGCTGGCTCCGGTGAACTTCGATGCCCTGTACGCGCAAGAGCTGCAGCGCATGCAACAGGAAGGTTCGTCGACGGTTCAGTAATCTCGAACCCGGTGCAGGACCCCATGTGGGAGGGGGCTTGCCCCCGATAGCGGTGGATCAGTCACATAGATGTCGACTGACACTCCGTCATCGGGGGCAAGCCCCCTCCCACATTTGTTATGTGTGTTATTTGAAGCCGAGCTGGCGCCAGCCTTCGTAGACGGCGACGGCCACGGTGTTGGACAGGTTCAGGCTGCGGCAGCCCTCGCGCATCGGCAAACGCAGGCGATGGCCGTCGGGCAGGGCGTCGAGCACCTCGGCCGGCAGGCCCCGGCTTTCCGGGCCGAACAGGAACGCATCGCCCTCGGCAAAGCTGGCATCATGGAACGGCCGCGACCCCTTGGTGGTGAACGCGAACAGCCGTGGGTGGCCCAGGCTTTCCAGGCAACTGGCCAGGTCGGCGTGGCGTTTGAGCGTGGCGTACTCGTGGTAATCCAGCCCGGCACGGCGCAGGCGCTTGTCGTCCATGTCGAAGCCCAGCGGTTCGATCAAATGCAGGTGGCAGCCACTGTTGGCGCACAGCCTGATAACGTTGCCGGTATTCGGCGGAATTTCTGGTTGAAAAAGGATGACGTGAAACATGCACGGCTCCGAAGGCAAAGATGCGCTGCATTCTACCCTCGAAGAGGACCCGAGGCCGAAGCTTATGCCGAGGGTCATGGGCTCTTTGGCGATTGTCGGCATGATGGTCGGCCTGATGATCGGTCGCCTGACCACCCCGGAGCCGGTCGAACTGCAACAGGTCGAGACCGCGAGGGACGGCGTGGTGGTGTGGTTCAACGGCGAACCCAAGTTGCACGGCGAGCACGTCGACGGCACTGTGGCGCTGTTGTTCGACGCCCAGGGCAAGGCCGCGAGTGGACGGCTCAAGGTCAATGACAAGGACGTGAACTGGCGCATACGCAAGACCGATGGCGGCCTGCTGCTGAACCTGGTGGCGGCGCGACCGTTGCGTGGGGAGTGGAAGGGCGAGAAGGCCGATGGCCGTTGGCGGCTGGAGATCCATCTCCAGGAGGAATAAAAGAGGGAGTTCCCGGCCTGCCTGTACCAGGGCTCCCAAAACGGGGTGAAGCTTGCAAAGCTTCGGTGTTAAAGAGGGAATCCCCGGCCTGCCTGTACCGAGGTTCCCCAAAGCGGTGTGGAGCGCGACGCGATTCGCATCAAGCACCCCGGGTGTAAAGAGGGGATTCTCGGCCTGCCTGTACCAAGGTCCCCGAAACTGGGTAGTACCAGGGTTATTGCAGGGCGCGTGCCAAAATTCGCAATATGTGCCAAAAAATTACGCCAGAAAGCGCAAAGCCCCGGAATACGGGGCTTTGGTGTTTTCGGCTCGGGGGTTCTATTGAGTGAGGCTCTGGCTTTCGCTACCAGATCCATGCTCGATGCCGGTTCACGGTGCGTTGAAGCGGTGCACGGTGCTGGAACCTTGTAGAGGTCCAAATGTGGGAGGGGCAAGCCCCCTCCCACATTGGGTCTTGAGTGGATCCGAGATTCAGGTTTCATCACCCTCGTCATCATCCCCACCGTCGACCTTCATCCCCAGTTCCTTGATCTTGCGCGTCAGGGTATTGCGGCCCCAGCCCAGCAACACGGCGGCATCGCGACGGCGACCGGCGGTGTGTTTCAAGGCGGTCTCGATCATGATCCGCTCAAAGGCCGGCACAGCGCTGTCCAGCAGGCTCGACTGGCCGCGTGCCAGGGCCTGGTCGGCCCACTGGCGCAGCGCCTGCTCCCAGTTGGTTACCGGTGCAGAGTCCTGCGGCAGGCTCAGCAGCTCCGGTGGCAGGTCGCTGATATGCACTTCGCGCCCGGACGCCATCACGGTGATCCAGCGGCAGGTGTTCTCCAGCTGGCGCACGTTGCCCGGCCACGGCAGGTTCTTCAGGTACTCCTCGGTCTCGCTTTTCAGCAGTTTCGGCTCGACGGCCAGCTCCTGGGCGGCGCGGCTGAGGAAGTGACGGGCGAGGGTCGGGATGTCTTCGCGACGGTCCGACATGCGTGGAATGTGGATACGGATCACGTTGAGGCGATGGAACAAGTCCTCACGGAATTTGCCGGCGTGTACCAGGGTTTCCAGGTTCTGGTGGGTTGCCGCAATGATGCGTACGTCGACCTTGACCGGCGTGTGCCCGCCAACGCGATAGAACTCACCGTCAGCCAGCACCCGCAGCAGGCGGGTCTGGGTATCGGCCGGCATGTCGCCGATTTCATCGAGAAACAAGGTGCCGCCGTCAGCCTGTTCAAAACGCCCGCGCCGCAGGTTGGCCGCGCCGGTGAACGCGCCTTTTTCATGGCCGAACAGCTCGGATTCCATCAAGTCCTTGGGAATCGCCGCCATGTTCAGCGCGATGAACGGCGAGGCCGCCCGTGGGCTGTGGCGGTGCAGTGCATGAGCGACAAGCTCTTTACCGGTGCCGGATTCGCCGTTGATCAGCACGGTGATGTTGGAGTGGCTCAAGCGCCCGATGGCGCGAAAAACTTCCTGCATCGCCGGCGCTTCGCCGATGATTTCCGGGGTGCGGGTCAGGGCCGGTGGGGCTTCCTGGTTCTGCTGTTCCTGGGCGTGCTGGTTGGCGCGCTTGACCAGTGCCACCGCCTCGTCCACGTCGAACGGCTTGGGCAGGTACTCAAAGGCACCGCCCTGGTAGGACGCGACAGCGCTGTCCAGGTCCGAGTGCGCGGTCATGATGATCACTGGCAGGCGCGGGTGCTGCTCGCGAATCCGCGCCAGCAAGTCCAGGCCACTGGCGCCGGGCATGCGGATGTCGGAGATGATCACATCGGGCTGCTGGCGCGCCAGGCGGCTCATCACCCCGTCGGCGCTGTCGAAGCTCTGGGTGGTCATGCCTTCCTGTTGCAAGGCTTTCTCGAGGACCCAGCGGATAGAACGGTCGTCATCGACGATCCAGACAGTTTCACTACGGCTCATGTCGATGGGGCTCCTTGTTCCAGAGGCAGAAAGATCGAGAACGTGGTGTGGCCGGGATGGCTTTCACATTCGATCAGACCCTGGTGCTGGCTGATGATGTTCTGGGTGATGGCCAGGCCCAGCCCGGTACCGTCCGGGCGGCCGCTGACCATGGGAAAGAAAATGGTTTCCTGGAGTTCCGCAGGAATGCCCGGGCCGTTGTCGATGATTTCGACCTTGGTCACCAGGCGATGGCGCACGTGGCCGATGGTGAACTGGCGCAGGGCGCGGGTGCGCAGGCTGATGCGACCCAGGCGCAGCTCATTCTGACTGCTGATGGCCTGCATGGCATTGCGCACGATGTTGAGCACTGCCTGGATCATCTGTTCGCGGTCGATCAATACGTCGGGAATGCTCGGATCGTAGTCACGCACCAGGGTGATGCAGCCCTGGCTTTCGGCTTCCACCAACTGGCAGACGCGCTCAAGCACTTCGTGCACATTGGTCATCGCCAGTGACGGCAACTTGTTGGAGCCGAGCATGCGGTCCACCAGGTTACGCAGGCGATCGGCCTCCTCGATGATGACGTTGGTGTAGTCCTTGAGGTGTTCCTCCGGCAGCTCACGGGCCAGCAACTGCGCCGCACCGCGAATGCCGCCCAGTGGGTTCTTGATCTCATGGGCCAAGCCGCGCACCAGCATCTTGCTGGTTTCCTGCTTGGACAGCTGCGCTTCCTCCTTGGTGATGCGCAGCAGGCGATCGCGCGGGTGTACTTCCAGCAGCAGCAACGTCGCGCCGTTGCTCAGGATGGGGGTCACGGCATAGTCGACGGTCAGTGTCTGGCCGGTGAGGGCGGTGAGCATCGCTTCGCGTTTGGTGAACGGGTGTGCCTGCTCCACCGCCTGGCGCAACGAACTCAGGGCTTCGGCCGACTCGGTGAACAATTCGCTGATGAACTGCCCATGGCTGCGCTGGCCGCTGATGGCCAGGAGCATCTCCGCCGCCGGATTCATGTACTCAAGACGCAAGTCGTCATTGAGCAGGATGGTCGCGGTGGTCAGGTTGTCGAGTAGCAAACGGTGCAGTGCATCGCTGATGGTCATCAGGACCTCTTTTGGAGCAAGGCGCGGGCTTGAGGCACACGCTGATACATGGAAAATGCAAAAACCAAACCAAGGCTCCGAAAAGAAGCGTGAAAGCCCTGAAATGGGTGTTTCAGGCGCGAAACTGTGGCGTTCTGCCAGCTTGCACGGGAAGTTTCGAACCAAAATGGGCTGGGCAAGTGGGAAGGGTGCAGCCTATCGCACCAATATAGTGCGGTTTTGTGAAGGTTGTTCAGGAAGTGGCGAGTGGATCGTTTTCAGGGCGCGGTGAAAACGATCCGGAGTGGGGGATGGATCAGTGTTGTTCGGAAAGTGGCATGCCCGGACGGCCCGCGTAAAAGACCAGCAGCTCGACCGGGGTGTTGCCGGTAATACCGCGATGCTCAATGCCTACCATCTCGGCAAGGGTTTGCCCTTGCCTCAAGGTGCGCGTCAGCCCGCTCTTACGGGTTTCAACGGTCAGCTCTCCCGAAACGATGTAGGCGGCATTTGGCATTGGGTGAGTGTGCCAGGGCAATTGCGTGTGCGCAGGGATCTTGAGGCGTATGAGCGTCAGTTGCGGCGGACCTGAGGGGTAGGCTTTGTAAGGTGTGCCATCCCATGACGCGCTGCGTTCAAGCAACACCTCTT
Organism: Pseudomonas sp. NFPP24; assembly: GCF_900112095.1. Classification (NCBI taxonomy): domain Bacteria; kingdom Pseudomonadati; phylum Pseudomonadota; class Gammaproteobacteria; order Pseudomonadales; family Pseudomonadaceae; genus Pseudomonas; species Pseudomonas sp. NFPP24. The sequence goes on from NZ_FOKD01000004.1 coordinate 261,245, forward strand.
TTTCGATGTGTACGGCGTTCTTTGGGTGGGTGCCGCAGCCAAGCAACGACAAACCCACCGCTGCTGCAATCCAGCACTTGAGGGTGATCATGGTTCCATCCTGTTCGATAAATGAACAGTCAGGCTATGGCTGCCGGCCTCGGTGAAGATGCAGGACGGGTCCTCAAATCAAGTAGGTCCAGTGCACAGTTCGGCCGTGGCGCGGATCATCGCCAGCTGACGCAACGGATCGTTCAGCGGCTCATGCACGGCTTCGGCCAGCCATTGTGGGCACTGTGGATCGGTGCGCTGCGGGGTGAAGTCAGCCAATTGCTGCAGCAGGCGTTTTTGCAATTCGTCCAACTGCGGGCGGATCTGTTTCACCAGGTCGGGGCGTGGATCGTCAGGTGCCTTGCCCTGGAACTGCCAGTCTGACAGATGGGTGTACTGCACCAGTTTGTTCGCCTCGATCTGCGCCGAGAAAAACTGCTCGACGGCGGCAGACGCCAATTTGTAGCTCGGTGCCTGGGCGACGACGCTGGCGATCACTTCTTGTTCGCGCTTTTTGTCCTCTACCGGCTTGTGGCTGTCCCATTTGCTCAGGGCTACCTGGTCGGCGATCTCCAGGCGTTCGGCGATGCTGTTGAGCAGCGGCTCCAGGGTGGGCGGCGCGGCACTGGCACTGGCACTTGCGAACAACAGGGCGAACACAAGTCTATGTTTCATTGAAGATCTCCTTGTGGGAGGGGGCTTGCCCCCGATGGTGGAGTGTCAGTGCCAGATGGGCTGGCTGACACACTGCAATCGGGGGCAAGCCCCCTCCCACCTTTTTTGATTGGGTTTGCAGGTCTACAGCGGCGTCAGGCAGAGGCTACCTTAACTTGCGTGCTTGCCTGCAGTTACGCCAGAATCCGCCGGCTTGTACGGCTGGCTTGTCGTCTCTAAGGTTGCTCGGTCGCTGCTCATCAGCGATCAGGTTTAGTAGCCTGGATTCGAATTGTAGGTCGTGCATTCTCCATCAATCAGGTTTCTAAAGCCTGTGCTTGATGGTGGTTGCGCGCAGGGCATCCTTGGATGCGCCGGGCTTCTACATTCACCGGTCTACTAACCCGCGCGCAGCTGCCACCCTTTCGTTTAGTAGCGAAGCGAAGGCGGCCTCACTTGAGGAATGTAGAAAATGTTCAAGCCAACCCCCAATCCACAACCCTGGCCATTCACCAACTGAGTGCGCCGGGCACGCAGATGGTCGGCCAGATGCTCGACCGCCATCCCCCGGCCAGCTAAACCCCAGGCAAAAAAAAGACCTCCCGAAGGAGGTCTTTTTCGTCACGCCACGTTAAGCAGCGCTACCGGATCAGCAGCTGTAGTACAGCTCGTATTCCAGTGGGTGTACGAAGGTGCGAACCTTGATTTCTTCTTCGCTTTTCAGCTCGATGTAGGCATCGATGAAGTCGTCGCTGAATACGCCGCCTTTGGTCAGGAACGCACGGCCCTTGTCCAGCTCTTCCAGGGCTTCTTTCAGGCTGCCGCACACTTGTGGGATCTCTTTGGCCTCTTCAGGCGGCAGGTCGTACAAGTTTTTGTCGGCGGCGTCGCCAGGGTGGATCTTGTTCTGGATACCGTCCAGACCGGCCATGACCAGTGCCGCGAAGGCCAGGTATGGGTTGGCTGCCGGGTCCGGGAAGCGCGCTTCGATACGGCGAGCACGTGGGCTGGACACGTAAGGAATACGGATCGAGGCGGAACGGTTGCGAGCGGAGTAGGCCAGCATTACCGGAGCTTCGAAACCTGGGACCAGACGCTTGTAGGAGTTGGTCGACGGGTTGGTGAAGCCGTTCAGGGCCTTACCGTGCTTGATGATGCCGCCGATGAAGTACAGGGCAGTGTCGGACAGGCCGGCGTAACCTTCGCCTGCGAAGGTGTTCTTGCCTTCTTTGGCGATGGACAGGTGAACGTGCATACCCGAACCGTTATCGCCGTACAGTGGCTTAGGCATGAAGGTCGCGGTACGGCCGTAGGCATCAGCCACGTTGTGTACGCAGTACTTCAGGGTCTGTACTTCGTCAGCCTTGGCGACCAGGGTGTTGAACTTCACACCGATTTCGTTCTGGCCGGCAGTGGCCACTTCGTGGTGGTGCACTTCGATGACCAGGCCCATTTCTTCCATGGCGTTGCACATGGAGGTACGGATTTCGTGGTCGTGGTCGAATGGCGGAACCGGGAAGTAGCCTCCCTTGACGCCTGGACGGTGGCCTTTGTTGCCGCCTTCCACGTCCTGGTCGGACATCCAGGAGCCTTGTTCGGAGAAGATCTTGAACATGGAGCCGGAAATGTCGGACTTGAACTTGACCGAATCAAAGATGAAGAATTCTGGCTCCGGGCCTACGAATACGGTGTCGCCGATACCGGTGGACTTCAGGTATTCCTCGGCACGCTTGGCGATCGCACGTGGGTCGCGGTCGTAGCCTTGCATGGTCGAAGGCTCGATCACGTCACAGACGATGATCAGGGTTGGGTCTTCGGTGAACGGGTCGAGAACAGCAGTGCTGTCGTCCGGCATCAGGATCATGTCGGAAGCTTCGATGCCTTTCCAGCCAGCGATGGAGGAACCGTCGAACATTTTGCCTTCTTCGAAGAAAGCATCATCCAGCGCGTCGCGAGCCGGCATGGTCACGTGGTGCTGAGTGCCTTTGGTGTCCGTGAAGCGCAGATCAATCCATTTAACGTCATGATCTTTGATGAGTTGAACCGACTTCGACATAGTGTCCTCCGGGTGGCTTCGGGCTGGGGTAGTGGAGTTAGCCCTTAGAATGTGGGTGATGCCGGCGCGGATACTCCGCCATGGCAACCTGCCTCACAAGAGAGCAAATTGCATGCCAGTGCGCCAACATGGGTTTTCTGTTCCAAAAACGCCCCTATAACGGTGCATTACGACAAAAGCCCGAAAATAGCGCACCTCAATGTAGCGCAAAGGCGTGCAGGTGCACCCATTTAGTGCGTTGCGCCTGCTGTGCATATTAACTGGTTAAACCTTGAGCGATTTCCGCTATAATCCGCGCCCCCCTTTTTCAGCAGGCCCGGCGCGCGCTGTTTCCATGAAATTAATCGTTAAAGTCTTCCCCGAGATCACCATCAAAAGCCGACCGGTACGGACGCGTTTCATCCGTCAGTTGGCCAAGAACATCCGTGCCGTGCTCCGCGATCTGGACCCGGCTGTGGTGGTGAACGGCGTGTGGGACAACCTCGAGCTGGAAACCCGTGTCACCGAGCCCAAAGCCTTGAAGGACATGACCGAGCGCCTGAGCTGCATGCCGGGGATCGCGCACTTCCTGCAGGTGGATGAGTACCCGCTGGGCGACTTCGACGACATCACCGAGAAGTGCAAACAGCACTACGGCGACTCGCTTACCGGCAAGATCTTTTCGGTGCGCTGCAAGCGTGCCGGCAAGCACAGCTTCAGCTCCATGGACGTCGAGAAATATGTCGGCAGCAAGCTGCGTCGCGAGTGTGGCGCTGCCGGAATTTCCCTGAAAGCACCGCAAATTGAAGTGCGCATGGAAATTCGCGACCAACGGTTGTTTGTGATCCACAGCCAGCACAACAGCATCGGCGGCTACCCGCTGGGCGCTCTGGAACAGACCCTGGTACTGATGTCCGGCGGTTTCGATTCCACGGTGGCGGCCTACCAGATCATGCGTCGCGGCCTCATGAGCCACTTCTGCTTCTTTAATCTGGGCGGGCGTGCACACGAATTGGGCGTGATGGAAGTTGCGCACTTTATCTGGAAGAAGTACGGCAGCTCCCAACGCGTGCTATTTGTGAGCGTGCCGTTCGAGGAAGTGCTGGGCGAAATTCTCGGCAAAGTCGATAACAGTCATATGGGCGTGGTATTGAAGCGTATGATGTTGCGCGCTGCCTCGCGGATCGCCGACCAGTTGCAGATCGACGCGCTGGTCACCGGTGAAGCGATCTCCCAGGTATCGAGCCAGACGCTGCCGAACTTGTCGATCATCGATTGTGTTACCGAGAAGCTGGTACTGCGCCCACTGATCGCCAGCCACAAGCAGGACATCATCGACCTGGCAGAGCAGATCGGCACCGCCGATTTTGCCAAGCACATGCCCGAGTACTGCGGGGTCATCTCGGTGAACCCCAAGACCCACGCCAAGCGTCACCGCGTGGAGCATGAAGAGAAAGAATTCGACATGGCGATTCTGGAGCGTGCGCTCGAGAACGCCAAACTGGTCCCGATCGATCGCGTCATCGACGAGCTGGGCCAGGACATCAAGATCGAAGAAGTCAGCGAAGCCCTGGCCGGCCAGATCGTCATCGACATCCGTCACCCGGATGCCGCTGAGGATGAGCCGCTGGAAATCGCCGGCATCGACGTACAAACGCTGCCGTTCTATGCATTGAACGCGCGTTTCAAGGAACTGGATAACAGCCGTCAGTACCTGCTGTATTGCGACAAAGGCGTGATGAGTCGCCTGCATGCCCACCATTTGCTCAGTGAGGGGCATGCCAATGTGCGCGTTTATCGACCGAGCTAAGAGCCCGGGGCTGTTTGCCTGTGGCCTGCGTCACCGGCCCCCCGACTCTGCCGTCAAGCTGTAACGGCAAGGCCTGACTCTACTGTTAATCGCTGCCACGACCTGTCAGCACACCGAATCCTCTGATCGAGATACACAAGTGATCGAAAATCTACGTAACATCGCCATCATTGCTCACGTTGACCATGGTAAAACCACCCTGGTAGACAAACTCCTGCGTCAGTCCGGCACCCTGGAGCGCAACGAGCTCAACGACGAGCGCGTGATGGACTCCAACGACCAGGAAAAAGAGCGCGGTATTACCATCCTGGCGAAAAACACCGCCATCAACTGGAACGGCTACCACATCAACATCGTGGACACCCCGGGCCACGCCGACTTCGGCGGCGAAGTCGAACGCGTAATGTCGATGGTGGACTCCGTTCTGCTGCTGGTTGACGCTCAAGACGGCCCTATGCCGCAAACCCGTTTCGTGACCAAGAAGGCCTTCGAAGCCGGCCTGCGTCCGATCGTGTGCATCAACAAGGTTGACCGTCCAGGCGCGCGTCCGGACTGGGTTCTGGACCAGATCTTCGACCTGTTCGACAACCTGGGTGCCACCGAAGAACAGCTGGACTTCAAAGTCGTCTACGCCTCGGCCCTGAACGGTATTGCCGGTCTGGACCACACCGACATGGCTGAAGACATGACCCCGCTGTACCAGTCGATCGTCGACAACGTACCTGCGCCGGCTGTTGACCGTGACGGTCCGTTCCAGATGCAGATCTCGGCACTGGACTACAACAGCTTCCTGGGTGTTATCGGCGTTGGCCGTATCGCCCGTGGTCGCGTCAAGCCGAACACCCCGGTTGTCGCTATCGGCGCCGACGGCAAAAAGCGCAACGGTCGTATCCTGAAGCTGATGGGCCACCACGGCCTGCACCGCATCGACGTTGAAGAAGCTGCAGCTGGCGACATCGTGTGCATCAGCGGTATGGACTCGCTGTTCATCTCCGATACCCTGTGCCACCCGGACGCGGTAGAAGCGATGAAGCCTCTGACCGTTGACGAGCCAACCGTTTCCATGACCTTCCAGGTAAACGACTCGCCTTTCTGCGGTAAAGAAGGCAAGTTCGTGACCTCCCGTAACATCAAGGAGCGTCTGGACAAAGAGCTGCTGTACAACGTTGCACTGCGCGTTGAAGAAGGCGACTCGGCTGACAAGTTCAAGGTTTCCGGCCGTGGTGAGCTGCACCTCTCGGTACTGATCGAAACCATGCGTCGCGAAGGCTTCGAAATGGGCGTTGGTCGTCCTGAAGTGATCATCCGTCAAGTTGACGGCGTGAAGCAGGAACCGTTCGAAAACGTCACCATCGACACCCCTGAAGAATCCCAGGGCAAGGTCATGGAAGAGATGGGCCTGCGTAAAGGCGACCTGACCAACATGGTGCCGGATGGCAAAGGCCGTGTGCGTCTGGAATACAACATCCCTGCTCGCGGTCTGATCGGTTTCCGTAACCAGTTCCTGACCCTGACCAACGGTGCTGGCATCCTGACCTCGATCTTCGATCGCTACGACACCATGAAGTCCGGCGACATGTCCGGCCGTCAGAACGGTGTTCTGGTCTCGGTAGAAACCGGCAAGGCACTGACCTACTCCCTGGAAACCCTCCAGGCGCGTGGCAAGCTGTTCGTTGAACACGGTCAAGAGATCTACAACGGTCAGATCGTTGGTCTGAACAGCCGTGACAACGACATGGGCGTCAACCCAACCAAAGGCAAGAAGCTCGACAACATGCGTGCTTCGGGTAAAGACGAAACCATCGCCCTGGTTCCACCTGTTCGCTTCACCCTGGAACAGGCCCTGGAATTCATCCAGGACGACGAGCTGTGTGAAGTCACGCCTAAGTCGATCCGCCTGCGTAAGAAGATCCTGGACGAAGGCGAGCGTACCCGCGCTGCCAAGAAAGCCAAGAACTGAGTTAACTCAGGCTGAATGAAAAACGCCCCCGGTCGAAAGGCCGGGGGCGTTTTTTTGCGCCTGCATTTTGTGGGGTGGCTTTACTGGCCTCATCGGGGGCAAGCCCCCTCCCACACTTGAAGGTGTTCACAGTTCAAAATGTGGGAGGGGGCTTGCCCCCGATAGGGCCCTTGAAAGCCCCGAAAAACCCTGATCAGAACTTGTCGAGGGTCTTGAACGTGGTCTCGCGCACCACTTCCTTCGGCTTGTACGCGCAATATCCCGGACGCGGCCCGATCTTCGGGTGGTTGCGGCAGGTATCCGGGCGCTTGTCATAAATAGTGCAGAAGCGCGTCTTACGATCCAGGTACAGGCAATCGTTGTTGCTCATGCGCTGCAGGGTAAAAATCTCGGATTTGGAATTGAAGCGCTCGACGATGCCTTCCTTCTGCAGGCGCTTGGCGATGTTCTTCGGCGGGTCGCCACGCTCGAATTCATCGACGATGCCAATACGGATCAGGTCCTTGATCTTCACTTCGACCGGCAGCGTGCAGCAGCTGGACACGCAACCACCGCACATATGCGCGGAATATTTCTGCCATGTTTCAAGACGGTCGGGTTCCGCGGCGGCGATCAATTGAGGCTTCATCAGGGTTCCAAAAGGTGGGGCTGTATCCGGGCGCGCGATCATACCGGGATTGGTGATTTTTTGAACAATATTTTCTGGGTTTCAGCTCAAAGGCAGATCGGGCACGACCCCTGCATCTAATTCACACAACGGTGAATGCGTTAAAAAACTGCCGAACCAGCGCGTCTACCGCCTGTCAGACCGTCTAGGCTCTAGCAACTCCTTCTATCTCGCCCGAGGTCGCAATTGATGTCTCAGGAACCACTTGCACGAGAAGCAGAGGTAGCCGCATTCCGCGATGCCGTCTTGACCAAACTCACCTACGCGGTGGGCAAGGACCCGGATCACGCCTTCGACCACGACTGGTTCGAAGCCATTGCCCTGGCCGCCCGCGACCAGATGGTCGACCACTGGATGGACCATACGCGGCGTATCTACCGCAAAGGCCAGAAGCGTGTTTATTACCTTTCCCTGGAATTCCTCATCGGCCGCCTGCTCTACGACAGTCTGAGCAACCTTGGCGTGCTGGAGATTGCGCGCGAAGCGTTGTCCGAGCTGGGTGTCGACCTGGAGCGCATTCGCCTGCTGGAGCCCGACGCGGCGCTCGGCAACGGTGGCTTGGGCCGCCTGGCCGCGTGCTTCATGGAAAGCATGTCGACCCTGGGCATTGCCGGCCATGGTTATGGCATTCGTTATGAGCACGGCTTATTCCGCCAGGCGATTGTCGATGGCTGGCAGCAGGAGCAGACCGAGCGTTGGCTGGATTTCGGCAACCCGTGGGAGTTCGAGCGGGCCGAAGTGATTTACCCGATCGGCTTTGGCGGCAGCGTCGAAACCCTGGCGGATGCCTCCGGCAAGATGATTCAGGTGTGGTCGCCCAACGAAACCGTCCGGGCCGTGGCCTACGACACTCCGGTGGTCGGCTGGCGTGGCGCCAGCGTCAACACCCTGCGCCTGTGGCGCGCCCGTGCGGTGGAAGACTTGCACCTGGAGCGCTTCAACGCCGGTGACCACTTGGGCGCTGTCGCCGAAGTGGCCCGGGCTGAAAGCATCTCCCGCGTACTTTACCCAGCCGATAGCACCGAAGCGGGGCAGGAACTGCGCCTGCGTCAGGAATACTTCTTTGTCTCCGCTTCATTGCAGGACCTGCTGCGCCGTCACAAGAACATGCACGGCTCGGTGCTGAGCCTGGGCGAACACGCGGCGATCCAGCTCAACGACACGCACCCGTCCATTGCCGTGGCCGAGTTGATGCGGCAGTTGGTGGATTTGCACGATATTCCGTGGGAAGCGGCTTGGGACGTCACCGTTGAAACCCTTTCCTACACCAACCACACGCTGTTGCCCGAAGCCTTGGAAACCTGGCCTGTGGGCCTGATGGAACGCATGCTGCCCCGGCACATGCAGATCATCTACCTGATCAACGCCCAGCACATCGATTCGCTGCGCGCCAAAGGCATCCACGATTTCGATGTGCTGCGCGCCGTCTCACTGATCGAAGAAGACAACGGCCGCCGTGTGCGCATGGGTAACCTGGCGTTCCTCGGTTCCCACAGCGTCAACGGCGTGTCCGGCCTGCACACACAACTGATGCGCAGCACTGTGTTCTCCGAACTGCACAAGCTGTACCCGGAGCGCATCAACAACAAGACCAACGGCATTACCTTCCGCCGCTGGTTGTACCAGGCCAACCCCAAGCTCACGTCCATGCTGGTGGAGGCGCTCGGTCCGGACATTCTCGACAAGCCCGAAGAGCGACTGCTGGAGCTTGAACCCTTTGCCGAGAAACAGACATTCCGCAAGACGTTTGCCGAGCAACGTTTACACAGTAAGCGTGCACTGGCCGACATCATCCACGAGCGCCTGGGCATTGCGGTGAACCCGGCGGCGATGTTCGACGTGCAGGTCAAGCGTATCCACGAGTACAAGCGCCAACTGCTCAACCTGCTGCACACCGTGGCGCTGTACCAGGCGATCCGTGCCGAGCCGGGCACCGACTGGGTGCCGCGCGTGAAGATCTTCGCGGGCAAGGCGGCGGCCAGTTACCACCAGGCCAAGTTAATCATCAAGCTGACCAACGACATCGCGCGCACCGTCAACAACGACCCGACCGTGCGCGGCCTGCTCAAGGTGGTGTTCCTGCCTAACTACAACGTCAGCCTGGCGGAAAGCATCATTCCGGCGGCGGACTTGTCGGAGCAGATCTCTACCGCCGGCTTCGAAGCCTCGGGCACCAGCAACATGAAGTTCGGCCTCAATGGTGCGCTGACCATCGGCACCATGGACGGCGCCAACGTTGAAATGCATGAGCGCGTGGGGGCCGAGCACATGTTTATCTTTGGCCTCAGCGCGCAGCAAGTGGAAGCCCGCAAACACGCCGGGGAGTTCAACGCCGGGCCGGACATCGCCGCCTCCCATCGGTTGAACGATGTGCTGCAAGCGATCCGCGGCGGGGTGTTCTCGCCGGATGATCCGGGCCGCTACGTGGGGTTGATCGATGGGTTGATCGACTACGATCGATTCCTTGTGTGCGCCGACTTCGATTCGTACTGGGACGCCCAGGCGCGGGTCGAGGCGCATTGGCATGATTCCAAGGCGTGGTGGCGTTCGGCGGTGCTGAATACGGCGCGCATGGGCTGGTTCAGCTCGGACCGGACGATCAGGGAGTACGCGACCGAGATCTGGAAAGCCCTCGACTAAACATCGCTGATCCAAAAATGTGGGAGGGGGCTTGCCCCCGATAGCAGCCTGTCAGTTTGCAGATATGTCGACTGGTGCACCGCTATCGGGCGCAAGCTCCCTCCCACATTGGTTCTGCATCGATATACTGGGCGCCGGTTTGCCTAGGGAATATCGACCATGCAATGGATTTTCATGCTGATTGGCCTGGTGCTCGGCTGGACGCTCGATGAGTCGTTCAGCGATGCGGGCATCGGTGCGCTGTTGGGGCTGGGCATTGGCCAGGCGATCCGCCTGGCGAAGCTGTCCTCCCAGGTGGACCAACAGGCGCGTCAGTTGGAAACCACGCAGAAGTCGCTGATAGCGCTGGGTGAGCGCCTGCGGCAACTGGAAGTGCCTGCGCCTGCAACCAGCAGCGTGTTTGTCGAGCCCGCCGTGGCAGAACCCACCCCCGTCGCCCAAACGCCTGAGCTGGTCTGGGAGCTGCCTGCCGAGCTGACACCTGTAGCCATGGTCGCCGAACCGAGCCAGCCGCTGCCGGATGATGTGTGGGCACCGGCTGCGTCGTCGTCCCCTAAAGAACCTGCCATCCCGCGTGGCCCCAACCTTATCGAGCGTGCCCTCAACGGTGCACGCAATTGGCTGTTTGGCGGCAACACGGTGCTGCGCGTCGGGGTGGTGCTGCTCTTTCTCGGCCTGGCGTTCCTGCTGCGCTACGCCACCGAAGGCATGGTGGTGCCGATCGAGCTGCGTTATGCCGGTGTGGCTGCGGCTGCGGTGGGCCTGCTGGGCCTGGGCTGGTGGCTGCGGCTGCGCAACAGCAACTACGGGTTGATGCTGCAGGGCGCGGGCATTGCGGTGTTGTACCTCACGGTGTTTGCGGCGATGCGTGTGCATCTGCTGATCGATCCCGGCGCGGCAATGGGGTTGCTGGTCGCCGTCACGGTATTTTCAGCGATCCTGGCGATCACCCAGGATGCCCTCGGCCTCGCCTGTGCGGCGGCTTTGGGCGGTTTTGCGGCACCGATCCTGGTATCGACCGGCGCCGGAAGCCATGTGGCGTTGTTCAGTTACTTTGCGTTGCTCAATGCCGGCATTCTCGCGATTGCCTGGTTCAAGGCCTGGCGCCTGCTGAATGTGATCGGCTTTGTGGGCACCTTCGGGATCGGTTTCGCCTGGGGTATGCGTTCCTACACGCCGGAGCTGTTGTGGAGCACCGAGCCGTTCCTGCTCCTGTTTTTCGCGATGTACCTGGCAATCGGCCTGTTGTATGCCTGGCGCAAGTTGCTGGAGATGGGCGAGGGCGACAGCCTGGGTACGCAATTGCGCAAGGGCGACTATGTCGACGGCACCTTGTTGTTCGGCCCGCCGCTGGTGGGCTTTGGCTTGCAGTTCGCGCTGGTGCAACACCTTGAGTTCGCCGCTGCGTTCAGTGCGCTGGGCCTGGGCATTATTTACATGGTCTTGGCCCGTGTATTCAGTGGTGGGCGCGCCGGGCTCCTGACGGAAACCTGTCTGGCCCTGGGGGTGATCTTCGCCAGCCTGGCCATTCCCTTGGGCCTCGATGCACGCTGGACCGCTGCGGCGTGGGCTGTCGAAGGCGCCGGGATCTTCTGGCTCGGCCTACGCCAGCATCGCCCCGTGGCGCGGGCGTTCGCCTTGCTGTTGCAACTGGGTTCGTTGCTCGCCTTCCTCAGCGAACTGCGCGATGGCCAGGACACCTTGCTGCTGGGCCCTCCATTAGGGGCATTGTTGCTGGGCGCTGCACTGTTGTTCAGTTTTTACCAACTACACAAAGCCGCGCCGGAGCAGAGCCGGCGTTGGGAACGTCTCGGCGCTCCAGGGCTCGCCATACTCGGCCTGGGTTGCGCCTACCTGCTGGCGCCGCTGTTGTTTTCAACCCAAGGCAGCATCGTCAGTTGGGCAGTTGCGGGCCTTGCGACCCTATGGGTGGGCCAGCGTATCGGCTCGCCGGTGGTAGTGCGCTGTGGCATTGCTGTGCAAGTCCTTTCGGGCGCGCTGTTTGCCCTCGACCCCGTGAGCAATGCCTGGACGCCGATGATCATTGCCTTGGCGGCAATGCCCGGCGCCTGGCGCTTGCCCCGTGGCCGTTTGTCCTCAGCTCTGCTGGCCTGGGGTGTGGCGTGGTGGGCGCTGGCGGTGATCATTGAAGTGTGGCGCTTGGCGCCTGTACCTTTGCACGCTGCACTGTTGCTGCTGGCGGCTGCGCTGAGCGGGGTGATCTGGACGTTACTGGCGCTGCGTTTGCGCTGGGTGGCGTTGGGTCTCGCCAGCACGTTGCTGATGCCTGCGGCGGGCCTGGTGTTGTGGGACGCATGGACCGAGTATTACCACCCAGCCGCGCAGTTCGGCTGGCTGGCCTGGCTGGCGGTGTTCGGGGTGCATTTCATCTCGCTGCGACGTTTGGCGGCACTGGTGCCTGGAAAGGTCTTAAGCGCGGCTCATGTACTGGGCTGCTGGATGCTGATCGGCGTACTGGCACTGGAACTGCGCTACGGCTTGCTGATGCTCTCGAGCGAATACAACGCCTGGCGCTGGCTGGGCTGGGCGATCCTGCCAAGCCTGTACCTGGTGCTGGCCGCCGCGCCGCGCAGCTGGCCGTGGCCTGTTTCCGCGTACCCAAGGGAATACCGCGTGCTCGCCGCATTGCCGCTGGCGGTGCTGATGCTCGGTTGGTTCTGGCTGGCGAACATCTTCAGTGACGGCACTGCCAAGCCGCTGCCCTATCTGCCCATGCTCAATCCGCTGGACCTGGGCCTGCTGTTCGCGTTGCTGGGCATTTACCTGTGGTCGCGCAGCGCCGCGCCGCAGCGGGGGCCGCGTGTCGAGTCGATCGCCCAAGGTGTCGCGGGGCTTTCGCTGTTCGCCTTCTTTACCGCGCTGGTGATGCGCACGGCCCACCATTGGGGCGGCGTGCCGTTTCAATGGGATGCGTTGCTGGAGTCGATGCTGGTACAGGCCGGCCTGTCGATTGTCTGGACCCTGATCGCCCTCGGCCTGATGATCGGCGGCCACCTGCGCCATCGTCGTGAAGTGTGGCTGATCGGCGCGGCGCTGATTGCGGTGGTGGTGGCCAAGCTGTTCTTCGTCGAATTGAGTAACCGCGGCGGCCTGGCGCGGATCGTGTCGTTTATCGGCGTGGGCGGGTTGTTGCTGGTGGTGGGCTATTTTGCACCGTTGCCGCCCAAACGTATTGAAACTGAGGGAGCGTCTTCTTGATAGGCAAGCTGAGTCTGAGTGGGTTAACGATATGGACGCTGTGCTCGGTGGCGTTTGCTCAAGAGCGGCCGGCTGATTTCGCCACCCAGGTGCCGCTCGCCGTGAGCGGCACTGGCCCCTGGTATCGCCTGGACTTGCCGTTGGCGGTTCAACTGAATGCACGCCAGGCCGATCTCAGCGATGTGCGAGTGTTTAACGCCGCCGGTGAACCCCAGGCCTATGCGCTGTCTCGCCAGTCCGCGCAACGCTCCGAGAGTCGCAACGTCACTGACGTGAAGTGGTTCCCGCTGTACGCCGCCGACACTCAAACAGCGTTGCCCGACGTGGTGATGAAGGCCTCTACCACAGGCACCTTGGTGGAAATCACCCCATCCACTGCACCCAAACCCGGCAAGCAAGTACTGCGCGGCTGGGTGTTGGACGCCAGCGCGATCAAGGCGCCCTTGCAGCAATTGACCCTGGACTGGAGCCGCGAACAGGAGGGCTTCCAGCGTTTCAGCATCGAGGCCAGTGATGACTTGCAGCACTGGGACGCCTGGGGCGATGGGCAGGTGGCGCGCTTGTCGTTTGCCGACGAACGGGTCGAGCAACATGACGTGAACTTGCCCGGGCAATCGGCGCGCTACCTGCGTCTGGTCTGGCAGGGCCAGGCGGCGCCGCTGCTGACCTCGGCCAAACTGGTGAGCGCTACCCGCAGCAGCGTGCCGCTGCCGTTGGTATGGTCGCAGCCGCTCACGGGTACGCGGCTTGGCGCCGGGGAATACAGTTGGCAGTTGTCGGCGGGGGTGAGCATCGAACGCTTGCGCGTCGAGTTGAAGCAACCCAACACGCTGGCGCCCGTGACGTTATCCGGTCGAAGGGACAGCAAGCAGGCATGGCAGCCGTTGAGCAATGGTCTGTTGTATCGCCTGACCCAGAATGGCCAGGACGTGGTGCAGGATGAACTGCAACTGCCGGGGCAAACGGTGGCCGAGCTCAAATTGCAGGTAGATGAGCGCGGTGGTGGTCTGGGCGTCGAGGCGCCGGCGCTGCGCTTTGCAGTGCGTGCCACGCAGTTGGTGTTCCTGGCGCGGGGGGAGCCACCGTTTACGCTGGCGTTGGGCAATGCGTCCGCCAAGGCCGCGAGCTTGCCGCTGTCGACCTTGATCCCGGACTACAAACCCGAGCGCTTCGAGACGCTGGGGCAGGCCAAGGTCGTCGGGGAAGTCGCGGTCACACCGGTTGCGATGGTAGCCGCTGCCGATCCCGGGACGAACTGGAAAAAGCTTGGGCTCTGGGCCGTACTGCTGCTCGGCGTGGCGGCACTGGGCGCCATGGCCTACAGTTTGCTGCGCAAGCCGCCGGCGGCACGTTAAATAAAGTCCATGAACTCTATTGGGTTTAAATCCTCTGATAGGAGGAAATACGCCCCGACTCGCGTTAAACTGCGCGGGTTTTCAAGCCCCCCATTCTCCGGAGCCTTACATGTCCCGCGTTACCTTGAGTCGCTATTTGATCGAGCAGACCCGCAGCAACAACACGCCTGCCGATCTGCGCTTCCTTATCGAAGTGGTGGCGCGTGCTTGCAAGGAAATCAGCCACGCCGTTTCCAAAGGCGCACTGGGTGGTGTCCTGGGCAGCATGGGCACTGAAAACGTGCAGGGCGAAGTGCAGAAGAAGCTCGACGTCCTGTCCAACGAAATCCTGCTCGAAGCCAACGAATGGGGCGGTCACCTGGCCGGCATGGCGTCCGAAGAAATGGACAATGCCTACCAGATCCCCGGCAAATACCCGAAAGGCGCGTACCTGTTGGTGTTCGACCCACTGGACGGTTCGTCCAACATCGATATCAACGCACCGGTCGGCACCATCTTCTCGGTACTGCGTTGCCCGAATGAATACCTGAGCCAGAACGAAGCGCTGAACGAAAAAGCCTTCCTGCAGCCAGGCACCGAGCAGGTCGCTGCCGGCTACGCGATCTACGGCCCGCAGACCATGCTGGTGCTGACCCTGGGTGACGGCGTCAAGGGCTTCACCCTGGACCGTGAAATGGGCAGCTTCGTACTGACCCACGAAGACATCTCCATTCCTGGGTCGACCCAGGAATTTGCGATCAACATGTCCAACCAGCGCCACTGGGAAGAGCCGGTGAAGCGCTACGTCAACGAGTTGATGGAAGGTGAGGAAGGCCCGTTGAAGAAAAACTTCAACATGCGCTGGGTGGCCGCGATGGTCGCCGACGTGCACCGCATCCTGACCCGTGGTGGCCTGTTCATGTACCCACGCGACAGCCGCGAGCCGTCCAAGCCGGGCAAACTGCGCCTGATGTACGAAGCCAACCCGATGTCGTTCCTGGTTGAGCAGGCGGGCGGCGCGTCCACCGACGGCCATCAGCGCATCCTCGACATTCAGCCGGAAGGCCTGCACCAGCGTGTGGCGGTGTTCCTGGGGTCGAAGGAAGAAGTCGAGCGCGTGACGGCTTACCACAAGAAGTAAGCTGCGGCGACAAGTGACTGGTGTTGTTGTGAGCCGGTTCACCGTTGAAGAAGCCCCGAAACGTTTCAGCGTTTTTGGGGCTTTTTTGTTTTCGCTCATCGGGAACCAGACACCTCTTTTCCCTTCTAAGCTTCTGGCAGATACCCACGCTGCTTCGTCCCTCCAGGAGTGTTTCCATGTCGTTACGCCGTTTCGCTTTGCTGGCTTTTTGCGTGCTGTTGGCCGCTTGCAGCAAGGTCAACCAAGAAAACTATCAAAAATTGTCGGCTGGCATGGCCAAGGCTGAGGTGGAGTCGTTGCTGGGCAAGCCGACCGATTGTTCCGGCGCACTGGGCATGTCCAGTTGTAGCTGGGGCGATAAAAACAGCTTTATCAGCGTTCAATATGCCGGTGACAAGGTTCTGATGTTTTCCGGGCAAGGCCTGAAGTAAACCGGGGCGCAAGCCTGCGGGAGAAGAAGAATGATGCGTTTTGTTTTGTTCCTTTGTGCCAGCCTGTTTTTGGCGGGCTGTGCCAGCCATTCTGGCGATGATCTGCAACCCAAGACAGCGAGCAACGTCAACCTCAAGCGCTACCAGGGCACCTGGTATGAGTTGGCCCGATTGCCGATGTACTTCCAGCGCAACTGTGCGCAGTCCGAAGCCCGCTACACCCTGTTGCCCGACGGCGACATGTCGGTGTTCAACCGCTGCCTGACGACCGAATGGAAGTGGGAGGAAGCCAAGGGTACCGCCACCCCGCAAGTGCCGGGCAAGACCGACAAGCTCTGGGTGGAATTCAACAACTGGTTCACCTCGCTGCTGCCGGGCGTCGCCAAGGGCGACTACTGGGTGCTGTATGTCAGCGATGACTACAAAACCGCCATTGTCGGCAGCCCGAGCCGGCGCTACATGTGGATCCTTTCGCGCACGCCAACGGTCAATGCGGACACCCGCGAAGACCTGCTGAGCAGGGCGCGACAGCAGGGGTATGACACCACACGGTTGATCTGGCGTACGTCGGACAAGCAGATGGCGAAGACTTCGCAATAACTCTGGATCACCACCGATCCAATTGTGGGAGGGGGCTTGCCCCCGATTGCAGTGTGTCAGTCAGCACATCTGACTCTGATACATCGCTATCGGGGGCAAGCCCCCTGCCACCGTTTTTAACCGAGTAAATCCCTCAAGACCTGTGTGAACGCTCGGCTGCTTTCTTCTTCGCCGGCATGATGCCCATCACGCACCACCCACTTTCCATTCACCAGCACATCCCGCACCTGCCGATCACCGCCGGCAAACAACCAGCGATTCAGAATCCCGTCCTCGGTCGCCGTGGCCAGGTACGGATCATTACCGTCCAGCACAATCCAATCCGCACGTTTGCCCACTTCCAATCGGCCAATTGGCTGCCCCAGCGCCTGGGCACCACCGTCCAGCGCGGCATCGAACAGCGTGCGCCCAACCATCGGCTGGTCACTGCGATACAAGCGGTTACGCCGTTGATCACGCAGGCGCTGGCCGTATTCCAGCCAGCGCAATTCTTCCACCACGCTCAGTGACACATGGCTGTCGGAGCCGATACCCAGGCGTCCGCCCTGGACGAGGAAGTCCACCGCCGGGAAAATCCCATCACCCAGGTTGGCCTCGGTGGTCAGGCACAAACCGGCAATCGCCCGGCTCTTGGCCATGCGCGTCACCTCATCGGCGTCGGCATGGGTGGCGTGCACCAGGCACCAGCGTTCATCGACGTCGACATTGTCATACAGCCATTGCAGTGGGCGTTTGCCGCTCCAGGCCAGGCAGTCGTCGACTTCCTTCTGCTGCTCGGCAATGTGGATATGCACCGGGCACGCCTTGTCGCTGGCGGCCAGCACTTCGTTGATTTGTTGCGGTGTGACGGCGCGTAGCGAGTGAAAACACAGGCCCAGTTGCTGTGCGGGTTGCGCGGCCAGAATTGGCTGCAGACGCGCTTGCAGCTCCAGATAATTTTCAGTGCTGTTGATAAAGCGCCGCTGGCCTTCATTGGGCGCCTGGCCGCCAAACCCAGAGTGGGTGTAGAGCACCGGCAACAACGTCAGGCCAATCCCGCTGCTGGCCGCCGCCTGGCTGATCTGCCGCGACAATTGTGTGCGATCGGCATAGGGCTGGCCGCTGACGTCATGGTGCACGTAGTGAAACTCGGCCACCGAGGTATAGCCGGCCTTGAGCATCTCGATATACAGCTGGCGCGCGATGACCTGGAGTTGGTCCGGGTCGATCTTGCCGACCATGCGGTACATCAGGTCGCGCCAGGTCCAGAAACTGTCATTCGGGTTGCCGGCCACCTCGGCCAAGCCGGCCATGGCACGCTGGAATGCGTGAGAATGCAAGTTCGGCATACCCGCCAAGACCGGCCCTCTCAGCCGTTCGGCCCCCTCTGCGCTGGCATTGGCCTCAACGTTGGTCAGCAGGCCATCGGCGCTGACTTCAAGACGTACATCATTGGCCCATCCATCAGGCAGCAGCGCGCGTTCGGCGAAGAAAGCGGACATGATCAAGGCACCCCGGTCGTGTGTTTATTTGTATATACATATACAGACGTTTGCCTGCTCGGTAAACTCCGGCAATCTATGCATCTTTTTCCTCTGCAAGGATTCCCCGTGCCGACTCCGCCCGCCAACTCTTCGCTGGCTGCCCACATGGACGAAAGTCCGGCGCCCTTGTATGCCCGCGTCAAACAGATGATCAGCCAGCAGATCCTCAACGGCAACTGGCCGCCCCATTACCGCGTGCCATCGGAGAGCGAGTTGGTCAGCCAACTGGGTTTCAGTCGCATGACCATCAACCGCGCCCTGCGCGAACTCACCGCCGAAGGGTTGCTGGTGCGCATGCAAGGCGTCGGCACGTTTGTCGCCGAACCCAAGAGCCAGTCGGCGCTGTTCGAGGTGCACAACATCGCCGATGAGATCGCCTCCCGCGGTCACCGGCATACCTGCCAGGTCATCACCCTGGGTGAAGAGGCCGCCGGTTCCGAGCGCGCCGTTGCCTTGGAGATGCGTGAAGGCGGGCGGGTGTTCCATTCATTGATCGTGCACTTCGAAAACGATATTCCCGTGCAAATCGAAGACCGCTTCGTCAATGCCCTGGTCGCGCCGGAATACCTGCAGCAGGATTTCACCCAGCAAACGCCTTACGCCTACCTGAACCAAGTGGCGCCACTGACCGAAGGCGAGCATGTGGTCGAAGCCATCCTCGCCGATGCGGCCGAATGCAAACTGCTGCAGATCGAGCCCAGTGAGCCGTGCCTGTTGATCCGCCGACGCACCTGGTCGGGTCGCCAGCCGGTGACCGCTGCGCGTTTGATCCACCCCGGTTCCCGTCACAGCCTGGAAGGACGTTTCAGTAAATGAGTAGCGTAAAAGTCTGGCGCGCCGCTGAGTACGTACGCATGCCGTGGAAAAACGGCGGCGGCAGCACTGAAGAAATCACCCGTGATGCAGGTACAGGGCTGGATGGCTTTGGCTGGCGCTTGTCGATTGCGGATATCGCTGAATCCGGCGGTTTCTCCACCTTTGCCGGCTATCAGCGCGCGATCACCGTAATCAAGGGCGCCGGCATGGTCTTGACCGTGGACGGCGAGGAGCAGCGCGGGTTGCTGCCGCTGCAAGCTTTTGCGTTCAAGGGTGACAGCCAGGTGTCATGCCGTTTGATCACCGGGCCGATCCGCGACTTCAACCTGATCTATTCGCCCCAGCGTTACCACGCACGGCTGCAATGGATCGATGGCGAACAGCGCTTCTTCAGCACGGCGCAGACAGTGCTGGTGTTCAGTGTCGCGGATGAAGTGAAGGTGCTGGACCAAAAGCTAGGCCATCACGACTGCCTGCAAGTGGACGGTAACACTGGCCTGCTGGAGGTTGCCGTGAGCGGTCGCTGTTGTGTTATCGAACTGAGCAACAGCTGAGCGCTTGTATGACCGGCGCTCAGCCAGCGTGGGGAGATGGGTTTACTTAACGCACATCAGTTGAAAGCCCATCGAAGAATCGCCCGCGGGTTTGTTGTCTCCCACTTTCAGCGTTAAAACGTTGACGTAGTTGATCGCCGGGACGCTCCCCAACTTGGCGTGGCCGTAGAAGATGTGATCATTGGAGCTGACGTCCGTCACCGACACGGTGCAAAACCGTGGCGCGTCCTTGAACACTCCCGGCACAAACCTGACTTTGTAATCGGAGAAGTAATCAGGTTGGGCGGTGAGTTTCACGTCCTTGATCCACTTGGGTGACTGCGCAGTAATTTTTCCTGTTTTATCAAGGGTCGCAGTAAAGGTGTCGGCAATGGCCTGGACTGAAGCCATGCTTGTCGCCATGAGTACGATAAAGATGCCTGCCCGTTTTAGAGTGGTCACGATAAGTCTTCCATGGTGTTGGGTGTGTGAAAGCCGACTCTAAACCACTGAATATACAAAAAAATCCGTTTTTACTGGGCTACAGATAACTCAGAAAAATCGTCGTTGGGACGCGCCTTTTACCTGGCAGGCCAGGCGCGCCATTTCACTGCTACGCATGCCCACCCTCGATTCCCAACCGTGCGCACCATTTTGTTACCGAATGCCCCAATGCGGCGCAATGCTGCATTGGGGTGACAAACCCCTCTCCCGGGAAGAAACGTCTGCAAGAAATTTCATCAAGCCTCAAAGCCTCAATTTCCAAGGCTTGCACACCCCTTCACAAAAAATCCCGACAACGCCTTTCTAAAGTTGGCCGCTTGATTGCATATGCTTGTATGTACAAGTAAAGATGTGTGCGTAAGACTCTCCTTCGCACCATCCATGTTCGCGCATCATGCCGAGGAGTCCAGTCGTGACCGATTTTTCTAAAGCCAGGCCTACAAAATACCGTGACGTCGAAATCCGTGCCGCCCACGGTAACAAGCTCACCGCCAAAAGCTGGCTGACTGAAGCGCCGCTGCGCATGCTGATGAACAACCTCGATCCACAAGTGGCCGAGAACCCGAAAGAGCTGGTGGTGTATGGCGGTATTGGCCGCGCAGCACGCAACTGGGAGTGCTACGACCAGATCGTCGAGAGCCTCACCCACCTGAATGACGACGAAACCCTGCTGGTGCAATCCGGCAAGCCGGTCGGCGTGTTCAAGACCCACAGCAATGCACCGCGTGTACTGATCGCCAACTCCAACCTGGTGCCGCACTGGGCCAGTTGGGAGCACTTCAACGAACTGGATGCCAAGGGCCTGGCCATGTACGGCCAGATGACCGCCGGCAGCTGGATCTACATCGGCAGCCAGGGCATCGTCCAGGGCACCTACGAAACCTTCGTCGAAGCCGGTCGCCAGCATTACAACAGTGACCTCAAAGGCCGTTGGGTACTGACTGCCGGCCTCGGCGGCATGGGCGGCGCCCAGCCGCTGGCGGCCACTCTGGCTGGCGCCTGCTCGCTGAACATCGAGTGCCAGCAGGTCAGCATCGATTTCCGCCTGAACAGCCGTTATGTCGACGAACAAGCCACCGACCTCGACGACGCCCTGGCACGCATCGCCAAATACACCAAGGAAGGCAAGGCTATCTCCATCGCCCTGCTGGGCAACGCCGCCGAAATCCTGCCGGAACTGGTCAAGCGTGGCGTGCGCCCGGACATGGTCACCGACCAGACCAGCGCCCACGACCCTCTCAACGGTTACCTGCCCGCTGGCTGGACCTGGGACGAATACCGCGCCCGCGCCAAGACCGAGCCCGCCGCCGTGATCAAGGCCGCCAAGCAGTCGATGGCCGTGCACGTCAAAGCCATGCTGGAATTCCAGAAGCAAGGCATCCCGACTTTCGACTACGGCAACAACATCCGCCAGATGGCCCAGGAAGAGGGCGTGGAAAACGCCTTCGATTTCCCGGGTTTCGTCCCGGCCTATATCCGCCCGCTGTTCTGCCGTGGCATCGGCCCGTTCCGCTGGGCGGCGCTGTCCGGTGACCCGCAGGACATCTACAAGACCGACGCCAAAGTCAAAGAGCTGATCCCGGACGACGCGCACCTGCACAACTGGCTGGACATGGCCCGCGAACGCATCAGCTTCCAGGGCCTGCCGGCACGTATCTGCTGGGTTGGCCTGGGCCAGCGCGCCAAGCTCGGCCTGGCGTTCAACGAAATGGTGCGCAGCGGCGAGTTGTCGGCACCGGTGGTGATCGGTCGTGACCACCTCGATTCCGGCTCGGTCGCAAGCCCGAACCGCGAAACCGAAGCCATGCAGGACGGTTCCGACGCCGTGTCCGACTGGCCGCTGCTCAACGCTCTGCTCAACACCGCGAGCGGCGCGACCTGGGTGTCGCTGCACCACGGTGGTGGTGTGGGCATGGGCTTCTCCCAGCACTCCGGCATGGTCATCGTCTGCGACGGTACCGATGAAGCGGCTGAGCGGATTGCCCGTGTGCTGCACAACGACCCGGCCACCGGGGTGATGCGCCACGCAGACGCCGGTTACCAGATCGCGATCGATTGCGCCAAGGAGCAGGGCTTGAACCTGCCGATGATCAAGTAAGCCAGCACCACCCTGAAACAATCCATCAGAGGTTGAACCGACATGGCTGCAAATGACACCACCCCGTTGATCGAAAGGCGTTCGATCGACTACATCCCGGAAGCGGAAAGACACGGTCGTCTGTTCAGCCAGTTCACCCTGTGGATGGGCGCCAACCTGCAGATCACCGCGATTGTCACCGGAGCCCTGGCCGTGGTGCTGGGCGGTGATGTGTTCTGGTCGTTGATCGGTCTGTTGATCGGCCAACTGATCGGCGGTGGGGTCATGGCGTTGCATGCGGCGCAAGGGCCCAAGCTGGGCCTGCCACAGATGATCTCCAGCCGGGTGCAGTTCGGTGTGTATGGCGCGGCGATTCCGATCGTACTGGTGTGCCTGATGTACCTGGGTTTCACCGCCACTGGCACCGTGCTTTCGGGGCAGGCGCTGGGCCAGTTGTTCGGGGTCAGCGACAGCGTGGGCATCCTGATTTTCGCCAGCGTGATCGTGTTGGTCACGGTGCTCGGCTACCGGGTGATCCATTTCATTGGCCGCGTCGCCAGCGTCATTGGCGTGGTCGCCTTTGTCTACCTGTTCAGCCGGCTGGTGAGCCAGACCGATGTGGGCGCACTCCTGCAAATCCGCCACTTCAGCTGGAGCAGTTTCCTGCTGGCGGTATCGCTCGCGGCCTCCTGGCAGATTGCCTTCGGCCCGTACGTGGCGGACTACTCGCGTTACCTGCCAAGCAAGACGTCATCGGTGAAAACCTTTTTCGCCGCCGGCGCCGGTTCGGTGGTGGGCGCGCAGGTGGCCATGGTGCTGGGCGTGTTTGCCGCGGCCATGTCCAACGGTCAGTTCGCCGGGCATGAAGTGGCGTACATCGTGGGCTTGAGTGGCACGGGTGCTACCGCTGCGTTGCTGTACTTCAGCATCGCGTTCGGCAAGGTCACCATCTCGACGCTGAACTCCTACGGCAGCTTCATGTGCATCGCGACCATCATCAGCGGCTTTCGTGGTCGCCTGGAGGTCACGCGCCTGCAGCGCCTGGTGTTCGTGCTGGCGATTGTCGGCACGGCGACCCTGATCGCATTGCTCGGCCAGCACTCGTTCCTGGGGGCGTTCAAGTCCTTCATCCTGTTCCTGCTGGCGTTCTTCACGCCCTGGAGCGCGATCAACCTGGTGGACTACTACTGCATCACCCGCGAGCGCTATGACGTACCGGCGCTGGCCGACCCGAACGGTCGCTATGGCCGCTGGAACCTGCTGGGAATCAGCGTCTACGTGTTCGGCGTGCTGGTGCAGTTGCCGTTCATCTCCACCAAGTTCTACACAGGTCCCTTGGTGGCTGCGCTGGGTGATGTGGATATCTCCTGGATCATCGGCCTGGTACTGCCCGCAGCGCTGTATTACCTGTGTGCGAAAAAATGGCACGGCACCGTGCCCGATCAACTGATCCTGCCAACAGAGCAGGGCGCTATACCCACAACAAACGGGCTGGCTGCACAGGCCTGATGGGACGTGGACAGGGCAGGATGCCTACTGACTGCCGTAATCCATTTCAAGATTGGGAGCGTCACAACAATGAAAATGCATAAGACCCTGATGGCTACCTTGCTCTCTGCGGGCTTGCTGGCCAGCGCTGGCGCCCAGGCAGCCGGTTGGTGCGAATCCGGCAAACCGGTGAAATTCGCCGGGCTGAACTGGGAGAGCGGCATGTTGCTCACTGACATCCTGCAAACCGTGCTGGAAAAAGGCTACGACTGCAAAACCGACAGCCTGCCGGGCAACTCCATCACCATGGAAAACGCCCTGAGCAGCAATGACATCCAGGTGTTCGCCGAAGAGTGGGTCGGCCGCAGCGAGGTCTGGAACAAGGCCGAGAAGGCCGGCAAAGTCGTCGGCGTCGGTGCCCCTGTAGTGGGCGCTATCGAAGGCTGGTACGTGCCGCGCTATGTGATCGAAGGCGACGCCAAGCGCAAGCTGGAACCCAAGGCCCCGGACCTGAAAAACATCGCCGACCTGGCCAAGTACGCCTCGGTGTTCAAGGACCAGGAAGAGCCCTCCAAGGGTCGTTTCTACAACTGCCCGGCCGGCTGGACCTGCGAGCTGGACAACAGCGAGATGCTGAAAAGCTATGGGCTGGAAAGCACCTACACCAACTTCCGCCCCGGCACCGGCCCGGCGCTGGATGCGGCGGTGCTGTCGAGCTACAAGCGTGGCGAGCCGATCCTGTTCTACTACTGGTCGCCCACGCCGCTGATGGGCCAGGTCGATTTGGTCAAGCTGGAAGAAAAACCCGGCGTGGATAAAAGCGTGAGCATCAAGGTCGGCCTGTCCAAGACCTTCCACGAGCAAGCCCCTGAATTGGTGGCCGTGCTGGAAAAGGTCAACCTGCCCATCGACCTGCTGAACCAGAACCTGGGCCGCATGGCCAAGGAGCGAATTGAGTCGCCAAAACTGGCGAAAATTTTCCTCAAGGAACATCCTGAAGTCTGGCACGCCTGGGTGAGCGACGACGCAGCCAAGAAAATCGACGCGGCCTTGTAGGTCAAGCGTGCCCGGCTACCCTGAGGGGCTGGCCGGGCGCCTGGCCACAACCCACTGGATCGAGAGCACGATATGTTTCCTGAGAGTTTTACGTTTTCCATCGCCGACTGGGTCAACGGTTGGGTGGACTCACTGGTCACCAACTACGGCGATGTGTTCCGGCACATCTCCGACACCCTGCTGTGGGCCATCGTCAACCTGGAAGGCTTGCTGCGCGCAGCGCCCTGGTGGCTGATGCTGGCCATCGTCGGCGCCGTCGCCTGGCACGCGACCCGCAAGGTGGTGACCACGGCGGTGATCGTCGGCCTGCTGTTCCTGGTGGGCGCGGTTGGCCTGTGGGACAAGCTGATGCAGACCCTGGCCCTGATGATGGTCGCTACGGTGATCTCGGTGCTGATCGGCATTCCGCTGGGCATCCTGTCGGCGCGCAGCAATCGCTTGCGTTCGGTATTGATGCCGCTGCTGGACATCATGCAGACCATGCCGAGCTTCGTGTACCTGATCCCGGTGCTGATGCTGTTCGGCCTGGGCAAGGTCCCGGCGATTTTCGCCACGGTGATCTACGCCGCGCCACCGCTGATTCGCCTCACCGACCTGGGCATTCGCCAGGTCGACGGTGAAGTCATGGAAGCCATCAACGCCTTCGGTGCCAACCGCTGGCAGCAACTGTTCGGTGTGCAACTGCCGCTGGCGTTGCCGAGCATCATGGCCGGTATCAACCAGACCACCATGATGGCGCTGTCGATGGTGGTGATCGCCTCGATGATCGGCGCCCGTGGCTTGGGTGAAGACGTACTCGTCGGCATCCAGACCCTCAACGTCGGGCGTGGCCTTGAAGCTGGCCTGGCCATCGTGATTCTCGCAGTGGTCATCGACCGCATTACCCAGGCCTATGGTCGTCCACGGCATGAGGCGAGCAAATGACTACTGTCAGCAAAATCGAAGTCAAAAACGTCTTCAAGATCTTCGGCGCGCGTTCCAAGGATGCGCTGTCGTTGATCGGCCAGGGCAAGACCAAGGACCAGGTGCTGGCCGAGACCGGCTGCGTGGTCGGTGTGAACGACCTGTCCCTGAGCATCGGCACCGGTGAGATCTTTGTGATCATGGGGCTGTCGGGTTCCGGCAAGTCCACACTGGTGCGTCACTTCAACCGCCTGATCGACCCCACCAGCGGCGCGATCCTGGTGGACGGCGAAGACATCCTGCAACTGGACATAGAAGCCCTGCGCCAATTCCGTCGGCACAAGATCAGCATGGTGTTCCAGAGCTTCGGCCTGCTGCCCCACAAGAGCGTGCTCGACAACGTCGCCTATGGCCTGAAGGTGCGTGGCGAAACCAAGCAGGTCTGCGCCGAGCGCGCGTTGCAGTGGATCGAAACCGTGGGCCTCAAGGGCTACGAAAACAAATACCCGCACCAGCTCTCCGGCGGCATGCGCCAGCGTGTCGGCCTGGCCCGCGCCTTGGCGGCCGACACCGACATCATCCTGATGGACGAAGCCTTCAGCGCACTCGACCCGCTGATCCGCGCCGAGATGCAGGACCAGTTGCTGGAACTGCAAAAGACCCTGCACAAGACCATCGTGTTCATCACCCACGACCTCGACGAGGCCGTGCGTATCGGCAACCGCATTGCGATCCTCAAGGACGGCAAGCTGATCCAGGTCGGCACGCCTCGGGAGATCCTGCATTCGCCGGCGGATGAGTATGTGGATCGGTTTGTCCAGCGGCGGGCGGCGGTGGTCTGATCTGGATGTGTTGGTGAGGCTGATGGCCTCATCGGGGGGCAAGCCCCCTCCCACAGGGGAGTGCATTCCAAATGTGGGAGGGGGCTTGCCCCCGATAAGGCCGGTAAGGCTGCACAAGAATTGAAGAGAGTATGAACATGCCCCAGGCAACAAAAGTCATCATCGCCGACACCCCGCTGCGCTGGCAGGACGTGGTCGCCGTCGCCCGCCACGGCGCCGTGCTCGAACTCTCGGGCCAGGCCTGGGCGCGCATCGACAATGCCCAGGCCATCGTGCAGCGCATCGTCACCAGCGGTGAGCGCGCCTATGGCGTGAACACCGGCCTGGGCGCGCTGTGCAATGTGTCGCTCAAGGGCGAGCAACTCAGCCAACTGTCGCGCAACACCTTGCTCAGCCACGCCTGTGGCGTCGGCCCGGTGCTGAGCGACGAGCAGACCCGCGCGATCATCTGCGCCGCCATCATCAACTACAGTCACGGCAAATCCGGCCTGCATCCGCAGGTGGTGCATTCGCTGCTGGCGCTGCTCAACCACGGCATCACGCCGCAAGTGCCATCCCAGGGCTCGGTGGGTTACCTGACCCATATGGCCCATGTTGGTGTGGCTGTGCTGGGCGTGGGTAACGTGAGTTACCAAGGTCGGGTCGTTCCGGCTCAAGACGCATTGAGCGCGGAAGGCCTGCGGCCGGTGGCGCTCGGCGCCAAGGACGGCCTGTGCCTGGTCAACGGCACGCCGTGCATGACCGGCCTGAGCTGCCTGGCCTTGGCCGACGCCCATCACTTGCTGCAATGGGCTGACGTGATCGGCGCCATGAGTTTCGAAGCCCAGCGTGGGCAGATCGATGCCTTCGATGAAGAAATCATCGCGCTCAAGCCGCACCCGGGCATGCAGCACGTGGGGACCCATCTGCGCGCCTTGCTCGATGGCAGTGAAGTGATCGCCAGCAGCAAAGGCATCCGTACCCAGGACGCCCTGAGCATTCGCTCGATCCCGCAGATCCACGGCGCGGCCCGCGACCAGGTAGAGCACGCCACCCGTCAGATCGAGACCGAACTCAACAGCGCCACCGATAACCCGCTGGTGCTCGGCACGCCGGAACACTACCGCGTGGTGTCCCAGGCCAACCCGCACGGCCAGTCCGTGGCGTTGGCGGCGGACATGCTGGCGATCGCCATGGCCGAAATCGGTTCGGTGGCCGAACGTCGCCTGGACCGCCTGATCAATCCGCACGTCAGCGGCTTGCCGGCGTTCCTGGTCAGCAACCCCGGGGTCAACTCCGGGATGATGATCGTGCAGTACGTCGCCGCCTCCCTGTGCGGGCAAAACCGTCAACTGGCGCAACCTGCGGTGCTCGACAACTTCGTCACCTCGGGCCTGCAGGAAGACCACCTGAGCATGGGCACCAATGCCGCGCTCAAGCTGCACCAGGTGCTGGCCAACGTGACCCAGATTCTCGCCATCGAATACTTGTTGGCGGCCCAGGCGTTCGAGTTTCTCAAGGAACAACGTTTCGGCGCCGGCACCGACCGTGCCTGGCGGTTGTTGCGTGAAGTCGTCCCGGCCTATGAACAGGACCGCTGGCTGGCGCCGGACATTGCCGCCGCCGCTCAGCTGCTGAAAAACACCGATTTACCGAATGTGCACTTTTAAAAGAACAATTCAGAAGGAGTATGAATGTGACTGCGCTAAACCTGATTCCAGGCCAACTGAGCCTTGCCCAGCTGCGAGCCATCTACCAGCAGCCGGTAACCCTCAGTCTGGATCACAGCGCTACGGCGCAGATCGACGCCAGTGTGGCCTGCGTGGAGCAGATTCTCGCCGAGAACCGCACCGCCTACGGCATCAACACCGGTTTCGGCCTGCTGGCCTCGACCCGCATCGCCAGCGAAGACCTGGAAAACCTCCAGCGTTCCCTGGTGCTGTCCCACGCCGCCGGCGTCGGTGAGCCGATCAGCGATGCGCTGGTGCGGCTGGTCATGGTGCTCAAGGTCAACAGTCTGAGCCGTGGGTTCTCCGGCATCCGCCGCCAGGTGATTGACGCGCTGATCGCGCTGATCAACGCCGAGGTATACCCGCATATTCCGCTGAAAGGTTCGGTGGGTGCCTCCGGCGACCTGGCGCCGTTGGCGCACATGTCCCTGGTGCTGCTGGGCGAAGGCAAGGCACGCTACAAAGGCGAGTGGCTGGAAGCGATCGACGCGCTGAAAGTCGCCGGCCTCACGCCGCTGACCCTTGCCGCCAAAGAAGGCCTGGCGTTGCTCAACGGCACGCAGGTGTCGACGGCCTATGCACTGCGTGGCCTGTTCGAAGGTGAAGACCTGTTCGCCGGCGCCCTGGCCTGCGGCGGCCTCACCGTGGAAGCGGTGCTGGGTTCGCGTTCGCCGTTCGACGCGCGTATCCACGCGGCTCGCGGCCAGCGCGGCCAGATCGACGCGGCAGCGGCCTACCGCGACTTGCTCGGCGAAAGCAGCCAGGTGTCCCAGTCGCACCAGAACTGCGACAAGGTGCAAGACCCGTACTCGCTGCGCTGCCAGCCACAAGTCATGGGCGCCTGCCTGACCCAGTTCCGCCAGGCCGCTGAAGTGCTGGTGGTCGAGGCCAATGCCGTGTCGGACAACCCACTGGTGTTTGCCGCTGAAGGCGACGTGATTTCCGGTGGCAACTTCCACGCCGAACCGGTGGCCATGGCGGCCGACAACATGGCGCTGGCCATCGCCGAAATCGGCTCCCTGAGTGAGCGCCGTATCTCGTTGATGATGGACAAGCACATGTCGCAACTGCCGCCGTTCCTGGTGGGCAATGGCGGTGTGAACTCCGGTTTCATGATCGCCCAGGTGACCGCTGCCGCGCTCGCCAGCGAGAACAAGGCGTTGTCTCATCCCCATAGCGTCGATAGCCTGCCGACCTCCGCCAACCAGGAAGACCACGTGTCGATGGCCCCGGCTGCGGGCAAACGCCTGTGGGAAATGGCTGAGAACACCCGTGGCATTCTCGCGGTTGAGTGGCTGGCCGCGTGCCAGGGCCTGGACCTGCGTGAAGGCCTGAAAACTTCGCCGAAGCTGGAAAAGGCGCGTGGCATCCTGCGCGCCAAAGTGGGCTTCTATGACAAGGACCGCTTCTTCGCCCCGGACATCAATGCCGCCAGCGAACTGCTCGCCACTCGCTGCCTCAACGAGCTGCTGCCAGCTCGGTTGCTGCCGAGCCTGTAACTGCGCACGCGATCCAATGTGGGAGCTGTCGAGCCCCAGCGAGGCTGCGAAGACGGCAGCACTGGCGATGGAGATGTTGAGCCTGAACCACCGCTTTCGCAGGCAAGCCACCCACAGGGATTAGTTTCACCGACCACAGACGGAGGCGTTGATGAAAACGCTATGGCAACACTGCCACATTGCAACCATGGCCCAGGGCAAATACTCGATCATCGAGGATGCCGCCCTGGTCACCGCCGGTTCGCTCATCGAGTGGGTCGGCCCGCGCAGTCAAGTCCCTGCGGCGGATTACGCCCAGGTGCATGACCTGCGTGGCGCATGGGTCACCCCCGGGCTGATCGACTGCCACACCCACACGGTGTTCGGCGGTAACCGCAGCGGCGAATTCGAGCAGCGTCTCGAAGGCGTGAGCTACGCCGAGATCGCGGCCAAGGGCGGCGGTATTGCCAGTACGGTACGCGCCACTCGCGCCGCAACCGAAGATGAGCTGTTTGCCAGTGCTGAAAAACGCCTGCGCAGTCTGCTACGGGACGGTGTCACCACCGTGGAGATCAAGTCCGGCTACGGCCTGGACCTGGCCAACGAACGCAAGATGCTGCGTGTGGCCCGTCGCCTCGGTGAAGCCCTGCCGGTCAGCGTGCGCGCCACATGCCTGGCGGCCCACGCGTTGCCGCCGGAGTACAAGGACCGCGCCGACGATTACATCGAGCACATCTGCGCCGAGATGCTGCCGGCCCTGGCCGCGGAAGGGCTGGTGGACGCGGTGGATGCGTTCTGTGAATACCTGGCGTTTTCCACCGAGCAGGTGGAGCGGGTGTTCAAGGTCGCCCAGCAACTGGGCTTGCCGGTGAAGCTGCACGCCGAGCAGCTTTCGTCGCTGCACGGCTCCAGCCTGGCCGCGCGTTACCAGGCGCTGTCGGCGGATCACCTGGAGTTCATGACCGAAGCAGACGCCATCGCCATGGCCGCCTCCGGCACCGTCGCGGTGTTGCTGCCGGGCGCGTTCTACTTCCTGCGCGAAACCCAGTTGCCGCCGATGGACGCCCTGCGCAAACACGGCGTGAAGATCGCCATCGCCAGCGACCTCAACCCCGGCACCTCGCCAGCGCTGTCGGTGCGCCTGATGCTGAACATGGCCTGCACCCTGTTCCGCATGACCCCGGAAGAAGCCCTGGCCGGTGCCACGCAACATGCGGCTACCGCATTAGGCATGGGCGACACCCACGGCTCCCTGGAAGTGGGCAAGGTCGCGGATTTTGTCGCCTGGCAAATCGATCGCCCCGCCGACCTCGCCTACTGGTTGGGTGGCGAGCTGGATAAACGCGTCGTGCGCCATGGCGTCGACGTCACTGTGTGAGGAGTACTGCTTGTGGATAAGGTTCTGAACTTCAAACAAGGCCGCGTTCCGCTACTGATCAGCATGCCCCATGCCGGTCTGCGCCTGACGCCTGCGGTCGAAGCGGGGTTGATCCCCGAGGCGCAAAGCCTGCCGGATACCGATTGGCACATTCCTGCGCTGTATGACTTCGCCGAAGAGCTGGGCGCCAGCACCCTGGCCGCCGAATACTCGCGGTTTGTCATCGACCTGAACCGGCCATCCGACGACAAGCCGCTGTACGCCGGCGCGACCACCGGGCTGTACCCGGCAACGCTGTTCGACGGCGTGCCGTTGTTCCGCGAAGGGCTGGAGCCGTCCCCGGAGGAACGCGTCAGCTACCTCCAGAAAATCTGGGGGCCGTACCACCGTGCCCTGCAAGAAGAACTGGCGCGCCTCAAGGCCGAGTTCGGCTATGCCTTGCTGTTCGATGCGCACTCGATCCGCTCGGTGATCCCGCACCTGTTCGACGGCAAGCTGCCGGACTTCAACCTTGGCACTTTCAATGGCGCCGCGTGTGATCCCGAATTGGCCAGCCAATTGGAAGCCATTTGCGCCGCGCACCCGCAGTACTCCCATGTACTGAACGGGCGCTTCAAGGGCGGCCACATCACCCGGCATTACGGCGATCCGGCTCAGGATGTCCACGCGGTGCAGTTGGAGTTGTGCCAGAGCACTTATATGGAAGAGGTTGAACCGTTTCGGTATCGCCCTGATTTGGCCGAACCGACGCGGGTGGTGTTGAAGCAATTGCTGGAGGGGGTATTGGCCTGGGGGCAAGCGCGCTATCGGTGAATTGGGGTGCTGCTGGAATAGCTATCGGTGGCAAGCCCCCCTCCCACCTTTTGATTGGCGAACCCAGTCAAATGTGGGAGGGGACTTGCCCCCGATGGCGGTCTCACCGTCGCCCCAGTGCAACTGCCGGTCGCCACAGTTCGTGTTGAATGCATGCTCACTGCGTAAGGTTGTTTAATAAAAACAGCCGAGTGAGTGCTCACCCATGAAAAAACTGTTGTTGCCCCTCACCTGTGTCGCACTGCTCAGTGCACACGCCATGGCCGCCGAACCGACCTCCTGCAAAAGCATCCGCATGGGCGTGGTCAGTTGGACCGACGTGATCGCCACCTCGGGCATGGCCGACGTGCTGCTCAATGGCCTGGGCTACGACAGCAAGCAGACCAGCGCGGTGCAGCAGATCATCTTCGCCGGCATCCGCGACAAGCGCCTGGACATCTTCCTCGGCTACTGGAAACCCGCGATGGACAACAACATTGCGCCGTTCCTGGCGGCCAGGCAGGTCAAGGTCTTCGACACCCCGAGCCTCGCCGACGCCCAGGCCACCCTGGCCGTGCCGCAGTACGTAGCCGACGCAGGCTTGAAGACCTTTGCCGACATCGCCCGCTTCAAGGACAAACTGGGCGGCAAGATCTATGGCATCGAGCCGGGCAGCGGCGCGAATACCGATATCCAGAAAATGATCGACACCAATCGTTTCGGCCTGGGCGGCTTCAAGCTGGTGGCCTCGGGTGAGGCGGGCATGCTGGCCGCCGTGCAGCGCGCGGTGAATCGCAAGGAGTTCGTGGTGTTCGTCGGTTGGACCCCGCACCCGATGAACATCAACATGAAAATGGCCTACCTCACCGGCAGCGAAGACGTGTTCGGCCCCGACGAAGGCCGTGCCACCGTGTCCACCGTCACCGCGCCGGACTTTGCCGAGCGTTGCCCCAACGCCAACCGCCTGTTGGAGAACCTTACCTTCACCGCCGCCCAGGAAAGCCAACTGATGGTGCCGATCATGGAACGCCAGTCGCCGCAGGACGTGGCCAGACAATGGCTGCGCGACCATCCCGAGGATTTGCAGCGCTGGCTGGCCGGGGTAAAGGCGTTTGATGGCGGCGATGGTGTGGCGGCGGTGCAGGCGAGCCTTAAATGAATCCATACCCGATTTCGCCTGAACTGGCAGCGTTCGTAGCGAGGACCGAGTCTTTCACCAGCGACGACACGTCGCTGGCTGGGTTGCGCAACGGCTATGACCGCATGTGCCTGGCGTTTACCCCGCCGGTGCCCGAGGGGCTGACGATTGCGGATTTTTCCCTGGCTGGCGTGAGTGTGCGCAGCTATTTGCCCACTGCCCCCACGCCCCTGGATGGCTGGCCGTGCCTCCTTTATATGCACGGTGGTGGTTGGGTGGTCGGTGGGCTGGATTCCCACGATTTCATCTGTTTCGAACTGGCCAGTACCTTGCAGGTGCTGGTGATCGCCATCGATTACCGGCTGGCGCCGGAGCATCCGTTCCCCGCTGCCTATCAGGATTGCCGCGTCGTGTGGCAGGCGATCCAGGCGGGGCAGGGGCCGCATGCCATCAACCGGCAACGTCTGGTGGTGATCGGCGACAGCGCGGGCGGCAACCTGGCCGCGGCGTTGTGCCTGGGGTTGCGCGACGACCGGCAGCCACTGCCGCTGGCCCAGGTGCTGATTTACCCGGGGCTGGGCGGCCCGCCTGACTTGCCGTCGAGACGCGACTGCGCGGATGCCCCCTTGCTCAGCAGCGCCGACACCGACTGTTACCTGGCGCTGTACCTGCAGGGCAGCGGCAAGCCCATAGCCTATGCCATGCCGCTGCTGGCCAATGACTTCAGCGGTTTGCCCAGGGCGCTCATCGCCGTGGCCCAGTTCGACCCGCTGCGCGATGACGGCATGCTTTACGCCGAGCGTCTGCAAGCAGCGGGTGTGAGCACCGTGCTGTATCCGGGCAAAGGCCTGGTGCACGGCTGCCTGAGGGCGCGGCGGCACGTGCCGGAGGTGGATCGGCTCTACGATTTCCTGCTGGATTACCTGGGGAGCGAAGGGCTGACACAGGTCTAAGCGCTCTAGGACATGCTCATTGCACAATTCGGGTTTATAGTGCCAGACGGCAAAATAAAAGACGTCCCCCCAGGGATGAACCCGACCCCCTACGGAGCGCGCAATGCAGACTTGGTACCCGCAGATCAAACCCTACGCCCGGCACGATCTGGCAGTCGATGACACCCACACCCTGTACGTCGATGAAAGTGGCTCCCCCGAAGGCTTGCCCGTCGTATTCATCCATGGTGGCCCTGGTTCCGGTTGCGATGCCCAGAGCCGCTGCTATTTCGACCCGAACCTGTACCGCATCGTCACCTTCGACCAGCGTGGTTGCGGGCGCTCCACTCCCCGCGCCAGCCTGGAAAACAACACCACCTGGGACCTGGTCGCCGACCTTGAGCGCATCCGCGAGCACCTGGGCATCGACAAATGGGTGCTGTTCGGCGGTTCCTGGGGCTCGACCCTGTCCCTCGCCTACGCGCAAACCCACCCGGAACGCGTGCATGGCCTGATCGTGCGCGGCATTTTCCTGGCTCGGCCGCAGGACATCCATTGGTTCTACCAAGAGGGCGCGAGCCGCCTGTTCCCGGATTACTGGCAGGACTACCTTGCGCCGATCCCGGCGGAAGAGCGCCACGACATGATTGCGGCCTACCACAAGCGTCTTACCGGCAACGACCAGATCGCCCAGATGCACGCGGCCAAGGCCTGGTCCGGCTGGGAAGGGCGCATGCTGGGCCTGTGCCCGAGCCCGGCACATGTGGAGCGCTTTTCCGAACCGCAACGCGCGCTGTCCATTGCGCGAATCGAGTGCCACTACTTCACCAACAACTCGTTCCTTGAGCCCAACCAGTTGATCCGCGATATGCACAAGATCGCCCATCTGCCTGGCGTAATCATTCACGGGCGCTACGATATGATCTGCCCATTGGATAACGCCTGGGAGTTGCACCAGGCGTGGCCCAACAGTGAGCTGCAGGTGATCCGCGAAGCTGGCCATGCGGCGTCCGAACCCGGCATCACCGATGCCTTGGTGCGTGCGACCAGCCAAATGGCACGTCGCTTGCTCGATCTGCCGCCTGAAGAAGCATGAAGGGCCTGTTGCAACGGGTGAGAGGCGCCCGGGTGGAGGTCGCGGGCGAAATCGTCGGCGCCATCGACCAGGGGTTGCTGGTGCTGGTGGCCGTCGAGCCTACGGATACGCCGCAGAGTGCCGATAAACTGCTGCACAAGCTGCTGAACTACCGGGTGTTCAGCGATGACCAAGACAAGATGAACCTGTCGTTGAAGGATATCGACGGCGGTTTGTTGCTGGTGTCGCAGTTCACCCTGGCGGCGGATACCAAGAGCGGGCTGCGGCCGAGCTTCTCCACAGCGGCCCCGCCGGCCCTGGGAGCGGCGCTTTTTGATCACTTGCTGTTACAAGCGCAACAATTGCATGGCAGGGTGGCCTCGGGGCGTTTTGGCGCCGATATGCAGGTGCATTTGGTCAATGATGGCCCTGTGACCTTCCTCTTGCAGGCGTGAATGTATTAAAAACGACTTTTAATGCCTAAAAACGCAGGGTTTCGCTACAAATACTTCGTTGTCCCTGATGCGTTGTCTCGCGGGCTACTAGATAATCGCGCGCTACGGGGATCAGCGTTGTTTGGTCCATTTTTGACTTAGGTAGAGACTTGTCCGACAACCAATGGGGAATCATTTTGCCCCCGGGGAGTCGGAACAATGCTCGCCAACCTGGCATATAGATAGCTGGCCGTTGGTTTTTTGATCTGTTTTCGGCGAGGGTTGCTCGTGATTGTTAGTCCCTGTAATGCACCAAAATTGTCTGCCAAACGGTTACGAAACGCACTGGTGACGGGCTCCGCCCTGTTTTGCCTGTTCGGCGCGGGTCAACTGTGGGCATTCAGTCTGGATGATGTGTCGGCCAAGGCAAAAGAGCTGGCCGGACAGAAATACGAAGCTCCGCGCAGCAATCTGCCGAATGAATTCCGCGAAATGAAATTCGCGGACTACCAGAAGATTCGTTTCCGCAACGAAAAAGCCGAGTGGGCTGATCAGAACACCCCGTTCAAGCTGTCCTTCTATCACCAGGGTATGCATTTCGATACACCGGTGAAAATCAACGAAGTCACCGCCGACAGCGTCCAGGAAATCAAGTACGACCCGACGCGCTTCGATTTCGGCGACGTGAAGTTTGATCCCAAGGCCACCGAACAGCTGGGTTATGCCGGCTTCCGTGTGCTGTACCCGATCAACAAGGCCGACAAGCAAGACGAAATCATGACCATGCTGGGCGCGAGCTACTTCCGCGTGGTCGGCAAGGGCCAGGCCTATGGCTTGTCCGCCCGTGGCATGGCGATCGACACGGCATTGCCGTCCGGCGAAGAGTTCCCGCGCTTCACCGAGTTCTGGATCGAACGTCCAAAACCGGGTGAAAAACAACTGGTGATCTTTGCCCTGTTGGACTCCCCACGGGCTACCGGTGCTTACCGTCTGATCCTGCGTCCGGGCACCGACACCATTGTCGATGTGAAATCCCAGATGTTCCTGCGCGACAAGGTCAGCAAGCTGGGCGTTGCCCCGTTGACCAGCATGTACCTGTTCGGTGCGAACCAGCCGTCCAAGGTGCTCAACTACCGTCGTGAGCTGCACGATTCCAGCGGCCTGTCGATCCATGCCGGCAACGGCGAGTGGATCTGGCGCCCACTGAACAACCCTAAACACCTGTCGGTCAGCAACTTCACCGTCGAGAACCCGAGAGGTTTCGGCCTGCTGCAACGCGGTCGCGACTTCAGCCACTACGAAGACCTGGACGACAACTACGACAAGCGCCCAAGCGCCTGGATCGAGCCTGAAGGCGATTGGGGCAAAGGCACTGTCAACCTGGTAGAGATCCCGACGGCCGATGAAACCAACGACAACATCGTTGCGTTCTGGAGCCCGGAAAAACTGCCGGAAGTGGGCCAGCCGCTGGACGTTTCGTACCGCCTGCACTGGACCATGGACGAAAAAGCCCTGCACCCGGCCGACAGCGCCTGGGTCAAGCAGACCCTGCGTTCCACCGGTGACGTGAAGCAATCGAACCTGATCCGCCAGCCGGATGGCAGCGTGGCCTACCTGGTGGACTTCGAGGGCCCGTCTCTCAAGGCCCTGCCGCCGGATGCCGCAGTGCGTAGCCAGGTGAGCGTCAGCGACAACGCCGAACTGGTTGAAAACAGCGTGCGCTACAACGAGCACACCAAAGGCTGGCGCCTGACCCTGCGCATGAAGATCAAGGACGCAGGCAAGCCGACCGAAATGCGCGCAGCGCTGGTGCAGGACGTTCCGCCTCCGGCCCCTGAGCAGGACACGAGCCACGTGCTCAAGGCCGACAAGGTCCTGGCCAAGCAACACGAGAAGCAGGCCAGGAAAGACGCCAAAGACAAGGAAGCCAAGCAGCCAGAAGCTGCCCCAGCCACGCCGGAGCCGATCAAGACCGAACAAGTCCTGACCGAAACCTGGAGCTATCAGTTGCCTGCCGATGAGTAATTCTCAAATCCAGCCGGAGACTCTGTCCGAGTACCTGGCGCATCTACCGATGACCGCTGAGCAGCGCGCCGAACTGGCGGGCTGCACCTCCTTCAGCGAGTTGCACGAGCGCTTGTCGTCGAAGACCTTCGACGCGCCCATCGACGCCGCCCAGGCGTCGGTGGGCACGCGGTTGACCCTCAGCACCGCCGAAGAGCTGCAGGACGCCGAAATGCTGGCCCTCGATGCCGAAGGCCGCGTGTGCCTCAAGGCCACCCCGCCGATCCGTCGTACTCGCGTGGTCCCGGAGCCGTGGCGTACCAATATCCTGGTGCGTGGCTGGCGCCGTATCACCGGGCGCAGCAACCCGCCGGCCCCGCCGAAGGACGAGCGCGTATTGCCGGCTGCCCGCTGGCGTACCGTCGGTTCGATCCGCCGCTACATCCTGCTGGTGCTGATGATCGGCCAGACCCTCGTGGCCGGCTGGTACATGAAAGGCATCATGCCTTACCAGGGCTGGTCGCTGGTCGACTTCGACGAGATCCGCAACCAGACCCTGCTGCAAACCGCGACCCAGGTACTGCCGTACGCCCTGCAAACCAGCATCCTGATCATGTTCGGCATCTTGTTCTGCTGGGTGTCGGCCGGTTTCTGGACTGCGTTGATGGGCTTCCTGGAATTGCTCACCGGTCATGATAAATACCGCATCTCCGGTAAAAGTGCCGGCGACGAGCCGATCCCGAAAGACGCCCGCACCGCGCTGGTGATGCCGATCTGCAACGAAGACGTGCCCCGGGTGTTTGCAGGCCTGCGCGCCACGTTTGAGTCAGTCGCCGCCACCGGTGACCTGGATCGCTTCGACTTCTTCGTGCTCAGCGACAGTAACGAGGCCGACATCTGCATCGCCGAACAGCAAGCCTGGCTTGACGTGTGCCGCGAAGCTGGTGGTTTCGGCAAGATCTTCTATCGCCGTCGTCGCCGTCGCGTCAAACGTAAAAGCGGCAACCTCGACGACTTCTGCCGTCGCTGGGGCGGTGACTACAAATACATGGTCGTACTCGACGCCGACAGCGTGATGAGCGGCGAATGCCTGACCAGCCTGGTGCGCCTGATGGAAGCCACGCCGGATGCCGGGATTATCCAGACCGCGCCGCGTGCGTCGGGCATGGACACCCTGTATGCGCGCATGCAGCAGTTCGCCACCCGTGTGTACGGCCCGCTGTTCACCGCCGGCCTGCACTTCTGGCAGTTGGGTGAATCCCACTACTGGGGTCACAACGCGATCATCCGCATGAAGCCGTTCATCGAGCACTGCGCCCTGGCGCCATTGCCGGGCAAGGGCGCGTTCGCCGGTTCCATCCTGTCCCACGACTTCGTAGAAGCTGCGCTGATGCGCCGTGCCGGCTGGGGCGTGTGGATTGCCTACGACCTGCCGGGCAGCTATGAAGAACTGCCGCCGAACCTGCTGGATGAACTCAAGCGTGACCGTCGCTGGTGCCACGGTAACCTGATGAACTTCCGCCTGTTCCTCGTCAAAGGCATGCACCCGGTGCACCGTGCCGTGTTCCTGACCGGCGTGATGTCCTACCTGTCGGCGCCGTTGTGGTTCCTGTTCCTGGTGCTGTCCACGGCCCTGCTGGCGGTGAACACATTGATGGAGCCGCAGTACTTCATGGCACCCCGTCAGTTGTACCCGCTGTGGCCGCAATGGCATCCGGACAAGGCGGTAGCGCTGTTCTCCACCACCATCGTGCTGCTGTTCCTGCCCAAACTGCTGAGCATCATCCTGATCTGGGCCAAGGGCGCGAAAGAGTTCGGTGGCAAGTTCAAGGTGACCTTGTCGATGCTGCTGGAGATGCTGTTCTCCATGCTGCTGGCGCCGGTGCGGATGATCTTCCACACCCGCTTCGTGCTCGCCGCATTCCTCGGCTGGGCGGCAACCTGGAACTCGCCGCAACGTGACGACGACTCCACCCCGTGGAGCGAGGCGGTCAAGCGCCACGGTCCGCAAACCGTGCTGGGCTTCCTGTGGGCGCTGCTGGTGGTATGGTTGAACCCGAGCTTCCTGTGGTGGCTGGTGCCGATCGTCGGTTCGCTGATGCTGTCGATCCCGGTGTCGGTGATTTCCAGCCGTGTCGGGCTGGGCCTCAAGTCTCGCGACGAGAGCCTGTTCCTGATCCCTGAGGAATACAACCCGCCGCAAGCCTTGCTGTCCACCGACAAGTACACCCACGAAAACCGCTGGCACGCGCTGAATGACGGCTTTGTGCGCTCGGTGGTCGATCCGCAGCAGAACGCTTTGGCTTGCGCCCTGGCAACCTCGCGTCACGCCCAGGCCGAGCCGATCGAGTACCTGCGTACCGAGCGTGTGCGCCACGCGTTGAAAGTCGGCCCTGCCGGCCTCAACAACGGCGAGCGCCTGGCGTTGCTCAGCGACCCGGTCGCCTTGGCTCGCCTGCACGAGCAGGTCTGGAGCGAAGGTCACGCCGAGTGGCTCGCCGCCTGGCGGAACTCGATCAAGGCAGATCCGCATGCACCGTTGCTGCCGCTGAAACCGCTGTCGTCCCAGGCCCAACCGGCCTGATTCGGATACCCCCGAGGGCTCACCTCGGGGGTGCTTCAAGCGCTGATCCTACAGCGTTTCCCGGTTCTTCCTTCTTTGTGTTAACCCCTTGTTTTT
The DNA here is from genome assembly GCF_900112095.1 of Pseudomonas sp. NFPP24. NCBI lineage: Bacteria > Pseudomonadati > Pseudomonadota > Gammaproteobacteria > Pseudomonadales > Pseudomonadaceae > Pseudomonas > Pseudomonas sp. NFPP24. The sequence goes on from NZ_FOKD01000004.1 coordinate 301,128, forward strand.
TCGAAACAAAAGACCCTCGTTCGAGGCGTATTGCCGTGCGCGTGGCTGCGTTAGCATCGCCCCCGAATTTGACTTGGTGCGGGGGGATTCATGATCAAACGGTATGGTTCGGCGCTGCTGATCGGCGCTGTCGCTTTCATTCACATGGGCCTGGCCCAGGCCGGTGCAATCGATGACGCCGTTCGGCGCGGCGTGCTGAAAGTCGGCACCACACCCACTTACGTGCCCTTCGAAATGACCGATAAACAGGGGCGCATCGTCGGTTTTGAAATCGACCTGCTCAAGGTCATGAGCCAGTCCCTCGGGGTCGAGCTTGAGCTGGTCGCGGTGCCCTACACCGAACTGGTTACGGGGCTCTTGGCGAAGAAATTCGACCTGATCGGCAGCGGCATGACCGTCACCCAGGAACGTAACCTCAAGTTGAATTTCAGCGATTCGTTCATCGTCGTTGGCCAGTCGGTGTTGTTGCACCCAAGCCTTGCGGGCAAGGTCAACGGTGTCGAAGACCTTGACGACGCCAGCTACCGAATTGCTGCCACCGAAGGCACCACGGGCGAGGCGGCGGCCCGACGGTTTCTGGGGGCGGCTCGGATTCGCAGTTTTGCCACGCCCGAGGAAGGGGTTCGCCAGGTGGTGCAGGGCAAGGCTGACGCCTTTATTCATGACGCCCCCTACAACCTGATCGCCCTGAGCCGCCCGGAAAACCGCACGCTGTTGGCGCTGGAACAACCCTTCACCTTCGAACCCCTGGCGTTCGGCTTGAAAAAGGGTGATTTCGACAGCCTCAACTGGATCAACCATTTCCTCAATCAGGTAGCGCAGGACGGGACCTATGATCGCTTGCACGACAAGTGGTTTAAAGACACCGACTGGCTGGTGGAAATCGACTGAAAGTCATAACTGCTTACATATCAATCCGTTGCCCGGGCTGTCTGCGCGAGTGTCTACCCCTGCGCTTTGCTGCAGTGTTGTGGGGCTTTTCCGACATACGCCGACAACAAATAGCCGTGAAACCTTTGTGACGGCAGACGAGTGGGTTAGGATCGCACCCCGAAATGGTGCAGCCCTTTTGCGCGCCGACCTTATAAGAATGGTTCAGGGGACTTGATGATGAAAAAGTATCTTTCGATGCTGCTGCTCGGCGTCACCGCGCTGGTCGCGGCCAATGCGGCCCAGGCCGGCGCGATCGACGATGCCGTCAAGCGCGGTACGCTGAAGGTCGGCATGGACCCGACCTACATGCCGTTCGAAATGACAGACAAACGCGGCGAAATCATCGGTTTCGAAGTCGACATCCTCAAGGCCATGGCCAAGTCCATGGGCGTCAAGCTGGAGCTGGTCTCCACCGGCTACGACGGCATCATCCCGGCCTTCCTGACCGGCAAGTTCGACATGATCGGCAGCGGCATGACCCTGACCCAGGAACGCAACCTGCGCCTGAACTTCAGCGAACCCTTCATCGTGGTCGGCCAGACCCTGCTGATCCGCAAGGAGCTGGAAGGCACCGTCAAGTCCTACAAAGACCTGAACGACGACAAATACCGCCTCACCTCCAAGCTGGGCACCACCGGCGAAATGGTCGCCAAGAAGCTGATCTCCAAGGCCAAGTACCACGGCTACGACAACGAGCAGGAAGGCGTGCTGGACGTGGTCAACGGCAAGGCCGATGCCTTTGTGTATGACGCGCCGTACAACGTGGTCGCCGAGAAGAAAGTCGGTAACGGCAAGCTGGTGTTCCTGGAAGAACCCTTCACCTTCGAACCGCTGGCGTTTGGTTTGAAGAAGGGCGACTACGACAGCATCAACTTCATCAACAACTTCCTGCACCAGATCCGTAACGACGGCACCTACGATCGCATCCATGACAAGTGGTTCAAGAGCTCCGAGTGGCTCAAGGACATGGAATAACGCTTCAGACCGAGTTGCCTGTATCGCAGGCAAGCCAGCTCCCACATTTGACGGTGTTCACACATCAACATGTGGGAGGGGGCTTGCCCGCGATGGCGGCCTCACAGGCAACACAAATCGCGGAAAGTGAAATGAAACAGAAAAAAGCCCAATGGCCCTGGCACCTGCTGACCGTGGTCGTGCTGGTCGGCCTGGCCGGCGCCTTGTACTACGCCACTTCGCTGATGTCCTACGAGTGGCGTTGGAACCGTGTACCGCAATACTTCGCCTACCAGGCCGAAACGTCCCAGCGCGCCGCTGACATCTCCACCGTGGTCGAGCTGGTACGCAAAGGCGATGTGGCCGAGGTGACCCTGCGCAACGACGCGGGCGCCGAGCAAAAGCTGACCGTGGCCGACAACAGCCTGCAGGTGGCCCGTGGCGACGATGTGGCTGAAGGCGATGTGGTCGGCGTGACCCGGCAGTGGGCGTTGGGCCCGTTGATGTGGGGCTTGTGGACCACGCTGTGGTTGTCGGTGGTGTCCGGCATCCTCGGTTTGGCGATCGGGCTGGCCACCGGTTTGTGTCGCTTGTCCAGCAACCCGACCCTGCGGGATCTGTCGACGATCTACGTCGAACTGGTACGCGGTACGCCGCTGTTGGTGCAGATCTTCATTTTCTATTTCTTTATCGGCACGGTGCTCAACCTGTCCCGGGAGTTTGCCGGCATCGCGGCGCTGTCGTTGTTTACCGGTGCCTACGTGGCGGAAATCGTCCGCGCCGGCGTGCAGTCCATCACCCGTGGCCAGAACGAAGCTGCCCGTTCCCTGGGCCTGAGTGCCAGCCAGTCGATGCGCCACGTGGTGTTGCCGCAGGCGTTCAAGCGTGTGCTGCCGCCGTTGGCCGGGCAATTTATCAGCCTGGTGAAGGACACGTCCCTGGTGTCGGTGATCGCGATTACCGAGCTGCTCAAGAGCGGTCGTGAAGTCATCACCACCTCGTTCTCACCGTTTGAAATCCTGTTCTGTGTTGCAGGCCTGTACCTGCTGATCAACCTGCCGCTGTCGAAAATGGCCAGCCGGCTTGAGCGGAGGCTCGCACAAAGTGATTGAAGTCCGCGATCTGGTAAAAGTCTTCGACACCCGTGGCCACGTGGTCCGCGCGGTGGACCACGTCACCACGCATGTGGCCAAGGGCGAAGTGCTGGTGGTGATCGGCCCCTCCGGCTCCGGCAAGTCCACCTTCCTGCGCTGCCTTAACGGCCTGGAAGAGTTCGATTCCGGCTCAGTGAGCATCGACGGCTTGCAATTGGCTGATCCGAAGACCGATGTGAACGCCTATCGCCGTGAAGTCGGCATGGTGTTCCAGCACTTCAACCTGTTCCCCCACATGACCGTGCTGGAGAACCTGTGCCTGGCGCAAAAAGTCGTGCGCAAGCGCGGCAAGCAGGAGCGCGAGGCCAAGGCCCTGGCGCTGCTGGAAAAGGTCGGCATTGCACAGAAGGCCAATGAGTTTCCGTCACGCCTGTCCGGCGGCCAGCAGCAACGGGTTGCGATTGCCCGGGCCCTGGCGATGGAGCCCAAGGTGATGCTGTTCGACGAACCCACTTCGGCGCTGGATCCGGAAATGGTCGGCGAAGTATTGGACGTGATGAAGACCCTGGCCCTGGAAGGCATGACCATGGTCTGCGTCACCCACGAAATGGGCTTTGCCCGTGAGGTGGCCGATCGCGTGCTGTTCTTCGACCATGGCAAGTTGCTCGAAGATGCCGCCCCGGCCGAGTTCTTCGCTGCACCCAAAGACCCACGGGCCCAGGCGTTCCTGCGCCAGGTTCTGTAAGGCTCAGAGCCTGAATTTGCCGACCAGCGTCTGCAAGTCCAGGCTCAGTTTGGTCAGTTGGACACTCGCCGCCGCCGTTTCCTCGCTGGCGGCGGCGGTCTGTTCCGACACATCCCGCACCTTCAACACACTGCGATTGATCTCTTCGGCCACTGCACTTTGCTGTTCGGCCGCAGCGGCAATCTGCGGGTTCATTTCCTGGATCACCGAGACCGTGCGCGCAATCGCCGCCAAGGCGTCACCTGCGTCGCGGGTCAGCCCGACACTGTAGTCGGTCAGGCTGCGGCTGCTGTCCATGATGTCGGCGACTTGCTGGGTGCCGGTCTGCAACCCCTGGATCAGTCCTTCGATTTCTTCGGCCGATTCCTGGGTGCGCTGTGCAAGGCTGCGTACTTCATCGGCCACCACCGCAAAGCCTTCGCCGGCCGTGCCCGCGCGTGCGGCTTCGATGGCGGCGTTCAGCGCCAGCAGGTTGGTCTGCTGGGACACCGATTTGATCACGTCCAGCACACTGCCGATCTTCCGGCTTTCTTGCTGTAACGCCAGCATCGCCCGGCCCGCGAGGGCCATCTCATCTGCCAGTTGGCTTATCTGCTCAACGGCCTGGGTCACCACTTTCTCCCCGGCGCTGGCTTGCAGATCGGCTTCGTTCGCCGCGATCGACGCTTGCTCGGCGTGCCGGGCAACTTCCTGTGTGGTGGCGAGCATTTCGTTCATGGCGGTTGCCACTTGATCGGTTTCGTCTTTTTGGTGGTTGATGCCGGTGTGACTGTGTTCGGTAACGGCCGACAGCTGTGTGGCGGCGCTGGCGACCTGGCGGGCGCTGTCGCCGATGCCGCTGATCAGGCTGCGCAGGTTGCGGTTCATGTCGCTGATAGTTCGCAGCAATTGCCCCAACTCATCGCGGCGTTCCACTTGGATCTCATGGCTGAGATCGCCCTGGGAGATGCGGTTGGCAGACACCAGCACCTGGCGTAGCGGCACGGCGATCTGGCGGGCGATCCACCAGGCTGCAAGGGCACCGAGCAGCAGGGCAGCCACCGTGACGCTGATGAGCAGTGTCCGGGTGTAGTCGGCTTCCTTACCGCGCTTGAGAATCTGGCCATTGCTCACCGCTTCGCTGTGTTCAAGCAACTGGTTGAGCTGCGTTTCAAACCGCCCTTGCGCAGTTTCGGTGGTGAGCTGAGCGTCCTTGAGCTTGATCAACTGCGCGCGATAGTTCGCCAGGTCGGTTTTAAGCAAGGTGGAATCGATCGGCAGGTCTGTCACGGCCGCTTGGGCAATGTCCAGGGCATCGAGGGCCTGGCCGACGGCTTCGGCGTAGGCTTGCAGCGACTCCTCCGCCCAGGCGGGGCTTCGGGCGCGGTCCTCGGCTTGCTCCATAGCCTGGCGCAGGTTCTCGATGGCATCCAGTGCCTGCTGGTCCTGCTGGTCAGGCAGTTCGCTGGCCAGTTGTGCGAGCGTGTCGCTGGCCTGGAGTGCTGTCGCGTGGAGGGGGGAGCGTAAGTTTTCGCGCGCCTGGATCAACGGCGGCAGCTCCACCAGCGCCGCCTTGAAGCTGGCCGACAGGCGTTCCGCTTCCTGGACGCGCTGCAAGTCGGCTGGGTCTTTCAGATGGGTTGACAGGAAGCCGAGGTGCTCATCGATCTGAACGACCTGCCTCTTCATTTTGTCCAGGCTGGCCGTGTCCGCCAGGGTCCGGTACACGATACGGTCCGCACGCATGGCTTCAGCGACAACCGACAGTTGGCTCAAGGCAGTCAGGTTGCCTGAGCGGAACAACACCGCATTCAGGGCTTGCCAGCCGGTCGCGGCGATGGCGAAGCTGAGCATGAGCACCTGGCCAAACCCCAGGGCGAGCTTGAGGCGGACGCTGGCATTGACCAGCCAACGGGTCAGTAGAGGAAGCATGGTGAACCTCCAAATCTGAAAAAGCGTTTCGCGACAAAAGAAACGCTAATTCGATTCGGAGTATTGCTGGGCTGATAACTGCGTAGGAAATTTCACAAGGTGCTGATTAGATGCGGAAGCGCCCCACCAGTGTCTGCAGGTAAATGCCCAGGCGTGCGAGCTCGGCACTGGAGGCGGCGGTTTCTTCACTGGCCGAAGAGGTTTGTTCCGACACATCGCGCACGTTCAATACGCTGCGGTTGATCTCCTCAGCCACCGCACTTTGCTGTTCTGCGGCAGTGGCAATCTGCGAGTTCATCGCCTGGATGGTCGAGACCGTGCGCGTGATGCTCGCCAACGCGCTGCCGGCGCGACGGGTCAGCTCGACGCTGCTGTCAGTGAGGCCACGGCTGTTGTCCATGATGGTCGCGACCTGCTGGGTGCCGCTCTGCAGGCCGACGATCAGCTCTTCGATCTCTTCGGTGGACTTCTGGGTGCGCTGGGCCAGGCTGCGCACCTCATCCGCCACCACGGCGAAGCCTCGCCCGGCCTCCCCGGCACGTGCGGCCTCAATCGCGGCGTTGAGGGCCAGCAGGTTGGTTTGCTGGGCAACGGACTTGATCACATCAAGCACGCTGCCGATTTTGTCGCTTTCACGCTTCAGGTCGCCCATGGCAACGGTGGAGTTGCCCACCTCGGTGGCCAGGCGTTCGATCTGGGCGATGGCTTCACCCACTACCTTGTCACCCTCACGGGCCTGTTGATCGGCAGCCACGGCCGCTTCAGAGGCTTCCTCGGCGTTGCGCGCGACTTCCTGCACGGTGGCGGCCATTTCGTTCATGGCGGTGGCGACCTGGTCGGTCTCGACCTTCTGGCTGTTGACGCCGGCACTGGTCTGTTCGGTCACGGCCGACAGCTGCTCGGCGGCGCTGGCGATCTGGGTGACACCTTCGCTGATCCCGCCGATCAGCTCCCGCAGGCCGACGGTCATGCTTTGCATGGCGCGTTGCAACTGGCCCAGTTCATCCTGGCGCACGGAAGTGAGGTTGTGGCTGAGGTCGCCGGAGGCCACGCGTTCGGCCACCTGCAGCGTCTGGTTCAGCGGAAGAATGATCTGGCGGGTGATTGCCCAGGCGGCCACCAGGCCGAAGATCAACGCCAGCACGGTCGCCAGCAGCAACAGTTGTTTGGCATGTGCGGCATCGGTGTCGCGCACCACGGTTTGCGACGTGGTGAGTTGTTCGCTGTGGCTCTGCAGAGTGTCGCCCTGGGCGCTCATGATTTTCAGCGCGGCAGCGGCGGCCGTCTGGGAGTCGCGGTACTGGCTGACGGCAGCGCGGTAGGCTTGCAGCGAAGTGCTGGCCTCCTGCAGGTTGGCCTGGTACTGCGCGGGCAGTTGTCCTTCGAGTTCGGTGATTTTCTTCAGGGCATTGTCGATGGCATCCAGGGCCGGTTGCTCGGCCTCGACCTTGCCGCTGTAGGTGTAGCCACGCACCTGGAAGCGCGCTTGCTGGATCAGTTTGCTCAGGTCGACCACGCTGTTGAACTGGATGACGCTATCGCCTTGCAGCAGGGATTTTTCCACCTCACTGACCTTGGCCACGGCGTTGTCGGCGGTGTCGCCCAGCCTGCTGCGCGCACCTTCACGCTTGAGCCCGGCCTGGACCATGGCGCCAAAGGCTTTTTTGTATTGGTTCAGGGCATCCTGTTGCTGTTCCACCAGGGCCTTGTCGGCGGGTTGCTCGATCAGGTCGGCGGCGGTTTTGAGGCCGCTGTCCAGTTTGGCGATCAAGCCGTTGACCGCGTCCGTGCCTTGTTCGCCGCGACGCATTTCGAAGTCCAGCCGCGCCAGGCGCAAGTCCTTGGTCAGCCCGTTGAGGCTGGAGATATAGCCCAGCTTGTCACCGCGACTGGTGACATCCTCCAAGCCGGTCCAACCGGTGAAGGTGATCATCAACGTGAGCAGCAATACCAGGCCGAAGCCCACGCCGAGTTTGGTTTTGACGCTGACATTCCCCAGCTTTTCGGCTAACCAACGATACATGCTGCGAACTCCCCTGGAACAAGGCTTGGACTTATTCAAAGGGTATCGGCCGGCATGCGCAATTCTGTAGCGAAGCTGTGTCCATGTGGGAGGGGGCTTGCCCCCGATAGCGGTGTGTCATCCAGCTTATCTGTAGCTGACCCACTGCAATCCACAGGGTTGCTTAGGCGGTTAGAAGAGGCGGGCGAGCAGGGCGGTGACGGCGGTTTCGACGCGCAGGATGCGGGCGCCGAGTTGTACCGGCTGCAAGCCGGCCTTGGCCAGCAGGTCCACTTCGTAGGGAATCCAGCCGCCCTCGGGACCAATCGCCAGAGTCACTGGCTCGTCGAGGCCGCGGGGGCAGGCTGGGTAGTCGCCAGGATGACCGACCAGGCCCAGGGTGCCTTCAACCAGTGCCGGCAGGCGGTCTTCGACAAACGGCTTGAAGCGCTTCTCGATAATGATCTCGGGCAGCACCGTGTCCCGCGCCTGTTCCAGGCCGAGGATCAATTGCTCGCGAATCGCCTCGGGCTCCAGGAAGGGGGTTTGCCAGAAGCTCTTCTCGACCCGGTAACTGTTGACCAGCACTACTTTGGGCACGCCCATGGCCGCTACGGTCTGCAGCACTCGGCGCAGCATCTTCGGGCGCGGCAGGGCCAGCAGCAGGGTCAGCGGCAGTTTGGCCGGCGGCGGTTGGTCGAAGCTCACATGCAACTCGGCTTCACTGGCCTCCAGGCGCAGCAGTTGGGCATTGCCCATCAACCCGCCGATGCGGCCGACGCGCAGGCTGTCGCCTACGGCGGCGCGGTGGACTTCCTGCATGTGCACCAGGCGCCGATCACGCAGCACCACGCGGTCGGCCGCGATGAAGTCGGCCTCCTCCAGCAGCAACAGGTTCACGGCTGGGTCGCTGGCGGCTGGTCGTCGTCGCGCTGGTCGTCCGGGTGTTCGCCGCGCTTGCTGATCAGGCTGCTGAACAGGATGCCGATCTCGAACAGCATCCACATCGGCACGGCCAGCAGGGTCTGGGAGAAGATGTCCGGCGGCGTGAGGATCATGCCGACCACGAAGCAGCCGATGATCACGTACGGGCGAATCTTCTTCAGGTACGCCACGTTGACCACGCCGATCCATACCAGCAGCACCACGGCCACCGGAATCTCGAAGGCCACGCCAAAGGCGAAGAACAACGTCATCACGAAGTCGAGGTAGCTGGTGATGTCGGTCATCATTTCCACACCGGCCGGGGTGGCGGCGGCGAAGAACTTGAAGATCAGCGGGAACACCAGGAAGTAGGCGAACGCCATGCCGGTGTAGAACAGCAGGATGCTCGACACCAATAACGGCACCGCGATGCGTTTCTCGTGCTTGTACAGGCCCGGCGCGATGAAGCCCCAGATCTGGTGCAGGATCACCGGGATCGCCAGGAACAGCGAGACCATCATGGTCAGCTTCAGCGGCGTGAGGAACGGCGACGACACATCGGTGGCGATCATCGTCGCGCCGGCCGGCAGGTACTGGCGCAGCGGCGTGGAGACGAAGGTGTAGATCTGCTGGGTAAAGGCGAACAACCCGGCAAAGATGATGAAGATGGCCGCTACGCAACGCAGCAGGCGGGTACGCAGCTCGGTGAGGTGCGAGACCAGCGGCATGTGCTGGTCGTTTTCCGGTTTATCAGCGCTCATGGGGCTCGCGGCGGCAATGTAGGGTCATGGGGCGCGGGCGACGCGGCAGGCGTCGGCGCAGGCTCGGTTGGCGCGGAGGGTGCCACGGGAGCGGCTTCAACGGTTGGCGCGATGCTGTTTTGAGCCGCAGGTTCGACCGGTTTGGCAGGCTCCTGCACGGGCGACAGAATCTTGCGGGCTTCCTGCTCCAACGAGAGGATGTGCTCGTTGTGCAGTTGCCGGCGGATCTCGTCGGCGCCGATTTCCCGTTCAACTTCCTGTTTGATGGCGTTGAAACTGCGTTTCAGGCGCCCGATCCACAGGCCGGCCGTGCGCGCTGCACCGGGCAGGCGTTCCGGCCCCAATACCAGCAGGGCCACGAGGCCGACGAGCAGCAGTTCAGAGAAGCTGATACCAAACATTAGTCAGTGCTCACGAGTCTTTGCGGGTCGGCTCTTCGACTTTCTCAGCCTGTACGTCGAAAGTACGACGCTCGGTGATTGGCTGGGTCGCCTGCGGGTGCACAGGCTGCGCCGGAGGCACGGGGTTGACGGCAGGGTCGGCCGGCTTTTCGTCGTCGTTCATGGCTTTACGGAAGCCCTTGATCGACTCGCCCACATCGGTGCCCAGGTTCTTGAGTTTCTTGGTGCCGAATACCAGTACCACGACCACCAGAATGACGATCCAGTGTTTCCAGTCAAAAATGCCCATGCTGCGTATCCTCTAGTCTTGGTTATTCAGGCGGACGGGCGCGAGGCCTTCTCGGCGTGCCCGGACAAGCCGAAGCGACGGTCCAGTTCATCCAGCACAGCCTGTGGGTGCTGCCCCAGTTGGGCGAGCATGACCAGGCTATGGAACCACAGGTCGGCGGTCTCGTAGATGACATCGCTGCAGTCGCCGCTGAGCTGCGCATCCTTGGCGGCGATGATGGTCTCGATGGACTCTTCGCCGAGTTTTTCCAGAATCTTGTTCAGGCCCTTGTGGTACAGGCTGGCGACGTAGGAGCTGTCGGCGTCCGCGCCTTTGCGGTCTTCCAGCACCTGGGCCACACGGTTCAGGGTATCGCTCATGTCTAGTGTCCTGCCGAGTAGATAGCGTGCGGGTCTTTGAGCACCGGCTCCACGACTTTCCATTCGCCGTTCTCGAACACGCGATAGAAGCAGCTGTGACGGCCGGTGTGGCAGGCGATGTCGCCGATCTGCTCGACCATCAGGATCACCACGTCGGCGTCGCAGTCGATGCGCATCTCGTGCAGGGTCTGCACGTGCCCGGACTCTTCGCCCTTGCGCCACAGTTTGCCACGCGAGCGTGACCAGTAGATGGCACGCTGCTCAGTGGCGGTGAGGCTCAGGGCCTCGCGGTTCATCCAGGCCATCATCAGCACGCGCCCGGTCTTGTAGTCCTGGGCAATGGCCGGCACCAGGCCGTCACTGTCCCACTTGATCTCGTCCAGCCAGTCTTTCATGTTCAGCTCCGGCAATTTGCGACAGTGTATAACCGGATTGGCTATCGACGCACGATCAGATAAACACCCACGGCGACCATGATGCCGGCCGGCCAGTGGCCCAGTGGGTTCAGCGGGCCACCAATGGCGAGCATGACGCCGCCGACCAGATGCGCGGCGCCCAGCAGGCGCAGGAACCAGTCGTCCTTGGGCTTCTTCCAGGGCGGCGACGGGTCCTTGGCGTGGGGTTGGGACATGCGCTCCAACAGGTCGCGGGTCATGTTGGCCAGATGCGGCAGTTGCTCCATCTGGCTGTGCAGGTTGCCGAGCATGGTTTTCGGGCTCATACGCTCGCGCATCCAGCGTTCGAGGAACGGCTGTGCGGTGTTCCACAGGTCGAGGTCCGGGTACAGCTGGCGGCCCAGGCCTTCGATGTTCAGCAGGGTTTTCTGCAATAGCACCAATTGTGGCTGCACTTCCATATTGAAGCGCCGCGCGGTCTGGAACAGGCGCATCAGTACCTGGCCGAAGGAAATATCTTTTAACGGTTTTTCGAAGATTGGCTCGCACACCGTGCGGATCGCCGCTTCGAACTCGTTGAGCTTGGTCTCGGCCGGCACCCAACCCGAGTCGATGTGCAATTGCGCCACACGGCGGTAGTCGCGCTTGAAGAAGGCGAACAGGTTGCGCGCCAGGTAGTCCTGGTCTTCCGGAGTCAGGCTGCCGACGATGCCGCAGTCGATCGCGATGTACTGCGGGCTCCACGGGTTGACCGTGCTGACGAAGATGTTGCCCGGGTGCATGTCGGCGTGGAAGAAACTGTCGCGGAACACCTGGGTGAAGAAAATCTCCACGCCACGCTCGGCAAGCATCTTCATGTCGGTGCGCTGGTCGGCCAGGGTCGCGAGGTCGGTGACCTGCACGCCGTAGATGCGCTCCATCACCAGTACTTTCGGGCGGCACCAGTCCCAGTACACCTGCGGCACGTACAGCAACGGCGAGCCTTCGAAGTTGCGCTTGAGCTGGCTGGCGTTGGCCGCTTCGCGCAGCAGGTCGAGTTCGTCGTAGATGGTTTTTTCGTAGTCGGCGACCACGTCCACCGGGTGCAGCAGGCGTGCGTCGGCGCTGAAGCGCTCGGCAGCGCGGGCGAGGATGAACAGCCACGCCAGGTCCTGGCCGATGATCGGCTTGAGGCCGGGGCGGATCACCTTCACCACCACTTCTTCGCCGGTCTTGAGTTGCGCGGCGTGCACCTGGGCGACCGAGGCCGAGGCCAGCGGGTCGACGTCGAAACGGCTGAACACGTCGCTGATCTTCTTGCCCAGTTGCTCTTCGATGAGCTTCATCGATTGCTGGGAGTCGAACGGCGGCACGCGGTCCTGCAGCAGCATCAGCTCGTCGGCGATGTCTTCGGGCAGCAGGTCGCGGCGGGTCGAGAGGATCTGCCCGAACTTGATGAAGATCGGCCCCAGGTCCTGCAAGGCCAGGCGCAGGCGTGCGCCTCTGCTGAGTTCCAGCTGTTTGCGCGGGAACCAGCGCCATGGCAGCGCATAGCGCACGGCGAGCAGGAACCACGGCAGGGGCAGGGCGAACAGCAGGTCATCGAGGCGGTAGCGGATTACGACGCGCTGGATACGAAACAAACGGCGGACGGCGAGCAGCTTCATGCGTTATCGCTTGGATCAAGGGAACGGCTCAGGCGCTCGAAGCGCGCCTCAAGGCGTTCCAGGTCGATTTTGGCCTTGTCGAGTTCACGAAAGCGCGCTTGCGCTTCCCGCTCCCCGACCAGGGTGCGCGATTCTTCGCTCAGGTATTCGGCGAGGTTCTGGTTGAGGCTGGCGAACCCTTGCTGGTACCAGCGCGAACGGCTGCGCAGGTGCCCGCTGATCAACTGGGTGGTGACGGGGCCGATCCAGCGCGACAGTTCGTATTCCCAGTCCAGTTCCAGGTCCTGCAGGATGGCGGCGAGGTCCATCAGCACCGAGCTGTCGCCTTCCAGCTCGACTTCGGCGCTGTGCAGGATGGCGGTCTTGTTGCGGCTCAGGGCCAGGTGCAACAGGCTCGATGCCGGCGCACGCAGCGTGCAGTCGGCGTCGGCGGCCCACTGGGTTGCAAGCATCAGGCCTTCATCGCTGGGCAGGATAAACAGCTGCAAGCGGGGGCTGCGGCAATCGACGGCAATGACTTTACCGTTGAGGTGCGCAAGCCGTGCCAGGGCGGTACTGTCCAGGCGCAGCACACGGTTGAGGCCGTGTTCAACGCTGGCGAGAAGGCCTTTGATCAGCATCAGGGCTTGATGCCGCGATGCAGGGCGACGATACCCGAGGTCATGTTGTGGTAGGTCACGCGGTCGAAACCGGCCTCTACCATCATCGACTTCAGGGTTTCCTGGTCGGGGTGCATGCGGATCGATTCGGCCAGGTAGCGATAGCTGTCCGGGTCATTGAGCACCAGCTTGCCCACCAGTGGCATGAAGGCGAACGAGTAGGTGTCGTAGACCTTGGACATCACCGCATTGGTCGGCTTGGAGAACTCCAGCACCAACAGGCGGCCACCCGGCTTGAGTACGCGCAGCATCGAGCGGATCGCGTCTTCCTTATGGGTCACGTTGCGCAGGCCGAAGGCGATAGTCACGCAGTCGAAATGGTTGTCCGAGAATGGCAGCTTCTCGGCATCCGCCTGGACGAACTCGATATTGCCGGCCACGCCTTTATCCAGCAGGCGATCGCGACCGACCTTGAGCATCGAACTGTTGATGTCGGCCAGCACCACCTGGCCGGTCGGGCCGACGAGCTTGGAGAACTTGGCCGCCAGATCGCCCGTGCCGCCGGCGATGTCCAGCACGCGGTTGCCGGGGCGAACGCCCGACAACTCGATGGTGAACCGCTTCCACAGGCGGTGCATGCCGCCCGACAGCACGTCGTTCATCAAGTCGTACTTGGCTGCCACGGAGTGGAACACCTCAGCGACTTTTTCCGCTTTTTGGCTTTCCGGGACGTTCTTGAAGCCGAAGTGAGTGGTGGGTTCGGCATCGCTGCCTTTGCGCTGATCAGTCATATCGCTGTCACCAAAAGAGAATGCGGGACATGATAATCCCCAAGGCCTGCTTTGTCTTGGCAAGGCTGAAGGTAAGATGGGCGGTCAGCGAGACCTTTTGCCGCATCGAAGGTATCCAAGTCCCTATAAAGAGGAGTCATTGCAATGGCCCGTATAACTGTTGAGCGTGCACATTCCCTGGGTAAAGAGGGCGCGCGGGCAAAGGCCGACAAGTTGGCGCACAAACTCAAGGAGCAATACGGCCTGGAGCCGTCGTGGTCCGGCGATACCTTGAATCTCAAGCGTTCGGGGGTTAAAGGCACGGTATTAGTCGCTGAGGATTCGCTGCGCATTGATGTGGAGCTGGGGCTGTTGATGTCGGCCATGAGTGGCACCATCAAGTCCGAAATCGAAAAGGCCCTGGATAAGGCGCTGGCGTGATCCCATTGTTCTTAGGGTGCCGATTCTAATTTTCCCGCCTACTTTGTGCCCAAGCCCTCAACTCCTGTGGGCCGTTCCTCCCCCCTATTCTGCGTGAGGTGCACCATGGCCAAAGTTATCCTGAAGAAAAAAATCGACGCCCAGACCACCACCCTGAGCGAGGTCAAGTCCTACGCCCGCAAGATTTGGTTGGCGGGTCTGGGGGCTTACGCCAAGGTCGGAAGCGAGGGCGGCGAGTACTTCAAAGAGCTGGTTAAAACTGGGCAACATGTTGAAAGCAAAGGCAAAAAAGTTGCAGTTGAACAACTTGAGGCCGCCAACAGTCAGATTGACCAAGTAAAGAGTAATGTCTCCGCAGTCAAAGGTCTGGTAGAAGTTCAGCTGGATAAAGTTGAAAAAGCTTTTGATACTCGCGTTGCCAGTGCCTTGAATCGAATCGGCATTGCGTCTAAACATGACGTTGAGACACTCTCTGCTAAGCTCGAAGAGCTGACGACATTGCTAGAACGTGTCGCGCGTAAACACTAAGGAGACATCGGGATGGCTGTTAAAAAGACTACTCAGAAAGAAGGCAGCTCGTGGGTCGGGGAAGTTGAAAAATATTCCCGTAAGATCTGGCTTGCTGGTTTAGGCGTGTACTCGAAGGTTAGCAGTGACGGCGGCAAATACTTCGAGACTTTGGTCAAGGACGGCGAGAAGGCCGAGAAGTTGACCAAAACCACGGTTGGAAAAAAAGTTGAAGCGGCCAAGGCAACTGCCGGCTCTGCCAAATCCAGCATTGCTGACACTTGGGAGAAGTTGGAACAGACTTTCGACAAGCGCCTCGCCAGTGCCGTTTCGCGACTGGGCGTGCCGAGTAAAGCTGAACTCAAAACGCTGCACAGCAAGGTCGATACCCTGACCAGGCAAATTGAAAAACTCACCGGCGCCAAAGTGGCTCCGGCGAAAACCGCAGCCGCCAAACCTGCTGCCAAGCCTGCCGCTAAAACAGCAGCGGCCAAACCGGCTGCCAAAACTGCCGCCAAGCCTCTGGTAAAAGCCGCCGCCAAGCCGGCCGCCAAACCAGCGGCCAAGGCTGCTGCGAAGCCAGCCGCCAAAACTGCTGCAGCCAAACCCGCTGCCAAGCCTGTCGCTGCGAAAGCTGCTGCCAAGCCAGCCGCTAAACCAGCGGCTAAACCCGCAGCCTTGGCTGCTGCTAAACCCGCAGCCAAGGCTGCTGCAAAACCAGCAGCAAAACCTGCCGCCAAGCCAGCGACCAAAACCGCAGCGGCCAAGCCAGCCGCCAAGCCAGCCGCCAAGTCGGCCGCCGCGAAACCGGCTGCCAAGCCAGCGGCAAAACCAGCCGCCGCGAAGAAGCCTGCGGTAGCGAAAAAACCAGCAGCACCGAAGCCAGCTGTTGCCAAGCCTGCTACTGCGCCAACCACCTCCACAGCCAACTCGGTGTCCGCGCCGACCCCTGCTGCTGCGACCCCGACTGCAACGCCGGTAACCCCGACGCCATCCAGTCAGTCCTGATTTTTTCCAGGAGACGAAAAATGCCCGGCCTACGAAGGTCGGGCATTTTTTTACCCCTTAAGACCGTTTCGTCAGTTGTAAGTGATGGAAACGGTGACCGCGCTGACCAGGCTGCCCTGGGTGATGGCTTCACCGGTCTTATGGTAAGCCGCCGCGAGGGGAAGTACAGCCTTGTTGCCGTTCGTCGTCACAGTTCGGCTGCGCTGCTCAGGGGTGCCATTGGCGGGGATGGTCGAAAGGGTGGGCGCGCGATGTGTCAGCCACAGCGCAGTGCCTTTTGAGCCGCCGGTATTGGCAAATAACTCGCCGTTACCCACGGCGGGTGTTCCGGCAAATAGGAAGATCACGTTACGGATATCCGATTCGCAGTCGGCGGTAACCTCGAAGTCGAGCTGGCCGGCGGATGGGCTCGCGTCCAGGTCGGAAATCTTGATCGTTGGCAACGTAATGTTCCGATTTTCGTCGCCCGCTGCCAGGTTGCAGGTGCCGGCGTTGACTTGTCCGGCGAAACTCAAAGTGCCGGTAGTCGCGGCGTGGGCGGTGAGGCTGACGAGTCCGCCAATCATGGTCATCAGCAGGGGAATGCTTCGAAGGTACATCGGGTTTTCCTCGGGTTTCAGTTAGTTGTAGGTAATGCTGACGGTGGCGGTACTAGCCAGAGTGCCTGGGCTGACCCTGCCGTTTTTGTGGTACGCGGCGCTGAGCGGCAAGACTGCCCGATCACCGGACACCGTCACCGTGCGCTGGTCATTGACGCTGATGGTCTGAGGCACGCCGTTGATGCGTGAGTAGAGCCACAGCCCTATGCCTTGGGCAGTGCCCGTATTGGCGAACAGTGCGGTGTTGTCTGGCGCGGGCGTCCCGGTAAAACGAAAGGTGACGCTGCCGGCATCGGTGCAATTGGCGGTGAGATCGAAGTTCTGAACGCCGGCGTACGCTGCGTCGTTCAAATCGCCGACATTGATCGGGGCAAGTGTGATCAGGCGGTTGACGTCCCCGGCGGCCAGGTCACAAGTGGCGGGAGCCCGGATGAAACGTATGGCGTTGCCGAACACCAATCGAAAACTTTCCGGGACGTTATGCCACCTGTCCTCCCAGAGGCTCCCACTGGGTATGGTCCCGTCTGCCACTGTGCCCATCCTGTAGAAAGTGACTTGCGCCGAGGTGAAGCTTTGGACTTTCCCGGGGTACATAACGGTGTGCTGACTGAAGAGCCCGAAGTTTGCCGGCCCGCCATCGGCCCATGTCATCGACACCGTGATACCGATACCGGGCACCTCAGTGCGATAGATAAGTGTGCCGGGGTACAGATCGCGTGCGTAGCGCCCGGTAATCGTCCTCAGCGTCTGCCCCCAGCAATGGGTTGTGAAGCCGGGCGATGTGCCGTTGAACGCCTGTCGCAGGATCACGCCGCCGACAGGAATGCTGTCCGGCACGCTGATTGTCGTGGCCGTATTGAGGGTCAGCGTTGCATCCGGGTACCTGTCACAGGCCGCCTGTGCAGTGATCGATGTGCCCAGGGCCAGTAGTGCCGCCAGGAGGGGGAGGTGATGTTTCATCTTCAGTCCATCGTGAAAAGTGGCTGTGTAAACACGGGATGAACGGCCGGCCGCAGTCATTGGCATGCACCTGCGTCCACCTGAAGCAAGCGGTTGGCACCCTGTTGTCCACTGACGTCGTAACGAAGCCGGCAGGAAGCGTTTCCCTCGGACCCCCACTTCACCGCCAGTACCCCCTGGGAGCGCGGTACGCGCACAAAGGCTTTGCCACCCTGGCCGACCACGCCGACGCTGTCGCCATTCTCGTCGAACACATCGGAACCGAAGGGCAGCAGGCTGCCATCCTTGCGTAATGCAGAGATCAATAAGGCTTGGCCGCTGACGGTGTCGAAGTGCAGTTTCACCACCGAGCCTGCACGGGGGGCGACGTTTTGCGCGGCGCTCTTGAGTTCCACATCTACAGACAGATCCTTGGGGTCCAACTCGACCACGTTCTGGCGATAAGGTGTGAGGTACGGCACCACGGCATACCCGCCCTTGCCGACCTGGGCGCCGTGATTGCCATTGATCCGCGCACCTTGTGCGCCTGGGGCCTGGACAATGCCAATGGTTTCGCCCAGTTCCGGTGCGAAAATCACACCACCTGCGTGAGCGACGATGCCGCCGGTCATGCCCAGGGACGTTGCGCGGTAGGCGTTGCTCTGGCCGAACCCTGCCGACAGCACGCCGTGGCTGGTCTGGTATTTCATGTCGGCAGAGACCGAGTTACTGCGGCCCTGCGTACGGCTACCCCCCACTCCGTAGCTGAATTGGCCGCGCTCGCCCAGGGTGCCGCCGAGGTTCATCCGTTCACCGCTGCTTTGATCGCCGCGATAGACAGTGGTGGTCAGGGTGGGGGAGCGAGCGTCGCTGCCTAAGGGCAGGCTCAGGGTCAGTTCCACTTGCTTGTCGACCCGCTCGCTCAGCAGATCCTTGGTGCGCTGGGCGCTGAGGGTGTAGCGCAGGCCCTTCCAGTTGCCGCTGTAACCGGTGGTAAAGGTCAGGTTGCCGCTGGTGCGGTTCCAGTAGTTTTGCGAGGATCCGGTCAGGTAGACCGTGCCGTTGCTCAAGCTTTGATTGAGGCTGATGTCCATCCTGTCGCGCAGACGCGATACGTTATCCAAGTTGTGCCCGCCGATGGCGAGGTCGCGCACCCGTGCGGCGTCGGCGATGCTCAGAAAGCCTTGCGTGGAGTATCGGTAGGCGCCGAGGGCGAAGTGGGTGCCGGTGTCGGTGAAGTTCTTGCTGTAGCGCAGCTGCACGCTTTGCCCCTGGCGTGAACCGTGGCCCGGTAATGTTGCATCTGAGTGGGTCAGGTCAAGGGAGAGCGCTCCATACGGGGTATTGAATGCCGCGCCCAGCAATTGCGACAAGTAGTCGTCACCCGCCACCGTCCCGGTGTAGCCGGTCACCAGGTTACTGAGGCCGTGCTGGTAAGTGGCTTGTACCAGCCTTGGGGGATGGCGCAGGCCGATTTCATCCATCCTGCCGACGCTAAGGGAATAGCGGCTGTGGCCAGTGCGCAGCAGATTGGCGTTGGCGGCGAATGGCACTATGAATTCGCGTCGACGGCCATCTGCCTCGGTCACCGTGACGGTCAAGTCGCCGCCATAACCGGTAGGAAACAAATCGTTGAGCACGAACGGGCCAGGAGCGACCGACACTTCATCCAACAACACGCCCCGTTGGCGCACGGTGACCCGTGCATTGGTCTCGGCGATGCCGCGCACGACCGGGGCGAACCCGGTCTGAGAGTCCGGCAGCATCCGATCATCGCTGAACAGGCTGGCACCACGCAGGCGCACGCTGTCGAACAGTTCGCCTGGGGTATAGATTTCGCCGAGCATCATCTGTGATCGCAGCGGGCTCAACTCGCGCTGCACATAGGTGCTGCTGCGCTGATAGCCCGAGGAGGTTTCGGTCTGGCTGAAGCTGCCGCTGTGGCGCCAGTGCCAGTCTCCCAGATTGAGCCCCGTATTCAGGCCCAGGTAATGAGAGTCGACGGAGCGGCCATTTGTGCGGGTCTCAAAGGTGTTGGCGTTGTAGCGCACGAAAGCCGCGTCGACCCCGCCGTCCCAGTGCCTGGGGTCGACATAACCGCGTGCTTTACGTGCCAGGTAGATCTGAGGAACCTGCAGGGTCAGGCGGTTTTCGCCCGGGTCGAATTGACCGGTGCTTCCCGGCAGGTAGGTTGAGATGTCTTCGCAGGGTGCAAACGCGGGAGTGGGCGTTTGTCTGGCTTCGCTGGGTTGAGCTTGTGCCGCGTCCAAGTCGATGCCAAACCTGAGCACGACATCCCGCTCCAGGCACATCTGTGCGGAATCTCGGCCCTTTACCGCGACAAACGTGAGGCTTTCGCGCCCAATCCATTGGCCATTGAGATAAACGTCGGTGCGGTAGCTGCCGGGCAGCACGACGTTACCCTGGCTGAATTTGCCTATGTCGACTTGTTGGCCGCCAACCCCATCCGGGAAGAAGGCCGGGTTGAACCTGACATTCTCGGCACCGTGGGCGCCCACAGCATAGGCGCTGCTCATCAGTAAAAGGCAGCGCGTCGCAAGCATCAATTGATGACGCGCAAAAGGCCAGTTTCTTAAACTGGCGCGGGTGTTAAAACTCATGTGTACCACTTCCAAAAAATAGGGGCTGTCCGAATTTGGGCAATGGGAAGCCCTACCCTGAAAACCGGGCATCAAACCAACGTGTGCAGTGAGGTCAGTAGCGCGGAGAGGCGGGCCAATACGGCGCTAGGCAGCTCTCGGGGTCATGTCGAGACCCGGGCACTGTGGGTATTGCGCACTCCGTAGTCGTCGAGTGTCTGGAACTCCACGGTGGCGGCGCTGCCTGGCGGGGTGTTGAGGCTGGGCAGTTCAAAGCGCGTGCGATCACCCGGCGCCACCATGTTTCCAGCACCTGAAGACGCAGCCTTGCGTGGATGGCGCTGCCGGGACTCCAGCAACTCGACCTGTTCGAAGGTTACGTAGTAAGGCGTGGGGTTATAGACCTCCAGTACCTGGCCTTGCGCGGTCGATTCACGCCGCCATTGCAGTTTTCCCGGTGCCTCGTCGACCCCGGAAGGCAGGTTCGACGGTCGGAAAAACAGCTTGATCCGCGAGCGGAAGGCCAGTTGCAACTGATTGGCCTCCTGGGAGTGCGCGGGCACCTCCAACAGGTTGAGCCAGAACAGACTTTCCTGTTCCGTGGGCAAGGTGTCGCCCGTGTACGCCAGGCGTACGACCTGCTGCTTGCCTGGATCCATGCGAAAGATCGGCGGCGTGGCGATAAACGGCACCGTGGCCCTATCCGGGGTCGAGTGTTCGTCACCGCTGTCCAGCCAGACTTGGACCAGCACGGGTGCCTGGTTCTTGCTTTCGAGCCTGACCGTCACCTCCTTGTCGCGCTGCGGGTAGATGATCCGAGTGGTGCCAATGACCACACTGGCGTGCCCGACGGCGGCACCGGAAAGCGCAAGTGTCAATGCAATGAGACGGGCCACCCAGTGTGAAGTGAAAATGGCATTCATGGTTTCGATCGCCTGGCGTCTGGTGGTGTGACGCTTGCCGAGTGGCGCACGCGGGCACCGAAGTCGCTGACGGCGGTGAATTCGACGTTCAGCGCGCCGGTGGGGTATTCGCGCAACAATGGCAGTGCAAACAGCTTCACGTCGCCGCACGGCATCATCAGGCTGTCGTTGGCCTCTTTGTTTGGTGCTTTAGTGAATCGTTTTCCTTCGCTCAGCAAATCCACCGAACTCAGGGAAACATGATATGGCGTGGGGTTGGTGGCTTGCAGGGCGTAGCCATGCTCATGGGCGACCAGTTTCCATTGCAGCTTTGACGCAGCGCTGGCTACGGAGTAGGGCAATGCCTGCGGTCGCAGGAACACACGCAAGCGGGTCCGAAATGCCAGTTCGATCTGGTTGCCTTGTTCGGTACCGGCGGTAAGCGGTGGTACTTCCAGCACATTCAGCCAGTAGAGGCTTTCGCGATCGGGGGCTGCGGCCGCTCCGGTATAGCGCAGCCGCAGCGCCTGCTGCTGGTGGGGCTCAACGCGGAAAATCGGTGGCGAAAGGGTAAACGGCGTGCGTACCGTCGCCGGCGTCGAGCGGATATCGCCCGTGTCCAGCCAGGCTTGTACCAGCGCTGGACGGTCACCTTTGTTCTCCAGGCGTACCACCACTTCCTGCTGGTCAGCGGGATAGATCACGCGGGTGCCATGCATAATGACCCCGGCCCGGGCGGGAACTGCTTGCAGCAGTAACCCCGCAACACCACAGGTGTAAAGCACGAGGCAGGCCAGCTTTTTCATGCTCAAAGCTCTCTTCGAATCAAGCGGGTGGGCCTGCCTGGCGGCGGCAGGCCCGTTGCGTGCAAGGCCCGCCAGAGCGGGCCCGCTTTTCTATCAATCGGCGTACACGACCATGAAGCCGACGCGGGTCTTGACAGTACCTTCAGTCGCGACACCACTGGCGTACATCTGTGCGGCCAATGGAATGACAGCCTGGTTGTCGGCGATGACCACACCTTCGGATTTTTCCGTGTAAACGTTGATCGGAGTGCCATTACGGTTAGTCACCTCAACCTGTACGTTCTTGGCGTTGGTGGTGTCGGATGGGTCATCGTAGCCGTCGATGTTCAAGCGCCCGGTCGCCACATCAATCGCCGGGCTGGTAGGGTCGAAAGCAACCATTGCGGTGCGTCCGTTGGTGCAGCCACCTTCGCCAGGTGCGCCAATGCGGATGGTGAAGCCGGTCAGGTTGGCGCGATCACCCGGTTTCTGCAGGCGTGCGGCGGACACGCCACCAAGGTTGACGTCTTTGACCACGGCGCCGGTGCCTGGCGCTGCGCCTTCAATGGTGCAGGTCGTATCGCTCACCAACCCGGTGAAGTTGATGGTTCCGTCGTTGGCAGCCTGTGCCGGCTGCGAAACCGCTGCGGCTAAGGCGAGTACTACGGCGAGGGTGGAGAAAACGTGGACTTTCATAGTGTTCCCAATCGTGAGTTATCTGAGTAACCCGCCACACATTGAAGTGTTGCATCGGTAATTTGTTTCGTTTTTTTACCGAATGGCAGGTGGCAGTAATTTGGCTGGGAACGTTATTTTTGCCTATCGACAGGTCACGAGATTTATCTCGTAAATATTCGAAGTCTAAAATTTTAATTAAAACAATTGTATGTGGTGGTGTCTGTAGGGTTTCAATGTAAGACATGTATGTAGGAATAACTTGTAAGGCGCATGTTGGCTGTTTTTGATGGATTGATTCACGAAAAAGGCTGCGCTATACACTGTTCGTGCAACGAGCATATGTGTACTAATTTGTACTTACTTGAGCGAACTTCCGGGTGTCTGAAATGCACACCATCATGTTGCTGGATAACCATGAAATGGTTCGGCAGGGAATTGAACTGGGCCTGCGCAAAGAGCCCGACCTGGAGGTCATCGGCTCCTTCGGTACATCCAGGGAGTTGCTTGATGCGCTCGGCCGACAACCTGCGGATGTGGTGGTGATGGACTTTACACTGGGGCCGTCAGACATCGATGGCCTCGGCCTGATCCAGATGCTGGGCAGGCGTTTCAAACGTTGCAGGGTGCTCGTTGTGTCATCCCGCTGCACGCGTGCAACGGTGATACTGGCGCTGAAGGCCGGGAGCTTTGGAGTGCTGGGCAAGACCGAACACCTCACGGAATTGATAGTGGCTATTCGGACTGTCGCCCAGGGGCGGATTTACCTGCAGCGTTGCATGTTGTCGGTGCTGCAGGAGGGAGAGTCTGTTCTGGCACGGGAGAATATCAAGTCGACACTTGAACATTCACTGCCGGTACGATTGAGCGGCGCCTTGACCCCCAAGGAACAGGAAGTCCTGCGTTGTTTTCTGGACGGAATGTCCGTGAATTCAATCGCGGCAAAGTTTTCGCGTAGCGCGAGTACTATCAGTACACAAAAACAGTCGGCGTATCGGAAGTTGGGTATCAGGACCGACAGTGAGCTTTTTATGTTTACCAAGCAGTTTGGTCGTCCTGATTAGCGCCGCGTGGTTTGAATGTTTGACTTGCGCGAGTATTTAAATCGGCCTGTCCAGATAACGCAGGGCCAATTGCTCAGTTGTCTGGCGTGCCGGCGATAGCAGATGGGGCGCCACCAGCATCATGATCTGGTAAACCACCACCTGTACTTCGCCTTCACGATCGAGAATCCGTTGGTAATCCAGGGAGAACAGCAAGGTCATGGTGATCTGCTCCACCAGTTGCCCAAGGGCCTGGGTGCTACTGACCAGTTGTCCTGCCGTCTTCAACCGCGCCAGCAATGACGCCAGGGTCCGCTTCAGCGCCGTCAGCAGGTTGCGAATGCCCTTGGCCAGCTTCGGCAGGCGCCCTGCCAGATTCGACAGGTCCTGAAACAGAAACCGATAATGCGCCATGCGCTCGACAATCAAGTGCAAGAACAGCCAGTAATCCTCGGCTTCCAATTGCGCGTCTGGCGGTGGGTCCAGCAGGGGCGCCAGCTCATTCTGGAAACGCTCGAACAGCCCCAGGACCAGCGGCTCCTTGCCATGGAAGTGGTAGTAGAGGTTGCCGGGGCTGATCCCCATTTCATTGGCCACCTCCATGGTCGACACGTTGGGTTCGCCCTTCTGGTTGAACAGTTGCAGGGCGCATTCAAGGATACGGTCGCGGGTCTTCATCCAGTCTTCTTAAGGTGATCGTTGAGCTCAGCGCACGCGCACGTAAGTGCCCGGTGCCGCTTCCATCGGTGGGTAATTCTGGTTGCCCAGGGCGGTGAGGGTTTCGCGTTGTACGCCGGAACGCTGTTGGATCCACTCCAGCCAACGCGGCCACCAGCTGCCTTCGATGTGGTTGGCGTCGTAATACCAGGCGCGTGGGTCGCTGCTCAGCTTGAGGTTTTCGACGTAGTTGGCCTTGGGGTTGCCCGGCGGGTTGAGAATGCTCTGGATATGCCCGCTGTTGGACAGCACGAAGCGCCGCTCGCCGCCCAGCAACTGAGTGGAGCGATACACCGCATCCCACGGCGTGATGTGGTCGTTGATGCCGGCCACGCTGAAACTGTCCACCGTGACCTTCTGCAAATCGATGGGCGTGCCACACACTTCCAGGCCGCCGGGATGGCTCAGTGGGTTGTGCTTGAAGAAGTCCAGCAGGTCGCCGTGCAAGGCGGCGGGCAGGCGCGTGTTGTCGTTGTTCCAGTACAGGATGTCGAAGGCCGGTGGTTCCTTGCCCAGCAGGTAATTGTTGATCCAGTAGTTCCAGATCAGGTCATTGGGGCGCATCCAGGCAAACACCTTGGCCATGTCGCGGCCGTCGAGCACGCCTTGCTGGTAGGAGCGACGCTTGGCGGCTTCCAGGGTCTGCTCGTCGGCGAACAGGGTGGCGGGGCTGTCGATCTGGCTGTCCAGCAGGCTCACCAGGTAACTTGCGCTGGAGATGCGGCGCAGCTGGCGCTTGGCCTGTAGGTGGCCTTGCAGCGCGGCGATGGTCAGGCCGCCGGCGCAGGCGCCCATCAGGTTGACCTCGCGGGCGCCGCTGATCGCGCGACAGACGTTGAGTGCTTCCTCCAGCGCGGCTACATAGGTGGAAAGGCCCCATTCGCGATGCCGCACATCCGGATTGCGCCAGCTGACCATGAAGGTCTGCAGGCCGTTTTTCAAGGCGTACTGCACAAAGCTGTTGGCCGGGCTCAGGTCGAAAATGTAGAACTTGTTGATTTGCGGCGGCACGACCAGCAGCGGCTTGGCGTACTGTTTTTCGCTCATGGGCTTGTACTGGATCAGCTCCAGCAGCTCATTGCGAAACACCACCGAACCGGGGGTGGTGGCGACCGTCTTGCCCACTTCGAAGGCGTGCTTGCTCACCTGGCGCGGCAGGCCATTGTTGTGCAGCAGGTCTTCGACCAGGTTGGTCACCCCACGCACCACGCTGTTGCCGCCGGAGTTGAGCAGCTCCTTGATCGCCAACGGATTGAGCAGGGTGTTGGAGGGCGAGACCGCATCGTTGAGCAATGAGAAGGCAAAGTGCGCACGGGCCCGGTCATCGTCGCTGAGGGCGCTGTCATCGATCCAGTGACGGGTCTGCTTCTGCCAGCTCAGATAGGCCTGCAGGCTGCGGCGGTACAGGGGGTTTAGCTTCCAGGTGGGGTCGTTGAAGCGGCTGTCGTTGGGGTTGGGTTCGTGCACGGTTTCACCGAGCAGTACGCGGCCCAGTTGCCCGCTCAGCGCCCAGGCATGCCGAACGGTATGCACCGGGTTGCGCAGGCCATGGGCAGCCACGCTGCGCAGCGTCGACAGCAAATCCCGGCCGCGCAGGCCGGTGATCGCATTTTGCGCGTTGATGAACGCGGCGGGGGTGGGCGCCGGGTTCGTCACGGGTCTTTCTCGCATGAGCCAACACTCCTTCGTCAAGCCATCAAACAGGCACGCCAATTCAGAACCATAGTCGGTTCCTGGCAAGTTGCGCGGCGGTGTGGTCCTTACACAGCCGGTCGCGGATGAATCACCGCGCGCATGCGCTCCTCTTCAAGAAACTTCATGATGATCGGCGCCACGGCTTCGGCCCGGGTGATCAGGAACAGGTGGCCGTCATCGATGATGTGCAACTGTGCATTGGGAATGCGCCAGGCGAGCATGCGCATGTTGATCAGCGGGATCAGCGGGTCATCGTCCCCCGCCAGCACCAGGGTGGGCTGGCGGATCTTGTGCAGCCAGTGGATGCTGGTCCAGCCCAACCCGGCGAACAGTTGCCAGTAGTAGCCGAGCTTGCCGGCCGAGCGCACTTTGCTGGCGTGTTCGGCGGCCAGTTTCGAATCGCGGCGGAACGAACCGCCGTAGATCATCGGCGCGATGCGCACCACGTGGGACGGCTGGATGTAGCGGCGCGGGCTGGCCATCAGCCACAGCACTTTTGGCTTGCCCGGCACCATCACTGCACCCGCCGCCGTGGCTGCGAGGATCAACTTTTTGCACCGCTCCGGGTAGTCATAGGCAAACTGCTGCGCCAGCGCGCCGCCCCAGGACACGCCAACCGCATTCACCTGGCCATAGTCCAGGTAATCGAGCATACGCGCGGTGAGTTTGGCCAAACCGGGAAAGCGGTACGGTCGATTGGGTGTCGACGAGCCGCCCACGCCGGGCACATCGAAGGCGATCACTTCCAGGTCCGGGTCCAGCGCCTGGACGAACGGAAACACCAACTCAAGGTTGGCGCCGATGCCATTGAAGATCAGCAGCGGCGTCAAGTGAGGCTTGCCCGGGCGTACCGCCGTGCGGATGGTCTGGCCATCCAGGTCGATGGTACGGAAGATGAACGGTTGCGGCATGCTCAAACCCTGTGAAGTGTTACAGCCGGAATGCGGTCAATGTGGGAGGTGGCAAGCCCCTCCCACATTTGAATGCATTTCAATTTAGCGTTCGTGTACGTAGGTGCCGGGCGCCGCCTCTGCTGCGGCGTAGGTTTTGTTACCCAAACTCGTCGGCGCCTTCTTCAACTTGCCCGCTCGCTCCGCCTGCCATGCCTGCCAATGCAGCCACCACGAATCCGTATGCTTGGTCGCATTCTCCTGCCACTCAAGCGGCTTGCCCGCCAGGCCATCGCTGGTCTGGTAGCGCGCCTTGGGGTTGCCCGGCGGGTTGAGGATGCTCTGGATATGCCCGCTGCTCGACAGCACGAACTCGACCTTGCCACCAAACAGCTGCGCCGACTTGTAGCAGGATTGCCACGGCGTAATGTGATCGTTGGTGCCCGCCAATGAATAGATATCGGCAGTGACCTGCTTCAGGTCGATGGGCGTGCCGCACACTTCCAGTGCGTTGGCGCGCACCAGTGGGTTGTTCTTGAACAGTTCGATCAGATCGCCGTGGAACGCCGCCGGCAAGCGCGTGGTGTCGTTGTTCCAGAACAGGATGTCGAACACCGGCGGCTCGTTGCCCAGCAGGTAGTTGTTCACCCAGTAGTTCCAGATCAGGTCATTGGGGCGCATCCAGGCGAACACCTTGGCCATGTCGCGGCCTTCGAGCACGCCGGCCTGGTAGGAATGGCGCTTGGCCGCCTCCAGGGTCTGCTCGTCGACGAACAGCGCCACCTGGGTGTCCAGCGTGGTGTCCAGCACGCTCACCAGCAGGGTCAGGGCGTTGACCTTCTTCTCCCCCAGCGCCGCGTAGTGGCCCAAGAGGGCGGTGCAGGTGATGCCGCCGGAGCAGGCGCCGAGCATATTCACGTCTTTGCTGCCGGTGATCGCGGTGACCACATCGACGGCTTCTTTCAGCGCTTCGATATAGGTCGACAGGCCCCACTCGCGCTGCGCCTTGGTCGGGTTGCGCCAGCTGACGATGAACGTCTGCTGGCCGTTGCGCAGGCAAAAGCGCGCCAGGCTCTTCTCCGGGCTCAGGTCGAATACATAGAATTTGTTGATCTGCGGCGGCACCACCAGCAGCGGGCGTTCGTGCACCTGTTCGGTGATCGGCTTGTACTGGATCAACTCCAGCACGTCATTGCGAAACACCACCGCGCCTTCGGTGGTGCCCAGGGTCTTGCCCACTTCAAAGGCGCCCATGTTGACCTGGCTGGGCATGCCGCCGTTGTGCACCATGTCCTTGGCCAGGTGGGACAGGCCGTCGAGCAGGCTCTTGCCGCCGGTTTCAAAGAAACGCTTGACCGCCGCCGGGTTGGCCGCGCTGTTGGTGGGGGCCATGGCTTCGGTCATCAGGTTGATCACGAAGTGGCCACGGCTGATGTCCTGTTCCGACAGGTTGCTGTCGCCGATCCAGTCGTGCAGTTCCTTGCGCCACGCCAGGTAGGTTTGCAGGTAGCGCTTGTAGAGCGGGTTCTGGCTCCAGGCCGGGTCGGTGAAACGACGGTCATCGCTTTCCGGCACCAGCGCGGATTTGCCAAACATCACATTCTTCAGCTCGACGCCAAAATGGGCGACGTGCTTGACGCTGTGCAACGGTTGCTTGATGGCTTGGGTCAGCACCATCTTCGCCGAGGCGAGTAAATCCTTTTTACGTAACGCGATGATCGGGTTGAGCCCCAGAGTGTTTTCCGAGGCCTGGCGTTTCAAGTCATCGTTGTTCTTGTTACTCATCTACGACGCTCCATTGTCCGAAAGACGAGTACCGGGGACCGCTGCGCACCCAGTTTCGATACACAACACAAGCCTGGTACTGCGACTCGGGTGACCGTTGATACCACATCGTCAAATGCAGGGAACTTGCCAGTTCCATTGGTTACCCGAGTTTAATTTTTTTCGCAAGCGGGCCAATCGTTGGCCACGCGACAGGGCATTCAAGCAGATGAAATTAGAAAATGCGCTCTAAAGAGCAAGACGCCTGAGCTAGAGCATCAGCCGTACGACTGACTCGCTCGGGTCGCGGGTTTTGCCAGCGGCTTTGAGTTCGGCAAGATAGTCGGCCCACAGCGCGTCCTGACGCACGGCCAACTGATAGAGGTAGTCCCAGGTGAACAGTCCACTGTCATGCCCGTCGTCGAAGGTCAATTTCAGTGCGTACTGGCCGGCCGGTTCGATCTTGATCAGCTTCACGTTGAGCTTGCCGAATTGCAGGATCGGCTTACCGTGGCCCTGGACCTCGGCGGAAGGCGAGTGGGTGCGCAACAGTTCGGCAGGGAGTTGGTACACTTCGTCGGGCCCGTAGGTGAGGCCGAGGGTGTTGGAGGTTTTGTGCAGGTTTACAGCAGTGGGAAACTTCGACATTGGCAATAATCCTGATGGAACCGGCCTCAAAATGTGGGAGGGGGCTTGCCTCCGATGGCAGTGTGTCAGTCAGCATATGTCTGTCTGATAGACCGCTATCGGGGGCAAGCCCCCTCCCACATTGAAGCGAAGCGATTCTGTGTGAGGCTTACAGAATATAGCGCGACAAGTCTTCGTTTTGCGCCAATTCGCCCAAGTGGCTGTTGACGTAAGCCGTGTCGATCTTGATCACTTCGCCATTCTGCGCACCGGCCAGGTCGCCGGCACTGAAGGATACTTCCTCGAGCAAGCGCTCCAGCAAGGTGTGCAGGCGACGGGCACCGATGTTCTCGGTCTTCTCGTTGACCTGCCAGGCGATCTCCGCCAGGCGCTTGATGCCGTCTGGCTGGAACTCGATGCCCAAGCCTTCGGTTTTCAGCAGTTCACGGTACTGCTCGGTGAGCGAGGCGTGCGGCTCGCTGAGGATGCGTTCGAAGTCGCCCGGGGTCAGCGCCTTCAACTCCACGCGAATCGGCAGGCGGCCTTGCAGCTCCGGCACCAGGTCGCTTGGCTTGCTCAGGTGGAACGCACCGGAGGCGATAAACAGGATGTGGTCGGTCTTGACCATGCCCAGCTTGGTGTTCACGGTGCAACCTTCGATCAGCGGCAGCAGGTCGCGCTGTACGCCTTCACGGGACACATCGACGCCGCCGGAGTTACCGCGCTTGGCCACCTTGTCGATCTCGTCGATAAACACGATGCCATGCTGCTCGACCGCCTCCAGGGCCTTGGCCTTGAGTTCTTCCTCATTCACCAGGCGCCCGGCTTCTTCGTCGCGCACCAGTTTCAGCGCTTCCTTCACCTTGAGCTTGCGGCTTTTCTTCTTGCCCTTGCCCATGTTGGCGAACAGGTTCTGCAACTGGCTGGTCATCTCTTCCATGCCAGGCGGGGCAGAGATGTCGACGCCGGACACTTCGGCGACTTCGATCTCGATTTCCTTGTCGTCCAGCTGGCCTTCACGCAGGCGCTTGCGGAACAGCTGGCGGGTGTTGGAGTCCGAGGCCGGTGCGGCTTCTTCGTTGAAGCCCATGCGTGCCGGTGGCAGCAAGGCGTCGAGGATGCGTTCTTCGGCGGCGTCTTCGGCGCGATGGCTGACCTTGGTCATTTCCTGTTCGCGCAGCATTTTCAGAGCTGCGTCTGCCAGGTCACGAATGATCGACTCGACGTCACGGCCCACATAGCCTACTTCGGTGAACTTGGTGGCTTCTACCTTGATGAACGGCGCGTTGGCCAGTTTGGCCAGGCGACGGGCGATCTCGGTTTTGCCGACGCCGGTCGGGCCGATCATCAGGATGTTCTTTGGCGTTACTTCAACGCGCAGTTCTTCGGGCAGTTGCATCCGGCGCCAGCGGTTACGCAGCGCGATGGCTACGGCGCGCTTGGCATCGTCCTGGCCGATGATATGGCGGTTGAGTTCATGGACGATTTCGCGGGGAGTCATGGACATAATGTTTGGCGGCCTCAAGCGGGAATAAGCCTACGGCTTACTCGGCGAGGTCCTGCTCCTCAATGGTGAAGTTGTGGTTGGTGAACACGCAGATATCGCCGGCGATGCCCAGGGCAGTCTCGACGATTTCGCGGGCCGACAGGTCGGTTTTCTTCAACAGTGCGCTGGCTGCCGCCTGGGCGTAGCCACCGCCGGAACCCATGGCGATCAGGCCATGTTCGGGCTCAACCACATCGCCGTTGCCGGTGATGATCAGGGACGCGTCTTTGTTGGCGACGGCCAGCATGGCTTCCAGGCGGCTGAGGGAGCGGTCGGTGCGCCATTCTTTGGCGAGTTCGACTGCGGCGCGCACGAGGTGGCCCTGGTGTTTTTCCAACTGGCCTTCGAAACGTTCGAAAAGGGTGAAGGCGTCGGCGGTAGCGCCGGCAAAGCCCGCGAGAACCTGGCCGTGGTACAGGCGACGCACTTTCTTGGCGTTGCCTTTCATCACGGTATTACCCAGGGAAACCTGGCCGTCGCCGCCCATGACGACTTTGCCGTGGCGACGTACTGAAACGATGGTGGTCAAGGGGAGAGTCTCCACGCAGCGGGGCGAAAATGCCCTGATGGAAACTCATATGGGGGTGGCGGAAGGGATTTCAACCATAGGGGGTTATGGCGGACGAGTGGTGCTCAAGGGTCTGACACACATTCCACAGCGCGGCAAAACCAAATGTGGGAGGGGACAGGCCCCGTCCCACATTTGATCCAGGTTGGCTGAAGGTCAGCGGCTCTGGCGTTGTTGTAACAACAGGTTGCTAAAACCCGCGCCGGCCAATTGCTTTTGCGCCACGGTCAGCTGTTCACGGTTGCTGAACGGTCCTACCAGTACGCGATACCAGGTCGCATCCTTCACAGTGCCGGACTCCACCGTCACCGACTGGCCCAGCAGAATGATCTGCGCCCGCACGCGGTCCGCATCCGCCTGTTTGGGGAACGAGCCCGCTTGCAGGAAGAACTTGGTCACTGGCGCAGCCTTGGTCTCGGCCACTGGCGGTGCCGGCGGCGGGGTGATCCCGGCCAATGCGGCCTGGGCGCGCGCTGTGTCGATTTTAGCGGCTTCCGCCGGGGTGACCGGGGTGGTCGGCACTTGCGGCGTCGGCAGGGTTTTCTCCGGCACGGCGTCCGGCGGCACGATCACTTCCGATTCGGGCAACAGCGTGTAGAAGTCGTACTTCGGCTTTACCGGAGCGGTCGGGCTCGGCGCAGTCTTGTTGGCTTCGGCCATTTTCGTGGCCTTCTGTTGCTCCTGCTTGACCCGTTTGACGTCATCGCCCTTGCCCGGATCAAGTTTCATCAGGAATACGATAAACGCGCCGACGGTGAGGCCGATCGCCATCCACAACCAGCCTGGGATCGGCTTCTTCGCCGGGGCCTGATAGCGGCTGGCGCCGCGCTTGGGTGCAGGTTTTTTCTTGGCAGCCAACTTACATACGCTCCAGTGTTTCCAGGCCCAACAGTTCCAGGCCTTGCTTGAGGGTCCGTCCAGCCAGGGCGGCGAGGCGCAGGCGGCTTTGCTTCTGGGCTTCGTCGTCGGCAGTCAGGATCGGGCAGTTCTCGTAGAAGCTGGAGAACAGGCCGGCGACTTCGTACAGGTAGGTGCACAGGATGTGCGGCGTGCCTTTTTCGCCGACGCTGTTCAGCACTTCGCCGAATTGTGCCAGCTTGGCGGCCAGTTCCTGCTCGTGCGGGGCGTCCAGCACGATGTGCCCTTCAACTTCGCTGAAGTCCTTGCCCAGCTTGCGGAACACGCCGGCCACGCGGGTGTAGGCGTAAAGCAGGTACGGTGCGGTGTTGCCTTCGAAGTTGAGCATCAGCTCGAAGTTGAAGCTGTAGTCGCTGGTGCGGTGCTTGGACAGGTCGGCGTATTTCACCGCACCAATGCCTACCACGCGGGCGATGTTGCGCAGGTCGGCCTCGGCCAGTTCCGGGTTCTTTTCCTTCACCAGGTTGTAGGCACGTTCCTGGGCTTCGGTCAGCAGGTCGATCAGCTTCACGGTGCCGCCGTCACGGGTCTTGAACGGGCGGCCATCGGCGCCGTTCATGGTGCCGAAGCCCATGTGTTCCATGTGCATCGGGTGGGTGACGAAGCCCGCGCGGCGTGCCACTTCGAACACCTGCTGGAAGTGCAGGGCCTGGCGCTGGTCGACGAAATACAGCGCACGGTCGGCCTTGAGCACCCCACTGCGGTAGCGCACGGCCGCCAGGTCGGTGGTGGCATACAGGTAGCCGCCATCGGCCTTGACGATGATCACCGGCAGCGGCTCGCCGTCGGCGGTCTTGAACTCTTCGAGGAACACGCATTGCGCGCCGTTGCTCTCCACCAGCAGGCCCTGGGCCTTGAGGTCGTTGACCACGTTGATCAGGTCGTCGTTGTAGGCGCTTTCGCCCATCACGTCGGCCATGGTCAGCTTGACGTTGAGCAGATCGTAGATTTCCTGGCAGTGCGACAGCGAGATCTCACGGAAACGGTTCCACAGCGCCAGGCATTCCTCGTCACCGGCTTGCAGTTTGACCACCAGGCCACGGGCGCGGTCGGCGAACTCTTCGGATTCGTCGAAGCGCTTCTTGGCGGCGCGGTAGAAGTTTTCCAGGTCCGACAGCTCGTTGCTGGTGATCGGGTTTTCTTGCAGGTAAGCCATCAGCATGCCGAACTGGGTGCCCCAGTCGCCCACGTGGTTCTGACGGATCACGCTGTCGCCGAGGAACTCCAGCACCCGCGCCACGCCATCGCCGATGATGGTGGAGCGCAGGTGGCCCACGTGCATCTCTTTGGCCAGGTTCGGTGCCGACAGGTCGATGACCACGCGCTGCAGCGGGCCGGCCTTGAGCACACCGATCCTGGCGTCGGCCAGGGCTGCATCCAGGCGCGAAGCCAGGGCCTGGGTATTCTGGAAGAAGTTGATAAAACCGGGGCCGGCGATTTCGGCCTTGGTGACGCTTTCGTCGGTCGGCAGCGCGGCGATGATTTTTTCCGCCAGGTCGCGCGGTTTCATGCCAGCCGGCTTGGACAGCATCATCGCAATGTTGCTGGCGAAGTCACCGTGGGTCTTGTCGCGGGTGTTTTCCACCTGGATCGCCGGCGACAGGCCTTCAGGCAACACACCTTCGTTGACGAGTTGGGTGAGGGCTTGTTGGATCAGCTGGCGAATGGTGTCTTTCATGGTGTTCTCTTTCGACCGCAAGCGGCGGCGCGCGATGCGCAGGTGGAAAAACTGGGCATTATCCGTGGCGAGGGCGGGCTTGCCAACCTTCGCGGGACCTGTGGCCAGGGTTAATACAAATCTACCGGGTCTACGTCCAACGACCATCGCACTTGCCGGCCGCTGGGCATTTGCTCCAGGGCAAGCAACCAGCTACTTAATAGCCGATGCAGCGGTGCGCGGGAGGTTGCCTGCAAGAGTAGCTGAGCGCGATAACGCCCGGCGCGGCGCTCCATGGGCGCAGGCACCGGGCCGAGCAGTTCGATGCCGCTCAGACCCAGTTCACCAAGCAAACGTTCGGCTGCGCTGCACGCTTCATCCAGGAAACCTTCGGCCTGCCCCGGCTTGTGCGCTTCGGCGCGTAGCAGTGCCAGGTGGGAAAACGGCGGCAGGCCGGCGGCGCGACGTTCGCTCAGGGCCTGTTCGGCGAAGGCGAAGTAGCCTTGCTCGGTGAGCTGGATCAGCAGCGGATGGTCGGCCAGGTGCGTCTGGATAATCACTCGGCCTGGCTCCTCGGCACGCCCTGCGCGGCCCGCAACCTGCACGATCAACTGCGCCATGCGCTCGCTGGCACGGAAATCCCCGGAGAACAGCCCACCGTCCGCATCCAGGATCGACACCAGGGTCACCCGTGGAAAGTGATGCCCCTTGGCAAGCATCTGCGTGCCGATGAGGATGCACGGCTGGCCTTTCTGGATGGTGGCGAACAGCTGGTTCATCGCGTCTTTGCGCGACGTGCTGTCACGGTCGACCCGCAGCACCGGGTAATCCGGGAACAGGATGCCCAGGCGTTCCTCGGCGCGCTCGGTGCCTGCGCCGACCGGTCGCAGGTCGACTTTGCCGCACTGCGGGCAATGGCGCGGCACCCGCTCCACATGGCCGCAGTGGTGGCAGCGCAGTTCGCCGTGGCGCTGGTGCACCGTCATGCGCGCGTCGCAGCGCTCGCACTCGGACATCCAGCCGCAGTCATGGCACAGCAGCGTCGGCGCAAAGCCGCGCCGATTGAGGAACACCAGCACCTGCTGACCAGCGGCGAGGGTCTGGCCGATGGCTTGTTGCATTGGCCCGGAAATACCGCTGTCCAGCGGGCGGCTTTTGACGTCCAGGCGCAGGAAACGTGGTTGCTTGGCGCCGCCCGCCCGTTCGTTGAGGCGCAAGAGGCCGTAACGGCCGGTGTAGGCGTTGTGCAGGCTTTCCAGGGACGGCGTGGCCGAGCCCAGCACAATCGGGATGTCTTCCTGGCGAGCGCGCACCAGCGCCAGGTCGCGGGCGTGGTAGCGCAGGCCTTCCTGCTGTTTATAGGAGCCGTCGTGTTCCTCGTCGATGATGATCAGCCCGGGGTTTTTCATCGGGGTGAACAGCGCCGAACGGGTGCCGATAATAATGTCGGCCTCGCCATCCCGCGCTGCCAGCCAGGACTCCAGGCGCTCGCGGTCGTTGACCGCCGAATGCACCAGCGCGATACGCGCATTGAAACGCTGCTCGAAGCGCGCCAGGGTCTGCGGGCCGAGGTTGATCTCGGGGATCAGCACCAGCGCCTGTTTGCCGGCTTGCAGGGTTTCGCGGATCAACTGCAAATAGACTTCGGTCTTGCCGCTGCCCGTGACGCCGGCCAGCAGGAAAGCGTGGAAGCTGTCGAAGCCTGCGCGGATCGCTTCGTAGGCGGCGCGTTGCTCGGGGTTCAGCGGCAATTCCGGCTGGGCCAGCCAGTGTTCGTGGCGGGCGTCAGGGGCGTGCTTGCGGATTTCCACCTGTACCAGGCCTTTGGCAAGCAGCAGGTCGAGGCTGTCTTTGCTCAGCATCAGCTTGCTCAGCAGTTGATGAGCCACGCCATGGGGATGCTGCGCCAGCGTGGCCAGTGCTTCACGTTGGCGTGGGGCACGGGCGATGCGCGGGTCGTCGAGGCGCGCGCCGGGCACCATCGACCAGAAGCGCTCCTGACGCGCTTCGGCCAGTTCGCCCTGGCGCAGCAGCACCGGCAAGGCCCAGCTCAACGTATCGCCCAGGCTGTGCTGGTAATACTGAGCGGTCCACAGGCACAGCTTGAACAGCGCGGGTGGCAGTGGAGGGGTGGTGTCGAGGATGGCCAGCGCGGGCTTGAGTTTTTCGACCGGCACTTCGCTGTGGTCGGTGACTTCAACCAGAATGCCGATCATCTCACGCCGCCCGAACGGCACACGCACACGCATGCCCGGTTGCAACTGCGCCCGCAGTACGCCGGCCGGCGCCCGGTAATCGAACAGGCGGCGCAGGGGCGAAGGCAGGGCGAGGCGCAGAATGGCGTCGGGCACGCGAGGAGTCTCATATAAAGGCAGGCGGTGGCGCAGGGGCGGGAGCCTAGCAGAGCCGGGAGGGCTTGGGTATGCCACGGTTTTCTGATGAAAGGAGGTTTTCAGCCAGATGTGCAGCTTGCGTGATTGAAAAGGTCTGGTAGAATCCGCGGCCTAATTACGTGCGGTATTCGACAATAGTGTCGAGTGGCGGCACGCTAGCCCGAGGAAGTGCCATGAAAGCCGATATCCATCCAGCGTACGAAACCATCGAAGTCACCTGCAGCTGCGGCAACAAGTTCGAAACCCGTTCGAACCTGTGCAAGCCACTGGGTACTGACGTATGCAACGAGTGCCACCCGTTCTACACCGGTAAGCAGAAAACTCTGGACACCGGCGGCCGTGTACAGCGCTTCGCAGATCGCTTTGGTGCTTTCGGCAAGAAGCCTGCTGCTACTCCAGCAGAGTAAGGCTCAAAAGCCTTATGGGCTTTTGCCAGCTGTTGAAAAAGGCGTCCCGTGTGGGCGCCTTTTTTGTGCCTGGGATTTGGCTTTCAGTCGCCCAGGCCGACGTGTTTTGCCCCGCGCCGTCCGCCTTGGCCCGGGTGGAGGTGCAACGCGTGGTGGATGGCGACACCGTGCGCCTCAAGGATGGCCGCAGTGTGCGGATGATCGGTCTCAATGCCCCGGAAACCGGCAAGCAAGGCCGCTCCGACGAGCCCTACGCCGTTGCGGCCCGCCAGCGTTTGCAGGTGTTGGTTGAGGCCAGTGGCGGCCGGGTTGGCTTGGTGCCGGGGCGCGAGAGCAAGGACCGCTACGGCCGTACCTTGGCCCACCTCTACAGCGCTGATGGAAAGAATCTTGAGGCGCAACTGCTGGCCGAAGGCCTGGGGTTTCAGGTGGGGGTCGCGCCCAATGTCGATCTTGTCGCTTGCCAGACAGCTGCGGAGGACAGCGCCCGTGACGCGCGTTTGGGCGTATGGCAGCAGTCACCCGTGCAAAGCGTGGCGCAACTCAAGCAGTCCGGCTTCGCCCTGGTCAGCGGCCGAGTGAGCAAGATCGAACGCAATCGTGGTGGAATCTGGATCGAGTTGCAGGGTTCACTGGTATTACGCATTGCACCCGAACTCGCCCGCCGGTTCGACTCGGTATTGCTCAGTGGTCTGCAAGGCAGGGCAGTCGAGGCCCGTGGCTGGGTGCAGGATCGATCCAAACGGGGTGGCCGGAAAAACGGCCAGGCACGTTGGTTGCTGCCGCTGACCGACCCCAGCATGCTCAAATCGGCTGATTAATAAAAAATTGTAGACATTTTTTTATTCGATTGTGAACAGTTAACC
This sequence comes from Pseudomonas sp. NFPP24, assembly GCF_900112095.1. Classification (NCBI taxonomy): domain Bacteria; kingdom Pseudomonadati; phylum Pseudomonadota; class Gammaproteobacteria; order Pseudomonadales; family Pseudomonadaceae; genus Pseudomonas; species Pseudomonas sp. NFPP24. The sequence goes on from NZ_FOKD01000004.1 coordinate 338,458, forward strand.
CCTTGTATCCCGTGGCCTTAGACCAAAGTACGGCGCTTTGGGGCCTTGACACCTGTGACTACCCAGTCTTGTAGGGACTTTGCGACACGCGTATCCTCGGCGGTCCGTCGACCAACAGTAAAAGCGGAATGCCGATATGTCTGATTTGAAAACTGCCGCTCTCGAATATCATGCCCATCCTCGTCCAGGAAAGCTGAGTGTAGAGCTCACCAAGGCCACTGCCACCGCCCGCGACCTGTCGCTGGCCTACAGCCCTGGTGTTGCCGAGCCCGTACGTGAAATCGCCCGCGACCCCGAACTGGCGTACAAGTACACCGGCAAAGGCAACCTGGTTGCAGTGATTTCCGATGGCACCGCGATTCTCGGCCTGGGCAACCTCGGTCCATTGGCCTCCAAGCCAGTCATGGAAGGCAAGGGCGTGCTGTTCAAGCGCTTTGCCGGCATCGACGTTTTCGACATCGAAGTCGACTCCGAAAGCCCGCAGGCTTTCATCGACACGGTCAAGCGCATTTCCATCACCTTCGGTGGCATCAACCTGGAAGACATCAAGGCACCTGAGTGCTTCGAGATCGAAAAGGCCCTGATCGAACAGTGCGACATTCCGGTATTCCACGATGACCAGCACGGCACCGCGATCGTAACCGCGGCCGGCATGATCAACGCCCTGGAAATCGCCGGCAAGACCCTTGCTGACGCGCAGATCGTCTGCCTGGGCGCCGGCGCTGCGGCCATCTCCTGCATGAAGTTGCTGGTGAGCATGGGCGCCAAGCTGGAAAACATCTTCATGGTCGACAGCAAGGGCGTGGTCCAGTCCGAGCGTACCGACCTGAACCAGTACAAGGCGATGTTTGCCCACGCCACCGACAAGCGTACCCTGGCTGACGCCCTCGACGGTGCAGACGTGTTCGTCGGCCTGTCCGGCCCGAACCTGCTGAGCGCCGAAGGCCTCAAGTCCATGGCGGCCAACCCGATCGTGTTCGCCTGCTCCAACCCGGACCCGGAGATCTCGCCGGAACTGGCTCACGCCACCCGCAGCGACGTGATCATGGCCACCGGCCGTTCGGACTACCCGAACCAGGTCAACAACGTACTGGGCTTCCCGTTCATCTTCCGTGGCGCCCTGGATGTTCGCGCCAAGCGCATCAACGAAGAGATGAAAGTGGCTGCCGCCAATGCCCTGCGTGAACTGGCCAAGCTGCCGGTGCCTCAGGACGTGTGCGACGCCTACGGTGGCGCCAAGCTGGAATTCGGTCGTGAGTACATCATCCCGAAACCAATGGACAAGCGCCTGATCACCCTGATCTCCGATGCCGTGGCCAAGGCCGCCATCGAGACCGGCGTGGCCACCCTGCCGTATCCGAAGCACTACCCGCTGAAAAGCGTGGATGATGTGTTCAACGGCTAAGCCGTTGTAGCGCACCAACAGAAAGCCCCGGCTCTTGCGAGTCGGGGCTTTTTTGTGGCGATTCACTTGGGCCTTGTGGAGACCCAAGTGTGGGAGCGGGCTTGCCCGCGATAGCGATGGATCAATCAGCTCATGTGGCGCCTGACACACCGCAATCGCGAGCAAGCCCGCTCCCACATTGAATCTGTTTCAGGCCATAAATCTCACTAGAACAGATCGATCGGCGCCGCCTCATCCGCCGGCAGCGGGCTACCCGGTGCAACGCCATTGCCCAGCTCGTTGACCGACGGCGGCGTGTCTTCGCTCTTGAACAGTTCGAAGTACGCGTTCGGCGTGCTTGGCGAAGCTGCACGGCCACTGATCGGGTCGATGCGCAGGCTGAGGATGCCTTCCGGCTCCGGCTGGGTGTGCGGCGGCTTGTCCTTCAAGGCTGCGCCCATGTAGCTCATCCAGATCGGCAGCGCGACGGTGCCACCGAATTCGCGGCGACCCAGGCTTTCCGGCTGGTCATAGCCGGTCCACACGGTGGTCACGTAGTCGGCGTTGTAGCCGGAGAACCAGGCGTCCTTGGATTCGTTGGTGGTACCGGTCTTGCCGGCGATGTCCGGCCGGTTCAGCGCCAGGGCGCGGCGGCCGGTCCCCTTCTTGATCACATCTTCCAGGATGCTGTTGAGAATATAAGTGGTACGGCCGTCGACAATACGCTCGGCAACTGCCGGCGCCTGTGGCTCCGCCGGGGTACCGTTGGCGGCCTGCGTCGTGCCTGGGGTCGGCTCGATGGTGATGCCGCCATTGCTTGGCGCTGCCAGGCCATCCGTCGCTGCCACGCCGTTGACCACGTCACCTGGCACGCGTGGTGGGTTGGCGGTGAACAGGGTTTCGCCGTTGCGGCTTTCGATCTTGTCGATCAGGTACGGTGTGATCTTGTAGCCGCCGTTGGCAAAGGTGCTCCAGCCGGTGGCGATTTCCATCGGTGTGAGGGTCGCAGTGCCCAGGGCGAGGGACAGGTTGGGCGGCAGGTCTGACTTGGCGAAACCGAAGCGCGTCATGTAATCGATGGTCTTGCCCACGCCCATTGCCTGCAGCAAGCGGATCGACACCAGGTTACGCGACTTGTACAGCGCTTCGCGGATGCGGATCGGGCCAAGGAAGGTGTTGGTGTCGTTCTTCGGGCGCCAGACCTTGTCCAGGTACTCGTCGACAAACACGATGGGTGCATCGTTGACCAGGCTGGCGGCGGTGTAGCCGTTGTCCAGCGCGGCGCTGTAGATGAACGGCTTGAAGCTCGAGCCCGGTTGGCGTTTGGCCTGGGTCGCGCGGTTGTAGTTGCTCTGCTCGAACGCGAAGCCACCGACCAGGGCACGGATTGCACCGTTCTGCGGGTCCAGCGACACCAGTGCGCCCTGGGCCAGCGGCACCTGGCTGAACTTGAGGCTGTCGTCCTTCTGGCGTTGTACGCGGATCAAATCGCCCACCTGCGCCACGTCCGACGGTTGCTTGGGCATCGGGCCCATGCTGTTGGTGTTCAGGAACGGGCGCGCCCACTTCATGCTGTCCCATGCCACATGGGCTTCGCCGGTGCGGGTCAGGACCTGCACGCCATCTTTTTTCACCTGGGTGACGATGGCCGGCTCCAGGCCGCTGATCGCACGTTGTTTGCCCAACTCGGTGGTCCACGCGCTCAGGGTCTTGCCCGGCAGGCGTGATTCGGGGCCACGGTAGCCGTGACGCTGGTCATAGGTGATCAGGCCGGAATGCACCGAATTATTGGCGATATCCTGCAAGTCGCTCGGCACGGTGGTGGTCACGCGGAAACCTTCGGTATACGCCTCGCTGCCGTAGCGGCCGACCATCTCGGCGCGCGCCATTTCGGCGATGTAAGGGGCGTTCACTTCCGGCGTCGGCACGTGGTAGCTGGCATTCAACGGCTCGGCGATGGCGCTTTCGTAAGCGGCCTGGTCGATCTTGCCCAGCTTGTACATGCGCCCCAGGATCCAGTCGCGGCGCTCTTTGCTGCGCGCCGGGTTGGCCAGGGGGTTGAAGCGTGAGGGCGCCTTGGGCAGGCCGGCGATCATGGCCATCTGCGCCAGGCTGGCGTCACGGATGGACTTGCCATAGTAGACCTGCGAGGCCGCCTCGATCCCGTAGGCGCGGTTGCCCAGGTAGATCTTGTTCACGTACAGCTCAAGGATCTCATCCTTGGTCAACTGGCGTTCGATTTGCAGTGCCAGGAGGATCTCGGTGGCCTTGCGCGAAAAGCTGCGCTCGCTGGTCAGGAAGAAGTTCTTCGCCACCTGCATGGTGATGGTGCTGCCGCCGGATTGAATGTGTCCGCTTTTTACCAATTGCGTGGCCGCACGCACCAGGCTGCTGGGGTCGACGCCATAGTGGTTGGCAAAATTATCGTCCTCAGCCGAGAGCAGGGCGCTGATGAAATTGGGTGGAATATCGGCAAAACGGATCGGTGTGCGGCGCATTTCGCCGAACTCCGCGATCAGTTTTTCATCGCTGCTGTAGACCCGCAAAGGAATCTGCAACTGGATACTTCTGAGAGCCTCTACGGAGGGCAAACCCGGACTAAGGTAGAGGTAGGCCCCGCTGAGCACGAGCAGCAGCCCGCAAACGATGGCGACAATGGAGTACCCGAAAAACTTCAGCAGACGAATCAAGGCTTTTGGATTTCCAGAGAAAAGAATGGGTTAGGCGTCGGGGCTTGCATGGCAATCGATGGATCGACCCGAGCTGCAGATAAAAAGCGGCAAAAAACGCTGGGCATTAAAGCATTTTTCGACTTGGGGCGTCATTCGCACCTGCTCAACAAGTCGACCGAATGCATGGCGCCCGGCGGCAATCAGGCGGTATGACAGGCAAAGCTTTAGGGAGTTTTATGGGAAAAGGATTTTTCACGGGAAAACTCGATACCCTGCTGGGCGTCGACATCAATGACACGGCAATCCGGCTGGTGGAGCTGGGCCGTTCAATCACGGGTTACCACATTCGGGCCTATGTCACCCAGGCATTGCCGGTACGCTCGGTGGTCGACGGCACATTTCTGGATCTCGAAGGCGTGGGACGCACCTTGCGCAGTGCGTTGTCGCGAATGGCAACGTCGGTCCGTGGTGCTGCCGCTGCGGTATCCGGGCCCTCGGTGATCACGCGCATAATCGAGATGGAGGCTGGGCTCACCGACGATGAGATGGCCTGGATGATCCAGATGGAGGCAGACCAGTACATTCCTTATCCATTGGATGACGTGGCCATCGACTTTCAAGTGCGCGGGCCGACCGCCCTGGACCCAGGTCGTGTCGAGGTGCTGCTGGCGGCGTGCCTGAAGGAACACGTCGAGGCACGGGAGGCGGTTCTGGCGCTGGCCGGGCTGGTGCCGAGGGTGGTCGATGTCGAAGCGTTTGCATTGGCGCGCGCATGCAGTCAGGATTTCGCCAGCTTCACGCCGGGCCATCGAGTCGATGGTGCACAATGGGCCGTGGACGCCCACGGGATGGGAATTGCTTGCGGGTTGGCCCTGAGGAGTTTCGCTTGAAGACACGAATCAACCTTTTGCCTTGGCGCCAGGCGCTGGCGGAGCGGCGACGCAAGTACCTGCTGGCGTGCCTGCTGGCGTTCGCCTGCGCGGCGCTCGCAGCCGTGTGGCTGGCGGACCAGGTGATCGACCAGGCCATTGACCGGCAAGTGACCCGTAATGACCATCTGGGCAAGCAAATCACCGGCCTGGATTCGCGCATCAAGACCATCGACGACCTGCAGGAGCAAAGCCAGCAGTTGGCGCAGCGCATGAAGGTTGTGCAGGACCTGCACGACTCCCGCTCGTCCGGTGCGCAATTGTTGGATCAGTTGGCGCGCGCAGTACCCGACGGTGTCCATCTGCATGAAGTGGTGGCGAAGGGCGATACGGTGAGTATCAGCGGCAGTGCCGAGTCGAGCCAGGATATCGCCCAACTGATGCGTCGCCTGGAGGCCGCGCAAGGCGCCCACTCTACGCGGTTGCAACAGGTGCGAACCGAGGGCGCGCGTGGCAACAATGAATTCCAGCTGATGGTGCGACAGGGCGAGCCTTCCGAGGCACAACCTTGAGCCCGTTGAGGCTCAATCTTTCTGCACTCACTCACAACGCTGCAAAATGGCCCCTACCTGGCAAGGCCCTGTTGGGCTGTGCGCTGGCGAGCCTGATATTTGTGGTGGGTGACCTTGTGTACCTGAGCCCGTCGCGTCAGCGGCTAAGCCAGGTCGAGGTGCGGGAAGTGGCCCTGCAACAGCAAGTCGCTCAAAAGACGGCCATGGCTGCCCCCCTTGAGGCGCGCACGCAGCAGCTCCAAGTGATGCAGGTGAAAGCCGATGAGCTTTTCCGGGCGTTGCCGGGCGAATCCGAAATGCCCGGCTTGCTGGAAGACATCGCGCACTTGGCATTGGCCAATGGTCTGGTGGTCGAGAGCGTCACGCCATTGGACGAACAGTCTCAGCAGTACTATCACGAGCAGCCGGTACAGGTCGGCGTGACAGGGGCTTACCACGACCTGGCGACGTTCCTGAGTAGCTTGGGTGGTCTGGCGCGAATCGCGACGGTGCATGATGTGGTCCTGCGGCGGGATGGCAAGCTGCTGCGCCTTGATCTGCTGGTCAAGAGCTACTGGCAGCCGGGCGGCGGGGGAGGCGGTCAGGCCCGCCAAGGGCAGCCCTTTGTCTACGAGGCTTCTGGGCTGCGCGACCCTTTTCAGCGGCTTGCCGTTCAGGTCGATCATCTACCTGGGCGGCCAGCCCGTGCGCCAGATCTCGCCCGGCCACGTGCAGCCCTGGAAAGCCTTGCGCTGGACCAGTTCGAAATGGTCGGCACGCTGTCTCGCGGGTCGCAGGTTTTCGCCTTGCTGCGTGCGGCCTCCACGGTGCATCGCCTGGCGGTCGGTGACTATCTGGGGCCGGACCATGGCCGGGTCACGGCCATCCATGAGCGTCACATAGAGCTGGTCGAGCTGTTTCCCGATGGTCAGGGTGCATGGCTGGAGCGCCCGCGAACCCTGGTGTTGAACGTCAACTCATAACGGAATCGAATCAATGAAAAGGATTTTCTTGTCCTTCGGTGTGGCGCTATGGATAGCGTTCACGGCGCCGATGGCTGTTGCTGTGCCCAATCGTGTAGACCTGATCCAGTTGCCACCGCCTGGCAGCGCCACGTCGAGCGCTTACACCGGCGACAAGCTGAACCTCAACTTCCAGAGCATCGAGTTGCGCACCGCGCTGCAGCAGATTGCCGATGTGGCGGGCCTCAATCTGGTTGCCAGCGACGATGTGCAGGGCTCGATCACCCTGCGTCTAAAGGATGTACCTTGGGATCAGGCGTTGGACCTGGTGCTGCAAGCCAAGGGCCTGGATAAGCGGGTAAAGGCCGGTGTGTTGCTGGTCGCGCCCGCCGAGGAGTTGGCCGCGCGTGAGCTGCTGACGCTGGAGTCGCGCAAGCAAATGGCCGAACTGGCGCCGTTGCGTCGGGAGCTGTTGCAGGTCAATTACGCCAAGGCGGCGGACCTGGCCAAGTTGTTTCAGTCATTCACGGGCCTTGAGGGCGTCACCGATGAGCGTGGCTCGGTGGCGGTGGATGATCGCACCAACAACATCATCGCCTATCAGACTGGCGAGCGGCTGGAGGAACTGCGCAGGATCGTGGCGCAGCTGGATGTGCCGGTGCGCCAGGTCATGATCGAGGCGCGGATTGTCGAGGCGAATGTCGATTATGACAAAAGCCTGGGCGCGCGCTGGGGTGGGCGGCTCGCTCGCGGCAACTGGAGCGCGGGTGGCATTCCCAAACCTCTGCCTGAAGGCGCGGAGCCGCCGGAAAACCCACCCAGTTCACCTTTCGTGGACTTGGGAACACTCAACGGCACCTCGGGCTTGGGCATCGCCTTTATCACCGACAACCTGCTGCTGGACCTGGAGCTCACCGCCATGGAGAAAACCGGTAACGGCGAAATCGTCTCGCAACCCAAGGTGGTCACGTCCGACAAGGAAACCGCACGCATCCTCAAGGGCACCGAGATTCCCTATCAGGAATCCAGCTCCAGCGGCGCGACCTCGGTGTCGTTCAAGGAAGCCTCGCTGTCGCTGGAGGTCACCCCGCAAATCACTCCTGACGACCGCGTGATCATGGAGGTGAAAGTCACCAAGGATGAGCCCGACTATCTCAATAAACTCAACGACGTGCCGCCGATCAAGAAAAACGAGGTCAACGCCAAGGTGCTGGTCAAGGATGGCGAGACCATCGTCATCGGCGGGGTTTTCTCCAATACCCAAAGCAAAGTGGTAGATAAAGTGCCATTTTTGGGCGATGTGCCGTATCTTGGCCGCCTTTTCCGGCGCGATGTGCTGGCGGAGAAAAAATCCGAGCTGCTGGTATTCCTGACTCCGCGTATTATGAATAACCAGGCGATTGCTGTGAGTCGTTGATTCTGTGCGAAATTTGATTCTTGTAGGACCGATGGGCGCTGGAAAAAGCACCATCGGCCGTTTGCTGGCCAAAGAGCTGCGCCTGCCGTTCAAAGATTCCGACAAGGAAATTGAATTGCGCACGGGTGCCAATATCCCATGGATCTTCGATAAGGAAGGCGAACTGGGCTTTCGTGACCGCGAGCAGGCGATGATTGCCGAGCTGTGCGGCTGCGATGGCGTGGTATTGGCGACGGGTGGGGGCGCGGTGATGCGTGACGAGAACCGCCGCGCGCTGCATGCCGGTGGCCGGGTGGTCTACCTGCATGCGTCGGTCGAGCAGCAAGTGGGCCGTACCGCCCGTGATCGCAATCGCCCGTTGCTGCGCACGGCCAACCCGGAGAAAACCCTGCGGGATTTGCTGGCGCTGCGCGATCCGCTGTATCGGGAAATTGCCGATCTGGTGGTAGAAACCGATGAGCGGCCACCCCGGATGGTGGTCCTCGACATTCTTGAGCGCCTGCAACGGCTGCCACCCCGTTAAAGCCAGGCCCGAAATGCGCTATTCTCGGCGGCGCGCCAACACCTCCCAAGGTGTGGCGTAGAGCCATCAGGCAGCGTCAGCGTTTGACGTTACCGGTCGTCAATACATCTTCAACGCGGGGACACATGCAGACACTTAAGGTCGATCTAGGCGAGCGCAGCTACCCGATCCATATTGGCGAAGGTCTGTTGGACCAGCCCGAGTTGCTCGCACCGCATATTGCCGGGCGGCAAGTGGCGATCATCTCCAATGAAACGGTCGCGCCGCTGTATCTTGAGCGTCTGAGCCGCAGCCTCGCAGCGTACTCCGTTATTTCTGTGATCCTGCCCGACGGCGAGGCCCATAAGAACTGGGAAACCCTGCAACTGATCTTTGATGGCCTGCTGACTGCACGTCATGACCGCCGCACCACCGTGATCGCCCTGGGCGGCGGTGTCATCGGCGACATGGCCGGCTTTGCAGCGGCCTGCTACCAGCGTGGCGTGGACTTTATCCAGGTGCCGACCACCCTGTTGTCCCAGGTGGATTCGTCGGTGGGCGGCAAGACCGGCATCAACCATCCGCTGGGCAAGAACATGGTCGGCGCGTTCTACCAGCCCCAAGCCGTGCTGATCGATACCGCGACTCTCAACACCTTGCCGCCGCGTGAGCTGTCGGCGGGTCTGGCGGAAGTCATCAAGTACGGGCTGATCTGCGACGAACCGTTCCTGACCTGGCTGGAAGAGCACGTCGACGCCTTGCGCAATCTCGACCAGGCGGCCCTCACCGAAGCCATTTCCCGCTCCTGTGCCGCCAAGGCACTCGTGGTGAATGCCGACGAACGGGAGTCCGGCGTACGGGCCACCTTGAACCTGGGTCACACCTTCGGCCATGCGATCGAAACCCACATGGGCTATGGTGTGTGGTTGCATGGAGAGGCCGTGGCGGCTGGCACAGTGATGGCACTGGAGATGTCGCAGCGCCTGGGCTGGATCAGTGCCCAGGAGCGTGACCGTGGCATCCGCCTGTTCCAGCGCGCCGGTTTGCCGGTGATTCCGCCTGAAGAGATGACCGAGGCAGATTTCCTCGAACATATGGCAATAGACAAGAAAGTGATCGACGGTCGACTGCGACTGGTGCTGCTGCGCCACATGGGCGAAGCGGTGGTGACCGACGATTATCCGAAAGAGATTTTACAGGCCACGCTGGGAGCGAATTACCGCGCCCTGGCCCAGCTTAAAGGTTAATAAGATCCCGATGACTAGTTTGCATGCCGACGAGGCGTTCCTCGGCCATTACCAGTTAAGCCACGACCCTTTTGCTCCACGGGTGCCTGGTTTCAAATTTTTCCCGGCCCAGCGCAAACCAGTGCTCGGCCAGTTGCATCACCTCGCGCGCTACAGCCAATTGCTGCTGGTCGTGACTGGCCCTTTGGGCAGCGGCAAGACCTTGCTGCGCCAGGCCCTGGTGGCCAGCACTAACAAGCAGTCGGTGCAGAGCGTGGTGGTGTCGGCCCGTGGTGCCGGTGATGCGGCGGGCGTGTTGCGCCAGGTCGCCCAGGCGCTGGACGTGGCGACTGCCGAACCGAACGCAATCCTCAAGCAAGTGGTGCAACTGGGCCTGACCGGCCAGGAAGTCTACCTGCTGGTGGATGACGCCGAGCAGCTCGACGAATCCGCCCTCGAAGCGCTGCTGGCGTTGGCGGCCGGTACGCCGGAAGGTCGCCCCCACGTGTTCCTGTTTGGTGAGTCGTCGCTGATTGCCGAGCTGGAGCAGATCAGCGGTGATCAGGAGCTGTTCCACGTCATCGAACTGCAGCCGTACGAAGAGGAAGAAACCCGCGAATACCTGGCTCAACGCCTGGAAGGCGCGGGCGCGGGTATCGAACTTTTCTCCGCTCAACAGATCTCTGATATTCACGAAAGCTCCGACGGCTGGCCTGGCACCATCAACCAGGTTGCCCGCGATGCCATGATCGAAGCCATGATTGCCAGCCGCACAGCGGTCAAGCGTCCAAAGATGGGGTTCTCTATGCCTAAGAAACACGTATTGGCTATTTCCGCCGTTGTCGTGGTCGCTGTCGCCGCCGCCTGGTTGATTCCAGGCCGCAGCAAGGCACCGACCACGGCCGGCGCGCCAACCGAACAGGCGCAGTTGCCACTGGGCAAACCCACGCCAAACGTCGAGTTCGCCAATTCCGGGCAACCGACCAACCTGCCGATGGTTGGCCAACCTGTCATGCGCGGCCCGCTCGCCGAAGAAGCCGGTGGTATCTCCGAAGGTGATGACGGCGTGCCGGTGGAAGGTTCCAGCGCAACACCGCCGACCGTCACGACCACTGCACCCCCTGCGGGCGTGCCAGCCGGTCAGCCAGCGGCAAAACCAACGCCGGCACCGACTGTTGCAACCGCCAAGCCTGCGCCTGTGACCAAACCGGTTGCGCCTGCGCCAGCCGCCAAGCCCGCTCCGGCCCCGGCTGCCAAGCCTGCTGAAAAACCATCCGCCACCGTTGCCAAGGCCGGTGCTGCAGGTAGCGGCTGGTATGGCAGCCAGCCTTCCGGCAACTTCGTGGTGCAGATCCTCGGCACCAGCTCCGAAGCCAATGCCCAGGCGTTCGTGAAAGAGCAGGGCGGCGAGTACCGTTATTTCAAGAAAGTGCTCAACGGCAAGCCTCTCTACGTGATCACCTATGGCAGTTTCTCCAGCCGTGCAGCGGCTGATTCTGCCATCAAGGCCTTGCCAGCGAAGGTTCAGGCTGGTAAACCTTGGCCTCGCACTGTTGCCAGCGTTCAACAAGAACTCGCAACAACTCGCTGAAGATCCGGCGGCCTTACCCAGGCCGCCCTCCCGGCACCTCAAAAAAACCGCAAGTGCGTGCTGTCTCTAGAGACCGCGCGCTTTGTGGTGTCTGCGTCACAGTGGCTTTTGAGTCGTAGCGGTCAGAATTAAAAAAAGTTTTGACTAGCACAGCATATCGCTTTAAACCTTTCATAAATGCGACATAGATTTGCGACATTTCGTCGCTAAATTTGTGAGCGTCTGTGTCGGTGTGTACAATGACCTCCCTTTTGCCCCCGCTAAGCCGGCGTACGTTCGGCGTGGAAGGTAACCGGTTGAATTGAAAAGAAATTTGCCTCGGAATAAGAGGCAGCCTGGTGAGAAAGTGTCTATGAAAGCAGGTCTGTACCAACCCGATGAATTCAAGGATAACTGCGGTTTCGGCCTGATAGCCCATATGCAGGGCGAGCCCAGTCATACCCTTTTGCAAACGGCCATCGAGGCCCTGACCTGCATGACCCACCGCGGTGGGATCAACGCCGACGGCAAGACCGGTGACGGCTGTGGCTTGCTGATTCAAAAGCCCGACCTGTTCCTGCGCGCTGTCGCAAAAGAGCAATTTGCGGTCGACCTGCCCAAGCAGTACGCCGTGGGCATGGTGTTTTTCAACCAGGACCCGGTCAAAGCCGAAGCCGCTCGCGAGAACATGAACCGCGAGATCCTGGCTGCCGGCCTGCAACTCGTCGGCTGGCGCAAAGTGCCGATCGACACCAGTGTGCTCGGCCGCCTGGCCCTCGAGCGCCTGCCGCAGATCGAGCAAGTGTTCATCGCTGGGGATGGCCTGAGCGACCAGGACATGGCGATCAAGCTGTTCACGTCGCGTCGCCGCTCGTCCGTGGCCAACGCCGCCGACACCGACCACTACATCTGCAGCTTTTCCCACAAGACCATCATTTATAAAGGCCTGATGATGCCGGCGGACCTCACCGCCTTCTATCCAGACCTGAGCGATGAGCGCCTGCAGACCGCAATCTGCGTGTTCCACCAGCGCTTCTCCACCAACACCCTGCCGAAATGGCCGCTGGCCCAGCCATTCCGCTTCCTCGCCCACAACGGCGAGATCAACACCATCACCGGCAACCGCAACTGGGCCGTGGCCCGTCGCACCAAGTTCGCCAACGATTTGATGGACCTGGAAGAGCTCGGCCCGCTGGTCAACCGCGTGGGTTCCGACTCCTCCAGCATGGACAACATGCTCGAACTGATGGTCACCGGCGGCATCGACCTGTTCCGTGGCGTGCGCATGATCATTCCGCCAGCGTGGCAGAACGTCGAGACCATGGACCCGGACCTGCGTGCATTCTACGAGTACAACTCGATGCATATGGAGCCGTGGGACGGCCCGGCCGGCGTGGTCATGACCGACGGTCGCTACGCGGTATGCCTGCTCGACCGTAACGGTCTGCGCCCGGCGCGTTGGGTCACCACCACCAACGGTTTCATCACCCTGGCTTCGGAAATAGGCGTGTGGGACTACAAGCCCGAAGACGTCATCGCCAAAGGCCGCGTGGGGCCGGGCCAGATCCTGGCCGTGGACACCGAAACCGGGCAGATCCTCGACACCGACGCCATCGACAACCGCTTGAAGTCCCGTCACCCGTACAAGCAATGGCTGCGCAAGAACGCCCTGCGCATCCAGGCGACCATGGAAGACAACGACCATGGTTCGGCGTTCTATGACGTGGACCAACTCAAGCAATACATGAAGATGTACCAGGTCACGTTCGAAGAGCGCGACCAGGTGCTGCGTCCGCTCGGTGAGCAAGGCTACGAGGCGGTTGGCTCCATGGGCGATGACACGCCGATGGCCGTGCTGTCCCAGCGCGTGCGTACGCCGTACGACTATTTCCGCCAGCAGTTCGCCCAGGTGACCAACCCGCCTATCGACCCGCTGCGCGAAGCTATCGTGATGTCCCTGGAGGTATGCCTCGGTGCCGAGCGCAACATCTTCCAGGAGTCGCCTGAGCACGCCTCCCGCGTGATCCTCAGCTCGCCGGTCGTGTCTCCGGCCAAGTGGCGCTCGCTGATGACCCTGGAGCGCCCAGGCTTTGACCGCCAGATCATCGACCTGAACTACGACGAGAGCCTCGGCCTTGAAGCCGCGGTGCGCAACGTCGCCGACCAGGCCGAAGAAGCCGTGCGTGCCGGTCGTACCCAGATCGTACTGACCGACCGCCACATCGCGCCGGGCAAGCTGCCGATCCACGCCTCCCTGGCCACCGGCGCGGTGCACCACCGCCTGACCGAGAAAGGCCTGCGTTGCGACTCCAACATCCTTGTCGAAACCGCAACCGCCCGCGACCCGCATCACTTTGCGGTGCTGATCGGTTTCGGCGCCTCGGCGGTGTACCCGTTCCTTGCGTACGAAGTGCTGGGTGACCTGATCCGTACCGGTGAAGTGCTGGGCGACCTCTATGAGGTGTTCAAGAACTACCGCAAGGGCATCACCAAAGGCCTGCTGAAGATCCTGTCGAAGATGGGCATCTCCACCGTTACGTCTTATCGTGGTGCGCAACTGTTCGAAGCCATCGGCCTGTCCGAAGAAGTCTGCGAGCTGAGCTTCCGGGGCGTGCCAAGTCGCATCAAGGGCGCACGTTTCGTCGATATCGAAGCTGAACAGAAAGCCCTGGCGGCCGAAGCCTGGAGCGCGCGCAAGCCGATCCAGCAAGGCGGCCTGCTCAAGTTCGTGCACGGTGGCGAGTACCACGCGTACAACCCGGACGTGGTCAACACCCTGCAAGCCGCCGTGCAGCAGGGCGACTACGCCAAGTTCAAGGAATACACGAGCCTGGTGGACAACCGCCCGGTGTCGATGATCCGTGACCTGTTCAAGGTGAAGACCCTGGACACGCCGATGGACATCGCCGAAGTCGAGCCGCTGGAATCGATCCTCAAGCGCTTCGACTCCGCCGGTATCTCCCTGGGCGCGTTGTCGCCCGAGGCTCACGAAGCCCTGGCCGAAGCCATGAACCGCCTGGGGGCGCGTTCCAACTCCGGCGAAGGCGGTGAAGACCCGGCGCGCTACGGCACCATCAAGAGCTCGAAAATCAAGCAGGTCGCGACCGGCCGTTTCGGTGTAACCCCGGAATACCTGGTCAACGCCGAAGTGCTGCAGATTAAAGTTGCCCAGGGCGCCAAGCCGGGCGAGGGCGGCCAACTGCCAGGCGGCAAGGTCAACGGTCTGATCGCCAAGCTGCGTTATGCAGTGCCGGGCGTGACCCTGATCTCGCCGCCGCCGCACCACGACATCTATTCGATCGAAGACTTGTCGCAGCTGATTTTCGACTTGAAACAAGTCAACCCGCAGGCGCTGGTCTCGGTGAAGCTGGTGGCGGAAGCCGGCGTGGGCACTATCGCCGCTGGCGTGGCCAAGGCCTATGCCGACCTGATCACCATCTCTGGCTACGACGGCGGCACCGGCGCTTCGCCGCTGACTTCCATCAAGTACGCCGGCGCGCCGTGGGAACTCGGCCTGGCCGAAACCCACCAGACCCTGCGCGGCAACGACCTGCGTGGCAAGGTGCGCGTGCAGACCGACGGCGGCCTGAAAACCGGCCTCGACGTGATCAAGGCCGCGATCCTCGGTGCGGAGAGCTTTGGCTTTGGCACTGCGCCGATGATCGCCCTGGGCTGCAAGTACCTGCGCATCTGCCACCTGAACAACTGCGCCACCGGTGTCGCCACTCAGAACGAGAAGCTGCGCAAGGATCACTACATCGGCACCGTCGACATGGTGGTGAATTTCTTCACCTACGTCGCCGAAGAGACCCGTGAGTGGCTGGCCAGGCTGGGCGTGCGTTCGCTGGAAGAGCTGATCGGCCGTACCGATCTGCTGGAAGTCCTCGAAGGCCAGACCGCCAAGCAGAACCACCTGGACCTGACGCCGCTGTTGGGCAGCGATCATATCCCGGCCGACAAACCGCAGTTCTGCGGCGTGGACCGTAATCCGCCGTTCGACAAAGGCCTGTTGGCCGAGAAGATGGTCGACATGGCCGGTTCCTCGATCAACGACGCCAGCGGTGGCGAGTTCGCCCTGGATATCTGCAACTGCGACCGTTCCATCGGTGCACGCATCTCCGGCGAAATCGCGCGCAAGCACGGTAACCAGGGCATGGCGAAAGCGCCGATCACTTTCCGCTTCAAGGGCACTGCTGGGCAGAGCTTCGGCGTATGGAACGCCGGCGGCCTGCACATGTACCTGGAAGGCGACGCCAACGACTACGTGGGCAAGGGCATGACCGGCGGCAAGCTGGTGATCGTTCCGCCTAAAGGCAGCGTTTACAAGACCCAGGACAGTGCCATCATCGGCAACACCTGCTTGTACGGCGCCACCGGTGGCAAGCTGTTCGCGGCCGGTACTGCCGGTGAGCGTTTCGCCGTGCGTAACTCCGGTGCCCACACCGTGGTGGAAGGCACTGGCGATCACTGCTGCGAGTACATGACCGGGGGCTTTGTCGCGGTACTGGGCAAGACCGGTTACAACTTCGGTTCGGGCATGACCGGCGGTTTCGCCTACGTGCTCGACCAGGACAACACCTTCGTCGACAAGGTCAACCACGAGTTGGTCGAGATCCAGCGGATCAGCGGCGAAGCCATGGAGTCCTACCGGAACCACTTGCAGCACGTGCTGGACGAGTACGTCGAGGAGACCGGCAGCGAATGGGGCCGTAACCTCGCTGAAAACCTCGATGATTACCTGCGTCGTTTCTGGCTGGTCAAGCCCAAGGCTGCCAACCTGAAATCGTTGCTTTCCAGCATCCGTGCCAACCCGCAGTGATATGCGCCTGAAGAGTTTGATGAGGTTTTAACATGGCTGAACGTCTGAATAACGACTTCCAGTTCATCGATGTCGGGCGCAAAGATCCGAAGAAGAAACTGTTGCGTCAACGCAAGAAAGAGTTCGTGGAGATCTACGAACCCTTCAAACCCCAGCACTCGGCCGACCAGGCCCACCGCTGCCTGGGGTGCGGTAACCCGTATTGCGAATGGAAGTGCCCGGTGCACAACTTCATTCCGAACTGGCTGAAGCTGGTGGCCGAGGGCAATATCCTCGCTGCCGCCGAGCTGTCGCACCAGACCAACACCCTGCCGGAAGTGTGCGGCCGGGTGTGCCCGCAGGACCGTCTGTGCGAGGGTGCCTGCACCCTCAACGACGGCTTCGGCGCGGTGACCATCGGTTCGGTGGAGAAGTACATCACCGACACCGCGTTCGCCATGGGCTGGCGCCCGGATATGTCCAAGGTCAAGCCGACCGGCAAGCGCGTCGCGATCATCGGCGCGGGCCCGGCGGGCCTGGGCTGTGCCGACGTGCTGGTGCGTGGCGGCGTGACCCCGGTGGTGTTCGACAAGAACCCGGAAATCGGCGGCTTGCTGACCTTCGGCATCCCCGAGTTCAAGCTGGAAAAAACCGTCCTGAGCAACCGTCGTGAAGTGTTCACCGGCATGGGTATCGAGTTCCGCCTCAATACCGAAGTCGGCAAGGACATCACCATGGAGCAACTGCTCGAAGAATACGATGCCGTGTTCATGGGCATGGGCACCTACACCTACATGAAGGGCGGTTTTGCCGGTGAGGACCTGCCGGGCGTTTATGACGCGCTCGACTTCCTGATCGCCAACGTCAACCGCAACCTGGGCTTTGAAAAGTCGCCGGAAGACTTCGTCGACATGAAAGGCAAGAAGGTCGTGGTGCTCGGCGGTGGTGATACCGCGATGGACTGCAACCGCACCTCGATCCGCCAGGGCGCCAAGTCGGTGACTTGTGCCTATCGCCGTGACGAAGCCAACATGCCCGGCTCGCGCAAAGAGGTGAAGAACGCCAAAGAAGAAGGTGTGAAATTCCTCTACAACCGCCAGCCGATTGCAATCGTCGGTGAAGACCGCGTCGAAGGCGTGAAGGTGGTCGAGACCCGCCTCGGAGAGCCGGACGCCCGTGGCCGTCGCAGCCCCGAGCCGATCCCGGGTTCCGAAGAGATCATCCCGGCCGACGCCGTGGTCATCGCCTTCGGCTTCCGCCCAAGCCCGGCGCCGTGGTTCGAGCAATTCCAGATCCAGACCGACAGCCAGGGCCGCGTCGTAGCCCCGGAACAAGGCCAGTACAAGCACCAGACCAGCAACCCGAAGATCTTCGCCGGTGGCGACATGGTGCGCGGTTCTGACCTGGTGGTAACCGCGATCTTCGAAGGCCGCAATGCCGCCGAAGGGATCCTGGATTACCTGAACGTCTAATCTCGTTCAGGCTGAAATGCGGTCAAAAATGTGAGAGGGGGCTTGCCCCCGATAGCGGTGGTTCAGTTACAGATACTGGGACTGACACACTGCAATCGGGGGCAAGCCCCCTCCCACGTTTATTTTTGCAGCGCTTTCATGTCCGCGACAAATTGACCCGATAGACAAAAGGCACGGCTCATACCGTGCCTTTTGCGTCTGGCTCTGAGAAAATGCCCGCACTTTTTTTGCGGATGCCGACATGACTGCCCTCAAGAACGACCGTTTCCTTCGTGCCCTGCTCAAGCAACCCGTGGACGTCACCCCTGTGTGGATGATGCGCCAGGCCGGTCGCTACCTGCCGGAATACCGCGCCAGTCGCGCCAACGCCGGCGATTTCATGAGCCTGTGCATGAACCCGGAGTTCGCCTGCGAAGTCACGATGCAGCCGCTGGACCGCTATCCACAATTGGACGCGGCCATCCTTTTTTCCGACATCCTCACCATCCCTGACGCCATGGGCCAGGGCCTGTACTTCGAGACCGGCGAAGGCCCGCGCTTCAAGAAAGTCGTCAGCACCCTGGCCGATATCGAAGCCCTGCCGATTCCAGACCCCCACAAAGACCTCGGTTACGTGATGGACGCCGTCAGCACCATCCGCCGCGAGCTCAACGGCCGCGTGCCGTTGATCGGCTTCTCCGGCAGCCCCTGGACCCTGGCCACCTACATGGTCGAAGGCGGCTCGTCGAAAGACTTCCGCAAGACCAAGGCCATGCTCTACGACAACCCGCAAGCCATGCACCTGCTGCTGGATAAGCTGGCACAGTCGGTCACCTCCTACCTCAACGGCCAGATCATGGCCGGCGCCCAGGCGGTGCAGATCTTCGACACCTGGGGTGGCAACCTCTCGGCGGCGGCGTACCAGGAGTTCTCCCTGGCCTACATGCGCAAGATCGTCAGCGGCCTGATCCGCGAACACGAAGGGCGCAAGGTGCCAGTGATCCTGTTCACCAAAGGTGGCGGCCTGTGGCTGGAAAGCATTGCCGGCGCTGGTGCCGATGCATTGGGCCTGGACTGGACCTGCGACATTGGCGAGGCTCGCCGTCGCGTTGGTGGCCAGGTCGCGCTGCAAGGCAACATGGACCCGACCGTGCTGTACGCCAAGCCGGAAGCCATCCGCACCGAAGTTGGCCGCATCCTGGCCAGCTACGGCAAAGGCACCGGGCACGTGTTCAACCTCGGCCATGGCATCACCCCGGAAGTGAATCCGGAGCATGCGGGTGCGTTCCTGCGCGCGGTGCATGAGCTGTCGGCGCAGTATCACGAATAACACGCAAAACGAATGTGGGAGGGGGCTTGCCCCCGATGGCGGTGTACCAGTCAGTCCAACTATGACTGATCTACCCTCATCGGGGTGTAGCCCCCTCCCACATTAAAAGCCAGAGAAACTCAGGCCTTCGCTTGCCCCAACGGCGGCAACTTTGCCAACTTCAACGCCACCAGCAACGCCCCGATCAACAGCGCCACGATAAACGCGCCGATCCCGTTCCACCCGGCGAAGTGCCAGAAGAACCCGCCTGCCGTCCCGGCAATACTCGACCCCACGTAGTAGCAGAACAGGTACAGCGACGACGCTTGCCCCTTGGCTCTCACCGCGCGGCGGCCGATCCAGCTGCTGGCCACCGAGTGGGCGCCGAAGAAGCCGAAGGTGAAGATCAGCATGCCCGGCACAACCAGCCACAGGGGGGTGAACAAGGTCAGGGCCATGCCGGCCAGCATCAGCACGATGGTGCCCCACAGCACGCGACGGCGGCCAAGGCGGTCAGCCAGGGAGCCGATTTTCGCCGAGCTGTAGATGCCCGAGAGGTACACCAGCGACAGCAGGCCGACCACGGCTTGGCTCAGGTCATAAGGATCGGCCAGCAGGCGATAGCCGATGTAGTTGAACATCGTCACGAACGCGCCCATCAACAGGAACGCTTCGAGGAACAGCCACGGCAGGCCGGCGTCCTTGAAATGCATGACAAAGCCATCCACCAGGCTGCGCGGCTTGAGACTGGTAGCGCGGAAGTTGCGTGATTCGGGGAGGATCTTCCAGAACACCGTGGCGGCGATCAGCGCCAGACCGCCAATGATCAGCATCGCGGTGTGCCAACTGACGAAGTCGATCAACACGCCGATGATCAGCCGCCCGCTCATGCCGCCAATTGCGTTACCGCCGATGTACAAGCCCATGGCCAGGCCGATGTGCTGCGGGTGGATTTCTTCGCTCAGGTAGGTCATGGCTACGGCGGCCAGGCCACTCAGTGACAAGCCCACCAGTGCGCGCATGAACAGGATGCCTTCCCAGGTGGGCATCAAGCCACTGGCGATGGTCGCCAGCGCGGCGCAGAACAGCGCGGAGACCATCACCGGCTTGCGTCCCAACCGGTCGGAGATCGGCCCGGTGATGAGCAAGCCGAACGCCAGCATCGCCGTGGCCACCGACAGGATCAGGCTGCTTTGCGCCGCATTGATGGAAAATTCGTGGGACAGCGCCGGCATCATCGGCTGCACGCAATACAGCAGCGCAAAAGTGGCGAAACCGCCGGAGAACAGTGCCAGCACCGTACGCATGAACATCGGCGTGCCTTTTTCGATGTACGCGTCATTGAGCTGGGCCACCACCTCATCCAGGGCGGTGGGCGGTACGTCTTGAGCGAGTGGAGCAACAACAGCTTTCACGGGGACCTCGGGGAGGAAGAGCGTGCCAGGACCGGCAATGCAAAAAAGAATATAGCTCCCTAATGATTCTTTCCAATATATTGTTCGACCTGTTTGATAGCTTTAACGACCTAATGAGGTTTGCATGGAATTGCGTCACTTGCGGTACTTCATCGCCGTCGCCGAAGAACTGCATTTCGGCCGGGCCGCGCAGGTGTTGGGCATTTCGCAGCCGCCGTTGAGCCAGCAGATTCAGGCGCTGGAGCAAGAGGTGGGCGCACGTTTGTTTGAGCGGACCAATCGTCGGGTCGAGCTGAGCGAGGCCGGGCGGCTGTTCTTGCAAGAGGCGCGGCTGGTGCTGGCGCAGGTGGACAAGGCGGCGGATGTGGCGCGTCGGGCGCAGTTGGGCGAGCTGGGTGAATTGAAGATTGGTTTCACCTCGTCGGCACCGTTCAACTCCAGTATTCCCCAGGCAATTTTCGCGTTTCGCCAGGCATTCCCGGCGGTGCATCTGAACCTGCAGGAGATGAGCAGCACCGAAGTGGCCGAGTCGCTGGTGGATGAGTCGATCCAGGTGGGCTTGATGCGGCCACTGCCTTTGCCGGATTCCTTGAGCGTGGTCGAGTTGATGCGCGAACCCTTGGTGGCGGTGTTGAGTGCGGGTCACCCGTTGGTGGCGGGCAGCGAGCGTGGTTTGCACCTGGCGCAATTGGCACAGGAGCCGTTTGTGTTTTTCCCGCGCACTTACGGCAGCGGCCTCTATGCCCAGTTGCTCAACCTGGCGCGTGATGCCGGCTTCAGCCCGCACTTTGCCCAGGAGGCCGGGGAGGCGATGACCATCATCGGCCTGGTGGCGGCGGGCTTGGGCGTGTCGGTACTGCCGGCGTCCTACCAGCGCATTCGGATCGATGGTGTGGTGTATCGCACGCTGCTGGATCAGGAGGCGATGACGGCGGTGTGGCTGGTGCAACGCAAGGGCGCGCAGACGCCCATGGCAGAGGCGTTTGTGGAGTTGTTGACGCGCAAGGCTGCCCAATAACGCTTTGTGGTGAGCGCGCTTGTTGTGGTGAGCGGGCTTGCCCCGCGCTGGAGTGCGAAGCGCTCCCAAGATCTTTGGGGTCGCTACGCAGCCCAGCGCGAGCAAGCTCGCTCACCACAATAGCCCGCTCACCACGGAGGGGGTGTGCCTGACGCTGGTCTTACTTCGACGTCCCCGTCTGCTCAAACAACTGCGCCGCCGTCCCCGCCTCATTCACGCCATTGCTGCGCAAGCCCGCCATGATGTCGCTGTCCAGATTGTTCACCCAACGGTTGTAGTTGCGATGGATCTTGCCGTCCTTGTAGCCCAGGTCGCGGCTGTCGCGGTAGGTGATGGCGTAGCTGTTGCGGGTGTAGCGGATGTCGATGGCGGCGTAGTACTGGTTACGCACAGTGATTTCGGCCTGCACCAGTTGCGGGCTGAGGCGTTGTACCGTCCATTCGCGCTTTTGCAGGGCGTTGACGATCACCGTTTTCATTTTTTCTTCGCTGACCTGGGCGTTGGCCGGCAGGTCGTGCTGGGTATTGAGGATCGGTTTGCTGGTGCAGCCGGCGCTGACCAGCAGGGCCAGGGTGATCAAGGTAACGCGTAGCAAGGAAGACATTCCGTTTTCTCCAATCGATTAAAGAGTCAGGCCCAGCGGCGGAAAATCAGCGAGGTGTTGACGCCGCCAAAGGCAAAGTTGTTGTTCATCACGTAGTCGTGGTGCATCTCGCGGAAGTCACCCTGCAGGTAATCCAGCTCGCCGCATTGCGGGTCGACGGTGTCCAGGTTGAAGGTGTGCACGTACTGGTCGCGGTTCATCATCTCGATGCTGAACCACGACTCCAGCGCGCCGCACGCGCCGAGGGTGTGGCCGAGGAAACTCTTCTGCGAACTGATGGGCATGCGGGTGCCGAACAGGCTGCTGGTGGCCAGGGTTTCGGCGATGTCGCCTTGGTCGGTGGCCGTGCCATGCCCGTTCACGTAGCCGATCGCGGACGGCTCAAGCCCGGCATCTTCCAGGGCCAGCTCCATGGCGCGGCGCATGGTTTTCTGCTCCGGGCGGGTGGTGTGCTGACCGTCGGCATTGCTGCCGAAGCCGACAATCTCGGCATGGATATGCGCACCGCGCGCCAGCGCATGTTCCAGTTCTTCGAGCACCAGCATGCCGCCGCCTTCACCGATCACCAGGCCATCGCGGCCACTGTCATAGGGGCGTGGGCTGGTTTGCGGGGCGTCGTTTTTCAGGCTGGTGGCGTAGAGCGCGTCGAACACCATGGCTTCGGTGGGGCACAGCTCTTCGGCGCCGCCGGCGAGCATCAGGGGCAGGCGGCCGAACTTGATCGCCTCATAGGCATAGCCGATGCCCTGGCTGCCGCTGGTGCATGCGCTGGACGTGGGGATCAGCCGTCCGGTCAGGCCAAAGAAGATGCTGATATTCGCCGCCGTGGTGTGCGGCATCATGCGCACGTAGGAGTTGGCATTCAGCCCCTCGGCCACCGAGTTCAGCAGCATATTGCCGAACGCCTTGATCTCGTCCGTGCTGCCGGTGGACGAGCCGCAAGCCACGCCCATGCGTCCGTCCTTGATCGACTCGTCACCGAGCAAGCCGGCGTCCTGCAACGCCTGCTCCGCCGCCCACACCGCCAGACGCGAGACGCGGCCCATGCTGCGCAGTTGCTTGCGCGTCCAATGGGCGGGCACGACGAAGTCGTCGATCGGCCCGGCCAGGCGCGTGTTCAATTCAGTGAAGCGGTCCCACTCGTCCATGCGCCGGATGCCACTGCGGTTGGCGCGGAAGTTGGCCGAAATGCTCGCCCAATCGCTGCCCAGGGAGGTCATGCCGGCCATGCCGGTGACGACGACGCGCTTCATCAGCACAAGCCTCCATTCACGGCCAGGACCTGGCGCGTGATATAGCCGGCTTCGGCCGACATCAGGAAGTTCACCGCACC
This sequence comes from Pseudomonas sp. NFPP24, assembly GCF_900112095.1. Taxonomy (NCBI): domain Bacteria; kingdom Pseudomonadati; phylum Pseudomonadota; class Gammaproteobacteria; order Pseudomonadales; family Pseudomonadaceae; genus Pseudomonas; species Pseudomonas sp. NFPP24. The sequence continues at coordinate 361,539 of NZ_FOKD01000004.1, forward strand.
GGCGACTTCTTCCGGCGTGCCCATGCGCTGCGCCGGGATCATTTTCATCAGCTCTTGCACCGGTACGTTTTCATCCAGCATCGCCGTGTCGATCAAGCCGGGGGCGACGCAGTTGACGGTGATCTTGCGCTTGCCCAGCTCGATGGCCAGGGCCTTGGCCGCGCCGATCAGGCCGGCTTTGGACGCGCTGTAGTTGACCTGGCCACGGTTGCCGATCAAACCGGAAACCGACGTGATGCACACGATACGCCCGGCTGCGCGACGACGAATCATCGGCATCATCACCGGGTGCAGCACGTTGTAGAAACCGTCCAGATTAGTGCGCATCACCACGTCCCAGTCCTCCTCCGACAGGGCCGGGAATGCGCCGTCACGGGTCAGGCCGGCATTGAGCACCACGCCGTAGTAGGCGCCATGTTGCTCCACATCGGCCTCGAGAATTTCCTTGCACAGCGCACGATCCGCCACATCGAACTGCAGCACCCGCGCCTTGCGGCCCAGGGCTTCAACCTCGGCCTGCACCGCATCGGCGTCGCTACGCCCGCTGCGGCAGTGCAGCACGAGGTCATGCCCGGCCTGGGCCAGGCGCAGTGCAATAGCGCGACCGATGCCACGGCTGGAGCCGGTGACCAGTACGGATTCAGTCATGGCGTTACGTCCTTCGATTCATCTAAATAATTGGCCGCCTGGGGCGGTCGAAATACATTCAAGCGGGCGCTCGCCTGGATACCGTCACCGGTCAGGTGGCATTCGAACACACCCATGCCATTGTCGTCTTCCAGGGAACGCAGGCCGTGGATGCTCAGCTCGGCGCCTGCCGGAAAGTGTTCCACGTTGCATTCGAACTTGCGCGTGCCGAGCAGGAAACCCAGTTCCACCGCTTCACCTTTCTGGCGCGCGTGGCAACCGGCGTAGGCGGCGACGCTTTGCGCCATCAACTCGATGCCGACCCAGGCCGGCAGGCTGCCGTCAGCGCGGTTGAACAGGCCGCCTGGCTTGATTGTGGTGCGGGTGTGGACCTGCTCTTCATCGAACGACAGCACCTGGTCGATCAGGATCATGTCGCCCGCATGGGGCAGCAGTTCGGCGAGTGGCCAATCGATCATGGGGCCTCTCCAATAATCAGGCTGACATTGTTACCGCCGAAGGCAAACGAGTTGCTCATCAGGCAGCGTTTTTCCAGGGGCTCTGCGGCTTGCGCCCAGTGCAAGGCGGGCAGTGCCGGGTCGGCCTGGCCATCCCATACATGCGGCGGCACCCGGTGGTGGACCAGGCTCAACCAGCAGAACGCCGCTTCCAGCGCACCGGCAGCGCCCAGGGTATGCCCGCTCAGGGGTTTGGTCGACGAGCAGGCCACGCCGTGGGGGAACAGGCTGGCGACCGCCAGGCTTTCCATCGCATCGTTATGCTGGGTGGCGGTGCCGTGCAGGTTCAGATAGCCGATCTGCCCGGGCTGCAATTTCGCGCTGGCCAGGGCCTTGCGCATCGCCTGCAATGCACCTTTGCCGGTGGGTTCCGGCGCGGAAATATGGTGCGCATCGCAACTGGCGCCGCTGCCCAGCAGGGCGATGGGGGCAGGCACCTTGCTCATCAGGAACAGCACGGCCGCTTCGCCGATGTTGATGCCGTTACGGTTCACCGAAAACGGGTTGCAGCGTTCGTTCGACACCGCTTCCAAGGCACTGAACCCGTTGAGCGTGAGCTTGCACAGGCTGTCGACGCCGCCGCAGATCACTGCATCGCACACGCCCAGGTCCAGCAGGCGCTGGGCGCTCATCAATGCGCGCGCGCTGGAGGTGCAGGCGGTGGAGATCACATAGGCCGGGCCGCTCAGTTGCAGCCAGTCGGCGAGGAAGTTCGCCGGGGCGCTGAGTTCCTGCTGCCGGTAATCGTAATCGCCGGGGAACTGGTGTTCGCGCAGGTAAAGGGCAATACCGCGACTGGCTTCATCGATACCCGAGGTGCTGGTGCCGAGCACGATGCCGACCCGTGAGGCGCCGTAGGTGTGGATCGCCTGGCGGATCTCGCCCTCGATCTGCAACGCCGCTTCCAGCAGCAACTGGTTATTACGGCTGCTTTGCTGGCCCAGCTCAGCGGGGATGGTTGCCAGTTCGCCGTGCACACCGGCCACCGGCAGCACACGGTCCGGGACCCAGCCGCTTTCGGCGCGCATGCCGGAGCAGTCACCGGCAAACAGGCTGCGGCTGACCTCCGCCTGGCCACGGCCAAGGGCGCAAATCACGCCCAGGGCGTTCAGGTAGGCGGTCATCGTGCCGCTCCTAGCGGTGTGATGTGGTAGCTCAAGGGGTGGCCAGTCATGTTTACGCTGAACACCTCGGAAGACTGGTACACGATCTGCCAATGGCCCGGCAGGGTGCGCGTCAAATCCATCGCCTGTGCGCTGGGGTACAGCGTACGCACGTCATCCGCCGAGGTCAGCGCAAACAGCAGCGCGGCAAACAGCTCGCGTGCCTGGGGGTTGGGCGGCAGCAAGCCATCGGCTTGCCACTCGCCATCGATCAGCTTTTGCCGGGCCTGGGGAATGCCCAGGGGGTCCATCATCGACCAACGAATGCCATTGGCTTCGCGCTGGATCACCAACAGCCAGTCCTGGCTCTGGCCGTCAGCCAGGCGTTGCACATGCAGTTGCAGCGGCAAGGCCAGGGCCGGGATTTTCTCGGGCAACGGCGCCTGGCTGGCGCAGGCGCCCAGCAGCAACAGGCAACCGATCAACAGCCAGCGCATCATGGGTTGGCACTCGCCAGTGGTTTGCGTGCCACGCAGTTGACCAGGGTTTCTTCGCGTTGGCCCACCGGCGGTGCCTTGCGCAGACCCCAGCGTTCCAGCAGGCCGAAGTCGCTGGAGCGGCTCCACCACAAGTACGGGTACGAGACGTTTTGCGGGCCGAACTCAAAGCCCTGTTCGCGGAGCATCTCCAGGTATTCTTCGGCGCTTTTCTGCACATGCATCGGGTGGCGGAACAGCCAGCGGATCACCCAGGTGTCGATATAGGCTTCGGTGGACTCGGCAAACAGCAAGTAACCGCCTGGCTTGAGCACGCGGTAGAACTCCTTGAGTGCGCGATGCTGCTCTACCAAGTGGTGGAAGGTCTGGTGGCAGAACAGGATGTCCACGCTGTCGTCCGACACCTGCAGGGTGGCGCAGTCACTGCCGATCAGCTCGATGGCCAGGCCCTGGCGCGCCGCTTCTTCACGGCTCAGTTCCAGGCTGTGCAGGTCCGCGTCAAGACCGATCAGGCGCTTCGGGGCGAACACCTGCTGCAACAGCTTGAAGGATTTGCCCTGGCCGCAACCGGCGTCCAGCAGCACCGGCGCTTGTGGCAGTGGTTCGGTGAACAGGCTGCGCAGGTCGTTGATCGCCACGCGCAACACATGGTGCTGCCAGGTGTGGCTGCGCAGGAACCAGAAGCCGAACCTGGTTTCTTCGACGTAGTTCTTACTCAAATACTGACTGCTCACGCGGCGTCCCCTGCGCAAATTTCCGACAACATCCGCAAGCGTCGCTTGGGTTCACTCACAAACGGGTTGCGCTCATCCCACGCATAACCGGCGAGGATCGACGCGATCATCCGGCGAATCTCCGGCGAACTGCCCGGATGGAAGATCACATCCTGGAACGTCCCGGCGTACCAGCCTTCGACGTAGCAGCGGAACGTATCGACACCGCGCTTCAACGGTTCGGCAAACTCTGTCTGCCAGTCTACGGTTTCGCCGTTGAGCTGACGATGCAGCACGCCGGCCGCCATGCTCGCCGAACGCATGGCGATGGTCACGCCCGAAGAAAACACTGGGTCGAGAAATTCCGCCGCGTTGCCCAGCAGCGCAAAGCCAGGCCCGTGCAGGGTTTTGACGTTGGCCGCGTAGCCGCCGATGGTCCGCGCCGGCGTATCCCATACGGCGTTTTGCAGCACACCGGCCAGGCTCGGGGTTTCATCGATGAAGCCGCGCAGGCAGGCGTCGAGGTCACTGTCACGACCGTCGAAATGCTGCTTGGCAGCGACCACACCCACCGAGCAGCGGCCGTTGCTGAACGGAATGGTCCAGAACCAGATATCACGCTGGGTCGGGTGTGTGGTCACCAGGATCTTGCTGCGCTCGAAACCTGGGTGTTCGATGCGATCTTCGATGTGGGTGAACACCGCCTGGCGCACCGGAAAGTCCGACGGCAGATCCAGCTCCAGCAGGCGCGGCAACACCCGGCCGTAGCCGCTGGCATCGAGCACGAACTTGGCCTTGAGGTGGTACTCGCTGCCGTTTTCCCTGCGTACATGCAGGTAGCGCGACTCGCCCTTGAAGTCCACGCCGACAATGGTTTCGCCGTAGCGGATATCCACGCCTTGCTTGGCTGCCTGATCGGCCAGCAACTTGTCGAACTCGCCGCGCTGCACCTGGAAGGTAGTGGGTTTGCCGTTGCTGAAGGTGTCGCCGAAATCAAACGCGCTGTAGCGCTCGCCCCAGGCAAACGCAGCGCCGGTTTTCACCTGGAAACCTGCCGCCTGCACGGCGTCGAGCATGCCGGCTTCTTCGATAAAGTCGATGCAGTGCGACAGCAGGCTTTCGCCAATCGAAAACCGTGGGAAATGCTGGCGCTCGATGATCAATACATCATGCCCTTTGCGCTTTAACAGCGCGGCGGCGATAGCCCCGGATGGACCGGCACCGATCACCACCACCTGGCGACGTTCCATTTCAACTGTGGGCACGAGGGCTCCTTGCCACATTGGCGATAATTACATTCATAAGGCGTGCTTCTGCCGCCCGGCCCAGGGGGCCAGCATCAAGCTGAATGCCAGGCCCAGGCTGACCGATAAGCCGAAATTGCTCACCGCTGGCGTACTTGATACGGCCAGCAGGCCAAACGACAACCAGGTCGTCAGCGCCGCCAGCAATGTGCCGAGAAGACTGACCGCAGGACCACCTATCTGTTCGCGCATCAGGATTGCGTAGTCAACGCTGATGGCCGTGACCAGCAGCAGGCCGAACAGGCTGAACAGCGTCAGCGGCTGGCCCAGCCAACCGAGGCTGGCCAGGCTGCACAGCGCCGCCAGCAATGGCAGGGCGACGATGCGCAAGGCCCCGCCGAGACCGAACGGCAGGATCAGCAGCAGGACGATCAAGACGCAGGAGATCAACTTCAATTCAGCGGCGCTGATCTGGGTGTCGGCAAACACCCGGTTCAAGTCGCCCAGGCGGTCGACCAACTGCACGCCGGGCAGATCCAGCGCTTGCACGCGCAGCAGCGCGGGGTTGTTCAAGCCTTGCAGGCTGACCATCGCCGCCACGCCGCCGTCCACCGGCCCGAGCCACAGCGTGCGCCAAGGCTCGGCCAGCGGGCCTTTCAGCGCGGCGTCGATGTCTTGGGTGGGCAGTGCTTGCAACTGTGCGACTTCGGCTTGCAGGGCACTGGCGGGCACGCCGAGGTCCAGCAGCGGCTGCCAGTGTTGCGGCAGTGCGTTCAGTGCGTCGCGCAGTTGTTGCTGTTCGGCGGGCAGGCTGACCAGTTGATCGAGCGCCAGGTAGCCCTGGAGCTTGTCCATGTTCACCAACTGATCTAGGCGTTGGCCCAACGCGTGTTGACGCTCCAACAGCTGTTGCTGGTTGTCTGCACGCACCAGGAAAAACTGGCTGGTGGGTTGGAACCCGGTGATCCGCGCCACGGCCTGGGCTTCTTGCAGCAGCTGCGGCGGCGCGCCGATCCACTGGCGGATATCATTCTTGCTGTTCAAGTGCCACAGGCCACCGGCGCAAAACAGCAGCACCAGCGCCAGCAATGCCGGGCTCGGCACGCGCTTGAGCAGCGACTCGCGCGCTAGCCACAGGCATTGCGCGACGCGCAGCGGCCATTGCGCCGGGCGCAGTTCGACGCCCTTGAGCAGCGCCGGCAGCAGGCACACGGCGGACAGGTACGCACCGACCAGTCCCGCCGCGGAGAACACCGCAATCTGGGTCAGCGCCGGGAACGGCGTCCAGGCCAGCGCCAGGTAGCCGATGCAACTGGTGGCCAGGCTCAGGCTCAAACCGGGCAAGGTGATGCGCAACGCCGGCCAACTGCGCCACGGCTGCAGGCTCCAGCTCTTCGACAGGTAGTGCAGCGGGTAATCCACCGCCACGCCGATCAGGCTGGAACCGAGTACCAAGGTCATCACATGCATATGGCCGAATAGCGCCACACAGGCCACCGCGCCAAACAGCATGCCCACCAGCACCGGCACAAAGGCCAGCAGCACGCGCCAGCGGCGGAAGGCGAGCAACAGCAACAACAGGATGCCAACGGTAGCGCCGCCGCCGACCCAGGTGATCTCCCGCGTGGCCTGCTGTTGACCATTGGCGGCGTACAACAAACCGCTGGCGGCGAGCAACTGCGCGCCTTGCCGACCGGCTTGCTCGCGGCTCGCCTGGAGCAGATCCGCCACCTGCAACGGCAGTTTCATGTCGAAGGCATTGCCGGTGGTGCGTGCCCGCAGCAGCACCCAGCTTTTGCCGTCGGCATCGGCGATCAATGCGCCGCTGCCGATATCCAGTTGCACCGAGCCGTGTTGCGGCTGGCTGTTCTGGATACGCCCGGTCAGGCCCAGCCAGTCATCCTGGCTCGGCACCAGGCTGAATCCGGTGAAGGGGTCGAACAGCGCCTGTACGCGTTGCTGGATAAACGCATCGGGATGCTCGATCAGTTGCTCGCGGTCCTTGGCTGACAGCATCGCCAGGCGGCCACGCAGCAATTGCTCGCGCAGTGCCGGCAAGTCGGCTTGCAGGTTCCACTGCACTTTTTCGAATAGCCCGCTGGCCTGCCAGCGCTCGCCCAACTGTTGCGCCACGGCCACGGCTTGCTGGCGGTCGGCATGTCCCACCAGCACCAGCATTTCGCGGTTCAGCGGCTCCTGCATGCGTTGTTCGGCTTGCTGTTCCAGCGCATCCGGGGTGTTGCCCGGCACCAGTTCCATCAGGTTGGCCGACAGCGGCGCACCGTGGCGCCACTGCCAGCCGGCCAGGGCCAGCACGGCCACCAGCAGGATCAGGAACAGGCGCGGCAGCAGGCGCTCACTGGGCAAAGTCGTGTTGCTCCGCTTCACTCAGGGGCAGGTCGGCATGGCTGTCCTGCATGCGCAGCACGGTGCTGTCGCCCTGGGTTTCCAGCAGTTCGATGGTTTGCACCAGGTCGCCGCCGTCGATGTTGATCTGGGTGAAGACTTGCTTGAGCAACAGCGAGCGCGGGATCAGGGTCAACTTCCACTGCTTGGCCTCGCCTTGCAGCTTCAATTCGAAGTCACGTTGCAGGCCGCTGCTGTCGCCCTGCAGTACGGCGAGGAACAGCCGATTTTGTTCGGCACCGGCGCTCTTGTTCGGCAGCAGTTGCCAACTATTGGCGTCGCGACGGGCAATGCCCTGGGCGCTGATGCGGTAGTCCTGTTGCAGTGGCGTTTTCAGCAGCCACAGCAGGCCATGGTGCTTGGCGAGCACGAAGGTGCCTTTGCTGACCAAGGGCTGGGGCAGGGCACGCAGGTGTTTTTCCTGGGTGAAGTTGCCGTGGATCACCGAGGGTTTGGCCAGTTGGTCGCTGAGTTGTTGCAAGTCAAAAGCATGTGCACTAAAGCTCAGGAACAACCCGATCAAAAATGTGGCAGCGGGCTTGCCCGCGATGAGCCTGAGGGCGCTGCGTAGTGTCCGGCGGATCGCGTTATCGTTGAAGTCCATCGGGGGTAAGCCCCCTCCCACATGGGATTTCATTTCAGGGCCCTTTCGACGGCGTCGGTGAAAATTTTGGGGGAGGCCAGTTGCATCTCGCGCGTGGCGATTTCCACCGCGACTTGCACGGTGCTGGCGCGGGTCAAACGCTCGCCGCTGGCCAGGTCGGTGATCAGGTAGTTGACCTTCAAGCGGTTCTCCCACTCCACCAGGCTGGCGCGTACGTTGATGGTCTGGCCGAACACGGCGCCGCGCACGTAGCGCAGTTGCAGGTCGATCACCGGCCAGGCGTAGCCCGATTCGAGCATCGCCGCGTAGTTGTGGCCGAGCTTGTCCAGCAGCGCGCAACGCGCCACCTCCAGGTACTTCACGTAATGCCCGTGCCACACGACGTTCATGGTGTCGACGTCAAAAAACGGCACGAGGATTTCAGTGTCGCAATGCAGCACGCCAGGGTTACGCATGCAGCCTCCAGTGTTGTTCGGCGATGCGTTGCAGGCACAGGCGCAGTTCGCCTTCCAGGGCGCGGTCTTCGATGACCGGCGGGAAGTCCTTGGCCAGTTCCGCGTGCATGGCGGCCAAGGCCGGTGGCAGCGGCCGCGCATCCTCGGCCTGGGCCCGCAGCCACACGCCCTGGTTGGCCGCGAGCAAAGTTGCGGCGGCGACCTGTTCGGTCAGCTCCAGCACGCGGATCGCATCGCGGGCGGCGATGGTGCCCATGCTCACCTTGTCCTGGTTGTGGCACTCGGTGGAGCGCGAGAACACGCTGGCGGGCATGGTGTTTTTCAGGGCTTCGGCGGTCCAGGCGCTGGTGCCGATCTGCACCGCCTTGAAGCCGTGGTTGATCATGGCGCGGTCAGCCGGCGCGCCGGACAGGTTGCTCGGCAGGCCGTGGTTGTAGCGCACGTCCACCAACAGTGCGAGCTGGCGGTCGAGCAGGTCGGCGACGTTGGCCACCAGGGTCTTGAGGCTGTCCATGGCAAAGGCGATATGCCCGCCGTAGAAGTGCCCGCCGTGCAGCACGCGTTCTTCTTCGGCGTCGATGATCGGGTTGTCGTTGGCGCTGTTCAGCTCGATCTCGATGAACGAACGCAGCCAGTTCAGGCTGTCGGCCAACACGCCGAGGACGTGGGGCGCGCAGCGCAGTGAGTAACGGTCCTGCAGACGGTGCAGTGGCGCGGTCGGCGCATCGATGGCCAGGTCCTTGCGCAGCCAGGCGGCGACTTGCATCTGCCCCGGGTGCGGCTTGGCGGCGAGCAGCCGCTCGTCGAAGTGTTCCGGGTTGCCTTGCAGCGCCACCACGTTCAGCGCGGTGATGCGCGTGGCCAGTTGCAGCAGGTAGTCGGCGCGGGCGAAGGCCAGGCACGCCAGGCCGGTCATCACGGCGGTGCCGTTCATCAGCGCCAGGGCTTCCTTGGGGCGCAGCACCAGCGGGTTCCAGCCCAGTTCGCGGTGCACGTCGGCGGCCTGGCGGCGTTCGCCACGGAACATCACTTCACGTTCGCCGGACAGGGTTGCGGCCACGTAGGACAGGGGCGTCAGGTCACCGCTGGCGCCCACCGAGCCTTCTTCCGGGATCAGCGGCAGCACGTCGTGTTCGAGGAACGCATGCAGGCGCTCCAGCAGCTCCACGCGCACACCGGATACGCCGTGGCACAGCGACTGCAAACGAGCCGCCAGCACCGCCCGGGTGGCCTGGGCGTCGAGCAACTTGCCCAGGCCGCAACCGTGGAAGGTGTACAGATGACGCGGCAGCGCTTCGACGTGCTGCAAGGGCACCGCCACCACGCAGGAGTCGCCGTAGCCGGTGGTCACGCCGTAGATCACGCCTTCCTTGTCCAGCAGCGAGTCGAGGAACTGCGCGCCCTTGGCGATGCGCTGGCGATACGCGGGGTCATCCTGCAACTGCGTAGGCGCTTGACGGTTGGCCAGGGCCAGCACGTCTTCGATGCGCAAAGGGCGTTCGCCAAAGGTTACCGGCTCAAGATGCGTGGTCATCGGTCTTCCAGAAAGGGTAAAAGTTGAACCATTGTCGGGGCGCTTCCAGGCAGAACTCGCCCAGGCGTGCGGCGTAGCGTGCGGTCCACAGGGCTATGACCTGCTCGCGGGTGGTGCGTTTCCATTCGATCAGCGGCGTAAACGGCTCGATGCTCAGGCGATAGCGGCTGCCGTGCTTGAGGCACATCAACAGGTTCACCGGGCATTTGAGCAGGCCGGCCAGCAGCCACGGGCCTTGGGGGAAGGCGGCGTCGTGGCCGAGGAAGTCCACACGCACCGTGCGCCCACCGTGCAGCGGCACGCGGTCGCCGGCGATGGCCAGCCACTCGCCGTCATCCAGGCGCTGGCTGAGCAGCAGCATGGTGGCCGGGTCCAGCTCGCTGACCTGGATCAGGCGCAAGTGCGTCGCCCCGGCCTCGCCCAACAGACGGTTGAATTGTTCGGCGTGCTTGGTGTGCACCAGCACGTTCATGGTGACCTGTTCACCGATCTCGGCCAGCGCCCGGCACACTTCGAGGTTGCCCAGGTGCGCGCCCACCAGCATCTGCCCGCGCTCGCCCCGCAGTTGCCCGCGCAATTGCGCAGGGTCGTTGATTTCAATCTGCTCCAGACGCAACTTGCCGTTCCACACGTCGAGCTTGTCGAGCAACGAGTCGGCAAAGGCCATGAACTGGCCGAAGACTTTCCAGTGGGTAGGGCGCAGTTCGTCACGCCCGCTCCAGTCGGCCAGGCGCTGCTGGTATTGCCAGGCGCTCTGTCGGGCGGTGCGGCCGAACAGGAAGAAGTACAGGACGATGCCGTACAACACCGGGCTCAGCAGTCGACGACCAAGGACCTTGGCGGCGAAGGCGGTGAGTTTCATCAGCCAATAGCTGCCGCGCTCCTCGCGGTCGGCCCAGTGTTTGCTGCTGTCACTCATGCCTGCCACCGCCGCCACAGGATCATCGGCGCGCGGATCAGCATGCCGAAGAACAGTCGGGTGTGCATGGCCGAGATGCGTACGTTGTCGCGGAACAGGCGGAAGTGCGACAGGCCATCGGCCGGGTAATGCACCTGGGTCGGCAGCCAGCGCATCGGTTGGTTGCGCCAGGCCAGGCGCACCAGAATGTCGGAGTCGAAGTCCATGCGCGTGCCGATGTAGGCCGAGTCCATCAGCGCCAGCACCGGTGCCAGCGGGTACACGCGAAAGCCGCACATCGAGTCGCGGATCTGCAACGACAAGGTGTTGATCCACACCCACACGTGGGTCAGGTAGCGCGCGTACAAGCGGCCTTTGGGCACGCTGTCGTCGTATTCGGGATAGCCGCAGATAATCGCATCGGGATGCCGACGCGAGGTGTCGATAAAGGTCTCGACTTCGCGCAGGTCATGCTGGCCGTCGGCGTCGACTTGCAGGGCGTGGCTGAAACCCAGGCGTGCGGCTTCGCGAAAGCCGGCCATCACCGCGCCGCCTTTGCCCTGGTTGTTCGGCAAGGTCAGCAGGGTGACGTTGTCCAGGGTTGCCAGTTGCGCCAATACCGCTGCGCACGCCGGGCTGCTGCCGTCATCCACCAACAGGCAGGGCAGGCCGCTGTCCAGCAGGCTGCGGACCACGGCCGGCACGGCGGCTTCGTGGTTGTAGACCGGGATCAGGGCGCAGGGGTTATGCATTGGATGCCACCAACTGAATGCGTCCGCTGGAGCAGGCCGCTACGCCGTTGCGATAGGCGAAATACAATTTGTCGCGTTCCGGGTCAAAGCGCAGGTGCAGTTCGATCCCATCGCCTGGGCGCACTAATTGCTGAAACTTGAGCACTTCCATACCCGCAAAACTCGGTGGCAAATCGAGCAGTTGTTGGCCCAGGTTGAACGCCCACTCGACTTGCACCACGCCCGGCAGCACCGGCGTGACCGGGAAGTGGCCGCTGAAATAGGCCAGGTCTGGCGGGACGCTCAGTTGCACGGTCCATTCGCCGTTGGCTTCGACGCGCTCCAATACTTCCGGTGCCTTGGGCCGGGGTGCCAGCAGCAGTGCCTCGATGTCGGCCTGAGGCAGTTTGCCTTGGCTGTTCAGCGGCAGCTGCCTCAGCAATCGCCAACGACGCGGCAGGGCCAGGGCTTCGCAGTGCTGGCTCAGGTGTTGGCGCAGGGTTTGGGTGACGGTCCGGCGGCCTTGATTGCGCAAGGCATGCAGGCCTTCGGCGCTCAACACCACCAGCGCACCAAGCGAGGCGCGATTTTCCTGGACTACGCCCAGGCGGGTGTCGGCGACCCACGGGTGGGTCATCAACGCGTGTTCCAGCATGGGCAGGGAGATGCGTTTTTCTTCCAGCTTGACGATGCGGTCCAGGCGGCCGAGCAGCTCGAAACGGCCATCGGCATGGATGCGTGCGGCGTCGGCGGTCTGTTCGACATGCCCCTCAGGCAGGTAAGGCGATGCAATGCGCAGGGCACCGTCGGCATCCTGGCTCAGTTGCACGTCGGTAAACGGCTGCCACGGCTGTGCGCCTTGGCGCCAGGCGATGCCGCCGGTTTCCGAGCTGCCGAGAATCTCGGTCGGCCATTGTTGCAAGCGGTCATACAGGCTGCCGGCGGCGTCCACCGGCAACGCGCCGCCGGACGAAAACACCCGCGACACGCTGCTCAGTGCCGGCCAGTCGAGGTTATCGCCCATGCGCTTGAGCAGTGCCGGGCTGGCAACCCAGGCAAAGTGCGCATGCTCGCGACTGGCGCGCTGCATGTCTTCAGGGAATGCCAGTTGCTTGCGCACAAAGGTACGGCCGGCGCACAGCGGCCACAGGACGCGGAACAGCAAACCGTAGATGTGTTGGGTGGCGACGCTGCCGATGATGCAGGCGTCCTTGAGGTCCTGGCCCCACAGGGTTTCCAGGGCCTCGACCTCGTTGGCCAGTTGACGCAGGGTCTTGTCGATGCGCTTGGGTTCGCCGCTGGAGCCGGAGGTGCACAGGCTCAGTTGGCAAGCGTCCAGTTCAAGTGCGGCAGCGCTCAATGGCGCCGCATACAGCGACTCAAGGTCAGCCGCTTCGGTCAGCCAGGCATCGACGGCCTCATCCCAGCGTTGGCGGGTCTGAGGTTGCAGGTCGGCGGGCAGCAGTACGCTGACTCCGGCCCGCCAGGCACCCAGCAGGGCAATCGCCAGCAGGCCGGCATCTTCCAGGTACACGGCCAGTCGCTGGATGCCGCGGGCTTGCAGGCCCGCCGCCAGGCTCAGGGAGTATGCCCACAGTTGGGCATGATTCATGGCAGGTTCGGTGGTAACCGGACGCTGTTCCAGCGGCTCAAGCAGCACGTGCTCAAGTTTCAACCCATTCATACGCGGCCTCGAACCCTTTGTCGTACCAGCCATTCCACGGCAAACAACAGCCCCATCAGCCCGTAGGCGATCAGGCCGTTGTACAACGTCCACCAGCTCAGCGGTGCCCACAGGGTGAGGGCGGCGGCGAGCAGGCCATTACACAGAAAAAACACACTCCACACCACGGTGACCTGGCGGGTGTACACGATGGCATGCGGCGCCAGCACCGGGTCGGTCATGCGCGCCAGGCGCTCGACCATCGGCGGGCCATATTTGAGGCTCAGGCCGAACAGCGCCAGCATGAACGCGCTGACCAGGCTCGGGTACCAGCGCAGCAGGCGGGGGTTGTCGAACCAGGCGAGCAACAGGCAGAACACGATCACCGCCAGCGCCATCCCGCGGCTGCCCGGGCGTCGTGCACCGGTCAGCGCGCGCAGCAGCCACAGACTGCCGAGCAGCAGACCGAATTGCCACGGGGCGAAGTGTTCGGTGCCGTAATACACCGCAAAGGGGTACAGCAGCCCCGCCAGCAACAGGCCAAGGCCGATCAGCCGGCTCATGCGGCAGGCGTGACCAGACGGTACACCGCCTCAACCACGTCGTTCACGGTGCGCACAGCCTTGAATTCCTCGGCGGCGATCTTCTTGCCGGTCTGGCGCTTGATATGGTCGATCAAGTCGACGGCATCGATGCTGTCGATTTCCAGGTCCTGGTACAGGTTGGCGTCCAGGGTAACGCGTTCCGGCGGCAGTTCGAACAGTTCCACCAAGGCATCGCGCAGGGTGTTGAAAATATCGTCACGAGTTTGCATGGTCCGGTCTCAAGCTGCCTGTCTGGCCGTGACGAACGCCGCAAGGCTGGCCACGTTGGTGAAGTGATTGCGGGTGTCCTTGGCGTCGGCATCGATCTTGATGCCGTACTTTTTCTGGATCGCCAGGCCCAGTTCCAGGGCATCTACCGAATCCAGGCCGAGGCCTTCGCCGAACAGGGTCTGATCGCTGCCGATATCGTCGACGCTGATATCTTCCAGGCCCAGGGCCTCGATGATCAGCGCCTTTATGTCGTGCTCAAGGCGGTGTTGGTCGCTCATCTTCGGCGAGCTCCTTAATAAAATAGTGATGCAGGTAATCGTTGAGCTTGCGTGAGGCCTGGGGCGCGGGCCCCAGTGTTGCGAACGCCTGTGGTTCTATATCGGCACCCACCCGCAAACTGAAGTGCACGCGGCATTTAGGGATGCGATACCAGGGTTCGGCCTTGGTCAGCGTGGTCGGGCTGACCTTGATCACCACGGGGGTGATGATTGTCGCACCCCGCAGTGCAATGGCGGCACCGCCGCGATGAAAGGCAGGCGCCGCGCCGGGTTTGGTGCGGGTGCCCTCGGGAAAGATGATCAGGGTCTGGCCGCTGCGCAGGGCGTCTGCGGCAGCATCGAGCATCTCGGCACTGCCGTCGTTGCTGATATAACCGGCGTCGCGCACCGGGCCGCGGGTGAACGGGTTCTGCCACAGGCTCTGCTTGACCACGCAATTGGCCTGGCGCACCAGGCCGATCAGGAATACCACGTCGATCAGCGATGGGTGGTTGGCGATGATCATCTGGCCCGGGCGACCCAGCTTTTCGGCGCCTTCGACGCTGTAGGTCAGCACGCCGGCGCGTTGCATCAGGCGGATAAAGAACCAGAACAGCCAACTGATCGTGTGACGGGCGCGGCTGCGGTGCTTTGCAGCGTCCCCTGGCAGGCAACTGAGCAAAGGAAACACCAGCAAACGCAGGCACAACCCGCCGAAACCGAACAGCGCAAAGCTGGCGGCGGTGGCGAACAGGCGCCAGTAATAGGCGTCTCGTGGTTTGTCATTCAGGGCTTGCGTTGCCAGTTCCATACGCGGTTCTTCCAGGCATGTTGGCAGGCGACCTGTTCGGTGAGCAGGGTGCGCAGCAGGTTCAGGGCGTGGGGCCACTGGGTTTGAGTGGGTTGGACAGTGCCGGTACCGAGTTCCAGTTGCCACTCGTCGCCCGGCGTCAGCAGCAAACCGAGGGCGTAGGGGAAGGGCACGTCGACGATCCAGCTGGCATAGGCTTCGGGCGCCTGCTCTTCGGTTATCACCAGTAAAACCGCCGTCGCACCTTCGTTGAGCAGCGCGGCGGCTTCGAGCATGCCGTGTTCCAGGCCATCGCCGGCGGCGGCGAGGGCGGTCATTTCGCTGGTTTCATTGCGCAGGATCGACCAAAGGCCAATCACCGCATTGTGCACCGACAGGCTGAACTGGGTTGGCGACAGCGGTTGTTCGCTGGCCAGGTCGCTGAGGATGTCGAGGGTGCGCGGGGTTTCGCCATGCCGGGAGATAAACACCAGCGGCAGGTCCTGCAGGCCTTCGGCCAGTGGCCAACCCACGCTGAACGCCATGCGCGCCAGCCTGCTCAGGCGGCGGCGCTGCATGGCCGGCAGGAACGAGACATCAGGGGCTGCATCACTTGCGGGCAGCAACGCCGGCGCCTGACACCAGGCGCGCCAGTCATCCACGCTATCGAGCCCGGGGGCCCAGGCGCGCCATTGGGCGATGTTGAAAGTGATCACTGAGAAGTTGTCCCGCCCCTGCGGGCTTCCATGTGCGACTTTTGGCCCCGAATACCGGGACAGGGAACAATAGCCGAATGGCGCGCATTATCCCGGTGCCGTGGGGTTCTAGCAAACTTTGGTAAAGATTTGTGCACGGTCGATTACAAAATAGTGGAAAGAATTGACAGATTGTCCTTTACCCAAGGACTGGATGGATTGTCGGACCGTTCTTTTTAATCTGTGGGCTGTGTATGACAGCTATCGTGCCAATGGCATCGTGATGCAGCAGTGCATGGATGAACGAGGTAGCTAACAGGCGCTTTTGCCCTCTACACTCGGACATTCATTGATACACGGAGGTTTTTCCATGCGGCGTGTGGTGTTCAATCAAAAAGGTGGCGTTGGCAAGTCCAGCATTGCCTGCAACCTGGCGGCAGTCAGCGCCAGCGAAGGTTATCGAACCCTGTTGGTGGACCTCGATGCGCAAGCCAATTCAACCCAATACCTCACTGGGCTGACCGGCGACGATATCCCCATGGGTATTGCCGAATTCTTCAAGCAAACCCTGTCTTCCGGGCCGTTTTCGAAGAAAAACCGGGTGGATATCTACGAGACCCCCTTCGACAACCTGCACGTGATCACCGCAACCGCAGAACTGGCGGACCTGCAGCCCAAGCTCGAGGCCAAGCACAAGATCAACAAGCTGCGAAAGCTGCTGGATGAGCTGAGCGAAGATTACGACCGGATTTACCTGGATACGCCTCCAGCACTGAATTTTTATGCGGTTTCAGCGCTGATTGCCGCTGATCGCGTGCTGATCCCCTTCGATTGCGACAGCTTCTCGCGCCAGGCCCTGTATGGTCTGCTGGCGGAGATCGAAGAGTTGAAGGAAGACCACAACGAGGACCTCGAAGTGGAAGGCATCGTGGTCAATCAGTTCCAGGCCCGGGCGAGCCTGCCGCAGCAGATGCTGGATGAGTTGATTGCAGAAGGGTTGCCGGTGCTGCCGGTGTACTTGGCCAGCTCCGTGCGCATGCGTGAGTCGCACCAGGAGAGCAAGCCGCTGATCCACCTGGACCCACGGCACAAGCTGACGCAGCAGTTTGTAGAGTTGCATAACCTGCTGGAAAACGCGTGATCCAAAAGACAACACAAAAACCCTGTGGGAGGGGGATGGGTGGTTTCCAAGGCCGAGTTACACGCCTTGGCTACGCAACCAGCTCATCAATTGCGACAACGCAAGCGCCCCACTCTGGCGCGCCACTTCGCGGCCGTTCTTGAACAGAATCAAACTGGGAATCGAGCGAATCCCCAACTGTGCCGACAACTGCTGATTGGCCTCGCTGTCCAGCTTGGCCAACCGGCACTTGCCCGCCAACTGCCCGGCCGCCTGCTCGAACACCGGCGCAAACGACTTACACGGCCCACACCAGTCCGCCCACACATCCACCAGCAACGGCAAATCGCCCTTGATTTGACTGGCGTAGTCGCCTTGCTTCAACTCAAACGGCTTGTTCGACAAAACCGGCTGCTTGCAGCGCCCGCATTTGGGCGCATCACCCAGGCGTTCACCGGGGATGCGGTTGAGGCCGTTGCAGTGGGGGCAGGGGATGACAAGAGGTTCGGGCATGGTGGGGCTCCAATGAAAGCAGTCAGTGAAGTTCAATGTGGAGCCGGACGCAGGTGTTATCAAGTTATGAAGCGGCGTTGCATATGCTCACAGATTTTTGCGTGCTGGTTGGGCATGCCTACCTAGGCTGTGAAAGCGTGTTCGACAAAGCACCACCGGTCCGATCGACTCTATAGCAAATTGCGATAGTCAGCGTTCGAGTTTAACCTTCATAGCAAGATGCGATAGGGATGTTGCATGCGAGTGATCAGTGCGAAGCAAATACGAAATGCCAAGGAAAAATGGCCTCACTCAGCCAGTGCTCTGGATGAGTGGCATCGGAAGGTCAAAGTCATCAACCCTGAAGACTTTGCGACTTTGAGAGCAGTTTTCCCTGCTGTGGATAAAGTGGGGGCGCTGCATGTGTTCAATATCGGAGGCAACAAGCTGCGCCTTATTGCCATCGTGCGCTATCGAATGCAGCGTCTCTACATCCGGCATGTTTTGGACCATCGTGAATACGATAAGGGTAAGTGGAAGGAGTAATGGGAAAAATGAGTGTATTGATCGAGCAAGTCGCCGAGCATTGGCAGTTCGTGTCCCCCTTGTTGCGTAAGCCGAAAACCGAGGCTGATTACGATGTGTTGGTAGAGGCGCTCGACGAATTGCTGGATATCGTGGGGGACGATGAAACCCATCCGCTGATGGGGCTGGTCGATATCATCGGTGATTGGGTTGAGGCCTATGACTTAGAGCATTGGCCAATACCTGAGGCGAGCGGTGTCGATGTATTGCGTTCAATGATGCAGGAGCATGGCTTGACGCAAAGTGACCTGCCTGGTGTCGGCGCTCAGTCGGTTGTCTCAGAAATCCTGAGTGGAAAACGCCAGCTGAACGTTCGGCAGATTCGTTGGCTGGCGGAGTTCTTCAAGGTCCCTGTGGATATGTTCATCTGATCACGATCACGATCACGGCGGTGGGCGATCTTCTGGATAGGCCTCCTATGACGAACAACTAATCTCCAAATGTTTCCCCCAATCTGGCGGCCGCTGTGCGTACTGCTCCATCCCCGCTTGCTCCTCAAACGGCTTGGAAAGCACCGCATGCAACCGCCGCACTTCGCTGTAATCCCCGGATTCGGCGGCAACGATGGCGTTCTGCGCCAGGTAGTTGCGCAGGATATACAGAGGGTTCACCGCATGCATCCGCGCACGGCGTTGTTCTTGGCTGAATTCCCCATCCCGCTCAACGCGCGCCTTGTACTGCTCGGCCCAGGCATCAAACCCGGCCAGGTCGACAAAGTCATCGCGCAGCCGCGCTACGGCCAACGCCGCCGATTCATCCCCCAGGCGCCGGAAGAACAGGGTGTAATCCACGCCGCTGTTTTGCATCAGCTTCAGTAAACGCTCGACCAGTTGCTGGTCATCGTCTTCGGCGGTGGTCAGCCCCAAGCGGCGGCGCATCAGGTCCAGGTAGTTCGCTTGATAAAGCGGCAGATACAACCCAAGTGCTTCCTTCAACGCATCGACGCTGATAAACGGTGTCAGCGCCTGCGCCAATGCACTCAAGTTCCACTGCCCGATCGGCACCTGATTACTGAAGGAATAGCGCCCTTCGTGATCCGAGTGGTTGCAGATGAAGTGCGCGTCAAAGTCGTCCAGGAATGCAAACGGCCCGAAGTCGAAGGTGATACCGAGGATCGACATGTTGTCGGTGTTCATCACCCCGTGGCAGAAGCCATATGCCTGCCATTTGGCGATCAGCTCGGCATTGCGCTCGACGATTTCGCGGAACATCGCCAGGTACGGCTCGGGCTGTTCGCGGCATTCGGGGTAGTGCAGGTTGAGCACGTGTTCGGCCAGTTGCGCCTGCTGCTCGGGTTTCTTGGTGTAGTAGAAGTATTCGAAATGCCCGAAGCGGATATGGCTGTGCGCCATGCGCAATACCATCGCGCCGCGTTCCTGTTTTTCGCGCCACACCGGGGTGTCGGAACCGATCACGCACAGCGCGCGGCTGCTGGGGATGCCCAGCGCATGCAGCGCTTCGGACGCCAGGAATTCGCGGATCGACGAGCGCAGCACGGCACGCCCATCGCCCATGCGTGAGTAAGGCGTCATGCCGGCGCCCTTGAGGTGCAGGTCCCAATGCTCGCCCGCCTGGTTGTACACCTCGCCCAGCAACAACCCACGGCCGTCACCCAATTGCGGGGTGTAGCCGCCGAACTGATGCCCGGAATAGACCATCGCCCGCGGCTCTGCCTCGGCCCACAGTTTGTGCCCGCCGAACAGTTCGGCGAACACCGGTGTTTCGGCAACGGCGGGGTCCAGGTCGAGCAGGGCCATGGCGGCCTCGCTCGCCACGACCAGGCGCGGTGCGTCGAGGGGCTCGGGCAATACGTGGGTTGAGAACGCATCGCCCAGGCGTGCGAAGCGGTTGTCGAAGGTCAGTTCGTCGAGGGCTTTCACCGGCCATCTCCAGCAGAATGTCCGAGCATTCTGCTGGGGATAGCGCAGTTAGTCGAGTTTGCTCGGTGGTGGTTCCTGCACGCCGCCGTCATTGGCGGGCTTGGCCGGGGTGTCGACTTCCACCAGTTTGTATTCCTGGCCGTGGAGGTTCTTGAGATAGACCTCCATCTGGCGGAACGAGATGTTGATGTGCTCTTTCTTGAACTCGCGATTGATAAAGCGGTTCACTTCATCAATCACCGGGTTGCGGTCGCCCAGGTCGCGCACGTGCATGCGCAGTTCATGGTCGAGGGTGCTTTCGCCGAAGTTGAGGAAGTACACATGGGGTTCCGGCTCCTTGAGTACCCGCGGGTTCTCGCGGGCGGCCTTGAGCAGCAGTTCCTTCACGCGGTCCAGGTCGGAGCCGTAGTCCACGCCGAGCTTGAGGGTGACGCGGGTAATGGTGTCGGTCAGTGACCAGTTGATCAGTTGTCCGGTAATGAACGTTTTGTTCGGGACAATGATGTCCTTGCGGTCAAAGTCGGTGATCGTCGTGGCGCGGATGCGGATCTTGCTCACCGTGCCCGACAGGTTGCCGATGGTGATGGTGTCGCCGATGCGCACCGGGCGTTCGAACAGGATCATGATGCCGGAGATGAAGTTGGCGAAGATCTCCTGCATGCCAAAGCCCAGGCCCACCGACAGCGCCGCCACCAGCCATTGCAACTTGTCCCAGCTCACGCCGAGGGTCGACAGGGTGGAGACGAAACCGACGCCGGCAATCACGTAGGACAGCAGCGTGGTGGTCGCGTAGGCGCTGCCCTGGGCCAGGTCCAGTTTGGACAGCACCAATACTTCGAGCAAACCCGGCAAGTTGCGCGCGAGCGCGAAGGTAATGCCGATGATGATCAGCGCGCCGAGCAAGTCGCCGATGCTGATGGGCACCATGCTGATATTCGCACCTGTGCCGCTGGTGTATTCGTACAGCGTGACGTTATCCAGGTAGGAAAATACCGAGATCAGGTCCGCCCACACCCAATACAGCGCGGCGATAAAACCGCCGAGCAATGCCAGGCGAATCAGGCGCATGGACTGCTCGTTGACCTGCTCGATGTCCAGGGTCGGTTCTTCGATCACCGCTTCGCCGTCGCCGGCTTCCTTGGCGGCCTGGCGTTTGGCCAGGGCGCGCGCATAGGCCAGGCGCCGGGCGGCAACGCCCAGGCCACGGACGAAGGTGGCTTCGATCACCAGCCAGAACATCAGCAGGTACAGGGTATTGATCAGCCGGTCGCTGAGCTTGAGTGCGGTGTAGTAGTAGCCGAAGCACACGGCGATAAACAGCGCGATGGGCAGCGCGGTAAACAACAGGCCCACGGCCTTGCGAAACAGCGAAGCCTTTTCGTGCGTAGGGCTGTTGAGCAACAGGCGGCCCAGCAGCCAGGCCATCAGCGCGTAGCAGGTCAGCACCACGCCGATGCCCAGCACGTCGTCGGCCAGCGCCGCGGGTTGGTGTTCAGCGATGGCGACCACGGCCACCAGGGCCAATACCACCAGCCCGAGTTTGCGCACCCAGCCTTGCAGGAATTCGACCTGGGGCTTTTCCCAGCGAAAGTGCAGTTCGGCCACGCCACCGGGCGCCAGGATGCGATAGGCGGTGTAGAACACCAGCCAGGCCTGAGCGATCTGCAACAGGGCTGAACCGAGGTTGGCGTTTTGCCCACGGGCGTCGATTTGCAGCGCGTAGCCGCACAACGCCAAGCCCAGGGACACCGGCATCGCCAGCAGGATGTTGATCAGGATGGCCTGGGGCGTGTGCCACTGGCTGTCGCGCTTGAAGTGGCCGATGTCCAGGTGCACCTTGTTCAGGCGCTGGTACAGGTTTTTACGACGCCACAGCAACGCGCCGATCAACAGCAGCAGGGGCAGGAACAGCAGCGGGCGTTGGGTCAGGCCGTCATACAGTTCGCTGACGCTGGACGCCCAGGGCAGGGTGGCGACTTGCTTGCTCAGGTGCGCGGGGACGGTTTCCAGCCATTCGGTATCCAGCGGCTTGTTGCTGGGAATCCAGAACATCTGCTCATCCAGCGTCGCGCGCAGGGTGGTGGCGGTGCTAAGCAGTTGTTTCTGGTTCAGTTGCAACGTGATGGATTCGTTTAGCAGCGCGCTCAGTTCACGGCTCAGGCGCTCCAGCAGGTCGCTGCGGGTGATCGCCAATTCGAGCAAGGTGCGGCGCAGCTGCGGGGTGACATCCTCCGGCGCCTGGTTGGCCAGCAGGTTATCCACATAGGCGCTGGGCGAGCTGATCAGCTCGCGCTGCTGGTTGACCTCGAACTGGTACAGGCGAATGTTGGCGATGTCGTCCGCCAGGTCGCGGTCCACGGTGAGGCGCGGCAGGGCCTGCTTTTGCTTGTAGAGGATCTTTGACAGCAGCAGGCTGCCCTTGAGCACGTTGATCTGCTCGTCCAGGGCCGAATCGCTCTGGGTCACGGTGTCCAGTTGCTGCTTGGTCTGCAGGTTCTTCTGGGTCAGGTCGTTGAGGCGGTCGGTACTTTTGAGCAGGTAGTCGGACAGCTTCAGGTTGGCCGCGCTTTCCGTGGCCAGCAGGCTGCTGCCACCGGCCTTTTGCGCTTCGATGGACTGCTGGGTCACGGTCTGCTGGGACTGGGCCAGGCGCTTCTGGTTGATCAGGGTCTGCAGGTCCTGGATCTCTTGTTCCAGGCGTGCGGTCTTTTCCATCACCAGGTCATGCTGGCTGTTGCCCAGGTCTTGCAGCTGGCTGTTGCCGGCCAGTTCCTGGCGGCGCAGGGGGATCAGCGCGTTGAGGGCCGCAAGTTCGGCGTTGAGCTGGTTGCGCTGGTCGGCGCTGAGGGTCTTGCCGTTGTCTTTACCGGCCTTGAGGGTCGAGTTGATCTGCAGAATGCGTGTCTGGCTGTTGCTGATTTCGGTCTGGGCGCGCTCAGGACGGGTCTGGGCGGCGATGGACAGGCTGTTGGCATCGGCCAGTTCTTTTTGCAGGTCGCCTTGCTGGGTGCTGCGCTGCACCAGCAACTGTTCAAGCTGTGGCACCGGCAGGCTGGCGTAGCGCTGGGCGACCGGGATGACTTTGGTTGCCTTGAGCCGCGTCAGTTCGCGCTGGTTCTCGGTGGTCTGGCGCGGGGCGTCTTCCAGTTGGCGCTTGAGGTCGGCCAGGCGCTGCTCGTAATCCTGCTTGTTGCCCAGGTACGTCAGGGTCTGCTGCAGAATGGTCTGCAGCGCCTTCATGTCGGCGTCGGGCAGTTTGCGGTCGGGCAGCTTGTCCAGGGTTTGCTGGATAGCCTCGGCGCTGGGCGGGTCGGCGGCGTGGACAACGCCGACACACAGGGTCAGGCTCAGCAGGGCAGTGGCGAGAAGAGTGCGCAAGGTTGGCATAGAGACCGGTCGTGCAAGGTGAAGAATCGGGGGCGTCGTCGCCCCGCAGTTTAGAGGAAGAGTCCGGGGCCCGGGCGACTTCCTTCGGGGAATCTGACGCCCACTTTGCCGATCTTGTTCCCGTCCATGACCGCAACGGTCCAGATGGTGTTGTTCCACTCCACCTGGTCGCCGACGATGGGCGCGCCCCCGACTTTCTGGGTGATGAAGCTGCTCAGCGGCATGTCCGGGTCGATGCCCTCCAGCTTCAGGCCGTACAAGGCCGACACCGCGCCCAGCTGGGCGTCGCCTTCCAGCACGAAGTCGCCGAAGAAGCGCAGATCCAGCCCGCGTTGCGGTGCCTGGCTGAACAGTTTGCCCAGGGCTGGCAGGTTGTGTTCGTGGCCGATCACGCAGAGCAGGTCGCCGACTTCCAGCACGGTACTACCCGACGGATGGAGCAGTTGCTGGCCACGGAACAGCGCGGCAATCCGCGTGCCTTCGGGCATTTTCAGCTCGCGCAGGGCGGCGCCGATGCACCATTTTTCCGCGCCCAGGCGGTAGACGAACAGCTCCCATTCGCTGGTGACGTGCACTTCCAGCGCCGCGCGGGAAATCGGCGCCGGGTCCGGCGGGACGGTGACCTTGAGCAGCTTGGCCACCCACGGCAGGCTCGTGCCCTGCACCAGCAGTGACACCAGCACGATAAAGAACGCCAGGTTGAAGTACAGCTGCGCATGGGGCAGGCCGGCCATCAGCGGGAACACCGCCAGGATGATCGGCACCGCGCCGCGCAACCCGACCCAGGCGATAAAGGCTTTTTCGCGGCCATGGAACGCCTTGAAGGGCAGCAGGCCAACCATCACCGACAGCGGCCGTGCAAACAGGATCATCCACAGCGCCAGGCCCAGGGCCGGCAACGCAATCGGCAGCAAGTCATGGGGCGTGACCAGCAGGCCCAGCACCAGGAACATGCCGATCTGCGCCAGCCAGGCCATGCCGTCGAGCATATGCAGAATGCCATGACGGCTGCGCACCGGGCGGTTGCCTATCACCAGGCCGCACAGGTACACGGCGAGGAAGCCGCTGCCGTGCAGGGCGTTGGTCACGGCAAATACGAACAGGCCACCGGCGATCACCAGGATCGGGTACAGGCCGGTGGCCAGGTTGATGCGGTTGACCATCTGCAACATCAACCAGCCGCCACCCAGGCCGACGATGCCGCCGATGCCGAATTCGCGCACCAGGTGCGTCAGCAGGCTCCAGTGCAGGCCGGTCTGGCCGCTGGCGAGCATGTCGATCAGGGTAACCGTGAGGAACACCGCCATCGGGTCGTTGCTGCCGGATTCGATCTCCAGGCTGGCGGTGACCCGTTCGTTCAGGCCTTTGCCGCCGAGCAGCGAGAACACGGCTGCGGCGTCCGTCGAGCCGACAATCGCACCAATCAGCAAGCCCTGGATGATATTGAGGTCAAACAGCCAGGCCGCGGCCATGCCGGTGAGGCCGGTGGTAATCAACACCCCCACCGTGGCCAGCGACAACGCCGGCCAGAGTGCCACGCGGAAACTCGCCACCCGCGTGCGCAAACCGCCATCAAGCAGGATCACGGCCAGGGCGAGGTTGCCCACCAGGTAGGCGGTCGGGTAGTTGTCGAAGATGATGCCGCCGCCGTCGACGCCGGCGACCATGCCCACGGCCAGGATGATCACCAGGATCGGGATCCCCAGGCGGGACGAAAGAGAACTCACTAGAATGCTCGCACTTACCAGCAACGCGCCGATCAGGAACAGGCTGTTGATGGTCGTCGCATTCAAAGGCAGTACTCCACGGGCAAACAAGACAGGGCGCAAACTGACCATGCAGTCTACGTGCCAGCGATTCTAACCTGTTGAATTGCTGCGCTGTCAAAAAGCTTTTAAAGACAGGCACAGATCTAAATGTGGGAGGGGGCTTGCCCCCGATTGCGATGGTTCAGCTACAGATAAGCTGGCTGATACACCGTCATCGGGGGCAAGCCCCCTCCCACAATTTCGACCCAGTTGTGTCAGTTAGAGGCGGAAGCGGCTGACCATCCCGTTCAAGTCCACCGCCAGGCGCGACAGCTCACTGCTCGCCGCGCTGGTCTGGCTGGCGCCGGTGGCCGACTGCACCGACAAATCGCGGATGTTCACCAGGTTGCGGTCCACTTCCCGCGCCACCTGCGCCTGCTCTTCGGCCGCGCTGGCGATCACCAGGTTGCGCTCGTTGATCTCGACGATTGCGGTGTTGATGGTATCCAGCGACATCCCGGCACCTTTGGCGATGTTCAGCGTCGATTCGGCGCGTTCGGTGCTGTTGCGCATCGAATCCACCGCGTGCTCGGTGCCGGCCTGGATACTGCCGATCATCCGCTCGATTTCGCTGGTCGACTGTTGGGTGCGATGGGCCAGGGCCCGCACTTCATCGGCCACTACCGCAAAGCCGCGACCGGCTTCACCGGCACGCGCCGCTTCAATCGCCGCGTTCAGGGCCAGCAGGTTAGTCTGGTCGGCCAGGCCACGGATCACGTCGAGTACCTTGCCGATATCGCGGGACTCATTGGCCAGGTCGCCAATCAGGGTCGCGGTGGCTTGCACGTCGGCGCTCATGCGCTCGATGGCGCCGACCGTTTCCTGCACCAGATCACGGCCATCACCGGCGGAGGTGGTGGCGTTGCGCGACGCTTCGGAGGTGCTCACCGCATTGCGAGCAACTTCTTCGACGGCACTGGTCATTTCATTCACCGCCGTGGCGGCTTGTTCGATTTCATTGTTTTGCTGGGTCAGGCCACGGGCGCTTTCGTCGGTGACCGCGTTCAACTCTTCGGCGGCCGATGCCAACTGGGTGGCGGAACCGGCGATGCGTTGCAGGGTGTCGCGCAGCTTGTCCTGCATCTTGGCCATGGCTGCCAGCAGGCGCCCGGCTTCGTCGTTGCCGTCGACCTTGATCGGGCGGGTCAGGTTGCCTTCGGCCACTTCTTCCGCAGCTTCCAATGCCTGGGAAATGGGCAGTGTGATGCTGCGGGTCAACAGCCAGGCAAACAGCAGGGTCAGCAGCGTGGCGACCACCAACAGGCTTACCACCAGGTTGAAGGCCATGTTGTATTGGTCCTCGGCTTCCTTATTGGTGGTCAGGGCCATCGTGTTGTTGAGGTCCAGCAGCCGCGTGAGCACGGCGTTGACTTGCTCGGAGTTGCTGAGCAATTCGGTGTTGAGCAGGCTGCGCAGTTCCTCCACTTGATTGGCCCGTGACAGGCTCTTCATGCGCTCTTCAATCTGGTGGTACTGGCCGAGCAGGCGTACGTACTCGTCATAGGTCGAACGCTCCTCACTGCTCTCGATCAGTTTTTCGTAGATGCCCTGGGCGGTGCGAATCTGCTGGTTGCGCAGCTCGAAGGCTTCCAGGGTTTTCTGTTGCACATCCGGTTCACGGTTGGTCAGCAGGCGGTACGACAGCACCCGCAGGCGCAGGGTCAGTTGGGTGAACTCATCCAGGGCACGAATGCTTGGCACGCTGGACAGGGTGATGTCTTCGGTGGCAGCGCGGATCTTGCTCATCTGATTCAGGGCGAACACACCGAGAAACAACATCAACGCACCAATAAACGCGAAGCCGAGGAAGGCCCTCGGAGCGATATTCATATTACGAAGCGACATGCGGGAATCCTGGGGGAGAAGCGCGATCCGTGCGGCCGTGAGACGGGGTGTGCCTCTCTATCGGTCGTACGACTAAAGTCTAAAGGGGCGTGTGCGGTTTTGTCGCACCTGACGAGGGGTTTGACTGATTCAGGAACCAGATCCGGTAAATGCAGTCACTAAGGCTCGAAAGTGCGGCCCGGCCCTTAAAAAACGGGCCGCGCGCCGGGGATAACCCTGGCATCCGAGGTGAATTTTCTTTATCGTCACCGCCCTTTGAAAAGCCAGAGAAATCAAAATGTTAGAAGCATCCCTCAGCCAATTGGAACAACTCGTCAGCGACCTCGTACAACAGAATCAGGACCTGCTGGGCAGCAATGAATCCCTCAAGGCCGAACTGGCCCGCGCCAAGGATGAGAACGACAGCCTGCAACTGAGCCTGATGGAACAGGAAGAGAAGCACGGCGCCACCGCCGCCCGTATCCAGGCGCTGGTTGAGCGTGTGAGTGCAGGGCCTGTCAGCGCATGAGTGAAGGGATAAAGGTCGTTTCGATTCTCGGAGAGGATTACTCGATCAAGGCCCCGCCTGGGGAAGATAAGACCCTGATGCACGCCGTGACCCTGCTCAAGGCCTCCCTGGCCACCACCAAGAAAAAGTACCCGACCCTGATCGGTGACAAATTACTGGTGCTGGCGGCGCTGAACCTGTGCGCCGAGCAGATCGAAATGCAGCAGGCTCACCAGCAGGAACTCGACCGTTACCAAGAGCAAGTCAGCGCCACGGTCGATGTGATTTCCAAGGCGATCGGAACGCCTTAGAACCACTCATCCTGCATACCGAGGCACGTGTCATCGCGTGCCTCCAGAATCGCCAGTTCATGATGGCAGCCCGGTACTTCCCAGGTCAGGAAGTACCGGGCAGCCCGGAGCTTGCCTTTGTAGAAGGCCACATCGGCCGCATTGCCCTTGGCCAAGCCTTCTTCGGCGCGAATTGCCTGTTCCAGCCAGCGCCAGCCAATCACCGTATGCCCGAA
Source organism: Pseudomonas sp. NFPP24 (assembly GCF_900112095.1). Lineage (NCBI taxonomy): Bacteria > Pseudomonadati > Pseudomonadota > Gammaproteobacteria > Pseudomonadales > Pseudomonadaceae > Pseudomonas > Pseudomonas sp. NFPP24. Next base: position 389,219 of record NZ_FOKD01000004.1, read on the forward strand.
CACCTTCAAGTACAGCGCCGAGTTCGCCAGGCTGCTGTTGACCTTGCCCTGGGCGAGATCCGTCAGCAGGCCGATGGTCACGCCTTGCAGGCGGTTCACCAGTTGTTCCAGCGGTTCCCTCAGTGCAGTGAGGCTTGGATATTGCTGCGCACGGGCGCCGGTTTCGGCGATCAACCTGATGAGTTGCTTCAAGCCCGCGCCGCCATTCTGTGCCAGCTTGCGCCCCAGCAAATCCAGGGACTGAATGCCATGGGTGCCTTCATGGATCGGGTTCAGGCGGTTATCACGGTAGTACTGCTCCACCGGGTATTCACGGGTGTAGCCGTGGCCGCCGAGAATCTGGATCGCCAGTTCGTTGGCCTTGAGGCAGAACTCCGACGGCCAGGATTTGACGATGGGGGTCAGCAGGTCCAGCAGTTCATGGGCCTGTTTGCGCGCGTCTTCGGTTTCCAGGGTGGTGGTGTCGTCGAACAGGCGTGCGGCGTAGAGGCCCAGGTCGAAGGCGCCTTCCACATAGGATTTTTGTGTGAGCAGCATGCGCTTGATGTCGGCGTGCTGGATGATCGAGACCGGTGCGGTTGTAGGATCCTTGCTGTCGGGCAGGCGACCTTGAGGGCGCTCGCGGGCGTACTCCAGGGAATAGAGATAGCCGGCGTAGCCAAGCATTACCGCGCCCATACCTACACCGATGCGCGCCTCGTTCATCATCTGGAACATGCAGCTTAAACCTTGGTGCGGCTTGCCCACCAGATAGCCGACACAGTTGCCGTTATCGCCGAAATTCAACGCCGTGGAGGTGGTACCGCGCCAGCCCATCTTGTGGAACAGACCGGCCAGCAACACATCGTTGCGCTCGCCCAGGCTGCCATCGTCGTTGACCAGGAACTTGGGCACGATAAACAGCGAAATGCCCTTCACCCCGGCGGGCGCTTCCGGCAGCTTGGCCAGCACCATGTGCACGATGTTTTCCGACAGCGGGTGATCGCCGCCGGAAATAAAGATCTTGTTGCCCTTGAGGCGATAGGTGCCGTCAGCCGCTGGTTCTGCGCGGGTGCGAATATCCGACAGCGATGAGCCGGCGTGGGGTTCGGTGAGGGCCATGGTGCCGAAGAAACGGCCGTCGATCATCGGTTGCAGGAAGCGTTGTTTCTGATCCGCGGTGCCGAAGCTTTCGATCAGGTTGGCGGCGCCCATGGTCAGGAACGGGTAGGACGTGGACGCGGCGTTGGCCGACTGGAAGTGCGCGAAACAGGCTTGTGACAACAGGGTGGGCAGTTGCATGCCACCGGCTTCGAAACTGCGTGCTGCGTTGAGGAAACCGGCTTCAAGGAACGCATCCACCGCCGGTTTGACCTCCGGAATCAGAATGGCCTTGCCGTCTTCGTAGCGCGGTTCGTTCTCGTCGTTCTTGCGGTTGTGGGGCGCAAAGTATTTTTCCGCAATGCTGCGGGCGGTGCTGATGGCCGCGTCGAAGGTTTCGCGATTGTGCTCGGCAAACCGCTCGCGCTGGGTCAGGCCCTCGGCATCGAGGACTTCGTACAGCTCGAAAGCCAGATTGCGGGAACTGAGCAGCGTCTCGGACATGGCGGATTACCTTTGGAGGAATTGGCCTGAGTCTAAGTGCGCGAATAGAGGCTGGATAGCAACATTGATTTGGGTGATGCACAGGCAAATGTGGGAGGGGGCTTGCCCCCGATGGCGATGTGTCAGTCACCAAGTGCATTGGCTGATCCACCGCTATCGGGGGCAAGCCCCCTCCCACATTTTTTACCGCATTTCGTCAGGCAGTTAGCCGATGGTCATCAGGCTGGCGTTACCACCCGCCGCAGCGGTGTTGACACTCAACGCCCGCTCAATCACCAAACGCTCCAGCGCAATCGCCGTCTCGCCCTGGGATAAACCATGCACCCCGACAATCGCGCCACCACGCTGTGCCACTTGCTGGCACACCGCGCGCAACTGGTCGGAATCACCGTGGTGCAATACCGCATCGAACACCACTTCGTCCTTGGTCCAGTCGGCCACGCGCTTGATCTTCGCCTGAATCTCCTTCGGCAGGCGTGGGAACAAGGCCTTGGTCAGGTCAGATTCCGGCCATACCGCCGAACCGCCTACGGCCAGTACCGCCGCCAGTTGCGTCAACAGATCACCTTCCACGTCCGCCAGGCACAGAACGTGCTCGCGGGGCAGGATGGCGTAACTGTTGCGCTCGCCGGTCGGGCCGGCCAGTTGGCGGGTGATACCGCTTTGCGATTGCGCGGCGAACTGGCTGCACAGGGCGCTGAGTTCGCTGAACTGGTTGCTGTCGGCCCAGGTTTTGAGGGCCGTCAGCGGTTGGCTCATGGCGTCGCGCAAGCGAACATCCGGTGCGGCCAGTGCGTCGCCGCGTACGAAGGATTGCTCGATCGCATCCGTAGGACGGGTCGACAGCAGGCGGTACAGGTACAGCGGGCCGCCGGCTTTCGGACCAGTGCCCGACAGGCCTTCGCCGCCGAACGGTTGTACGCCGACCACGGCACCGACGATGTTGCGGTTCACATAGACGTTACCGGCATTGACGTTGTCGATCACCTTGGCGATGGTCTCGTCGATGCGGGTGTGCACGCCCAGGGTCAGGCCGTAGCCGGAGGCGTTGATCTGGCCGATGAGCTGGTCGATCTCTTTACGCTTGTAGCGCACCACGTGCAGTACCGGACCGAAGATCTCGCGTTGCAACTCGTCGAAGCTTTCCAGTTCGATCAGGGTTGGCATCACGAAGGTGCCGCGCTTGATCTCTTCACCATCGGCAATCGCCACCTGGTATACGTTGCGGCCTTTGTCGCGCATGGCCTGGATGTGTTTCTCGATGCCGGCCTTGGCTTCGGCGTCGATCACCGGGCCGATATCCACCGACAGGCGCTCCGGGTTGCCCAGGCGGCATTCAGCCATGGCGCCCTTGAGCATTTCGATCACACGGTCTGCTGAATCTTCCTGCAGGCACAGTACGCGCAGGGCCGAGCAACGCTGGCCGGCGCTGTCGAAGGCCGAAGACACCACGTCGATCACGACTTGTTCGGTCAGCGCCGAGGAGTCGACGATCATCGCGTTCTGGCCGCCGGTTTCGGCGATCAACGGGATCGGACGGCCCTGGGCGTCCAGGCGGCCCGCGACATTACGTTGCAGCAGACGCGCCACTTCGGTAGAGCCAGTGAACATCACGCCTTTGACGCGATCATCCCCCACCAGGCGGGCACCCACGGTTTCGCCCTGGCCCGGCAGCAGTTGCAGCACGCCTTCCGGAATACCGGCTTCCAACAGGATGCGCACGGCTTGCGCGGCGACCAGCGGAGTTTGTTCGGCCGGCTTGGCCAGTACCGGGTTGCCGGCGGCCAATGCGGCGGCGACTTGGCCGCTGAAGATGGCCAGTGGGAAGTTCCACGGGCTGATGCAGACCACCGGGCCCAGTGGCCGGTGGGCGTCGTTGGTGAAGTCGTTGCGTGCCTGCACCGCGTAGTAGCGCAGGAAGTCCACGGCTTCACGCACTTCGGCGATGGCGTTGGCGAAGGTCTTGCCGGCTTCGCGGGCCAGCAGGCCCATCAGCGGCTGGATCTCGCCCTCCATCAGGTCGGCGGCGCGCTCCAGGATAGCGGCGCGTTCGGCGGGCGGGGTGGCCTGCCAGATCGGACCGGCACTGATTGCGCACAGGATGGCGTTGTCGACGTCTTCGACGGTGGCTTCTTGTACATGACCGACTACATCACGCAGGTCGGACGGGTTGAGCACCGGCGCCGCTGCTTGCTCGCTGGAGGTACAACCGAGCATCGGCGTGGCTTTCCAGTTGTTGTGAGCGGTGGCGAGAAGGGCACACGAAAGCGATGCCAGGCGATGTTCGTTGGCCAGGTCGATACCGGCCGAGTTGGCGCGGTCGCTACCGTACAGGTCACGTGGCAATGGAATGCGCGGGTGCGGCAGGCCGAAGCCGCCTTCCAGCGTGGCCATTTGCTCGATGCTGGTCACCGGATCGGCCACCAGCTCCTGGATCGAGATGGATTGGTCGGCAATACGGTTGACGAACGAAGTGTTCGCGCCGTTTTCCAGCAGGCGACGGACCAGGTAGGCCAGCAGCGTTTCGTGGGTGCCGACCGGTGCATACACGCGGCACGGACGGTTCAGCTTGCCATCGGCAACCTTGCCTACAACCTGCTCGTACAGTGGCTCACCCATGCCGTGCAGGCACTGGAACTCGTACTGGCCGGGGTAATAGTTCTGACCGGCGATATGGTAGATGGCCGAAAGCGTGTGGGCGTTGTGCGTGGCGAACTGCGGGTAGATGACTTCCGGTACCGACAGCAGTTTGCGTGCGCAGGCGATGTAGGACACGTCGGTGTACACCTTGCGGGTGTACACCGGGTAGCCTTCCAGGCCTTCGACCTGGGCGCGCTTGATTTCGCTGTCCCAGTACGCGCCTTTTACCAGGCGGATCATCAGGCGGTGGCGGCTGCGGCGCGCCAGGTCGATGACGTAGTCGATCACATACGGGCAACGCTTCTGGTAGGCCTGGATCACGAAACCGATGCCGTTCCAGCCAGTCAGTTGAGGCTCGAAGCACAGGCGCTCGAGCAGGTCCAGGGACAGCTCCAGGCGGTCGGCTTCTTCGGCGTCGATGTTCAAACCGATGTCGTATTGCTTGGCCAGGAGCGTCAGGGACAGTAGGCGCGGGTACAGCTCATCCATCACGCGCTCATACTGCGCACGGCTGTAGCGCGGGTGCAGCGCCGACAGCTTGATGGAAATGCCCGGGCCTTCATAAATCCCACGGCCGTGGGAGGCTTTGCCGATGGAGTGGATGGCTTGTTCGTACGAGGCCAGGTACTTCTGGGCATCGTGTTCGGTAAGCGCGGCTTCACCGAGCATGTCGTAGGAATAGCGGAAGCCCTTGGCTTCGAATTTGCTCGCATTGGCCAGGGCTTCGGCGATGGTTTCGCCGGTGACGAACTGTTCGCCCATCAGGCGCATGGCCATGTCGACGCCCTTGCGGATCATCGGCTCGCCGCTCTTGCCGATGATGCGGCTCAGGGACGAGGTGAGGCCGGCTTCATTGTGGGTGGCGACCAGTTTGCCGGTCAGCAGCAGGCCCCAGGTGGCGGCGTTGACGAACAGCGACGGGCTGTTGCCCAAATGCGGCTGCCAGTTGCCGGTGCTGATCTTGTCGCGGATCAGCGCGTCGCGGGTGCCCTTGTCCGGGATGCGCAGCAGCGCTTCGGCCAGGCACATCAGGGCGACACCTTCCTGGGACGACAGGGAAAACTCTTGCAGCAGGCCCTGGACAATCCCGGCACGGCCGCCGGCGCTCTTCTGGTTACGCAGTTTTTCGGCAATCGAGGCGGCGAGCTTGTTGGTGGCTTCGGCCATCGGCGCCGGCAGGCGGGCCTGTTCGATCAGCATCGGCACCACTTCCGGCTCGGGGCGACGGTAAGCGGCAGTGATCGACGCACGCAGCACGGATTGCGGCAGGATGCTTTCGGCGAATTCGAGGAAGCACTGGTGGGCGTGGTCGGTCTGGACCTCGCCCGCGTCGTCCGCGTCCTTGCTGCTCAAACCATTGAGTTCAGTCAGGGTTGCACCACCCTCCAGTTTCTCCAGGTAATTGAAAATCGCCTGCTTGATCAGCCAGTGCGGCGTGCGATCGATGGAGGTCGCGGCGGCCTTGAGGCGCTCGCGGGTCGGGTCGTCAAGTTTGACCCCAAGGGTGGTCGTAGCCATTTTCTTATCCTCATGGGTGCCACTACCGAGTGGCATCAGCTGGCGGCAAGATTAGCTTTGCGCATGCAGAGGTGCAACCGGGTGCAACCCATTTTCTTCATGATTTTTTCGATCGTGATCGGGAAAAAAACCGGCCTTCGACGGAATCCGCTTCGCCTTGGTGCGTTTGCTTCTGAGATCGGCTGTTCTTGCTCCGAAAAGGAGCAAAAACGAGGTGTTTTGCGCATTTAACATCAAGGTGCAACTTATTCTCGCGAAACTGGTTGCACCTTATTTGCTTTGTTGAATAGCATTCGCGCCCAAGGTGCAACCACCTCTGAGGTTTGGTTCATCGGCTGGCGGCTTTCCTGGGGAAACGTCAGTCATAAATGCGCGGCACGCAGCTACGTCTACCTACTTCCAGTGGGTGGTCGTCTGACAGACCGCCGCTACATAAAAACAAAGCCAGGGCGTCACTCTTATGAGCGTTAGTAATCCAACCCTGATCACGTTCGTGATCTACATCGCAGCAATGGTGCTGATCGGCTTCATGGCCTATCGCTCCACCAACAACCTTTCCGACTACATCCTAGGCGGTCGCAGCCTCGGTAGCGTGGTGACAGCCTTGTCGGCCGGTGCTTCCGACATGAGCGGCTGGTTGTTGATGGGCCTGCCGGGCGCGATCTACATGTCCGGCCTGTCGGAAAGCTGGATCGCCATCGGCCTGATCGTCGGTGCCTACCTCAACTGGCTGTTCGTCGCCGGTCGCCTGCGGGTCCAGACCGAGCACAACGGTGACGCCCTGACCCTGCCGGATTATTTCTCCAGCCGTTTCGAAGATAAAAGCGGCCTGCTGCGGATCATCTCCGCCGTGGTGATCCTGGTGTTCTTCACCATTTACTGCGCTTCCGGCATCGTTGCCGGTGCCCGCTTGTTCGAAAGCACTTTCGGCATGTCCTACGAGACCGCCCTTTGGGCCGGTGCCGCAGCGACCATTGCCTACACCTTCGTCGGTGGTTTCCTGGCCGTGAGCTGGACTGACACCGTACAGGCCACCCTGATGATTTTCGCGCTGATCCTCACGCCGATCATCGTGTTGCTGGCCACTGGTGGCGTCGACACCACCTTCCTGGCCATCGAAGCCAAGAACCCTGACAACTTCAACATGCTGAAAAACACCACCTTCATCGGCATCATTTCGCTGATGGGCTGGGGCCTGGGTTACTTCGGCCAGCCGCATATCCTGGCGCGCTTCATGGCGGCGGATTCGGTGAAGTCGATTGCCAAGGCGCGTCGTATCTCCATGACCTGGATGATCCTGTGCCTGGGCGGCACGGTGGCGGTGGGCTTCTTCGGTATTGCCTACTTCTCGGCACACCCGGAAGTGGCCGGTCCTGTGACTGAAAACCACGAACGCGTATTCATCGAGCTGGCCAAGCTGCTGTTCAACCCATGGATTGCCGGTGTGTTGCTGTCGGCCATCCTGGCTGCCGTGATGAGTACCCTGAGCTGCCAATTGCTGGTGTGCTCCAGCGCCCTGACCGAAGACTTCTACAAAACCTTTCTGCGCAAGACCGCCTCCCAGGTTGAGCTGGTGTGGGTCGGTCGTGCCATGGTGCTGCTGGTGGCCCTGGTCGCTATCGGCCTGGCCGCCAACCCGAACAACCGCGTACTGGGCCTGGTGAGCTACGCCTGGGCCGGTTTCGGCGCCGCGTTCGGTCCTGTGGTGCTGATCTCGGTGATCTGGAAAGGCATGACCCGCAACGGCGCACTGGCCGGTATCCTGGTCGGCGCGATCACCGTGATCGTGTGGAAACACTTTGAGCTGCTGGGCCTGTACGAAATCATCCCAGGCTTCATCTTCGCCAGCCTCGCGATCTACGTCGTAAGCAAGATGGGCGCACCGACTGCGGGTATGGTCGAGCGTTTTGATGCGGCGGAAAAAGACTACAACCTCAACAAGTAATTCGCCGGGCCTTAAGCGCCTGATGAGTTGAAAGAGGGGCCCGCTTCCTATGGATAGCGGGCCTTTTTTTGCGTGTGCTTTACGCCGACCCAGAGAGGATTCGTACGCGTTTTTGTAGGGTTTTACTGATTTGTCTGGCGCGTGCTCGGCAGAGGGCAGCCGTGATGCAGAATCGGCCCCTTACCCCTTGCAGAGAAACACCGGATGTTAGCTCCTGCCAATCAGAGTGCCTTTACCCTGTCCCTCAATGGAGAACCCAGTGAATTCAAGGTCCACGGGTTCATGGGGACTGAGTTCATCAGCCTGCCTTTTCGCTTTGACCTGGAGTTGGTCAGCGAGCAACCCGACCTGGACCTTGAGAGCCTGCTGCACAGCCAGGCGTTCCTGGGGTTTGATGCCAATGGCCATGGCATTCATGGCCTGGTGTATCGGGTCGCACAAGGCGATTCGGGCAGGCGCCTTACGCGCTATCAGATCACCCTGATGCCGCAGCTGGCTTATCTGGAGCACAGCACGCATCAGCGGATCTTCCAGAAACAAACAGTGCCCCAGATCATTGCGCAGGTATTGGAAGCCCAGGCAATCAAGGCTGATGCCTTCGCGTTTCATCTGAGCGGCAAGTACCCCGAGTGTGAGTATTGTGTTCAGTTCGGCGAAACCGATCTGGAGTTTATTCAACGCTTGTGTGCCGAATGGGGCATTCACTATCACTTCCAGCACAGCCCCGAGCGCCACCTGTTGGTGTTTGGCGACGACCAGAGTGTGTTCGCGCAGCCGGATCACGTCACGCCGTATTCACCCGGCTCCGGGATGGTGGCCGATGGGCCTGCGATCAAGCGCTTTATTCTGCGGCTGAAGACCCGCACCAGCGGTGTGAATCTGCGGGACTACGACTTCAAAAAGCCGAACCTGACGTTGGAAAGCGCAGTCTCCAGCAATCGGCAACCGACTCTGAACGACCAGCGTTACCCAGGGCACTTCGAAGATCGTGAGCGTGGCAAGTACCTGGCGCAACGCGTGCTGGAGCGTCATCGCAGCGATTACCGCCAGGCCCGTGGCCATAGCGATCAACCGGCGTTGGTCACCGGACAGTTCCTGAAGATGGCTGGCCACCCTCGTCAGGAGTGGAATGCCTTGTGGCTGGTCACTCAGTTGCACCATACAGGGCGGCAGCCTCAGGTGCTTGAGGAATCTGCCCCTGAAGGATATGGCGATGAATCCTCCCAAGGCTACAGCAATGAATTTGTCGTAACGCCCTGGGACGTGCTGTTTCGAACACCGCTCCTGATGTCGCGGCCGCCCATATCGGGTTACCAGAACGCAGTGGTAACGGGGCCAGCCGACAGTGAAATCCATTGTGACGAGTACGGCCGGGTCAAGGTGCAGTTTGCCTGGGACCGCAACGGTGAACGCAACGATCAGTCCAGCTGCTGGCTGAGGGTTGCCAGCGGTTGGGCCCATGATCGTTACGGTTCTGTGTTGATTCCGCGGGTCGGTATGGAGGTCCTGGTGGGCTTCGTCAATGGCGACCCGGATATGCCATTGGTGATGGGTTGCCTGCCTAATGCGGCAACACAGGTGCCCCTCGATTTGCCGGCGGACAAGACCCGAAGCATCTTGCGCAGCCAGAGCAGCCCTGGGGGGGGTGGCTACAACGAGCTACGCATCGAGGATCGCAAGGGGGCCGAGGAAATCTATCTGCGCGCCCAGCGGGATTGGACGCAGCATGTGCTACATGACCATCGGGTGATGGTGGACGGCGAATCGCACCATGAAGTGCAGGGCGAGGAACAGCGGATAAATCATGGCAACCGCCTGACCGACCTCAAGCAGGACGACCATCTGGTGGTGGGCGGTTCGCAGCAGGTCCGGGCCGGGCAGACCATCCAGATAGGCGCAGGACAAAGCATCGTCATCGACGCGGGCGCGACCGTCACGATTCAGGCGGGTGGGCAGTCGATCACCCTGTCTGCCGGTGGCATTTTCAGCAGCGTGCCGATCCAGCCTGGCGGGGCGCCCGCTGCAGTAGCGGCGCCGTTGATGCCGGGGGTGAAGGAAAAACTGTTGGCAGTGATCCCGGCTCCGCTGTCCCGTGTGCAGGTCGCCAGCCTGAAACGCAGTGCACCGTTTTGCGAAGAGTGCGAACGATGCAGGAACGGCCAGTGCAATCTCACTTGACCTCCACCCAGAAGGACTCTACGTCGATGCTTCAACCCTTGCTTGCTGGTGAAAAGATCTTCGCAGTACTCGGCGCTGCCAGCGACGCCCAGCCCTTGAATGCGTGGCGAACGCTGGCCGGCGGAGCGCCTTTGCATCCCGTTTGGGCCAGTACGGCCTATGCGACCTGGGAGGAGGTGATGCCCTATGTAGGCATCGTCGATCCAGGTAGCGCGTTCCTGGAATGGGCTGCCGCCACAGACGCCACGGATTGGGGCTGGCTGGCCGTATCGTCCTGCCCATTGGACGTGGTGGTCGCACACCTGCAAAGCCTGAGCAAGGTGTACCTGGCCGATGGGCAAGAGGTATTTTTGCGCTTTTGGGATGGCGCGCAGTTTCTGCCGATCATTCAGCGCTGCGGTGAAGAGCTGTTGCCGGTGTTCCCGCGATACCTCATTAGTGGCCAATCGCTGACTGTTGCGACTGGCCCGGTCACTGCCGCCAAAGCCAGCCCATGGTGGCGAGTGCCGGTACCTTTGCTGGAGCACTTGGCGGAGCAATCGCCGCAAACCCTGGTCGGTAACCTGTTGCAGTGGCTCGAAGAGCAGCGACCCGACCTCTACACCGCTTTTGCGCCGGCGACCTTGCAGCACAAGGTCGCCTACTTTGCGCGTCGATCGAGTATCAGCCATGAAGCGCTGGCTGATTACCTGGCCTCAGAGCTGAGTTGAGCCCAGCGCCTGCTGCAAATCCTCGATCAGGTCTTCAATGGCCTCGATGCCCACCGACAAGCGAATCATCTCGGGCTTTACGCCGGCCTTGGCCTGTTCTTGCTCGTTCATCTGCCGATGGGTGGTGGAGGCCGGGTGGCAGGCCAGGGATTTGGCATCGCCGATGTTCACCAGGCGCTTGAAGATGCGCAGTGCGTCATAGAAGCGCACGCCGGCCTCATAGCCGCCCTTCAAGCCAAATGAAAGGATTGCTGACGGTTTGCCTTGCAAGTACTTCTGCGCCAGTTCGTGGTGCGGGTGGTCCGGCAGGCCTGCGTAGCTGACCCACTCTACCTCGGCATGGCCTTGCAGGAACTGTGCGACCTTCAGGGCGTTTTCAGTATGGCGCTCCATGCGCAGGGCCAGGGTTTCCAGGCCTTGCAGCAGCAGGAAGGCGTTCATCGGGGCCAGTGCCGCGCCGGTGTTGCGCAGTGGAACGGTGCGGGCGCGAGCGATGAAGGCGGCCGGGCCGAATTTCTCGGTGTAGACCACGCCGTGATAGGCGGGCTCGGGGTTGTTGAGCCCGGGGAATTTCTGCGGGTAGTCGGTCCAGGGGAAGTTGCCGCTGTCGACGATCACGCCGCCCAGGGAGTTGCCGTGGCCGCCGATGTACTTGGTCACCGAGTGCACCACGATATCGGCGCCGAACCGGATGGGTTTGCACAGGATCGGCGTGGCCACGGTGTTATCCACCACCAGCGGCACGCCGTGCGCGTGGGCGACGTTGGCCAGGGCTTCCAGGTCGACGATGTTGCCCGCCGGGTTGCCGATGCTTTCGCAGTACACCAGCTTGGTGTTGTCGTCGATCAGCTCGGCGATGGCTTCGGCGCAGTCATCCCGGGCAAAGCGAACATCGACGCCGAAGCTGGGCAGCAAGTGCGCGAACAAGGTGTAGGTGCCGCCGTAGAGTTGCGGGGTGGTGACAATATTGTCCCCGGCGCGGGTGAGCGTCTGGATCGCGTAGTGGATCGCCGCGCTGCCGGCCGACACCGCCAGGCCTGCGATACCGCCTTCGAGCGCGGCGATGCGTTGCTCCAGCACGTCGTTGGTGGGGTTCATGATCCGCGTGTAGATATTGCCGGGCACGTCCAGGTTGAACAGGTCGGCGCCGTGCTGGGCGTTGTCGAATTCGAAGGCAACATTCTGGTAGATCGGCACAGCAACAGCCTTGGTGGTCGGGTCCGACTGGAAGCCGTGGTGCAGTGCGATGGTGGCGTCTTTCATGATGGTGATGGACCTCCCTGGAGTGTGGATCGCCACAATAAGTCCGAGTCATCATTGATATTTAGACTTTTTTCAGGTGAAAGCCTGTCTTTTCGATATAAGTACCGCCCGGCACGTTGCCCTGCACCAACGCTTGCGTAAAAGGTAAACTTCGCCCCCTGCGCAGGAGCAACCATGAATTATCGTCACGCCTTTCACGCCGGCAACCACGCCGATGTCTTCAAACACCTGACCTTGACCCGCCTCATCGCCCTGATGTCACGCAAGGAGCAGCCGTTCGCCTACCTCGACACCCATGCGGGGATCGGTCTGTACGACCTGCAGGGCGACCAGGCCAACCGCACCGGTGAATACCTGGAAGGCATCGCCCGCCTGTGGAGCGCAAGCGACCTGCCGCCGTTGACCGCCGATTACATGCGCGTGCTGCATGAGATGAACCCGGATGGCGAGTTGCGCTACTACCCTGGTTCGCCCGAGCTGGCGCGGCGCCTGACGCGCCCTCAGGACCGCGTGCTGCTCAATGAGAAACACCCGGAAGACGGCGTGTTGCTCAAGGACAACATGAAGGGCGACCGCCGCGTCAAAGTGCACCTGGGCGAAGGTTGGCACGTACCGCGTGCGCTGTTGCCGGTGCCGGAAAAGCGCGCGCTGATGCTGATCGACCCGCCGTTCGAAAAGCTCGACGAGATGCAACGCTGCGCCGCCTCCCTCAAGGAAGCAGTGGGCCGCATGCGCCAGACCGTCGCGGCCATCTGGTACCCGGTGAAGGACCAGCGCATGTTGCGTCGTTTCTACCAGGACCTGGCCGGCACCGGCGCGCCGAAGTTGCTGCGAGTGGAGTTACTGGTGCATCCGCTGGACACCCCCAACACCCTGACTGGCTCGGGCCTGGCCATCGCCAACCCGCCGTGGGGGCTGGAAGAGGAGCTGCGTGAGCTGCTGCCGTGGCTGTCCAGGAAGCTTGGGCAGACCCAGGGCGGATGGCAGATGGATTGGCTCATCGCTGAGTAACCACGCCTTGTGAATACCTCATGTGGGAGGGGGCTTGCCCCCGATAGCGATCTATCAGTTACAGATGTACTGACTGACACACCGCTATCGGGGGCAAGCCCCCTCCCACATTTTACCCGTGTCGACTTTAGATCGGGCAGGTCACACCGGTGCCACCAATCCCGCAATAGCCCTGCGGATTTTTCGCCAGGTACTGCTGGTGATACGCCTCGGCGAAGTACACCGTCGGTGCCTCTTCGATTTCGGTGGTAATCGCACCCAGGCCGGCCTTGGTCAGTTCGGCTTGATACGCCTTGGCGCTGGCCTGCGCCGCCGCCAGTTGTTCCGGCGTGGTGGCATAAATCACTGAGCGGTACTGGCTGCCGATGTCATTGCCCTGGCGCATGCCCTGGGTGGGGTTGTGCAGTTCCCAGAACATTTTCAACAAGTCTTCGTATTTCACTTTGGCCTGGTCATACACCACCAGCACCACTTCGCTGTGGCCGGTCAGGCCCGAGCAGACTTCTTCATAGGTCGGGTTGGGCGTGTAGCCGCCGGCGTAACCGACCACAGTGCTGACCACGCCATCGCGCTGCCAGAACCGACGCTCGGCACCCCAGAAGCAGCCCAGGCCGAAGATTGCAAAGCCGACGTCATCGAGGAACGGTCCGAGCAGCGGGTTGCCATTGACGAAGTGCGTTTCCGGCAATGCCATCGGGGTTTCACGGCCAGGCAGAGCTTGTTCTTGAGTAGGCAGCACGTTTTTGTTCACCAGAATTTCCGAGCGCAAGACCATGATCAGTCCTCTCGTCAGGTTGAGTTAGCAATAAAGATTGAGACCGCCAGTGTGCCCGAGTGTTACAGCGCTGTCAGGCGATAGGGCCGCGCGGGTAGCGTTTCAGCATCGCCAGCAGCTCGGCGCCGGGGATCGGCCGGTCGAACAGGTAGCCCTGGCCCACATCGCAACGGTGCCGACGCAGAAACGCCAGTTGCTCGGCGGTCTCGATGCCCTCGGCCACCACCTTGAGCTTGAGATTGTGGGCCATGGCGATCACCGCCGAGGTGATTTCCATGTCGTCCTGGTTGTCCGGGATTTCGTGGATGAAGCTGCGGTCGATCTTGATGATGTCGATAGGGAATTTTTTCAAGTAACTCAACGACGAGTAACCGGTGCCGAAGTCGTCCATGGCCAGGGTCAGGCCGAAGCTCTTCAATTGATCAAGCTGCAGGCGCGTGTCTTCGGTGGCTTCCAGTAACAGGCCTTCGGTCAGTTCCAGCTCCAGCAGGTTGGCCGGCAGTTTTTCTTCCTTGAGGATCGTGGCGATCGAGGCCACCAGGTCCGGGTCGGAAAACTGCTTGGGTGACAGGTTGATCGCCACCTGCAAGTTGCCCATGCCAGCGGCGGTCAACTGACGGCTCATGCGACAGGCCTGGCGCGCGATCCATTTGCCGATGGGGATAATCAGGCCGGTTTCTTCAGCCACGCTGATGAATTGGTCAGGGCGGATCATGCCTTTTTCCGGATGGTTCCAGCGCAATAGCGCTTCCATGCCCAGCAGACGGCCACTGCGCAGGCACAGCTTGGGCTGGTAGAACACGTCCAGTTCGTTCTGGGTGAGGGCGCGGCGCAGGTTGTTCTCGACGAACAGCTTGTAGCTGGCCTCGGCATTCAGCGCTTCGGTAAAGATCTGCACCTGATGTTTGCCGTTGGCCTTGGCCTTGTGCAGGGCCAGGCCGGCGTTACGCATCAGGGTCTGCGGGTCGCGGCCATGCAGTGGCGCGCAGGCCAGGCCCACGGAGCCGGTGACGCTGATCAACTGGTTGTCGACGAACATCGGCTTGTCGAGGGTCGCGAGCAATTGGCTGGCCACCAACTGGCCACTTTCCAGATCGGTGTCGTCGAGCAGCACCGCAAACTCGTTGCTGGCAAAGCGCGCCAGGCTGCCACCGGTGCTCAGGCTGTTGCGCAGGCGCCGGGCCAGGCTGATCAGCAGCTTGTCTCCGGTCTGGTGGCCTAGGCTGTCGTTGATGCGCTTGAAGTTGTCGATGTCCACCAGCAGCAGGCTGATCGGGCTGTCGCTGTCACGGGCGAAGCGTTCATCGAGGTTGCGAATGAACGCCGGGCGATTGCCCAGGTTGGTCAGGTTGTCCGTGTAGGCCAGGCGCTCGATACGCTGCTGGGCCAGCTTGGTCTGGGTAATGTCTTCGTAGATGCCGATGTAGTGCGTCAGCTCACGGTTGTCGCCATACACCTTGGAAATCGACAGCTGGCCCCAGTAGGGCTCCAGGTTCTTGCGCCGGCTCTTGAATTCGCCCTGCCAGCTGTTGCTTTTGGCCAGGCTCGAGGGGGCGTCGAACAGCAATTCGCTGAGGTTCTCCAGCGCCGGCAATTGGGCCAGGCGGTGGCCGTGGACCTCTTCGGCGCTGTACTGGGTGATCGCAGTAAAGCTTGGGTTGACGTACTCCACTACACCATCGCAGTTGACCAGCAGAAAGGCGTTGGCGCTTTGTTCCACGGCACGCTGGAACAGGTGCAGGGCGCTGGTGGCGGTGCGGCGGTTGTGGTTGTTGATCACCTGGGCGAACTGGTCGGCCAACTCGCCGGCAAAGGCAATTTCATCGGCCTGCCAGGCGCGGGTGCTGCCGCTTTGCTCCAGGCACAGCACGCCCACCACATGGCCATCGACGCGAATGCTCGCGTCAAGCATCGCGTGGATGTCTTTGTCGCGCAGGCTGTCGGCCATTTCTCGGGTGCGCGGGTCGCGCAGTGCGTTGGTGGCGTCGATGGCCCGGCTGGAGTGCAAGGCTTCCAGGTAGTCCGGGAAGCAACTGGCGTCGATAGGCTCGGGCAAGTGATGCTGCCCGTCTGCGCGGTGGTAGGCGGAGATCGGCACCAGGCGCTGGCCTTCAAGGTTCCAGATGCTGGCGCAGTCGATCTGGTAGATATCGCAGGCGCTGCGGGTGATCAGCTCGGCGGCTTCCTGCAGCGAATTGTTAGTGGTGTAGCGCTGGCGGGCCAGCAGCAGGATCAACTCCTGTTGGGCGCGCACCCGCTCAAGGTGCTGCAACTGTTCCTGCTGGGCCCGCTGGTTGAGTTCCAGGGCGATCTGCAGGCGGCTGTTCTGGTTCTCCAGGTCTGCCGTGGGCACGGCAGTGGGGATTTCACTGAACAGGCCATCGACTACCATCAGGTAGCCGCGCAGCAGGTGGCGATTGTGTTGTTTGTAGGCTTCGCCCATTTCCAGCAGGCTCAGCGGGCCGTCGCTGGTGTGCAGGGTGTAGCGCACCAGGTAGTGCGGGCTCTGGTTCAGTTGCTGCTGGATGATGTCGTGCAGTTGATAGCGCGCCTGGGGCTCCATCAGGCTGGCGTAAGGAGTGCCGATCAGCGCGCACAGCTCGACCGCCGGCAGGCCGAATTGGCGCTCGCAATTGGGGTCGAGGTAAAGGAGGGCCCAGCTTGCCTCATTAAGCCGCTCGAAACGCAGCATACCGAGGCGCGAAGGCACCGGTAACTGCGTCACTACCTCGGCCGCCATTCGGGCGACATCGGGCTGGCTTTTCATGGGGGAGACTCACTTGAAATAACGCGCACGGCGCCGGGCTCACGCCCTCTTTTCTGTTGCCTGCGGCAAGGTTGCATCATGCGGCGCGGGCTGACAAGAGAGGATGAAGGCTAAGTGCTATAACGGGGTTATCGGCTGCGGAAGGGATTTCTGCAATCGAGGTGATGGAAGGTGTACAAACCTGTCTTGTATGTCCAGTTTCCTGCCTGAAAGCCGGCAAAAAAAGCCCCGCCAAGTGGCGGGGTTGAGGTACGAGCGTGGCGCTCGAAAATCGATACAGCCAGGCCTCCTCAGTGAAGAGGAGGCCGTGACGGTTTACAGCAAGATCGTGCGGATATCGTTCAGCACTTGGCCCAGACGCTGGGTGAAGCGCGCAGCGGCGGCGCCGTTGATCACACGGTGATCGTAGGACAGCGACAGCGGCAGCATCAGCTTCGGCTGGAACGCTTTACCGTCCCAAACCGGCTGGATAGTCGCCTTGGACACACCCAGGATCGCCACTTCCGGCGCGTTGACGATTGGCGTAAAGCCAGTACCGCCAATGTGACCGAGGCTGGAGATGGTGAAGCATGCGCCCTGCATGTCGTCCGGGGTGAGCTTCTTGTCGCGGGCCTTGGCAGCCAGCGCGGCGGCTTCGGCAGCGAGTTGCAGCAGGCTCTTCTGGTCGACGTTCTTGATCACCGGTACCAGCAGGCCATCCGGGGTGTCCACCGCGAAACCGATGTGCACGTACTTCTTGCGGATGATCGCCTTGCCGCTTGGCGCCAGCGAACTGTTGAAGTCCGGCAGCTCCTTGAGCAGGTAGGCACAGGCCTTGAGCAGCAGCGGCAGCACGGTCAGTTTCACGCCGGCTTTTTCGGCCACGGCTTTCTGCGCAATGCGGAAAGCTTCCAGGTCGGTGATGTCGGCCTGGTCGAACTGCGTCACGTGCGGGATGTTCAGCCAACTGGCGTGCAGGCCGGCCGCGCCGATTTGCATCAGGCGGGTCATCGGCACTTCTTCGACTTCGCCGAAGCGGCTGAAGTCCACGGTGCGGATCGGCGGAATGCCCGAACCACCGGTAGCGCCACCAGCAGCTGGCGCTTCCTTGGCTTTCTGCATCATGGCCTTGACGTAAACCTGCACGTCTTCCTTCAACACGCGACCGTGAGGGCCAGTGGCCGACACAGCGCTCAGCTCCACGCCGAACTCACGGGCCAACTGACGCACGGCAGGGCCGGCGTGAACCTTGGCACCGCTTGGCGCAGGTGCGGCAGCAGCAGCGGCCGGAGCGGCCTCGACTTTTGCAGCAGGTGCATGTGCAGGTGCAGCGGCAGCCGGTGCGGCTTCAGCCTTGGCGGCTGGAGCAGCGGCCGGGGCTGGGGCGGCGGCAGGCGCTGCGCCTTGTACTTTCAGCTTGAGGATGAAGTCACCGGTGCCGACTTCGTCTTCCAGCTTGACCGCAATGCTTTCCACCACGCCGGCAGCCGGCGAAGGGATTTCCATGGAGGCTTTGTCGGACTCCAGGGTGATCAGCGACTGGTCGGCTTCGACGGTGTCGCCGACCTTGACCAGCAGCTCGATGATCTTGGCCTTGCCCGACGAACCGATGTCCGGGACGTGAATGTCCTGGACAGTGGCGGCGGCAGGTGCGGCAGCCGCAGCGGCAGGCGCTTCGGCAGGTTTTTCAGCAGCAGGCGCAGGTGCAGCGGCGGCAGCAGGGGCCGCCGGCGCAGGGGCCGCATCAGCGGCACCTTCGATTTCCAGCTCCAGCAGTTCGTCGCCTTCTTTCAGGCGGTCGCCCAGCTTCACTTTCAGGCTCTTGACCACGCCGGCCTTGGGAGCAGGGATTTCCATGCTCGCCTTGTCCGATTCCAGGGTCAGGATGCTCTGGTCGGCTTCGACGGTGTCGCCGACCTTCACAAACAGCTCGATTACTTCACCTTCACCGCTGCCGATGTCAGGTACGCGAATGAGTTCGCTCACAAAAAGTCTCCTCAGCAGTCCAGTGGGTTGCGTTTTTCCGGGTTGATCCCGAACTTGACGATAGCGTCAGCCACCACCTTCGGTTCGATCTCACCACGGTCAGCCAAGGCTTCCAGGGCTGCCAACACCACGAAGTGACGGTCAACTTCGAAGAAGTGACGCAGCTTCTTGCGGCTGTCACTGCGGCCGAAACCGTCGGTGCCCAGGACTTTGAATTCCTTGGACGGGACCCACTGGCGAATTTGTTCAGCAAACAGTTTCATGTAGTCGGTCGAAGCGATCACCGGGCCTTTACGGCCGGTCAGGCACTCTTCAACGAAGGTGCGCTGTGGCTTCTGGCCAGGGTGCAGGCGGTTGTGACGCTCTACGGCCAGGCCATCGCGACGCAGTTCGTTGAAGCTGGTCACGCTCCATACGTCGGCCCCGACGTTGAACTCGTCACGCAGGATCTTGGCCGCTTCACGCACTTCGCGCAGGATGGTGCCGGAGCCCATCAGCTGTACGTGGTGCGCTGCTTCCTTGGTGTCTTCTTCGAGCAGGTACATGCCCTTGATGATGCCTTCTTCCACGCCGGCCGGCATGGCTGGCTGCTGGTAGGACTCGTTCATCACAGTGATGTAGTAGAAAACGTCCTGCTGCTCTTCGGTCATCTTCTTCATGCCGTCCTGGATGATCACCGCCAGCTCGTAGCCGTAGGTTGGATCAAAGGTGCGGCAGTTCGGGATGGTGGCAGCCAGGATGTGGCTGTGACCGTCTTCGTGTTGCAGGCCTTCGCCGTTCAGCGTGGTACGACCGGCGGTGCCGCCGATCAGGAAGCCACGGGTACGGCTGTCGCCTGCTGCCCAGGCCAGGTCGCCGATACGCTGGAAGCCGAACATCGAATAGAAGATGTAGAACGGCAGCATCGGCTGGTTGTGGCTGGAGTACGAAGTACCGGCAGCGATGAAGGAGCTCATTGCGCCCGCTTCGTTGATGCCTTCTTCGAGGATCTGGCCCTTCTTGTCTTCCTTGTAGAACATCACCTGGTCTTTATCGACTGGCTCGTAGAGCTGGCCGACGGAGGAGTAGATGCCCAACTGACGGAACATGCCTTCCATACCGAAGGTACGGGCTTCGTCCGGGATGATCGGGACGATGCGCGGGCCGATGTCCTTGTCCTTGACCAACTGCGCGAGGATCCGCACGAAGGCCATGGTGGTGGAGATTTCACGGTCGCCCGAGCCGTCAAGGATAGCCTTGAGGGTGCTCAGGTCCGGCGTCGGTACGCTGAAGCTCTGCGCGCGGCGTTGTGGCACGAAACCACCCAGTGCGGCGCGGCGCTCGGCCAGGTAGCGGGCTTCGGCGCTGTTCGGCTCCGGCTTGAAGAACGGCAGGTTTTCCAGCTCTTCATCCTTGACCGGGATGTCGAAGCGGTCACGGAACAACTTCAGGCTGTCGACATCGACTTTCTTGGTGTTGTGCGCAGTGTTCTTCGCTTCGCCGGCACCGGTGCCATAACCCTTGATGGTCTTGGCCAGGATGACGGTCGGTTGTTCTTTGTGGTTGACCGCTTCGTGGTACGCCGCGTAGACCTTGTACGGGTCGTGGCCGCCACGGTTGAGTTTCCAGATTTCGTCGTCGGACAGGTCGGCAACCATCGCCTTGAGTTCAGGCGTGTTGAAGAAGTGTTCGCGGACGAACGCGCCGTCCTTGGCCTTGTAGTTCTGGTACTCGCCGTCGATGACTTCGTCCATGCGACGCTGCAGGATACCGTCGACGTCCTTGGCCAGCAGTGGGTCCCAGAAACGACCCCAGATGACTTTGGTCACGTTCCACTGGGCGCCGCGGAACACGCCTTCGAGTTCCTGGATGATCTTGCCGTTGCCGCGAACCGGGCCGTCGAGGCGCTGCAGGTTGCAGTTGATGACAAAGATCAGGTTGTCCAGCTTCTCGCGGCCGGCCAGGGAGATGGCGCCCAGGGATTCCGGCTCGTCGCACTCGCCGTCGCCCAGGAAGCACCAGACCTTCTGTTTGCCTTCAGGGATGAAGCCACGGGCTTCCAGGTACTTCATGAAGCGTGCCTGGTAGATCGCCTGGATCGGGCCCAGGCCCATGGATACGGTCGGGAACTGCCAGAAATCAGGCATCAGCCAAGGGTGCGGGTACGACGACAGGCCGTTACCGTCCACTTCCTGGCGGAAGTTGTTCATGTGTTCTTCGCTGATGCGGCCTTCCATGAACGCACGGGCGTAGACGCCTGGCGAGGTGTGGCCCTGGAAGTAGATCAGGTCGCCGCCGTGTTCGTCGGTCGGGGCCTGGAAGAAGTAGTTGAAGCCGATGTCATACAGGGTTGCGCTGGAAGCGAAGCTGGAGATGTGACCGCCCAGGTCCGAATCTTTCAAGTTCGTGCGCATTACCATCGCCATGGCGTTCCAGCGTACCAGCGAGCGAATGCGGCGTTCCATGAACAGGTCGCCAGGCATGCGTGCTTCGTGGGTAACGGGGATGGTGTTGCGGTATGGCGTAGTGATGGCGTAAGGCAGTTGCGAGCCGCTGCGGGTCGCGAGTTCGCCCATACGGGTCATCAGGTAGTGAGCACGGTCTTCGCCTTCTTTGTCGAGAACCGATTCCAGGGCGTCCAGCCATTCCTGGGTTTCGACGGGATCGAGGTCTTGCATGGCTTGCTCCAGGGCGGAAAGGCTACCAGAATCGGTTGCCTGAAGTTTGCGACTGGCCTTGTGGGCAGACGACATAAATTCTTGGATGGCCGAAGGTTGCTTCGGCGTCCTGTAGTTTTACTACAAATCGTCGGCCATTTCAGCCTTTCGAATGTATATACGAGTAGTAAAACTACACAAGACTGAGCGTATGGCTCGGTCTGGCTGGTGAGCATAATCGTTATTGTTGATCTTTTGCGAACAAGAAAAGGTGAAAGCTTGATGTTGGCTGCCAAAATGAAATTAATTTCAGCTATTTCTAACCTTTGTTCGACAGTCCTTCATAGAGCGTGGTCCTTGCGTTCACAACACGTAGCCAATTACACGCCGATCAAGGATAGACCATGAGCCTTCCAACACTGGCCCAACTACCGGCCATTCTCTTGCCAAAAACCCAGCGGGCCGAGCAGTCATTTCGTGACGCAGTGGCCGCGCTGGACGACGATCATGGACTTTCTGCGTGGACGCCGCAACGGTGGGCCGACTTCGCCCGCGTGTGCGCCGCCAGTGATTTCGTCATTGAACAGAGTGTTCGTGACCCTTTGATGTTGCTCGAACTGGCCGCCTGGGGCGAATTGGACCGGGGTTTTGCGCCCGGCGAGCTGTGCGGGCAGATTGCTGGCGCTGTGCAACAAGTCGAAACAGAAGATGAACTCGGCCGTGTGCTGCGTCGCCAGCGCACGCGCCAGCAAGTGCGCATCATCTGGCGCGACCTGACCCGCCAGGCCGACCTGGTGCAAACCTGCCGCGACCTTTCCGACATGGCCGACGCCTGCATCGACCAGGCCTACCAGTGGCTGTACCAACGTCACTGCGTACAGTTCGGCACGCCCACCGGGCGGCGCAGCGGCGAGCCGCAGCACATGGTGATCCTCGGCATGGGCAAGCTCGGTGCGGTGGAGTTGAACCTGTCGTCGGATATCGACTTGATCTTCGCCTACCCCGAAGGTGGCGAGACGGTGGGTGTGAAACGCGCCCTGGATAACCAGGAATTCTTTATCCGCCTTGGTCAGAAACTGATCAAGGCCCTCGACCCGATCACCGTTGACGGCTTTGTGTTTCGCGTCGACATGCGCCTGCGCCCCTACGGCTCGGCCGGTGCGCTGGTACTGAGCTTCAACGCGCTGGAGCAGTATTACCAGGATCAGGGCCGTGACTGGGAACGCTACGCCATGATCAAGGCGCGGGTCGTGGCCGGCGACCAGGTGGCCGGTGCACAACTGCTCGACATGCTGCGGCCGTTCGTCTATCGCCGCTACCTGGACTTTTCCGCCATCGAAGCGCTGCGCACGATGAAGCAGTTGATTCAGCAGGAAGTACGGCGCAAAGGCATGGCCGACAACATCAAGCTGGGCTCGGGCGGCATCCGCGAAGTGGAGTTTATCGCCCAGGCGTTCCAGTTGATCCACGGCGGCCGCGACCTGAGCCTGCAACAGCGCCCGCTGCTCAAGGTGCTCGGCACCCTGGAAGGCCAGGGTTACCTGCCGCCGGCGGTGATTGCCGAATTGCGCAATGGCTACGAATTCCTGCGTTACACCGAGCACGCGATCCAGGCGATTGCCGATCGCCAGACACAAATGCTTCCGGACAGCCCCGAAGACCAGGCGCGCATTGCCTTTATGTTGGGCTTTGCCGATTGGGACGCTTTCCACGAGTGCCTGATGTACTGGCGCGGTCGGGTGGACTGGCACTTCCGCCAGGTGATCGCCGATCCGGATGAAGAAGAGGGCGAAGAAAGCGAGTTGGTGGTGGGCGGTGAGTGGTTGCCGCTTTGGGAGGAATCCCAGGATGAAGAGGCGGCCTGCCGTCAGTTGGCCGAAGGTGGTTTTACCGACGCGGCCAAGGCGCTCAAGGCGTTGGCCGGCCTGCGCAACAGCCCGCAACTGCGTGCCATGCAGCGTTTGGGGCGCGAACGGTTGGATGCTTTTATACCGCGCCTGCTTGCCCAGGCGGTCGAGCACGCCAACCCGGACCTGGTGCTGGAGCGCGTGTTGCCGCTGGTGGAAGCCGTCGCCCGGCGTTCCGCTTACCTGGTGCTGCTCACGGAAAACCCCGATGCCCTGCGCCGTCTGCTGACCCTGTGCGCCGCGAGCCCGTGGATCGCCGAGCAGATCACCCGTTTCCCGCTGTTGCTCGACGAATTGCTCAACGAAGGCCGCCTGTTCAAGCCACCGCTGGCGCCGGAACTGGCCGCCGAACTACGCGAGCGTCTTACACGCATCCCCGAAGATGACCTTGAGCAACAGATGGAAGCCCTGCGGCACTTCAAGCTGGCCCACCGCCTGCGCGTGGCGGCCTCGGAGATTGCCGGCAGCCTGCCGCTGATGAAAGTCAGCGACTACCTGACCTGGCTCGCCGAGGCCATCCTCGAACAAGTGCTGGCCCTGGCCTGGCGCCAGACCGTGGCGCGCCATGGCTCGCCGCAGCGGTTGGACGGCACCCTGTGCGATCCTGGGTTTATCATTGTCGGTTATGGGAAAGTCGGCGGTATAGAACTGGGGCATGGTTCGGACCTGGACCTGGTGTTTATCCACGACGGTGATCCCCAGGCGGAAACCGATGGCGCCAAGCCCATCGACGGTGCGCAGTTCTTCACGCGCCTGGGCCAGCGCATCATTCACCTGCTGACCACCCAGACCAACTCGGGCCAGTTGTATGAAGTGGACATGCGCCTGCGACCTTCCGGCGCATCCGGTTTGTTGGTGAGTTCGCTGGGGGCGTTTGAGCGCTATCAGCAAAATGAAGCCTGGACCTGGGAGCATCAGGCCCTGATCCGTGCGCGGGTGCTGGTGGGCAGCCAGGATGTGGGCCAGGCGTTCGAGCGGGTACGGGCTAAGGTATTGGGGCAGGAGCGGGACCTGGCGAAGCTGCGCCAGGAGGTCAGCGAGATGCGCGCCAAAATGCGTGACAACCTGGGCACCAAGGGCACGGCGGCCGGCACCGGCGCCAATGCCTTCGAAGCCACGGCGCTGTTCGACCTCAAGCAGGACGCCGGAGGTATCGTCGATATTGAATTTATGGTGCAATACGCGGCTTTGGCGTGGTCTGCGCAACATCCATCGTTGCTGCGCTACACCGACAATATCCGCATTCTGGAAGGCCTGGAGCAGGTAGGCTTGATGCCCGCCGCCGATGCCCATCTGCTGCGTGAGGTGTATAAGGCCTACCGATCCGCCGCGCACCGCCAGGCCTTGCAGAACGAGGCCGGTACAGTGGCCGGGGATCAGTTTGCCGACGAACGGCGCCAGGTAATGCGAATCTGGCAGGCGCTGGGGCTGAGCTGAAACACTATTACGGCGGGGAGGCATAAGCCTCCCCGCATCGTTTGTGGAAACTACATGAATATTCTGATCGTTGGGCCCAGTTGGGTCGGTGACATGGTGATGGCGCAGACACTCTTCCAGTGCCTGCGCGTGCGTTACCCGGACTGCCAGATCGACGTGCTCGCCCCCGAGTGGAGCCGGCCGATCCTCGAGCGCATGCCCGAGGTGCGCAAGGCCTTGAGCTTCCCGCTCGGCCACGGTGCCCTGGAGCTGGCAACCCGCCGTCGCATCGGCAAGTCCCTGGCGGGTGAGTACGACCAGGCGATCCTGCTGCCCAACTCGCTCAAGTCGGCGCTGGTGCCGTATTTTGCCGGTATCCCCAAGCGCACCGGCTGGCGCGGCGAGTTCCGCTACGTGCTGCTCAATGACGTGCGCACGCTGGACAAAGCCCGCTACCCGCTGATGATCGAACGCTTCATGGCCCTGGCCTATGAGCCGGGTGCCGAGTTGCCCAAGCCGTATCCGCGCCCGAGCCTGCAGATCGACCCGCTGAGCCGCGACGCGGCCCTGGCCAAGTTCGGCCTGACCCTGGACCGGCCGGTGTTGGCCTTGTGCCCCGGCGCCGAGTTTGGCGAGTCCAAGCGCTGGCCGTCGGAGCATTACGCGAAGGTGGCCGAGGCGAAGATCCGCGAAGGCTGGCAGGTGTGGCTGTTCGGTTCGAAGAAGGACCATCCGGTAGGTGAAGACATTCGCCAGCGCCTGATCCCCGGCCTGCGTGAAGAGGCAGTGAACCTCAGTGGCGACACGTCCCTGGCCGAGGCCATCGACCTGCTGTCCTGCGCCGATTCGGTGGTGTCCAACGACTCCGGCCTGATGCACGTGGCCGCTGCGCTGAACCGCCCGCTGGTGGCGGTGTATGGCTCCACCTCGCCGGGCTTCACGCCGCCCTTGGCCGATCAGGTCGAAGTGGTGCGCCTGGGCCTGGAGTGCAGCCCATGTTTTGACCGTACCTGCCGTTTCGGCCACTACAATTGCATGCGCCAGTTGTTGCCACAGCCGGTGAACGAGGCCTTGCAGCGGTTGCAGGGCTCTGCGGTCGAGGTCCGATAGCTTGCGCGTACTGGTAATCAAGACCTCATCCCTGGGCGACGTGATCCACGCCTTGCCGGCGCTGACCGACGCGGCGCGGGCGATCCCCGGCATTCAATTCGACTGGGTAGTGGAAGAAGGTTTTGCCGAGATTCCCACCTGGCACCCGGCGGTCGACAAGGTGATCCCGGTGGCGATCCGCCGCTGGCGCAAAAACATCTGGCAAACCATCAAGAGTGGCGAATGGCAGCGCTTCAAGCAGCAAGTCCAGTCGACCAAATACGATCTGGTGATCGACGCCCAGGGCCTGCTGAAAAGCGCCTGGCTGACCCGTTATGTGCGTGCGCCCGTCGCGGGTTTCGACAGAAACTCCGCCCGCGAGCCGATGGCCGCGCGTTTCTATTCGCGACGCCTCGCCGTTGCGCGAGGGCAACACGCGGTGGAGCGTCTGCGCCAGTTGTTCGCCGTGGCGCTCGGATATGACCTGCCCAAAGGCCTGGGCGACTACGGCCTGAGCACTGAAAAGCTCTTGGGCCTGCCGCCGAAAAAACCTTTTGTGCTGCTGTTGCACGGCACCACCTGGGACACCAAGCACTGGCCCGAAGCCTACTGGCGCGAGCTGGCCGAGCGCATGGGGCGCCTGGGTGTCGACGTGAAATTGCCGTGGGGTAACGCCGCCGAAAAAGCCCGTGCCGAACGCCTGGCCCAGGGCCTGCAAAACGCCGAGGTGCTACCCAAGCTGAACCTGGCCGGTGTGGCTCGTGTATTGGCCGGCGCTCGCGCCTGTGTGGCGGTGGACACCGGTCTCGGCCACCTGGCCGCCGCGCTGGATGTGCCGACCATCTCCCTGTTCGGCCCGACCAACCCCGGCCTGACCGGTGCCTACGGCAAGCGCCAGATTCATCTGGCCAGCGACTTCCCCTGCGCGCCGTGCCTGCAAAAGCAATGTACCTATCAACCGACGGCCGACGACCTGCGTCGGTTCGACCTCAAGCGCGAGTCGCCCCTGTGCTTCACGCGCCTGAACCCAGAGCGTGTGGCAAGCCGACTGAGCACGTTGTTATTGGCTGAGGAGCTGCACTGATGCAACTGGCTTTTGTGCTGTACAAATATTTCCCCTTCGGTGGCCTGCAGCGCGACTTCATGCGCATCGCCCTGGAGTGCCAGCAGCGCGGCCATCAGATTCGTGTGTACACGCTGATCTGGGAGGGCGACATCCCGCCCGGCTTCGAAGTGCTGGTGGCGCCGGTCAAGGCGTTCTTCAACCATCGGCGCAATGAAAAGCTCAGCGCCTGGATGGCTGCCGACCTGGCCAGGCGCCCAGTGGACCGCCTGATCGGCTTCAACAAAATGCCCAACCTGGACGTGTACTACGCCGCCGACGGTTGCTTTGAAGACAAGGCGCAAAACCTGCGCCACTCGCTGTACCGCTATTTCGGCCGCTACAAGCACTTCGCCGAGTACGAACGCGCAGTGTTCGCCAAGGACGCCAAGACCGAAGTCCTGATGATTTCCGAAGTGCAGCAGCCGCTGTTCATCAAGCATTACAACACCCCGGTGGAGCGCTTCCACCTGCTGCCACCGGGCATTGCCCAGGACCGCCGCGCACCGCCGAATGCCGCCGAAATCCGTGAGGGTTTCCGCAAGGAATTCAACCTCGGCGACGACGAGTTGCTGCTGGTGCAGATCGGCTCGGGCTTCAAGACCAAAGGGGTCGACCGCAGCCTCAAGGCCGTGGCCGCGTTGCCGCCTGAATTGAAAAAACGCACGCGCCTGTTTGTAATCGGCCAGGACGACCCCAAGGTATTCCAACTGCAAAGCGCCACCTTGGGCTTGGGCGATAACGTGCAGTTCCTCAAGGGCCGCAGCGATATCCCGCGTTTCCTGCTGGGCGCCGACCTGTTGATTCACCCGGCGTACAACGAAAACACCGGCACCGTCTTGCTCGAAGCCCTGGTGGCCGGGTTGCCGGTGCTGGTCTCGGCGGTATGTGGGTATGCCCACTACATTGCCGAGGCCGACAGTGGCCTGGTACTGGATGAGCCGTTTGAACAAGCGCAGCTCAACCAGTACCTGACGCACATGCTCACCGACACTGCACAGCGCGCGGCCTGGAGCCGCAATGGCCTGGCCTTCGCTGAGACGGCCGACCTTTACAGCATGCCGCAGCGCGCTGCGGATGTGATTCTGGCGGAGCCAAAACGATGAAGTTGATTCTT
Organism: Pseudomonas sp. NFPP24; assembly: GCF_900112095.1. NCBI lineage: Bacteria > Pseudomonadati > Pseudomonadota > Gammaproteobacteria > Pseudomonadales > Pseudomonadaceae > Pseudomonas > Pseudomonas sp. NFPP24. The sequence goes on from NZ_FOKD01000004.1 coordinate 416,842, forward strand.
GCCGAACCGTTCAAGACATTGTGGGCCGGGCTTGATGCCTTTGCCGAAGTCGAGAAACTGCAAGGCCAGGTATTCCGTGAGCTGGCGGCGCGCCGCACGCTGCGCACCGTGGTGGATGGCCGTCCGTATTTCGTGAAGATCCACCGTGGCATCGGCTGGGGCGAAATCTTCAAGAACCTGATTACCGCCAAGCTGCCGGTGCTGGGCGCAGGCCTTGAATGGGCGGCGATTCATCGACTTCAGGCACTCGGCGTGCCGACCATGACCGGCGTGGCTTTCGGCGAGAAGGGCAGCAACCCGGCGGACCAGCACTCGTTCATCATCACCGAAGAGCTGGCGCCGACCCTCAGCCTCGAAGACGTCACGATCAATTGGGTCGCCGAACCGCCTGCGCCCGCGTTGCGTCATGCCCTCACGGCCGAGCTGGCGCGCATGGTTGGCGATATGCACCGGGGTGGCGTAAACCACCGCGACTGCTACCTGTGCCACTTCCTGCTGGACACCGCCAGGCCCATCGATGCGAACAACATCAAGCTGTCGGTGATCGACCTGCACCGCGCTCAACTGCGTGCCCATCTGCCGCTGCGCTGGCGCGACAAGGACCTGTCCGCGCTGTACTACTCGGCGCTGGATATCGGCCTCACCCGTCGCGACAAGCTGCGTTTCCTCAAGGGCTACTTCCGCCAGCCGCTGCGCCAGATCCTCGCTGAGCAATCGGCGTCACTGAGCCTGATGCAGCGCAAGGCCGACAAGCTGTATGCGCGCAAGCTGCGTTATGGGGATGCGATCTGATGGCGGGTTGGAACCTGGAACCTGCGTACGCCAGCCTGGCGGATGATTTCGGCAACCTCGAAGCGGTCTTCGCCCTGCAGGGCGAGCGCCTGACCCGCGATCCGCTGTCGGAAGTGATCCGCGTGGAGCGTGGCGGGGTCAACTATTACGTCAAGCGCTACATTGGTGCCGGCAAAGGGCTGCGGCGCTACCTGGGCAAGCCGCGGGTCAAGTCCGAATGGCAGAACCTCAAGCGTTTCGCCAAATGGGGTATTCCCACCGCTGATGTGGTTGCCTGGGGGCTGGAGCGAAAGGGCCTGGCCTATGATCGTGGGGCGATGATCACCCGCGAGCTGCCGAAGACCGAAGACCTCTCGGTATTGGCCGAGCGCAACGATGCGCGCCTGCGCGACCCCAAGTGGGTCGACGCGGTGAGCCGTCAGCTCGCCGAATACACACGCACCATGCACGATCATCGCTTTACCCATAACGACTTGAAGTGGCGCAACCTGTTGATCGATGACCAGCAGACCCTGTACCTGATCGACTGCCCCAACGGCGATTTCTGGCGCGGGTTCTGGCTCAAGTACCGCATCACCAAAGACCTGGCCTGCCTGGACAAGGTGGCCAAGTATCACTTGTCCGCCACCCAGCGCCTGCGTTTCTACATGCAATACCGTCAGCGCCGACACCTGAGTGCAGCGGACAAACAGCGTATTCGCCACGTGGTGAAGTTTTTCGAGGGACGTGAATGAGTGATTTCCTGGCGGCTGAAGACCGGGCGCTGCTGGAGCGCAACGGCTTGGCGACGTTCGACGCCCTGTGGGCCAAACAACTGGATGCAGTGGATGAACCCAACACCAGTCGCGGCGGCTGGAGCAGCGTGTTTCGTCTGGAGCTGGACGGCCACGGTTATTACCTCAAGCGTCAGAGCAACTACCTGACGCGCAGCCTGCACCGTCCCTTTGGCGAGCCGAGTTTCTCCCGCGAGTTCCGCAATATCAGTCGTTACCGCAAGCTCGGCATCCCTGCCTTGCAGGCGGCTTTCTACGGCGAGCGCAAGGTGGGCGGCGAGCATCGCGCCATGCTGCTGACCCGTGCCCTGGACGGCTGGAATGACCTGGATTCGCTGCTGGGGCAGTGGCCTCAATTGAGCGACGCCCAGCACCACGCGATCCTGCTGGCCTGCGGTCAGCTTGCGCGCCGGTTGCACAGCGTCGGCCAGGTGCATGGCTGTTTTTATCCCAAGCATATTTTTATGCAGGCCACCGGCGACGGCTATGCCGCGCAGTTGATCGACCTTGAGAAAACCCGCCCGCTGCTGTTCGGCTGGCGCGATCGGGTCAAGGACCTGGAGCCGTTGTTGCGACGTGCACCGCAGTGGTCGGATGAACAGGTGCGCCAACTGTTGGCCGCCTATCTTGATCAATCGAAGGACAGCGCGCTGGTCACCAGCTGGCTGCAGAAACTGACCGCGCGCCGTAGTCACAAGGAAAACCGTTGATGCGTCTGTCCGAGCTTAAAGCCGCCGGCCGTAACCCCGGGCTGCCACTGACCCTCGAACTGGCCGATGCGGCCGGCCCGGGCCAGTTGCAACTGCTGAGCCTGTTACGTGTGCTGCCGGGCGAGCGTTATGTGGGGGCGGCGGTCTGGCGCGGTCGTCCGGTTTTGGCCAAGTTACTGGTGGGCAGCAAGGCGGCGCGGCACTTTCAGCGTGAACTCAGCGGCGTGCGCCTGCTCGCCGAGCAAGGCCTGACCACGCCGTTGCTGCTGGCCGATGGCTTGCAGGAAGGCGAGGGCGGCTGGCTGCTGTTCGAGTTCATCGAGGGCGCCGAAAGCCTGGCCGCTGCCTGGCAGGCCGTCGAAGACCTGCCGCCGCTGGCTGACGAACAAACCGCCGTGCTGGCCGAAGCGCTGGGTGCCATTGCGCAGATGCACACCAGGGGCCTATGGCAGGAAGACCTGCACCTGGACAACCTGCTGCGCCAGGACGGCAAGCTGTACCTGATCGATGGCGCCGGGATCCGCGTCGAAGAAGCGGGTAAACCGCTCTCACGCAACCGTGTGCTGGAAAACCTCGGGGTGTTTTTCGCCCAGTTGCCGAAGAATATCGAGCCGTTTACCGAAGAGCTGCTGGTGTACTACCTGCTGAGCAACGGCGAGCACGCCCTGCCGCTGGAAGCCCTGGAGAAACAGGTGCGTAAAGTCAGTGCCTGGCGCCTCAAGGACTTCCTGAGCAAGGTCGGCCGTGAATGCACGCTGTTCAGCGTGGTGCGCGGCGCCTTTGCCTTGCGCGCGATCCGGCGGGAAGAGGAACCGGCCATGCTGCCGGTGCTGGAACAGGCTGACGCACTGCTGGACCAGGGGCATTTGTACAAGACCGGCGGCGCCGCCAGCGTGGCCAAGGTCGAGGTGGCCGGTCGGCCGCTGGTAATCAAGCGCTATAACATCAAGGGCTTCGCCCACTGGCTCAAACGCTTCTGGCGTCCGAGCCGTGCCTGGCACTCCTGGCGCGAAGGCAACCGCCTGGCGTTCCTCGGTATCGCCACGCCCAAGCCGCTGGCGGTGCTGGAAAAACGCTTCTTCTGGTTGCGCCGTCGCGCTTACCTGGTCACCGAATACCTGCCCGGCCCAGATATCATCGAGCGCTTCGCGCCGTACGTTGAAAATGGTGACGCGCCGGAAAACGAACTGCAGGCGCTGGATCACCTGTTCGCCGAGCTGATCCGTGAACGCATCAGCCATGGCGATTTCAAGGGCCACAACCTGTTCTGGGACCAGGGCCGCTGGTCGCTGATCGACCTGGACGCCATGTGTCAGCACGGCTCCGAGGCGAGCTTCGCCCCGGCGTATGCCAAGGACCGGGCGCGGTTCATGCGTAACTGGCCCGAAAGCAGTGCGTTGTACCAATTGATTGATCAGCGGTTGCCTCGAGACATCAACTGATCAGAACCGATACTCCGCCCCGGCGCCTGCATACCACGAACGTCCAGGCGCCGCTTCGTAGTAGCGGTTATTGCCGTCGCCGACGATCACCGAGCCGACGTACTGGCGGTCGAGCAGGTTGTCCAGGCGCAGGGTCTGGTGGAAGGTCCAGTGTTCGACTTTCTGCTCAAAGCGGGCGCGCCAGTTGAATACGCTGTAGGCCGGGGCGGCGTGTTGGCTGTTGGTGTCTTCGACGTAGACCTGGCTGCGGTACATCCCTTCGAGGGCGGTGCTGACCCAGTCCCTTGGTTTCCAGCTCAGTTCTGCGAACAGCGTGGTTTGAGGGACTCCCGGCAGGTAGTTGCCCTTGTCGACGGCGGTGTTGCCGCTGACGAAGTCACTGTCGTAGGTGGCTTGCAGGCGGGTGTAGGCGAGGTTGGCGCTCCAGTGCTCGCTGAGCTGGCTTTCGATGCCCAGTTCGAAGCCGCGGCGCAGGGTGCGGCCGGCGTTTTGGTAACTGGTGCGGCCGTCTTTGGATTGAGCGACCACTAACTCATCTTCTGTAGTTATCTGGAATACGGCCGCATTGATCCTGGTATTTTTCACTTGGGCCTTTAATCCCACTTCGTACTGTGTGCTCTCTGACGGTTTCAAGCCGAAGTTGAAGCCCTCCACATTGCCCGGCGCATAGGCCAATTCGGCCTGGGTTGGTGTTTCGAAGCCTTTGCCCGCGCTCACATAACCATGCAGTTCAGGCGTGAACGCATACATCACGCTCATTGACGGCGTATTTTTCTGATAGGTCTTGTTGCCGCTGGAATCGCCGTTGCTGAGGAACTGGTCGTCAACGTCCAACTGCATGGTGCTGTGCCGGACGCCGGCTTGCAGGGTCCAGCGGTCGAGGGCCCAGTTGGCCTGGATATAGGGGTCGAGACTGCGGGCGGTGTCGATTTCATCGCGGCGCAGTTGGCCTTTTACGCCGAGGGTGTTGCCGCTGTAGTTCTGGTAGCCGTGGCGACTGTCTTCGCTTTGATCGAAATCCAGGCCGGAGATGATCATTAGCTCGCCCGGTGCGCTTTCAATAGGCTGTATCCAACGCACGCTGCCGCCATAGAACTTGCGGTCGAATTGCACCACGCCGCCGCCACGCTCGTTGGCGGGTGTGCCCTTTGGAATCGACAAATACTGAATCACACTCCGCCGCCCCGTATATCCGTTCACCTGCAGTGTCGCATCGCCGAAGTACCGCTCGTAATTCATTCCCAATTGCTGATGATCGATGCTTTTACGCGTGTTGTACGTCAGCGCGTTGGCGCTCACCGAGCGTGGGTCGGCCTTGTACGCTGCCCAGGTCTGCCCCAGCGGGTCCTGGGTGCCGTTCTGCTGCAGGCTGCTGTAGATCAGCGCCAGCTTGCTGTCGTCATCCGGCTGGACATTGAGCTTGGCGAAGGTCTGGTCGCGGCGTGCGCTGCTGTGGTCGCGGTAGCCGTTGGTGTCCATGCGCGAAGCGTCGAGCACGAAACCGGCGCCGTTGGTCGCGCCTTCGGCGTTCAGGTGGTTCTTTTTCAGGCCGTCGCTGCCCACCAGGGTCTCGGCGCCGATGCGCGGTGGGCCTTCGCCGTCGCGGGAGAACATCTGGATCACGCCGCCGGCATTGCTGCCATACAGGGTGGCGGCAGGGCCGCGCAGCACTTCGATGCGTTCGGCGGTATCGAGGTTGAAGGTGGCCGCCTGGCCCTGGCCGTCCGGGGTACTGGCGGGGATGCCGTCGGCAATCAGCTTGATGCCGCGCACGCCGAACGCCGAGCGGGCGCCGAAGCCTCGGGAGGAAATCTGCAGGTCCTGGGCATAGTTCTGGCGGTTCTGCACCACCAGGCCAGGCACGCGGGACAGGGCCTCGGAGGCGTTGATGCCCAATTGGCCGTCGCTGATCTGTTCGCGGCTGATGCCGTCCACCGAGTACGGCAGGTCGAAGGTCGGGCTGGCGCTGCGCGAGCCGGTGACCACGCTGGGGTCGAGGACCAGCGGAGCGTCGTCGGCCCGAGCGGCATCGCTCAGGGCCAACAGGCCAGGCAACAACAAGGTGAAGCGGGCGAGGGTTTTCATCAGTCAGCCGGAATCCATGGCGCGCATAGGAGGTAGACGCGCAAAGGGGCGCGAGTTTAGTGGCTCAGGCGATTTTTATCATTTGGGAATCGTCCTACGCTGCAAATCAATTTTGCTGCTTTGGGTCACCCACCTTGGCGATGGTAGCGTGGTCAGCCTTGGCAATAACAATGGCGGACGGGCCATAAGGAGAGGGTCATGAGAATGGGGTCGAAAGTCTTGTGCAGTGCGCTGTCGCTTGTGTTGACGGGCTGCGGAACCATCAATACGGTCTTCCGGCCCGACGCGGTCACCAGCCAGAACCTCAAGGACTCGCGCAGTCACTGCGAAAACGTGCCGCGCATCTACAGCGGGGTGATCTACGGGTTCTGCACGCTCAATGGGGAGCCGGCGCCCGACAAGAGCCTGAAGGACAAGAGCCTGATCGACCATGACGGGAGCATGCTACCCTTTGTCGCGGTCGAGTTTGTCGCCTCCGGCGTGCTGGACACCCTGGTGCTGCCCTACACCGTTTACCGTCAAAGCCGGGACGGCAGCATCGAGATCTTCCGCTGATCCCTCTTGACGCTCGCCGCTAACAGCTTCCTTTCGCTTTTACGCTATAATCCCGCCCTTTAGCTGTTTCCCGCCCAGGCGGGGAGCACACTTTTTTCAGGCGCAACCCGCCTGCATGCAGACTAAAAGAGGCTAGACCCCTGTGGCATTGACGATTCTTGGCCTGTCCGGCGCCCTTAGCCATGATCCTTCCGCAGCCTTGTATATCGACGGCAAGCTGATCGCTGCCGCCGAAGAAGAACGCTTCGTACGCGACAAACATGCAAAGAACCGCATGCCCTACGAGTCGGCGAAGTTCTGCCTGGAACAGGCCGGTATCAAGCCTTCCGACGTTGACGTGGTGGCGATCCCGTTCGCCCCGATCAGCCTGTTCGGTGAGGCGCGCTGGCATTACGCCAAGCGTTACTGGTACGCCCCGGACCGCGCCCTTGATGCGATCCTGATGGGCAACCGTCGCTACAAGCGCTATCGCAACAAGATCGTCTGGTGCCTGGAGCAACTGGGCTTCGATCCGAAGAAAATCAAGATCGAACCGGTTGAACACCACCTGGCCCACGCTTCCAGCGCCTACCACTGCTCCGGCTTCCAGGAGAAAACCGCGATCCTCGGGATCGACGGTAAAGGTGAGTACGCCACCACGTTCTTCGGCTACGGCGAAAACGGCAAGATCCACAAGATCAAGGAATTCTACGACCCGGACTCCCTGGGCGGCCTGTACGGCGCGATCACCGAGTTCCTCGGTTTCGAGATGCTCGACGGTGAGTTCAAGGTCATGGGCATGGCGCCGTATGGCGACGCCAGCAAGTACGATTTCTCGCGCCTGGCCTCCTTCGAGAACGGCGAGCTGGTGATCAATACCGACTACGCCAACGTCATCGGCCTGCGCCGTTATAAAGAGAAGGGCAAGGGTTTCTACTTCTCGCCAAAACTGATCGAGTGGCTGGGTCCCAAGCGCGAAGGCGATATCGCCGACGAGCCGTACATCCACTACGCCGCCAGCATGCAGGCGCTGTTCGAGAAGCTGGCCTTGCAGATGATCGACCACTACCTGGGCGACATCCTCAAGGACACCGGCAAGCTGGCCTTCGCCGGCGGCTGCGCGCTGAACGTCAAGCTGAACCAGAAAATCATCGCCCGTGATGACGTCAAGGAGCTGTTCGTACAGCCAGCCTCCGGCGATGCCGGTACTGCCGTGGGCGCGGCGGCCTACGTGTCCCACGCCCGGGGTGTGCCGGTGGAGAAGATGGAACACGTCTACCTCGGCCCGTCCTACAGCAACGAAGACGTGATCGCCGCGTGCGCCAGGCATGAGAGCAAGCCGAACTGGCGCAAGATCGAGAACATGCCCCAGCGCATCGCCAGGATCATGGTCGACGGCAACCCGGTGGCCTGGTTCCAGGGCCGCATGGAGTTTGGCCCGCGTGCATTGGGCGGCCGCTCGATCATCGGTTGCCCGAGCGCTACCGGCGTGGCGGATCGCATCAACCACCAGATCAAGTTCCGCGAGCGCTGGAGGCCTTTCTGCCCGTCGATGCTCGACACCGTCGCGCCGCAGATGATCAAGGTCGACCACCCGGCACCCTTCATGACCTTCACCTTTGAAGTGGCCGAAGAGTGGAAGACCCGCGTGCCGGAAGTGGTCCATGAAGATGGCACCTCCCGCGCTCAGGTGCTCAAGCGCGAGTACAACCCGCGCTACTACGACATGATGAAAGAGCTCGAAGTACTGACCGGCAACGGCGTGTCCCTGAACACCTCGCTCAACCGTCGCGGCGAAGCGATGATCTGCTCGCCGACCGACGCGCTGAACATGTTCTTCGGCTCCGACCTGCAATACCTGATCATGGAAGACATTCTGGTCGTCAAGGACGGCGTGGACCCTTATGACGCCGTGGTCTAAATGCTGAACCGCTTCCAGGCGTGGCGTGAGCGTGGCTGGGCGCCTGTCGAGGCCGAGGTTTACGCCCAGGCCTGGCAGCGGTTTGGCGGCAGCGTTGCGACCCATCCGCAGGTTGTCGAACGCTTGGCGGGCTTGGCGCAGATTCCGGTGCGTTACCTGGGCTGGGAACAGGACGGCGAACTCCGGGGGGCGATTGCCACCTGGGGGCGCGACCTGGCCCTGTCCAAGGACGTACTCAAGCGCAGCGGCAAGAAAGGCCTGTTTGACCTGGGCAATGCTGAGATCATCCTGCCGATCACTGCCCATGCCCAGTTGCCGGTGCGCCATCGCGGGCGCTACCTGTCAGCGCTGAACGAGGGCCGCATCAGCACCCTCAAGTCCCAGGCCGAGCAGTTGGCCATGGCGCGTACCCCCGAAGACCTGTCGAAGAAGTTTCGCTACAACCAGCGCCGCGAACTGCGTCTGCTGGAAGAGGCGGGCGGCGTGGTGCGGGCGGTGAGCGAGTTTTCCAGTGTGGAGCTGTCGGCGATCTACTGCGATCTGTTCCAGCGCCGCTGGGGCTTTGCCGCCACAGGCGCCGAGCGCCTGGCTGAGGTGCTGGAGCTGCTCAAAGAGCTCCTGATCGGCTCGGTCCTGTTTCTCAACGATGCGCCGATCGCCGTACAACTGGTATACCGCGTCGAGGCGCCGGAGTGGATCAGCATCGAGTACGTCAATGGCGGTGTCGACCCTGAAACCCGGGCATTCAGCCCCGGCAGTGTGCTGAGCTTCCTCAACACCCAAAGTGCCTGGGAACAGGCGCGGGCCGTGGATAAACCGCTGCGTTTTTCCTTCGGGCGTGCCGACCGCGAGTACAAGGAGCGCTGGTGCAACCCGGTGCCGGTGTTCAGCGTATGAGCCGCAAACAGCAACTGCTCAAGCGCCACCGGCGCAATAAACGCATTGCGCTGCTGATCGGGCTGCTGCTGTTGATCGCGACCGGTGTGCTGGTGGCCTGGTGGTTGCCGCTGATCCTCGCGGTCGTGCTGTGGGTGGCCCATGAAGCCTGGTTTGCCGACCACCTGTTTTATTCGCCCAAGGACGACTACCAATACAGGTTTGCGTCGAGTGGTCAGCAGGTCGGGCTGCGTCTGGAGGGCGGCAGGTTGCTGGCAGAGACACCGCTCGAGCTGGCTGGCGATGAAACGCTGATCGTCGAAGTGCAGCTCAAGAGCACTCTCTGGGGGCGCTTGTTTGATCCTGCAGTTGATTTTCTGGACGATCGCCAGGCGTTCGAGCGCGGGGTTGCCGGCAAGCGTTGCCTCAATCTCACCGGTTCGGCGGCGGCATTGGCCGGCGGTGAACTGCGCCTGCGCGGGCGCTTTTGTCGCGTGATCGGCCAGCCGGTCTTGTGGGTGTTTCGCCAGCCAGATGCTGCCCGCCAGCGGGTGATGGTGATCGCCCCTCACGCCGATGATGCTGAGCTGGCTGCCTTCGGTCTGTACAGCCAGGCGGATGAAAGCTGGATCGTGACCCTGACCGCAGGTGAGATCGAGGCCGAGCACTATCAGCAAATGGGCTTGCCCAAGGCTGAAGCGGCGCGGATCAAAGGGCGCCTGCGTGCCTGGGACAGCATTGCCGTGCCGCGCTGGGCCGGTGTGCCCGAGGCGCACTGCGTGCAGTTGGGGTATTTCTGCCTGCAACTGTCGGCCATGCGTGACGCCCCCGATCAACCCCAGGCATCGCGCGAAGCGCAGTTGGACGATACGCGGCTGTTCCGCCAGTTCAATGCCTTGGCGTTGCCGGGGGATGTGGACGGTGCGCCGACCTGGAACAACCTGATAGCCGACCTGCGGGCGGTGTTGCTCAAGGCGCGTCCCGAGGTGATTGTGTTGCCGACGCCAGTGCTCGACCCCCACCCTGACCATATCTGCGCGCACACCGCGGTGGTGCAGGCGCTGCAGGGGCTTGAGTGGCAACCGACCACGTTGCTTGGTTATGCCAACCATCTGCATGATAACGACCGTTGGCCCATGGGGGATTCAGGCGCCGGCATCGCTTTGCCGCCGCAGTTCGATGCCGCCCAGGTACTTGAGCCCTATTGCCGGGTGCTCAGCTTGAGCCAGCAGCAGGACAAGGCCATGGCGCTGGGTATGATGCATGATCTGCAGCCCCGTGCACCGTTCAAGCGCCGGGTGCGTCGTCTGTTGCAGCAATGGCTGGCTGGCCGTGGTCCATCGCCTTACGGCGAGAACGAGTTTTTCCGCAAGGCCGTGCGCCGCCACGAGCTGCTTTGGGTGCTGAAGCAGGACTGAAATTGACTTTTTTCGTCGGGCTGCCCGCGTGCAGTAGCCCGATTGCCTCATGGAGTGATATGAAGCCTCGTTTCAAGGTTTTGCAGTTGCAGCCTGACTACAACGTCAAGCTCAATGATTTCGCTGATCTCGGCGAGCAGATCGTCAAGGCGTTGCCGACGGAGCGATTCGAGGTGACGTCCGCCTTCCTGAGCGGTCGACCGCAGCCGGGCCAGCCGTTGAGCGTGGCGGATCATTCCAAGTATTTCGAGTTTCCCGAGAAGGCCCTCAAAGGCATCCGCCTGGGCGCCATGTGGGAAATCTACAAGTACTGCCGTGAGCAGAAATTCGATGTGGTCATCTGTAACCGCTTCAAGTCGGTGAACATGATGCTGTCGCTCAACCGTTGGTTGAAGATCCCGTTGTGCATCGGCATCTCCCACGGTTTCGGCGAGTACGAACGCGCGTATCGCCGGCGCCAGACGCGCCGCCTGGTCAGCCCGGCCTGGCGTTTTGTCGGGGTATCGGCGGCAGTCAGGGATTACCTGATCGGCCTCAACTGCGGCTTTACCCGCGAGAACACCACTTTCGTAACCAACGCCATCGATATTCCCCAGGCCAGTGCCTTGCAGTTGCCGCGCGAGCAGGCGCGCCAGGCGCTCGGGCTGTCGCTTGACGCGCGAGTCATCGGCGCACTGGGGCGACTGGTGCCGATCAAGGGCCATACGCACCTGCTGCAAGCGTTTGCCCGCCTCAAGGATAAGTACCCTGACGCTCAAGTCGGCATCATTGGTTCCGGCCGTGCCGAAGCCGACTTGCGCGCGGACATCGAGCGCCTTGGCCTCACTGGCCGTGCGCACTTGTTGGGCTTTCGCGAGGATGGCCTCAAATATGTACGCGCCTTCGATATTTGGACCATGCCTTCCTTGCTTGAGGGCCTGGGCCTGGCCCTGCTCGAAGGCATGAGTGGACGCCTGCCGGTGATTGCTTCCAACGGGCCGGCCATGCTGCCGCTGGTGGAAGGGGCGGGTGGCTTGTCTCACGAGCCTGGCAATGTCGAGCAACTGACAGCGGCCCTGGACACTTATCTGGCCATGAGCGACGAGCAATTGCGCGCCAAGGGTGAACAGGTATTCCGTTATCTGGAAGAAAACCACGCCCTGGCCGAGTTCCAGCAAAAGTACCTGAACCTCATCGAAACCGGTTTGAAAGAAGTAGGTAGAGCATGACAGCACAACAACCCCTGGTCTCGGTGATCATCGCGTCCTACAACCACGGCCGGTACATCGAGGAGAGCATCCTCAGCGTGCTTGGCCAGACGTACCCTAACATCGAGCTGCTGGTGGTGGATGACGGTTCCAAGGATGACAGTGTCGAGCGCATCCAGCGCCTGCAGGCCGAGCACGGCTTTGATTTCCAGGTGCAGCAGAACCAGGGCCTGACCGCCACGCTCAACGGAGCCATCGCCCGCGCCAAGGGCAGCCTGATCGCCCCGTTCGGCTCCGATGACATCATGTTGCCGGACCGCATCGCCACCCAGGTGGCCTACATGGAAGGGAAGCCGAAGGTGGGCATGTGCGCTGGCAATATCGAGTTGATCGATGGTGACGGCAACCTGCACCCGGAGAAAAAGCAGCGCCGCGACGTACCGTTTCGCAGCCTGGATTTCGACGACATGTTCATGGACCGCAAGCCCTTCCCGCCGGCACCGACCATGTTGATTCGCCGCGAAGTGCTGGAAGAAGTCGGTGGCTTCGACCCATTGATCCCTTTGGAAGACCTGCTGATCCAATTGAAGATCACCGCCGCGGGCTACACCATTGACGCACTCGGCGTAGTGATGGCGCAGTATCGGCAGCACGCAAGCAACACCTACAAGAACCACCGCTATATGATCCAGAACATTCTCAAGACCTATGCCCATTTCAGCGAGCACCCGGCCTATGACGCGGTGCGCTACAACTTCCTGAACTCGATGTTCCTGAAGACGGCTGATCGTGACCGGCCACTGGCGCGCGAGATCCTCAAGCAGATCCCGCTGAAGTTCTGGGGGCGCAAGACCTTGCGTGGCTTGGTGCGGTTGTACCTGGCGCCCCTCAGGAAATGAGGCGGCGGGGGGTATGAAAAAGGCGACTATCAGCAGTGATAGTCGCCTTTTTTATCAGGTGGCGGGGCTGGTCAATGCCTGCACTTGCGCGCGGATCTTCGCCGTGGCGCCTTGGCTGGCAACGGACGCATAACCTTTGGCCAACTGTTCGAAGTGTGTCTCGAACAACCAGGCGCGGTCCTGTGGGTAGCGCTGCATATGGCGCAGGTTGCGCTGGCGCAACGCGTTGCGCAGCGGCGACGGGAAGATGCGCAGGTCGGCGATATCGATCAGGGCGAACTCACCGTCATCCATCAACAGCACGTTACCCAGGTGCAGCGAGCGGAAGTACACACCGCGCTCATGCAGCTTGGCCATGAACTGACCGAAACGTTCGATCAGCGACTCACGCAGGCTGTTGTCCAGACCTTGCAGGGCCTGGCGCAGAGTCAGGCCGGGCAGTGGCGCGTAGCTGACGGCAGTGCTGGCATCGCGCAGGCTATAGAGGCCTAGAATCTGCGGCGTGGGGATGCCCAGGGTGCGCAATTGCTCGGCGTTGCTGGCAAACCGCTCGGAGTAGGGGTTGAAGCTGCCCGAGGTGTACCAGTGGCGCGCACGGAAGATCTTCAGGAAGCGGCCGTCGGCCAGGCGCAGGACTTTCGGACCCAGCCCGTCGGCTTCGATCACGTGGGCATTGCTGCACAACTGGTCGAAAGCTGCGGGCTTGAGCGCTTGTACCGGCATGCGCAACAGGCTGTGGCGGCGCTGGGCGATGCTCAGGCCGGCAATGATCGCCAGCGGGATCCACAGCACGAACCAGTGCTCTTTCGGACGTGACAGGATGCCACCCCCTTCGGTCAGCCCGGCGCCGATGCCATAGGTCAGCAGCGACGAAGCCAGGATGAAGAGTGGCTGGGCGCGTTCTTTCAGGCCCTTGTACAGCCCCCAGCCGATCATGAAGATCCACGGGATAAAGCCGATGATGCCGACGTAATACAACACGCCCAGGGCAAAGCTGTGCGGCTCGCGCAGCTGATAGCCGTCGGACAGGGTCAGGTAGAGCTCGGAGTCGTAGCTGTGGCCGATCCATGGATGTTCGGCAATGCGTTGCAGTGACATGCCCCACAGTTCAAAGCGAAATGAGCTGCCTCGTTCGGTAATGGATTCCGGGTATAGCAGCAGCAATGCAGCAGCCCCCAGGACCAGGCTTGCTATCAGCAGGGCCGAGCGGCGGTTGCGGCTGACGAAGGTCATCCACAGGACGGTCAGTGTCAGGGCTACCAGCGGTGTACGCGAGCCTGTAGCCAGAACCGCCGCGAGCATGACTGCCAGAGCCGGGGCGCTGAACCACAGGACTTTCAGGCGCTGGGTGGTCATGCAGACATACAACCAGTAGACGCAGAAGAAACCGAATAGATGAGAACTGAGCAGCGGATTGTCGAGAGCGCCACGCCCACCGATCATGCGCATGCCCGGTTCGAAGCCTTTGACGAACGCCACCAGGTTGCACAGGCTCACCACCAGTGCGATTACCGCCGCACTGAAGAAGATCGGCTTGAACAGTTCGTTGCGGTAATGCAGCAACAGCCCGCAGCCACCAAACAACATGAAGGTATTGAGCGGGCGCTTGAACAGGTCGGTGTCGGTGGTGGGCTCCGGGCTCCACAGCAGGCTGGTCAAGGCCCATGCGGAGAAGACCAGAAAGGCGAGCGCCAGGGGCTCGCGCAGTAACTCTTTCAGCTCCCGGGGGCGCATGCACAACATGAAGAGCGTCGGGACGCTGAACAGGATGTAGACGATTCGATGCAGCACGTTGCGGTTGGATACGAAGAACAGCGAACTCAGCAACAGCAACAAGCCAATGGGCAAGATCCACAGGACCAGGAAGTCAAAAACGCGATTTGAGCCATAGATCAGGCGCTTGGAGTGCATACAGTAAAGCCATTCCATTTGAGAAAGCCGACCATCATAAAGTAGTGGCTATATAATGTCGCCGGTTGGAGCCAACCGGTTTGAGGGTCATGCAGGGTGCAAGTACAACAGAGAAGCTGTGCTAAAGTCAGCCTCCTTTTTCAAAACGCCGCGTGATATGACCGACTCCAGTCCGAGCGCAAGCCCTTCGAGCTTGAAAATATACTTCCGCCTGCTCAGTTACGTTAAGCCTTACGCCGGCTTGTTCGCGCTGAGTATCGTCGGATTTCTGATTTTCGCGTCGACCCAGCCCATGCTGGGGTACATCCTCAAGTACTTCGTCGACGGCCTTTCCAACCCTGAAGCCGTGCTATTCCCTACCGTGCCGTACCTTCGGGACCTGCAACTGCTGCAAGCCGTGCCGCTGCTGATCATCCTGATCGCCGCCTGGCAGGGCCTGGGTTCGTTCCTGGGCAACTACCTGCTGGCCAAGGTGTCCCTGGGCCTGGTCCATGACCTGCGCGTGCAGTTGTTCAACAACTTGCTGACGCTGCCCAATCGCTACTTCGACAACCACAACTCCGGGCACCTGATTTCTCGCATCACCTTCAACGTGACCATGGTCACGGGGGCGGCGACCGATGCGATCAAAGTGGTGATTCGTGAAGGCATGACAGTGATCTTTCTGTTCGCCTCGCTGCTGTACATGAACTGGCGCCTGACGCTGGTGATGATTGCCATCCTGCCGTTGATCGCCGTGATGGTGAGCACGGCCAGCAAGAAATTCCGCAAGCAGAGCAAGAAGATCCAGGTGGCGATGGGCGACGTGACTCACGTGGCCTCCGAAACCATCCAGGGCTACCGCGTGGTGCGCAGCTTCGGGGGGGAGGTCTACGAAGAAAAACGCTTCCTCAAGGCCAGCCAGAGCAACACCAACAAGCAACTGCGCATGACGCGCACCGGGGCGATCTACACACCGGCACTGCAACTGGTGATCTACACCGCGATGGCGGTGCTGATGTTCCTGGTCCTTTATCTTCGCGGTGACGCATCGGCCGGTGACATGGTGGCCTACATCACCCTGGCCGGCCTGCTGCCCAAGCCGATTCGCCAGCTCTCGGAAGTCAGCTCCACGATCCAGAAGGGCGTAGCGGGTGCCGAAAGCATTTTTGAACAGTTGGACGAAGAGGTCGAAGTCGACAACGGCACCATCGAGCGCGACAAGGTCAGCGGTCGTCTCGACGTACGCAACCTGAACTTTACCTACCCGGGCACCGAGCGCCATGTGCTCAAGGACATCAACTTCACCGCCGAGCCTGGGCAGATGATCGCCCTGGTCGGGCGCTCGGGCAGCGGGAAGTCGACCCTGGCCAGCCTGATCCCGCGCTTCTACCACCACGCAAGTGGCGAAATCCTGCTGGATGGTGTCGAGATCGAAGACTACAAGCTGCTCAACCTGCGCAAACACATTGCCCAGGTGACCCAGCATGTGACCTTGTTCAGCGACACGGTTACCAACAACATCGCCTACGGCGACCTGGCGGGTGCGCCTCGGGCGGACGTTGAAGCGGCCGCGGCGGACGCCAATGCCAAGGACTTCATCGACCAGTTGCCCAAGGGCTTCGACACCCAGGTTGGCGAAAACGGTGTGTTGCTGTCCGGCGGCCAGCGCCAGCGCCTGGCGATTGCCCGCGCCCTCCTGAAGAATGCACCGCTGCTGATTCTCGACGAGGCCACCTCGGCCCTCGACACCGAGTCCGAGCGCCACATACAGGCAGCGCTGGACAAGGTCATGCAAGGTCGCACCACCTTGGTGATTGCTCACCGTTTGTCCACCATCGAGAAGGCCGACCTGATCCTGGTGATGGACGACGGTCGAATTGTCGAGCGTGGCACGCACAGTGAGCTGCTGGCACAGAACGGCTATTACGCCCGCCTGCATGCCATGGGCCTGGATGCGCCGATTTCCGCCGACATCACCTGAACCTCCCTGGAGGAGCCGGCAAGCCGGCTCCTTGCAAAACCCTCCCGCAAACCTCCCACAACCCTGTGCTAATATCGCGCCCCTGTTCATTTTGTATGTGGGTTGCTCCATGAAGTTGTCCATGCCGCGATTCGATCAAGCCCCTGTCTTGGTGGTCGGCGATGTCATGCTCGACCGTTACTGGCATGGTGGTACCTCACGGATTTCCCCTGAGGCGCCGGTGCCGGTCGTCAAGGTCGAGCAAATCGAAGACCGTCCAGGTGGCGCTGCCAACGTTGCCCTCAATATTGCCGCGCTCGGCGCCCCGGCCTCGCTGGTCGGCGTGACCGGCGACGACGAAGCCGCCGACAGCCTGGCCAACAGCCTGCGCGGTGCTGGCGTGCGTGCGCAGTTCCAGCGCATTGCCCATCAGCCGACCATCGTCAAGCTGCGGGTGATGAGCCGTCACCAGCAATTGCTGCGTATCGATTTTGAAGAACCCTTCGCCACCGACGCCCTGGCCTTGAGTGGTCAGGTCGATCAGTTGCTGGAAGGCATCAAGGTGCTGGTGTTGTCCGACTACGGTAAAGGCGCCTTGAAAAACCACCAGGAACTGATCCAGGCCGCCAAGGCCCGGGGCATTCCGGTATTGGCCGATCCCAAGGGCAAGGACTTTTCGATTTATCGCGGAGCCAGCCTGATTACGCCGAATCTCAGCGAATTCGAAGCCATCGTCGGCGGTTGCGCCGATGAGCACGATCTGGTGACCAAGGGCGCGACGCTGATGGCCGACCTCGACCTCGGCGCCTTGCTGGTGACCCGCGGCGAGCACGGCATGACCCTGTTGCGCCCCGGCCACCCGGCAATGCACTTGCCGGCACGTGCCCGTGAAGTATTCGACGTCACCGGCGCCGGCGACACCGTGATTTCTACCCTGGCGGCCTCGATTGCCGCCGGTGAAGAACTGCCCCACGCCGTGGCCCTGGCCAACCTGGCGGCGGGCATCGTGGTGGGCAAGTTGGGTACTGCTGCCATCAGCGCACCTGAATTGCGCCGTGCGATCCAGCGCTCCGAAGGCTCGGAGCGGGGCGTGCTGACTATCGAACAATTGCTGCTGGCGATTGACGATGCCCGCGCCCACAACGAAAGCATTGTGTTCACCAACGGTTGTTTCGACATCCTGCACGCCGGCCATGTGACTTACCTGGAACAGGCGCGTGCCCAGGGGGATCGACTGATTGTCGCGGTCAATGACGATGCGTCGGTCAGCCGCCTGAAAGGCCCTGGCCGTCCGATCAACAGTGTCGACCGGCGCATGGCGGTGCTGGCGGGGCTGGGCGCGGTGGACTGGGTGATCAGCTTCCCTGAAGCGACCCCGGAAAACCTGCTGGCCCAGGTCAAGCCGGACGTGCTGGTCAAGGGCGGCGACTACTCTGTCGACCAGGTCGTGGGGGCGGACATCGTCAGCGCCTACGGTGGCAAGGTCAAGGTGCTGGGCCTGGTCGAGAACAGCTCGACCACCGCCATTGTCGAGAAGATCCGCAACAATGAGTAAGCAGGTTCTTGTCACCGGCGGCGCGGGGTTTATCGGCTCGCACCTGGTCGATGCGCTGCTCGCCAAAGGCTACGGCGTGCGGGTACTGGATAACCTCTCCACCGGCAAGCGCAGTAACTTGCCGTTGGACAATCCGCGCGTCGAACTGCTGGAAGGTGATGTGGCCGATGCCGAGTGGGTCGCCCGTGCCGCTGTCGGCGCAGCGGCGGTGGTGCATCTGGCAGCGGTGGCCTCGGTGCAGGCCTCGGTGGATGACCCGGTCAGCACGCACCAGAGCAATTTCGTCGGCACCCTGAATGTGTGCGAAGCCATGCGCAAGGCCGGCGTCAAGCGTGTGGTGTATGCCTCCAGCGCTGCGGTATATGGCAACAATGGCGAAGGGGCTTCGATCGACGAAGAGACCACCAAGGCGCCGCTCACGCCCTATGCGTCCGACAAGTTGGCCGGCGAGCACTACTTCGATTTCTACCGTCGCCAGCATGGCCTGGAGCCGGTGATCTTCCGTTTCTTCAATATCTTCGGGCCACGGCAGGACCCGTCATCGCCGTATTCCGGCGTGATCAGTATCTTCAGCGAGCGCGTGCAACAGGGCGTGCCGATTGCCGTGTTTGGCGATGGCGAGCAAACCCGCGACTTCATGTACGTGGGGGACCTGGTGGATTTGCTGGTGCAGGCTATTGAAGCGCCTGAAGCTCCGCTGGGCGCAATCAATGTCGGCTGGAACCGCACCACCACGCTCAAGGATGTGCTGCGGGCCTTGGAAGACATCGTCGGCAAGCTGCCGGCGGTGACTTACGGGCCGGCACGCTCCGGCGATATCCGGCATTCGCGGGCGAACAACCAGCGGTTGCTGGCGAGCTTCACACTGCCGGAGCCCACGCCGTTGAAGGTGGGCCTGGAGCGCTTGCTCAAAGGCTGAACGCCATCGCTGTGGGAGCTGGCTTGCGTCAGGCCTTGGTTTTTTTCTTCGGCACGATCTTGCGCAGCACCCGCTGGGCCAGGCGTTTCAATTTCGACTCTTTCTCAGGCTCTGCCAGACCTTGCTGGCGCAGCCAATCCTTCCAGCGAATCCGCTCCTCACGAACCAGCCAGCCTTCCTGCTGGGCGAAGCTCTCCGCCAGGTACAAGCCTCGCATGCTCGCCGGGTACAACTGGTCTTTCTTGACGGTGTACAACTCAGCCTGGGGCTGGCCGTCTTTCAATGGCATCAGGTACAGGTCCGGGCGTTGACGGTCGAGGCGGGCGACCAGTTGGTCGCCTTCGAGGCGTTCGTCCACATGGAACAGGCTCAGGGATTTGGCTTCCTTGGGCACTTCCAGGCGCAGGTCGTAGATCAATTGCAGCGATGCCGTGGGCAGGTGCACATAGGCGCGCGGGCGTTCGATCAACTGGGTGGTGGCGCAGCGCACCGGGCGAGCCGCGCCGGACAGCGGGCTGAGGCGAAAGGGCAGGGCTTCGCGGTAATGCAGGGCGGCGGAGTAGGGGGCCGGCAGCCAGGTGTCGTTGAAGCGCCCGCCGAGCCAGCCTTCCGGCGTCTCCAGCAGGCATTCTTCGGCAATTTCCTGGATGGCGGTGTGCAGCGGCAGGTTCAGCTCATGGGCGGGCACGTAGCCTGAGATCAGCTTGAGTACCACGTCGCCACGGTCCTGGCGGCGCTGGCGCACCAGCACCCAGTAATCCTTGTTTTGCCAATGCAGGGTCAGGCGCACCGACACGCCGAGGTTGGCCAGTTCCAGGGCGAAACGCTCGGGGTCTGCCACCTCCACCGGCTTGCGCCGTTGCAGGGTCTGGGCAAAGTTGAGCGGCATGCCGACGCTCTGGTAGCTCAGGCCTTCGGGGGTGGCTTCGACGTGCAGCGGCAGTGTCTTGAAGTTGCTGGGGTTTTTTCTTATGAGCGTTCGCGGCATGTCGGCTCCTTCTTGCGACGGGGTCGGCCGCGTCGGCGGCATCAGAGTTGACGAATGACCTGGGCAGCGGTCGCCACGTTATGGGCCAGGTGCAGCGGATTAATGGTCCCGACAATAGCACTGGCAACGCCTGTTTGCGCAAACAACAACATGAAACTGGCGCGAATTGGATCCATTCCCGGCTCCAGGCACACGTGGCCGCTGGCCAAGGCCTTTTTCACCAGGATGCCCTTGCCATGGGCCGCCGCATATTCAATGACGGCTTTCTCGGCTTGTTCGTTCAGATTGTAGGTGACCATCGCGCAATCGCCCTGTTCCAGAGCCTTTACGCCGCCCTCGACGGTCTTGCCGGAAAAGCCGAAACCACGGATCTTGCCTTCCTGTTTCAGCGCCGACAGGGTCTGGTAGACCTCGCAGTCATTGAGGATATGCAGGTCGTTACCGTCGGAGTGCACCAGCACCAGGTCGATAAAATCGGTTTCAAGTCGTTTCAAGCTGCGCTCGATCGACATCCGGGTGTGGGCCGCGCTGAAGTCGTGGCTGGACGCGCCATTCTCGAATTCTTCGCCGACTTTGCTGACGATCACCCAGTCTTTGCGCTGGCCCCGCAGCAGCGGCCCCAGACGTTCTTCGCTCATGCCATAGGCCGGCGCGGTGTCGATCAGGTTGATGCCCAGTTCACGGGCCTGGCGCAACAGCATGCGGGCCTCGTCGTCGCCGGGGATCTGGAAGCCGCTGGGGTATTTCACCCCTTGGTCGCGGCCCAGCTTGACGGTGCCCAGGCCCAGGGGTGATACCAGCAGGCCAGTGCTGCCCAGGGGGCGGTGCAGGTCGTGCAGGGTGGGCAGGCTCATGGCAACAGTTGCTCCCAGGCAGGCACGCCGATGGCGGGTCTTGGCAGGTCGGGCAGCGGCTCGCCGACACTTGGGCGGATGCCGTCACGCTCCAGGCTGTTGATCACCCGATCGGCGAAGTCTGGTGCCAGGGCCAATTTGGTCGGCCAGCCCACCAGCAGACGGCCTTGCTCGGCGATGAAGGCGTTGTCGGGCCGGGTCAGGCCCGATTGCAGGGGCTCCGCGCGGTCGACGCGCAGGGTCGCCCATTGGGTCTGGCTCATGTCGATCCAGGGCAGCAACTGCGCCAGCTCTTTTTGCGCCATAGCAATCTGTTCCTGCGGGGTGCGCGCCACACCATCGGCTTCGGCAATATCGCCGCCCATGTACCACACCCAGTTGCCATCGGCCGCCGGGTGAGTGGTAACGGTAATGCGCGGTTTGGTGCCGCCGCCCAGGCAGTGGGCATACAGTGGCTTCAGGCCGGGCCCTTTGGCGATGATCATATGCAATGGGCGTTTTTGCATGGCCGGCTGGCTGATGCCCAGCGCGGTCAGCAGATCCGCCGTACCTGCGCCGGCACTCAACACGATGCGCTGGGCGCGGATCTCGCGACTGTCCACCTTCAAGCCCACCAACGTGTCGCCTTCCAACAACGGTTCGATGTGCTGGCCGGCGAGCAAACCATCGCCGGCCAGTTGGGCCAGGCGTTCGATCAGGCTCGGTACATCGATGACCAACTCGGCAAGGCGGTAGACCTTGCCCTTGAAGCGGCGGTCTTGCAGCGCTGCGGGTAAATCGTCGCCCTTGACCTGATCAACACGGCCACGCACGGCCTTGCTGGCGAAAAAACTGGTGAGGTTGCCGGCGAGCGTGCCGGGGGACCACAGGTAATGCGCCTCGGACAACAAGCGTACGCCGCGCAGGTCCAGCTCACCGCTACCCGCCAGTGCTTCGCGCCAGCGACGCGGCATGTCGGCAATGGCTTCGGACGCGCCGGTGATCGCGCCGTGCAGGGCGTACTTAGCACCACCGTGAATGATCCCCTGGGACTTCACGCTCTGCCCGCCACCCAAGGTGGCGTTTTCCACCACCACCGTGGAAAACCCCTGGCGGCGCAGGCGCGCATTCAGCCAGAGGCCGGCAACCCCGGCGCCGACAATCAGAACGTCGGTGGAAATAACGGATGGCATGGGCGACCTCAGTGTTCAAGACAAGAGGTGCAGTATACAGGCTGTTGAGGAGTGGTCAGTGCCCGGCGGTTTTCGAGAACAGCTGGATCACCACCACGCCCAGCACAATCAGGCCCATCCCCAGCATCGCCGGGATATCCAGCTTCTGCCCGTAGATGAACAACGCCGCGATGCTGACCATCACAATGCCCATTCCAGCCCACACCGCGTAGGCCACGCCCACCGGCACGGTGCGCACCACCAGCGTCAGCATCCAGAACGCCACGCCGTAGCCGACGATCACCAGCAGCAGTGGGATAGGCGTGCTCCAGCCCTTGATGGCTTTCATGGAAACGGTGGCGATCACTTCCGAGCAGATGGCGATAGCCAGATAGCAGTAGGCGGCGTTCATGGGGCAGTCCTCGGATAAAGCGGTCAGTTAAGGCTGGCATTTTAGAGTTATGTCAGATGGGGTAAAGTCATTACCTATCCGAATCAAAGATGGGTTGAGCCATGAGCGTACAGTG
This sequence comes from Pseudomonas sp. NFPP24, assembly GCF_900112095.1. Lineage (NCBI taxonomy): Bacteria > Pseudomonadati > Pseudomonadota > Gammaproteobacteria > Pseudomonadales > Pseudomonadaceae > Pseudomonas > Pseudomonas sp. NFPP24. Next base: position 439,326 of record NZ_FOKD01000004.1, read on the forward strand.
GGATCTGGAACGGATGCGTTTGTTTGTCAGCGTCGCCGAGCAGCGTTCGTTTTCGGCGGTGGCGCGCCAGCAGCGCAAGGCTCAATCGGCGGTCAGCAATGGGATTGCCATGCTGGAGGCGGACCTGGGCGTCAGCCTGTTCGAGCGTAGCAGCGGCCGCCAGCCCCGGCTGACCGAAGCCGGCAGTGTGTTGCTGGAAGAAGCGCGCGAAGTGCTGCGCCAGTGCGAGCGACTCAATGGCCGGGCACTGTCATTGACCCGTGGTGAAGAGGCCTGCCTGCGCCTGGCCCAGGATGAAGCCATGCTGTTCCAGCCAGTGCTCGATAGTCTTGAGGCACTGGCCGGGCAGTACCCGTTGTTGGAGGTACAGTTGTCCAGCGCGGCCCAGGGTGATGTGGCGCGCAAGCTGGTGGAGCGCAAGGCTGACCTGGGCCTGCTGTTCTATCACGACCAGATCCCAGAAGCCCTGGAGCGGCGCGTGGTCGGCAGCGTGGAGATGGTCACGGTGTGCGGTGTGAATCACCCGCTGGCCAAGGAAACCTATGTAACGTGCCAGCACCTGGCGCAGTTCCGCCAGTTGCTGATGTCGACCCAGACCAGTGTCTACCCCGGCAGCGAAGCCGCCAGCCCGCTGGTGTGGCGCGCCGACAGTTTCTACGTGCTGGCCGAATGGCTGATGAGTGGCCTGGGCTGGGCCTGGTTGCCGCGGCATATCGTGCAATACCCGACCTACCAGCAACAGATGGTCGAACTGGACAGCGAATGGACGCCGCCGGCCCTGGTGGTCGAGCTGGTCTGGCGGCGCGACGAACATCTGGGGCCGGCAGCGCGCTTCCTGGCCAAACGATTTGCCGAGTGCTTGCAGGCGATCGACTGAAAAAGCCGATAAACTCCGCCGCCATGAATAGAACTCTCTACAGCTGTCTGTTTTACCTGGCGCTGCCCTTGGTGGCTTTACGTCTGTGGCTGCGCGCGCGCAAGGCGCCGGCCTATGCCAAGCGCGTCGGCGAGCGCTTCTCCTATGGCTTGCCGGTGATGCGGCCGGGTGGGATCTGGGTGCACGCCGTGTCGGTGGGCGAAAGCATTGCCGCTGCGCCTATGGTGCGCGGGTTGCTGGAGCGTTATCCGACGCTGCCGATCACCGTCACCTGCATGACGCCGACCGGTTCCGAGCGTATCCAGGCGTTGTTCGCCAATGAACCGCGAATCCAGCACTGCTACTTGCCGTATGACTTGCCGTGCGCGGCCAAGCGTTTTCTTGATCGTGTACAGCCCAAGCTCGCGGTGATCATGGAAACCGAGCTGTGGCCCAATCATATCCACGCCTGCGCCCGGCGCGGGATTCCGGTGGCATTGGCCAATGCGCGGTTGTCGGCGCGTTCGGCCAAGGGCTATGGGCGCTTTGCCAGGCTGACGGCGCCGATGTTGGCCGAAATGAGCCTGTTCGCTGTGCAGACGCAAGCCGAAGCGCAGCGCTTCCTGGATTTGGGGGCTCGGCCGGAAACCGTCGAAGTCACCGGCTCGATCAAGTTCGACCTGACCATCGACCCCCAGTTGCCGGTGCGCGCCGCCGCGTTGCGCGCGCAATGGGGTGCCAGCGAGCGTCCGGTGTGGATCGCAGCGAGTACCCATGAAGGTGAAGATGAGGTGGTGCTGGCCGCCCATCGCCGACTGCTCGACAGCTACCCCAACGCTCTGCTGATTCTGGTGCCGCGCCATCAGGAGCGCTTCGGCCCGATGTTCGCATTGTGCGAGCAGCAGGGTTTTGCCACGGTGCGTCGCTCCAGTGGCGAACCCGTCACCGCGAACACGTCGGTACTGCTCGGCGACACCATGGGCGAGTTGCTGTTTCTCTACGCCTTGGCCGATAGCGCGTTCGTAGGCGGCAGCCTGGTGGCGACCGGTGGGCACAACCCACTGGAACCGGCGGCGCTGGCCTTGCCGGTGATCATGGGGCCACATGTGTTCAACTTCCTCGAAATCACCGCGATGATGCGTGAAGCCGGGGCTTTGCGCGCGGTGGACGACGCAGAAGGGTTGGCCGAAGCCGTGCGCCAGTTGTTCGAACTGCCGCAGGATGCGCGCAAGATGGCGCAGGCGGGGCTCAAGGTGATGCAGGCCAACCAGGGCGCGTTGAAGCGGTTGCTGGATGGCCTGGGTCGACTGCTGCCTGACTGAATCAGCACCTGACTCAATGTGGGAGGGGGGCAGTGGATTCAGTTGCCGGGGCGGGCCTTGAGCTGCTCGGCGGCAGCCTTGGCCAGGTCCGGCGGCAGGAAGTCGCGGTCCGGGTTGTAGTCAGCCTTGAGGTAGCGCGCCAGGTCCTGCAGGTCTCCCGGGTTCAAGGTGCCGGCCGCCTGCTTCAGGCGCAGGTTGTCGAGGATGTAGTCGTAGCGGCTGTTGTTGTAGTTGCGCACCGACGCGTAGAGCTGGCGCTGTGAGTCGAGCACGTCGACGATATTGCGCGTCCCCACCTGATAGCCGATTTCCGTGGCTTCCACCGCGCTCTGGTTGGAGATGATCGACTGGCGGCGCGCCTGTACCTGCTCCACGTCGGTGTTCACCGCGCGGTGCAGGTTGCGGGTGTTTTCCACCACCTGGCGGCGCAGGCCTTCGCGCTGCTGCTCGGTCTGGCCCAGGCGCGAGTAGGACTCACGCACCTGCGAGCTGGTCAGCCCGCCGCTGTAGATCGGGATGCTCAGGCGCAGGCCAATGGTGCGCTGTTCCACATCACCCCGGTACGGGGTGCCGAAGGCGTTCGGGTTGCTGAAACCGAGGGCGTCATTGTCGCCTTTCTCATATTGCGCCACGGCGTCCAGGGTTGGCGCGTGACCGGCCTTGCGCTGCTTGAGGGTTTCTTCGGCGGCAGTGACCGCGTAGTTGCTGGCCAGCAGGTTCAGGTTCTGGCGGCCGGCGGTTTCGACCCAGGCCTTGGCGTCGTTCGGCAGCGGCGGCAGCACCGGCAGCGTGTGGACGATGCCCTGGATCGAGTTGTACTGGCGGTTGGTCAGGGTGATCAGCGCTTCGAACGCATCCTCGACCTGGCGCTGGGCCAGGATGCGGTTGGCGCGGGCGGTGTCGTAGCTGGCCTGGGATTGCAGCACGTCGGTCTTGTCCGACAGGCCCACGTCAAAGCGCTCGTTGGACTGGTCCAGCTGGCGTTTGAACGCGTTTTCTTCGGCCTTGGTCGAGGCCAGGTTGTCCTGGGCGCGCAGCACGGCAAAATAGCTTTCGGCGCTTTGCAGGATCAGGTTCTGTTCGGTGGCCGACAGTTGCAATGCCGCCTGCTCATTGGTGGCCTCGGCGGCTTGCAGCTGGAACCAGCGGTCGGCACGGAACAGCGGCTGGCTCAGGGTGGCGCGCCAGGAGTGCGCATCGCGGTTGGCGGTGGCGGCCGGGGTGTCGATCTGGGTGCGCACGTTGTTGATATCGGCACCGCCGGTCAGGTTCGGCAGCAGGCCGGCGCGGGCCTGGGGCACCACTTCCTTTTGCGCGCCATACTGGGCACGGGCGGCGGCCAGGTCGGCGTTGTTGTCCACCGCTTCCTGGTAGACGCTGACCAGGTCGGTTTTGGCGGACAAGGGCGCTTCAGCTGCCCAGACCATTCCGTTGGTCGCACAAGACACGGCAAAAGCCAGTGAAAGTTTGCGCAGCATGAGGCGATCCCTAGTTTGAATATTACGATGATAATTTAGCGCCCAAGGCTAAGGCCGGCCATTCCTGGCGTCAAGCATTGTGGCGGCAACCGAGTGTAGTGGTGCTGACTCGGCGCAACAATCCCGCAATCACGCCATTCATCACGCTGAATGCACCGCCATTGGCAATTTGCCCACGGCATGGTCTAGACTGGCCGCGTTCTTGTCGGGGTGCCTTGTTGGAAGGCTGAGATCGGTAAATACCGGATCCCGTTGAACCTGATCAGGTTAGCGCCTGCGTAGGGAACAAGATTTCTCGTCACCCGGCGAGTCCTCTTGTGCTTCGTCCGGGATGTTGTTCGACAATCGAACAGCCTCGTGCGCCAAGCACAGCACTGGTTCCAGTGCGTCCGTCCGTCACAGGTTCGCTCCGACAATAATCCACCGCCTGGATATTGGAGCCCGTGATGACTACAAAATTAAAAAATACCGTGCATTTGAGTGAGTCGGCCAAAGTCGACTCCGGCTCCGTGCAGCCCTTTACCCGCTCGCAGAAGATCTACGTAGAAGGCACTCGCCCGGACATCCGTGTACCGATGCGACAAATCAGCCTGGACGTCACCCCCACCGATTTCGGCGGTGAGATCAACGCGCCGGTTACCGTGTATGACACCTCCGGCCCCTACACCGACCCCAACGTGATCATCGATGTGCGCAAAGGCCTGGGCGATGTGCGCTCGCCGTGGATCGAAGCGCGTGGCGACACCGAGCGCCTGCCGGGCCTCAGCTCGCACTTCGGCCAACAGCGCCTCAGCGACGCCGAGTTGACCGCGTTGCGCTTCGCCCATGTGAAGAACCCGCGTCGTGCCAAGGCCGGCGCCAATGTCACCCAGATGCACTACGCGCGCAAAGGCATCATCACCGCCGAGATGGAATACGTCGCCATCCGCGAAAACATGAAGCTCGAAGAAGCCCGCGCCAGTGGCCTGCTCGACCAGCAGCACGCCGGCCACAGCTTTGGCGCCAGCGTGCCGAAGATCATCACCCCCGAATTCGTGCGCGAAGAAATCGCCCGCGGCCGCGCGATCATCCCGGCCAACATCAACCACACCGAACTGGAACCGATGATCATCGGCCGTAACTTTCTGGTGAAGATCAACGGCAACATCGGCAACAGCGCCCTGGGTTCGTCCATCGAAGAAGAAGTGGCCAAACTGACCTGGGGCATTCGCTGGGGCTCGGACACGGTGATGGACCTGTCCACCGGCAAACATATTCATGAAACCCGCGAATGGATCATCCGCAATTCGCCGGTGCCGATCGGCACCGTGCCGATCTACCAGGCCCTGGAAAAAGTCGGCGGCGCCGCCGAGGACCTGACCTGGGAGCTGTTCCGCGACACCCTGATCGAACAGGCCGAGCAGGGCGTCGACTACTTCACCATCCACGCCGGCGTGTTGCTGCGCTACGTGCCGCTGACCGCCAAGCGCGTCACCGGCATCGTGTCTCGTGGCGGCTCGATCATGGCCAAGTGGTGCCTGGCGCACCACAAAGAGAACTTCACCTACACGCATTTCGACGAAATCTGCGAAATCATGAAGGCCTACGACGTCAGCTTCTCCCTCGGCGATGGCCTGCGCCCGGGTTCGATTGCCGACGCCAACGACGCCGCGCAATTCGGTGAGCTGGAAACCTTGGGCGAACTGACCAAGACCGCCTGGAAGCACGACGTGCAAACCATGATCGAAGGCCCTGGCCACGTACCGATGCAGCTGATCAAGGAGAACATGGACAAGCAGCTCGAGTGCTGCGACGAAGCGCCGTTCTACACCCTCGGCCCGCTGACCACCGACATCGCGCCAGGCTACGACCACATCACCTCCGGCATCGGCGCGGCGATGATCGGCTGGTTCGGTTGCGCCATGCTCTGCTACGTCACGCCCAAGGAACACCTGGGCCTGCCGAACAAGGATGACGTGAAGACCGGGATCATCACCTACAAGATCGCCGCCCACGCGGCGGACCTCGCCAAAGGTCATCCGGGCGCGCAGATCCGCGATAACGCCTTGAGCAAGGCGCGTTTCGAGTTCCGCTGGGAAGACCAGTTCAACCTTGGCCTTGACCCCGACACCGCGCGTTCCTATCACGACGAAACCCTGCCGAAGGACTCGGCAAAGGTCGCGCACTTCTGCTCGATGTGCGGGCCGAAGTTCTGCTCGATGAAGATCACCCAGGAAGTGCGTGAGTACGCGGCCAACCAGCGCATTGAAGCGGTGGACGTGGACGTTGCCAAGGGCCTGGCCGAGCAGGCGGAGCGGTTCAAGCAGGAAGGCAGTCAGCTCTACAAAAAGGTCTGATTCGAGATCGTAGGCGCCTGTACCGGCCTTATCGGGGGCAAGCCCCCTCCCACATTACTCAAATTGTGGGAGGGGGCTTGCCCCCGATAGCGATCCGACAAACAACAAATGTTCCTCAGAGATAACCCCCTTGAGCATTCAACCGAGTACTTACTCCCCCGATATCGCAGTGCCGAGCGACAAAAGAGTCTTCGGCGCCCGCGACCTGTTCTCCCTGTGGTTCTCCCTCGGCATCGGCCTGATGGTCCTGCAGACCGGCGCCTTGCTGGCGCCGGGCCTGGGCTTGTCCGGTTCGTTGCTGGCGATTTTCCTCGGCACCCTGGTCGGCGTCCTGCTGCTGGCCGCCGTCGGCGTCATCGGCAGCGATACCGGCCTGTCCGCCATGGCCGCGCTCAAGCTCAGCCTGGGTGCCAAGGGCGCCAGCCTGCCGGCGTTGCTCAACCTGCTGCAACTGATCGGCTGGGGCTCGTTCGAAATCATCGTGATGCGTGACGCCGCGAGCCTGTTGGGCGCGCGGGCATTCAGCGACGGCAGCCTGTTGGCCAGCCCATTGCTGTGGACGCTGTTCTTCGGCGGTCTGGCGACCTTGCTGGCGGTCAGCGGTCCACTGACGTTTGTGCGTCAGGTCCTGCGCAAATGGGGCATCTGGCTGCTGCTCGCCGCCTGCCTGTGGCTGACCTGGAACCTGTTCGCCAAAGCCGACCTCGCCGCACTCTGGGCCAACGCCGGTGACAGTTCGATGCCGTTCGCGGTGGGCGTTGATATCGCGATTGCCATGCCGCTGTCATGGCTGCCGCTGATTGCCGATTACTCACGCTTCGGCAAGCGCGCCAAAAACGTGTTTGGCGGCACGGCGCTGGGTTTCTTTATCGGTAATTTCTGGCTGATGAGCCTGGGCGTGGCCTACACCCTGGCGTTTGCGCCGAGCGGTGAGGTGAATGCGCTGTTGCTGGCGCTGGCCGGGGCTGGCCTGGGGATTCCGCTGCTGCTGATCCTGCTGGATGAGTCGGAAAATGCCTTTGCCGATATTCACTCGGCGGCGGTTTCCAGCGGCCTGCTGTTGCGTTTGAAGGTGGAGCACCTGGCGTTGGCCATCGGCGTGATCTGCACGCTTATCGCCTGCTTTGCACCGTTGGCGCAATACCAGAACTTCCTGTTGCTGATCGGCTCGGTGTTCGCGCCGCTGTTCGGCGTGGTGCTGGTGGATCACTTTATCCTGCGTCGTCGTGGCCAGGGTGCTGTCGCCAACCTGCGTTGGCCGGCGCTGCTGGCTTGGCTGGGCGGCGTCGCGACGTATCACCTGTTGGCCAATCTGTATCCGGACATCGGCGCGACCCTGCCGGCGCTGGTGCTGGCAGGGCTGTTGCAGTTAATTCTGGCTAAAGCCTTCAGCGGCGTGCAGGCACCAGCTCAGGCTGGATGATGCCGTCCAGGCGTGAGTAGGGAATCTGCAATTCGACGTGGCCCAGGGCGTACGGCGCGATGGTGTTGGTAGGGTACTTGAGGATCACGCCCCCATAGGTCAGCGCCACGTTCGGGGTTTTCTGGAAGGGGTAGGTCTTCACATACTCCGGCTCCAGGCTCAGGCGGGTGCTGATCAGCCAGCTGTTGTGGGCCACCTGGGCGGCTTTCCAGAACGCATCTTCCTTGCCGGGCAGCAGCATGTCGGTCAGGGTCAGGGCCTTTTGCCGCTGGCGCGAATAGTTGATGAACGCACGGCCGGGCTCGCCGTGGGTGGCGCCCTGGTCCAGGTAGCTGGACAATTCGATGATCACCAAGCCGTCATGCTGTTCACGTACCTTGGCCTGCAAGTACATGCTGTTGCGTGGAGCGGCGGTTTTCAGGAATTGCTCGCGATAGGTCTCCAGGCTCGTCGGCAGGGGATCGCTTTGGGTCATTTCCAGCAGGCGCTGTTCAATCAATGCGTCCAGCTTGGGTTCCTTGGCAAAGTGCACGGTGTCGATATTCACCAGCGGGCAATCGGCGCTGGCGCAGCCCGGCTTGCTTTGCTCGGTGGCGTCGCGGGTGGCTTCCACCGGGGTTTTGTAACTCGGCTGGAACAGGCTCTGGCACGCGCCGAGGGTCAATGCGATGCAGGCCACGGAGGCGATTTTTAAAAGCGACATGTAAGTCCTTCGTCTATCGATAAGAGCGAAATTTGTGGAGCTTCGACTGCCAGCACGGCAGTCAGTTCGCCACTAAGCTGATTAGAGTGTGTTTGACGCCCGCCGTCTATCCCGGCAACTGGAAAGGGGCTGCATCCAGAGGCATGAGCGCGTTAGGATGGCGCCAATTGCGCAGGCTCAACGAGGAAGGGATATGACGGATTTTGCAAAATCGACGCCGAGCACAATCGAGATTGTTCAGCGCGACAATGCCTACCAGGGCTTCTACAAGCTTGATCGCGTGCAACTGCGCCACGAGAAGTTCGATGGCGGCATGAGCCGGGTGATCAACCGTGAAGTCTTTGTTCGTCATGATGCCGTGTGCGTGCTGCCCTACGACCCGCAGCGTGACGAAGTGGTGCTGATCGAGCAGTTCCGCGTCGGCGCCATGGGGCGTACCGACAACCCGTGGCTGGTAGAGATGGTCGCCGGCCTGATCGACAAGGATGAAGAGCCGGAGGAGGTTGCACACCGCGAAGCCGAGGAGGAAGCTGGGCTGACATTCTCCGCGCTGTGGCCGATCACCAAATATTTCCCGTCGCCCGGTGGCAGTACCGAATTTGTCCACTTGTACCTGGGCCGTTGCGACAGCTCGGGCGCGGGGGGCGTCCATGGATTGGAAGAAGAAGCTGAAGATATCCGCGTCACCGTGTGGGCCTTCGAAGATGCCCTGCAAGCGGTGCGCGACGGCAAAATTTCCAACGCAGCCAGCATTATCGCCCTGCAGTGGCTTGCGCTTAATCGCGCGGAAGTGAGGGGGTTATGGCAGTAAAGGCACGGGAACGTTATCGAGTCGACCTGATCGGGCTGCAAGCCGCCTGCGAGGCCAACTATGCGCGGCTGATGCGCCTGCTCCCCGACATGCGTCACGCCCCCGAGGCGCGGCGTATCGGCGTGACCCATGGCGACCAGATGCTCGGCGTGCTGGCCTTGGAAGTGATCGTCAACTGCCCGTACACCACCACCCTGCGCGTGCGCCAGGAGCACAGCCTGCCTTGGCTGCCGGTGCCGCAGTTGGAAGTGCAGGTGTACCACGACGCACGCATGGCCGAAGTGATCAGCGCCGAACATGCGCGGCGCTTTCGCAGCATCTATCCTTACCCCAACGTGTTCATGCACCAGCCCGACGAGAAAGCACAACTGAATGTGTTCCTCGGTGAATGGTTGAGTCACTGCCTGGCCCTGGGCCATGAGTTCGAAGCCGTGCGGTAGATGTGAACTGCGTCCGCTTCCTGGGTTTCCTCTTTGTGTCCTGCCCCAGCATAATCACGCCAAACGTCCATTCCTGCGATTGCCTTGGGAGAGCGCCTTGCCGAGCGTATCCACCGTGAGCCCCGATGCACCGGCCTTGCTGGTGCAACTGTCCGACAGCCACCTGTTTGCCGAGGCCGATGGCACGCTGTTGGGCATGAACACCCGTGACAGCCTGCAAAGGGTGATCGAGTTGGTGCGTGCGCAGCAGGCACGCATTGATCTGGTGTTAGCCACCGGGGATCTTTCCCAGGACGGCACGCTGGAGTCTTATCAGCAGTTTCGCGATATGACGGCGCCCATCGGCGCCCCGACGCGCTGGATTCCTGGCAATCACGACGAGCCGCAGGTCATGGCCCACGCCGCCGTGCACAGCGACTTGCTGGAACCGGTGGTCGATATCGGCCATTGGCGTGTCACCCTGCTGGACTCCGCTGTACCCGGCTCTGTGCCCGGTTACTTGCAGGACAGCCAATTGCAACTGCTCGCCCAGGCCCTGAGCGAAGCGCCGAACCGTCACCATCTGGTGTGCTTCCACCATCATCCGGTGTCCATCGGTTGCGCCTGGATGGAACCCATTGGCCTGCGTAACCCGGAGGCCCTGTTTGCGGTGCTCGACCGTTTCCCGCAGGTGAGGGCGGTACTGTGGGGGCATGTGCACCAGGAAATCGACCACGAGCGCAACGGCGTGCGCCTGCTGGCGTCGCCGTCCACCTGCATCCAGTTCGCGCCGGGCAGCGAGGATTTCAAGGTCAGTGAACAGGCACCGGGCTACCGCTGGCTGCGCCTGCACGCCGACGGACGGTTGGAGACCGGGGTGGAGCGTGTCCAGGGCTTCGAATTTACCGTGGACTACGGCAGCAACGGCTATTGACTGTGGGATGGGGCTTGCCCCCGATGGCGGTGGATCAGTCACATCTAACAGTGCCTGACACTCCGCTATCGGGGGCAAGCCCACTCCCACATTGGATCTTCGGTGTATTGAGGGCTGAGGTCATCACACACGGCTTCGATCCCTGTAAACTGCGCCTCTTTGGCTGAGTCATGGAGAGCCCGGCATGTCCGCTTCGATCCTGTATATCCACGGTTTCAACAGCGCGCCGGCGTCCAACAAGGCCAGCCAGCTGATCACCGTGATGGACAACCTTGGCCTGGCCGGGCAACTGCGTGTACCGGCCCTGCATCACCATCCCCGTCAGGCGATTCCTCAACTGGAAGCCGCGATTGCCGAACTGGGTCGGCCACTGCTGGTCGGCAGCTCACTCGGCGGCTACTATGCAACCCATCTTGCCGAACGCCATGGCCTCAAGGCATTGCTGGTGAACCCGGCGGTCAGCCCCCATCGGATGTTCGACGGTTACCTGGGCACCCAGAAGAACCTCTACACCGATGAAACCTGGGAGCTGACCCACGACCACGTGACGGCCCTGGCCGAACTGGAAGTCCCGGCGCCCCAGGACGCCGCGCGGTATCAGGTGTGGTTGCAGACCGGGGATGAAACCCTGGATTATCGCCTCGCCCAGCAGTATTACCGGGCCTGTGCCTTGCGCATCCAGGCCGGCGGCGACCATGGTTACCAGGGTTTCGCCCGGCAATTACCGGCGATCTTGAGCTTTGCCGGTATTGGCGCAGATCAGTATCAATCCTTCGACTTTGCTGCACTGTAAAGTCGCAGGTCATTTTTTAATCGAACGACTCACGACGAGACCCCATGGCCACTCCCAGCGCTAGCTCTTATAACGCCGACGCCATCGAAGTCCTCTCGGGCCTCGACCCGGTGCGCAAACGCCCCGGCATGTACACCGACACCAGTCGGCCGAACCACCTTGCCCAGGAAGTCATCGACAACAGCGTCGACGAAGCCTTGGCCGGGCACGCCAAGTCGGTGCATGTCATTCTCCACGCTGACCACTCCCTGGAAGTGTCCGACGATGGTCGCGGCATGCCGGTGGACATCCACCCGGAAGAGGGGGTGCCGGGCGTCGAGCTGATCCTCACCAAGCTCCACGCGGGTGGCAAGTTCTCCAACAAGAACTACCAGTTTTCCGGTGGCCTGCACGGTGTGGGTATTTCCGTGGTCAACGCCCTGTCCACGCTGGTGCGGGTCAAGGTCAAGCGCGACGGCAACGAGTACCAGATGACCTTTGCCGATGGCTACAAAGCCACCGACCTGGAAGTGATCGGCACCGTTGGCAAGCGCAACACCGGCACCAGCGTGTACTTCGCGCCGGACCCGAAATACTTCGATTCGCCGAAATTCTCCATCAGCCGCCTCAAGCATGTGCTCAAGGCCAAGGCCGTGCTATGCCCGGGCCTGCTGGTGACCTTTGAAGACAAAGGCACCGGCGAGAAGGTCGAGTGGCATTACGAAGACGGCCTGCGTTCGTACCTGGAAGACTCCGTCAGCGACTTCGAGCGCCTGCCCAACGAGCCGTTCTGCGGCAGCCTGGCCGGTAATAAAGAGGCCGTGGACTGGGCGCTGCTGTGGTTGCCCGAGGGCGGCGATAGCGTGCAGGAAAGCTACGTCAACCTGATCCCCACCGCCCAGGGCGGCACCCACGTCAACGGCTTACGCCAGGGCCTGCTCGATGCCATGCGCGAATTCTGCGAATACCGCAGCCTGCTGCCACGCGGGGTGAAGCTGGCGCCGGAAGACGTGTGGGAGCGCATTGCGTTCGTGCTGTCGATGAAGATGCAGGAGCCGCAATTTTCCGGCCAGACCAAAGAGCGCCTGTCGTCCCGTGAAGCGGCGGCGTTTGTCTCTGGGGTGGTCAAGGATGCGTTCAGCCTGTGGCTCAATGAGCACCCTGAACTGGGCCTGGCCCTGGCTGAGCTGGCGATCAACAACGCCGGCCGTCGCTTGAAGGCCAGCAAGAAGGTCGAGCGCAAACGCATCACCCAGGGCCCGGCATTGCCCGGCAAACTGGCCGATTGCGCCGGGCAGGACCCGATGCGCTCCGAGCTGTTCCTGGTGGAAGGTGACTCCGCCGGCGGTTCCGCCAAGCAAGCGCGGGACAAGGAGTTCCAGGCGATCCTGCCGTTGCGCGGCAAGATCCTCAACACCTGGGAAGTCGATGGCAGCGAAGTCCTGGCCAGCCAGGAAGTGCACAACATCGCCGTGGCCATTGGGGTAGACCCGGGCGCGGCGGACATGAGTCAGTTGCGCTACGGCAAGATCTGCATCCTCGCCGACGCCGACTCCGACGGCCTGCACATCGCCACGCTGTTGTGCGCGCTGTTCGTCCAGCATTTCCGCCCGCTGGTGGATGCCGGCCATGTCTACGTCGCCATGCCGCCGCTGTACCGGATCGACCTGGGCAAAGAGATTTACTACGCCCTGGATGAAGCCGAGCGCGATGGCATCCTCGACCGCCTGGTGGCCGAGAAGAAGCGCGGCAAGCCACAGGTCACGCGATTCAAAGGCCTGGGTGAAATGAACCCGCCGCAACTGCGCGAAACCACCATGGACCCGAACACCCGGCGCCTGGTGCAGTTGACGCTGGGCGACGACTTCGCCGCCACCTCGGAAATGATGGACATGCTGCTGGCGAAGAAACGCGCGCCGGACCGCAAGTCCTGGCTGGAATCCAAAGGCAACCTGGCCGAGGTTCTGGGCTGATGCGCACAGGTTTCGCCCTGGCGATCCTGATGTTGAGCAGTTTGGCGGCCGCCCAGGTGGCTGCCGCGCCTGCGGCCGAGCTCAAGTTGGTGTCCGAACACCCGGTGGACGGCATGCGCGGCGGCAACCTGTCGGGCCTGGCGTTGTGCGGTAACGAGTTGTGGACGGTTTCCGATCGTGACGACGACCAGATCTACCGCCTGGATACAAGCGAGACGACTTGGAAGGCCGAAACCGTGAAGATCGACGTGCCGCCGGTGCCCGAGTCCGGCTTGCCCTGGGGGTTGCGTTCGCGCACCAAGGCAGCCTCGCTCATTCGCGGTGGCGACCTGGATTTTGAAGGTATCACCTGCGATGCCGCCGGTAACCGCTACATTGTCAGCGAAGCCCATGCGGCGGTGCTGCAAGTGCCGGTTACGGGGGCGCCGGACTGGTTGAGGATCGCGCCGGGCATGGTGCGTGAGGCCCGGGCCAGCGGCCTGTTGCTGCACTTCAATGCATTGTTTGAAGGCTTGGCGATCAACCCTGAAGGCAATCAGATCTGGCTGGCGGCTGAGCGTGAACGGCGTGGCCTGATTTCCATCAAGCGTCCGCAAAGCCTGTGGGACTGCGATGGCCCGTGCGTGTTATTGAGTGAGGCGGGCACCGAGATGCAGCCTGCCCAGGTGCCCAAGGCCAAGGCGGTCGCCAGGAATTTTTCGGATGTGGCGCTGTTTCAGGGCAAATTGTTCACGCTCGAAAGCAGCCAATACCAGCTGTGCCGCCGCGATGCCGTCACAGGGGCTGTCGAGCAATGCTGGTCATTTGCTTCCGAGATGCTTACGCCGCAACGCCGATACGATCAGCCCTACGGCCTGGCCGAAGCGTTGGTGGTGGACGCCGATGGCGCCTGGATCGGTCTGGACAACAATTTCGGCCCACGTGCCGATGGTGAAAAACGCCCCATGGTCTATCGTTTTGCCGCCCCTGTCGGTGGCTGGAGCGCCAAGCCATGAGCCAACACTTTTTTGAATTGACCCGGTGCCGTGGCATTTCCGCTGCGCCATACCCAAGCATGATGAGGCCCGCATGAGTGACATCCTCGCAGACAGCTTAGACGGCGTAGAACGCCGGTCGCTGGCTGACTTCACCGAAAATGCCTACCTCAACTACTCCATGTACGTGATCATGGACCGTGCCTTGCCGCATATCGGCGACGGCCTGAAGCCCGTACAACGGCGCATCATCTACGCCATGAGTGAGTTGGGCCTGGACGCTGATTCCAAGCACAAGAAATCGGCACGTACCGTCGGTGACGTACTCGGTAAGTTCCATCCCCACGGCGACTCGGCGTGCTACGAAGCCATGGTGCTGATGGCCCAACCGTTCAGCTATCGCTACACGCTGGTGGACGGCCAGGGTAACTGGGGTGCGCCGGATGATCCCAAGTCCTTCGCTGCCATGCGATACACCGAAGCGCGCCTGTCGCGTTACTCGGAAGTCTTGCTGAGCGAACTGGGGCAGGGCACCGCCGACTGGGGGCCCAACTTCGACGGCACGCTCGACGAGCCACTGGTGTTACCGGCACGTTTGCCGAATATCCTGCTCAATGGCACCACCGGTATTGCGGTGGGTATGGCCACTGACGTACCGCCGCACAACCTGCGTGAGGTCGCCACGGCCTGCGTGCGTTTGCTGGATGAGCCCAAAGCCACGGTTGAACAGCTCTGCGAGCACATCCAGGGCCCGGACTATCCGACCGAAGCGGAAATCATCACACCGCGCGCCGACCTGCTGAAAATGTACGAAACCGGCAAGGGCTCGGTGCGCATGCGCGCCGTGTACCACATCGAGGATGGCGACATTATCGTCACCGCACTGCCGCACCAGGTGTCGGGCGCCAAGGTGCTGGAGCAGATCGCCGCGCTGATGCAGGCCAAACCGTCGAAACTGCCGCAGGTGGCCGACCTGCGTGACGAGTCCGACCACGAGAACCCATGCCGCATCGTGATCATCCCGACCAACAGCCGGGTCGACCACGAAGTGTTGATGCAGCATCTGTTTGCCAGCACGGACCTGGAGTCCAGCTACCGGGTCAACGTCAACATCATCGGCCTGGACGGCAAGCCGCAGTTGAAGAACCTGCGCAACCTGCTGGTGGAGTGGCTGGAGTTCCGGGTGCAGACCGTGCGTCGCCGCCTGCAATTCCGCCTCGACAAGGTCGAGCGCCGCCTGCACCTGTTGGACGGCTTGCTGATTGCCTACCTCAACCTGGATGAAGTGATCCATATCATCCGTACCGCCGAGCACCCGAAAGCCGAGCTGATCGCGCGGTTTGAGCTGAGCGAGATCCAGGCTGACTACATCCTCGATACCCGCTTGCGTCAATTGGCGCGACTGGAAGAGATGAAGCTGCGCGACGAACAGGACGCGCTGCTCAAGGAGCAAGCCAAGCTGCAAGCCCTGCTGGGCAGTGAGGCCAAGCTGAAGAAACTGGTGCGCAGCGAGCTGATCAAAGACGCCGAAACCTACGGTGACGAGCGTCGTTCGCCAATTGTGCAGCGTGCCGAGGCGAAAGCCCTGACAGAAACCGAGCTGCTGCCAAACGAGAAAATTACTGTCGTTCTGTCGGAAAAGGGTTGGGTTCGATCCGCCAAGGGGCATGATATTGACGCCACTGGTCTGTCGTACAAGGCCGGTGACGGGTTCAAGACCGCTGCGGCCGGGCGTTCCAACCAGTTTGCGGTGTTTATCGATTCCACCGGGCGCAGTTATTCGGTACCGGCCCACACCTTGCCATCCGCACGGGGACAGGGCGAGCCGTTGACCGGGCGTCTGACGCCGCCGCCAGGGGCGAATTTCGAATGTGTGCTGCTGCCGGACGACGATGCGCTGTATGTGATCGCGTCCGACGCGGGTTACGGTTTCGTGGTCAAGGGTGAAGACCTGCAGGCCAAGAACAAGGCGGGCAAGGCGTTGCTGAGCTTGCCCAACAACGCCAAGGTGATCCTGCCGCGGCCGGTGGATGATCGTGAGAGCAACTGGCTGGCGTCGGTGACCACCGAAGGGCGTTTGCTGGTGTTCAAGATCAGCGACCTGCCGCAGTTGGGCAAAGGTAAAGGCAACAAGATCATCGGTATTCCCGGCGAGCGGGTGGCCAGTCGCGAAGAGTACGTGACCGACATCGCGGTGATCCCGGAAGGCGCGACCCTGGTGCTCCAGGCCGGCAAGCGTACGCTGTCGCTACGCCCTGACGACCTTGAACATTACAAGGGCGAACGTGGTCGGCGTGGTAACAAACTGCCTCGAGGCTTCCAGCGAGTGGATGCCTTGCTGGTAGAAGCGCCGGTTTAACGCGTTTTAGAGCTCTCGATCTACGATTTAACGCGTAGATCGATGCTTTGGCGCTGGAGTCATGGCGCATATTCACGGATGATATGGCCTTTCCAGCGCCGGCGTGGCCGAGCGTGTTTAGGTTATTTTTAGTATTACATTGTGGTTCGCCTTGTGGCAGCCACCTGGATGGGATGATGACTGCTCCACGCCTTCCTTTTATTTTCATGCTCGCTGGCCTTTTGGGGCTGGCGGGCTGCAGCACACACCAACCGGTGTCGCTGTACCAGCTGGACAGCGGAAGCCCGGCTCAACCTGCACAGTCCGCCGGCATGGCCGTGCTGCTCGGCCCGGTGGTCGTAGCCGACTACCTGCAACGCGAAACCCTCCTGCAACGTCAGAACGATGGAAGCCTGCAAGGTTCCACCGATGGCCGTTGGGCGGGGAGTTTGTCCTCTGATATCAATCAGTTGATGTTGCGCCAGGTGGCGGGTCAGTTGGACAGCCAGCGGGTGGTCCTGGCACCAGGGCCCTCCGGGTTCACGCCTGATGTACAGGTGTTGCTGACCATTACCCGGCTTGACTCCGGCACGTCGCAACCGGCCATCCTCGATGCGCAATGGCGCTTGATCGACCGTCGTGGGCAGGTGCGTGATAACCGTATCGTGCACTTGCAGGAACAGCACACCGGTTCCACTGCGTCCCAGGTCCAGGCCCAGGGCGTGTTGTTGCAGCATTTGGCGCAGCAGTTGTCGGTGGCGCTCAAGCCATTGGCCAACCAACCGCCGATTGCCGAAGCGCCGCGCAAGCAAAGCGCGCCGGCGCAGGCCAGGCCGGCAGAGCCGCAAAAGCCGAAGATGCCGATGGCTACGCCGATCCGTACGGATATGGAAGTGTTCAGGTTCTGACCTGAATCGCGCACAAACAAAAGGCCCGCTGATTAAGCGGGCCTTTTTGTTTGTGCGCAATTTGAGCCAGGCTGCGGACCCAATGTGGGAGGGGGCTTGCCCCCGATAGCGGTAGTTCAGTTAATGATGTGTTAACTGATACTCGGCTATCGGGGGCAAGCCCCCTCCCACATGAGTCCTACCGTTTTATTTGGCGCGGGTCTCATGCATCCGCGCCAACTGCCGCTCCAGCATCGACGGATACGGCTCCATCAATCGCTCCACACAACTGGCCCCCTCGGGGCTGGCAATCGGGCGGATACGCGCGCGTTGGCGGATCAGCGTGTCTTCACTGATCTTGCGCTCCACCAGCAGCAGGTTGCGGCTGTGTTGGGACAGGGCCAGGGCGTCCTGGGCGATTTCGGTGAGCAGCAGGTCGATCTGGCTTATGCCGAACAGATCGTCGCCCACTGTCAGGCCAAGCTGTAGTTGCAGGGTAATGCCGCTGTCCGCCACTTCGATCTGCAATTCATGACCCAGGGCACGCAGCAACTCGCCGCAGCAGATGGCGTTGGTCAGGTAGTCTTCACCGCTGTCTTCACTGTGGAACAGCATCAGCGTGCTGCCATCGTTCAGGGTGTGCAATTCGCTCTGGTACAGCGAAGCGGCCTGGTCGAGGCAGTCACGGTAGCGTTCCAGCAACTCGGTCAGGCGTGCGCGTGGCAGGCGACGGAGTTGATCCTGTGCTCCCAGTTGCACCGCCAGAACGGCGCTGTACTGGGGTTCCGCACTCTTTACCGGAGCCGGTTTGGCGGCGACGGCCGGGGCGCTGGCTGAGGTGTCGCGCAGATCGGCGAACGGGTCTTCGTCGTCCAGCTCGTCCTCTTCGGCTTTGAACGCCTGGCGAGTGGCAGGTTTGAGGCCTGCGACCGGGGCGTCTTCCACTTCAAACTCAGGCTCATCGTCGAACTCAGGCTCGGGCTCAATCTCGCGCACCACCGGTTCCGGGGCGAAACTGGCGTGCAGCTGGCGAGCGAGGTCGCCTATTTCGTCCTGGCGATCAGTGGCCGGAGTATGTTCGTCGATGTCCCGCAGCCAGATGCGCAGTTGCATCAAGGGCGTAGAGATATGCCGTCCCAGGCGCAGGCTCAGGGCCAGGGCCAGGGCCAGCAGGATCGCGCTGAGAATGCCCATGCTTTGCAGGCTGATGGTCATCGGCTGCTGGAATTGCTGCATGTCGAGGCTGATGCGCAGTTGGCCGGCCTTCACATCCTGAAACGTAATATTGCTCGAATACAGGCCTTCGGCTTCACCCAGCAGGCCGTTTTTCGGGCGTTGCCCGGCTTCGGCCATGATCCGGTTGTCCACGCTGTAGATGGCGGCGTGGGCCACCAGCGGGTTCTTGGTCAGGTTGTTGAGCAGTACGTTGAGGCTGAGGATGTCGTTGGACACCAGCAACTCAGTCGCCGAGGTGGCGGTCTGGGTAGTCAGGCTCTCGCCCAGGGCGTCGGCTTGTTCGTGCATGGCCTGCTTGAACTGCAATCCCATCACGCAGGCGTAGATCACCAGGGCCAGGGCGACCAGGATCACGTTATGGCTGGCGATGCGTAATGCGATCGGTACACGGCGGTGGCGCAGTGCCCGGAAGATCAGCAGGAAGAAGTTATCGGTTTTTACTGGCGTGGGCCGGTTCACTTGCGCTCGGCTCTTGGTCCGTGAAGTTGACGCGCAGTATAGCGACAGCCCCATGACCGGCAAAGCGCTGGCTGTGCCCGATGGTCACTGAAAGTGGGTAGAATGCGGTTTTTTTCCAGCCTGGGGGTGCGCCTTGCGCGAAATTGTCCTGATTAACATCACTGGGGAAGACCGCCCGGGTCTGACCGCAGCCATTACCGGCGTTCTGGCCCAGGGTGGTGTGAACATTCTCGACATCGGCCAGGCGGTGATCCACGACACCCTGTCGTTCGGCATCCTGGTCGAGATTCCGAGCACCGAGCAGGCGTCTTCGGTGCTCAAGGACATCCTGTTTACGGCCTACAAGCTGGACCAACAGGTGCGTTTCACCCCGGTGTCCGAAGAGGATTACCGGCAATGGGTTGCCGGCCAGGGCAAGAAACGCCACATCGTGACGCTGCTGACCCGCAAGGTCACCGCCGAGCAACTACAGCGCGTCAGCTCCATCACCGCGCAATATGGCCTGAATATCGACCATATCGACCGTTTGTCGGGTCGTATGCCATTGGACACGCCGGCCGACAAGGGCAAGGGCTGCATCGAGTTCTCCGTGCGCGGTGAACCGGCCGACCCGCAAGCCCTGCGTGCCGAGTTCCTCAGCGTGGCCCAGGAGCTGAACGTCGATATCGCCTTCCAGGAGGACTCGCTGTTCCGCCGTAACCGCCGCCTGGCAGTGTTCGACATGGACTCGACTCTCATCGAGGCTGAGGTCATCGACGAGCTGGCCAAGGCCGCGGGTGTTGGCGAGCAAGTATCGGAAATCACCGAGCGCGCCATGGCCGGTGAACTCGACTTCCGCGCCAGCTTCAAGGAGCGCCTGGCGCTGCTCAAGGGCCTGGACGTGAGCGTGCTGGACTCCATCGGCGCTTCCCTGCGCCTGACCGAGGGCGCCGAAACCCTGTTCGCCGAACTCAAGCGCCTGGGCTACAAGACCGCCATTCTGTCCGGCGGCTTCACCTACTTCGCCAAGCAATTGCAGGCCAGGCTGGGTATCGACTATGTGTTCGCCAACGAGCTGGAAGTGGTGGATGGCAAGGTGACCGGCGTGGCGGTGGAGCCGATTGTCGACGCACAGCGCAAAGCGGATCTGCTCAAGGAATTGGCTCACAAGGAAGGGTTGCGTCTGGAGCAGACCATTGCAGTCGGCGACGGGGCGAATGACTTGCCGATGCTGGCGATTGCCGGGTTGGGTGTGGCGTTCCGGGCCAAGCCGTTGGTAAAGCAATCGGCCAAGCAGGCGATTTCGACGCTGGGGCTGGACGGTGTGTTGTACCTGCTGGGCTTTCGCGATCGCGACGGTCAGCTGTAACTCGATCTCACAGTAGGAATACAGTTAAAAATGTGGGAGGGGGCAAGCCCCCTCCCACATTTGCTCTGTACTGAATTCAAATCAGGCTTTTGGCAGTGCAATACCCTCGCCCATCTGCACTGGCGTACCCGCCGCCAATTCTTCAGCCCACTTCACCTGGTCCGGCCCGAACAGCACAATCGCCGTCGATCCCAGCTTGAAGCGCCCCAGCTCGGCACCTTTTTCCAGGTGGATCGGCGCACGTGCAGCTTCGTCGTAGCGGAAGGTTTTCAGCTCGCGCTTTGGCGGTGTCACCAAGCCGGCCCATACGGTTTCAATCGACGCCACAATCATCGCGCCCACCAATACCACAGCCATCGGGCCGCGTTCGGTGTCGAAGATGCAGGCAACGCGCTCGTTACGTGCGAACAACTCGGGTACGTTTTCAGCGGTGGTCTGGTTGACCGAAAAGATGCGTCCAGGAATGTAGACCATCTCGCGCAGCGTGCCGGCCAACGGCATGTGCACGCGGTGGTAGTCCTTCGGCGAGAGGTAGATGGTGGCGAAGTCGCCGCCCATGAACGGTGCAGCTACGGCCGCATCGCCACCCAGCAGTTCCAGCACGCTGAAGCTGTGGCCCTTGGCCTGGAATACGCGGCCATGTTCGATCGAGCCCAGTTGGCTGACCGCGCCATCGGCAGGGCTCAGCACCGCGCCTGGGGTTTGATCCAGCGGGCGGGCGCCGTCTTTCAGGGCGCGGGTGAAGAAGGCGTTGAAGTGCTCGTAGGCGCTCAGGTCTTCAACCAGGGCCTGGGACATGTCCACTTGATAGCGCTTGGCAAACCAGGCGGTGAAGGCATTCTTGAACCAGCGCACGCGGCACTCGGCGATACAACCTGCCAGGCGCGACAGCAAGTGGTGCGGCAGCAAGTACTGGCTGAGGATAAACAACTGCTTTTTCATAACTGTCCTTAAACCTTAAATCTCGACGGGGGTGTCGGGGTGGTTGCCCCATTCGCCCCAGGAACCGGCATAACCTTTGACTCGCGGATAACCGAGCGCCTTGGCCACCAGGTAGGTGAAGCCAGAGCGGTGGTGAGTCTGGCAGTGAGTGATGATTTCTTTATCTTTGGTCAATCCGAGGTCTTCGAGAATCTGCGGCATGTCACGACGGATACGCAGGTTGCGTGCCTTGTCCATGCCGGCGGTCCATTCGAAGTTGACCGCGCCGGGGACATGCCCGCCTTTGGCAGCGAGGACCTTCTCGCCGGAGTATTCCAGCGGCCCGCGAGCATCCCAGATGCCCAGGTCGGCAGCACCCAGGCGGCTTTGCAGGTATTCACGCGTGGCGGTGGGGCCTTCGTGCAGCGTGAGGCTGACCGGGCCACCGACAGGCGCGGGCACGTCGGTGGAGACCGGGTGGTGTTCTTCCAGCCAGGCCAGCAGGCCGCCATCCAGGTAGTGGTATTTCTGGTGGCCGATCACGTCGAGCATCCAGATAAAGCGCCCGGCCCAGCCGCCGCCTTCGTCGTCATAGACCACGTAGGTTGCATCCGGGGTGTGGCCCAGTTCGCCGAACAGTTTTTCCAGGTCCGCCTTGCTGGGCAGCAGGCCGGGCGCCGGCGGCTGGCCCAGTTGGGTGCGCTTGGGGTCAACGAAATGCGCGCCGGGGATATGCCCTTCGGCGTAGCGGGCAGCGCTGGTGAGGTCCACCAGAATCAGGTGTTCGGCACCGAGGCGACCAATCAGGTCGCTGGATTCGATCACCAGCGGCAAGCCAGAGAAGTCAGGCATGTGAGGTCTCCTGGGCACAAATGTTGGCGATAAAAGAGGGCGATTGTAGCGCAAGCATCAGGCGCTGCGGTTGGTAAAGCAGTGCAGGGCTTTTTCGATGCATTGGGCGGTTTTGCCGAAGGCCTGCACGGTGGTTTCCGAGAACGGCCCCCCACCCTGGTCGGCCACCATCAGCATCACCACCTTGCCATTGCAGCTCAGGGAGCGCAGCAGCAGGTGTTCGCCGGTGAACAGACGGCGCAGGATCGGCGGCAGCAAGGCTGAGAACTGGGCATGGTTTTCGGGGTTGAGGCGCACCTGGGCGGACTTTTCCAGCAGGCGTTGCAGCAAGGTGCTGTTGACCACGTCCAGGCTCAGGTTGGCGGCGTCCTTGGGCAGGCCATCGACCTGGTGCACGCGCAAGGTGCTCATGGCGCGATCGGCCATCAACAGCATGACCCGTTGCATGCCGCTGGCGACCAAGGCCTCCTTGGCGCAGGTGGTCAGGTGCATCGCGTTGGCAAAGCGGCTCGGTTCCACCAAGAGTTCAGTGCAGCGCTTGCGCCACACGGCCAGGGCCTCGGCGGTGGGCGGTGGCGCCGGCAGCAGGCCGCGATGGATCTTCGCCACGTGCCACGGCCAGATCAGCGATAGCGCCGGGTGCCAGAGGTCGGGCATCAGGGTGGTACGGGCACTGGTGACGGCTTGTTGGTGGACCAGTTGCTGCACCTCACCCAACGGTTGTTGCAGGTACAGCGCTGTGAGCAACTGCCAGCGTTCGGTGTGCGGGCAGGTCCAGGATTCCTGGGCCGACATCGCCAGGCCGTTGGCCAGCAACACGGTATTGGCCGGCTGGTTCAGCCAGCGCCGCAGATTGGGTTCAGCGTCGAGCAATTGCTGGTGGCGCAGCGGGTCGTCTTCACGAGCGATATGCAGGGCCTTGACCAGCAGGCGCTGCTCGCTCATCAGCAACTTATAGCCCTGGGACACCCAGATCGGCAGGTGCCAGGCTTCGGTCATGCCGACGCAAAGGTCCAGCAGGCGTACGCCGAACAATTCCTGCTCGACCGTGCGGGCTGATTGGCCCTTGTGGATAACCCGCAGCTCCCACTCCTCCAGAAGCTTGGGGTAGGCCACCGCCATCGGCCACAGTGGCGACAGGAACAACAGGCTGCCCCAGTGGATGTCTTGCCACAGCCGCGCCAGGCGACTGCCGAACAAACCGTTGGCCTGCTGCGACGCGTGCTGGCTGACCAGCAACAGTTGGCGCAACGCCACGGGGATCTCGTTGGCCGGCACCGAGGGCAGGCGTGCCAGCAGTTCTTCGGCGCGCTTGAGGCCCAGGCGGTTGAGCGCCACTTCCAGGTTTTCCGCCGGTTCCGCCAGGCTGCCATGGGTGTGGCTGTTGGCCTCGCGCATCACGCTGAGCACCAGGGCCGGGCTGCTTTGCATCAGTTCGGCAATATCCCGCAATGAACTGCGGTTATCGCGGATGCCTTTGCACACACGGTCGTGACTGGCCTGGGGAACGGGCAGCAGCACTTCGTCCAGGCGCTTGATCCAAGCGGCGAGAGAGTTGGGTTTTGCAGTTGGGACTGTCGTTTCATTAGCCATGATTGGGGCGCGATCATCACTTGCGGTCTACACGCCCGGAGCGGGCCGAACTGGCTTTTCGCCTTAACGGGCTATAGTCTGGCGCAGTTTTGCCGATAAGTAGAACAAGAGTTTTCTGCTACACCCAATATGTCCATGAACCCGACGGCGCAAGTACTCATCTCCTATGGCTAAAATTATCGGCATCATCGTCGTCTTCGCAAGCGTGCTCGGCGGGTACGTCCTGTCCCACGGTAAAATCGCTGCGCTGATCCAGCCTTTCGAGGTGATGATCATCGGCGGTGCGGCGCTGGGTGCATTCCTGCAGGCCAACCCCGGCTACATGACCATGCACGTGATCAAGAAGTCGCTGGGCATGTTCGGTTCACGCTTTACCCATACCTTCTACCTGGAGGTGTTGGGCCTGGTCTACGAGATCCTCAACAAGAGCCGTCGCGAAGGCATGATGGCCATCGAGGCCGATATCGAAGACGCTGCCGCCAGCCCGATTTTCGCCAAGTACCCGGCCGTGCTCAAGGACGAGCGCATGACCGCCTACATCTGTGACTACCTGCGCATCATGTCCTCCGGCAACATGGCCCCCCATGAGCTGGAAGGCCTGTTCGACATGGAGTTGTTCAGCCTTAAAGAAGAGCTGGAGCACCCCTCCCACGCTGTGACCGGCATCGCCGATGGTATGCCGGGTTTCGGTATCGTCGCGGCGGTACTCGGTATCGTGGTGACCATGGCGTCCCTGGGTGAGGGCGACCAGGCCGCTATCGGCATGCACGTGGGTGCAGCGCTGGTCGGTACCTTCTTCGGTATTCTGGCGGCCTATGGCTTCTTCGGCCCGCTGGCGACTTCCCTGGCCCATGACGCCAAGGAAGAAGTGAACCTGTACGAATCGATCAAGGCCAGCCTGGTTGCTTCCGCTTCCGGCATGCCGCCGTCGCTGGCGGTGGAGTTCGGTCGTAAAGTGCTGTACCCCAAGCATCGCCCAAGCTTCGCCGAGCTGGAACAAGCGGTTCGCGGTCGCTAAGCCATGGAGAACAACCAGCCGATAATCATCAAGCGCGTCAAGCGCTTCGCTGCGGGGCACCATGGTGGCGCCTGGAAAATCGCCTTCGCCGACTTTGCGACGGCGATGATGGCGTTCTTTCTGGTGCTGTGGCTGATGTCCACCGCCACGCCCGAACAGAAGATCGCCATTGCCGGTTACTTCAAGGACCCGATTGGCTTTTCGGAAAGCGGCACGCCCTTTGTGATCGACCTGGGCGGTTCGCCGCAGTTGGCGCCTGAGCGCACCATCAACCCCGAAGTCAAGACTGAAGCGCCTCAGGAAAAAATCCCGATCGAGCGCGATACTGTCGAGTCGATGGCCGAACAGGTCGAGCAGGAGCGCCTTGAGCTGTTGCTGCAGGAGCTGCAGAACAAGGTCGAGGAAAACCCGCAACTGCTGAAGTTCAAGGACCAGATCTCCTTCGAAATCACGCCTGAAGGCCTGCGCATCCAGATCACCGACGCCGCCAACCGGCCGATGTTCGACTCCGGCAGCGCGCGTTTGAAGCCGTACTTCGAAGACATCCTGCTGGCCATGGCCGATACCATCAAAGCGGTACCCAACAAGATCAGCATCAGCGGCCACACCGACGCCAAGCCTTACGCGGGCCAGGGGGATTTCGGCAACTGGGAACTCTCGGCCAACCGCGCCAACGCCGCACGCCGTGCGCTGGTGGCCGGCAGCTATCCGGATGCGCAGGTGGCGCGGGTGGTGGGTTTTGCTTCGTCGCAGCTGTTTGATCATCAAGACCCGTTCAACCCGGTCAACCGCCGGATCGACATCGTGGTGCTGACCAAAAAGGCCCAGCGTGCGATTGAAGGTGACCAGCCGCCAGCGCCGCAACCTACTCCGGGGGCCGGCGCACCGGGTGAAGTACCGGCCGACCCGAACGCCATTCCGCCAGGGCAGGAGCCGTTGCCGGCGCATGAATTGCGCCAGAAGCTGAACCTGTTTGATGACGGTGGGGTGAAGGATCCTACGGTGCCCAAGACGGGTTCTTAAGCTGCCGAAGCTGCTTCACTCATGAAAACGCCCCGATACTGATCGGGGCGTTTTCTTTTGCAGTCATAGCGGGAGGTAGGCTTTGACGCCTTTGATCACGCCTCGCATGTCATCGGTGCACAGGCGCGGTACGAAGTACTCCCGCCCTGTGGCTCGCGTCTTTCTATGGAGCTTGCTTCGCCCCTTCTGCGCCGCTGGATCAACCCCGAAGAGGATCCAGACTCCTGCCAGCTTGCGCTGGTGACGGAGCAATTATGCGCATCAGGAATTCCGAATTCAGGCTGGCTCGTGTCGGTGGGCCGTCCAGTTGTCCTGAATTCTTGATGCCAGACCCCGTTAAATCAATGGACCAGGCCATGCTGTGCCGTGCTTTATGTGTATCAAGGCATGGCGGTTTTAGTAACTGCTCTCCGGCAAGCTCGCAATAATCGACCGATAGCTGTTCATCCGCTGCTGCTGCACGCGCCCATCCTCCAGCGCCTTGAGCAACGCACAGCCCGGTTCGCGGTCGTGTTTGCAGTCGCGGAAGCGGCAGGTGCCGATCAGGTCGTTGAACTCGATGAAGCCCGCTTCCACATCACTGCGGCTGACGTGGCCGAGGCCGAATTCGCGGATGCCGGGGGAGTCGATCAGTTCGCCACCGCCGGGGAAGTGGAATAACCGCGCGGTGGTGGTGGTGTGGGTGCCCTGGCCGGACAGTTCCGACAGCGGACCTACGCGGGTATCGACTTCCGGCAGCAGGCTGTTGACCAGCGAGGACTTACCCACGCCGGACTGGCCCACAAACACGCTGATGCGCCCGTCCAGCTGCTGTTGCAGCTGTTCCATGCCATTACCGTGATGCGCCGAAACCTCCAGCACCGGGTAACCCAGGGTGCGATAGACCGCCAGCAGGGCGTTGAGTGCCGGGGCATTCTGCTCGTCGATCAGGTCGAATTTGTTCAGCAGCAACAGCGGGCGGATGCCGGCGTGTTCGGCCGCCACCAGGTAGCGGTCGATCAGGTTGGCATGGGGCTCGGGCAGCGGCGCGAACACGATCACGATCATGTCGACGTTGGCCGCCACCGGCTTGAGCTGGCCGCGGCTATCGGGGCGGCGCAGTTCGGTGGTGCGCGGCAGTTGGGCGACGATTACGCCGATACCCTGGTTGCCAGCACGCCACACAACCCGGTCACCAGTGACCAGCGCCGGCAGGTTGGCGCGCAAGTGGCAGCGGAACACCTGGCCGGCGAGTTCGCCTTCGAGCGCCTCGACTTCGACCTGCACGCCGAAGTGCGCGATCACCAGGCCTGTTTGTTCAGGGCCGAGGTCGCCGCCCTCGAGCGCTTCCACGGCGGAGGATTCACGTTTGGCGGCGCGCGCGGCGCGTTCGCCCTGAATCTTTTCGATGCGCCAGTTTTGGCGACGGTTGAGCTGGCGTTTGGCCATTGGTGTTCCGTGTCGATAATGCAAAGGTTGGGTAAAACGGTCGCGAGTCTAGCACGGCCCCGCCTGCTAAACTGCGCAGCTACGCCAAGGTGCCAAGAGAATCAACCCATGCAAAACCCACAGAACCTGATTTGGATCGATCTGGAAATGACCGGTCTGAACCCCGACACCGACGTCATCATCGAGATGGCGACCATTGTCACCGACAGCAACCTCAACACCTTGGCCGAAGGTCCGGTGATCGCCATCCACCACAGCGATGCCGTACTCGCCACCATGGACGAGTGGAACACCCGCACCCACGGTAACTCCGGCCTGACCCAGCGCGTGCGTGACAGCCGCATCAGCATGGCCGAAGCCGAAGCCGAAACCATCGCCTTCCTGGAAAAATGGGTGCCCAAGGGCAAGTCGCCGATCTGCGGCAACAGCATCTGCCAGGATCGCCGCTTCCTTTATACGCATATGAAAGCGCTGGAAAGCTACTTCCACTACCGCAACCTGGATGTGTCCACGCTTAAAGAGCTGGCGGCGCGCTGGGCGCCGGAAGTGAAGGACAGCTTCCATAAAGGCAGCACGCACCTGGCGCTGGATGATATTCGCGAGTCGATTGCCGAGTTGCAGCACTACCGCAAGCATTTCATCAAGGCTTGAATTCCTTCAAGGGTGAGCCGGTTTTTTGTGGCGAGCGGGCTTGTCCCGCGTTGGGCTGCGAAGCAGCCCTAATACTGCCAACACACCTCTCCAAACAGATATCATTGCCGGCTTTGGGGCTGCTGCGCAGCCCAACGCGGGGCTAGCCCGCTCGCCACAGTTTTGCAAGGATCGCCCTCATGCTGCTGATGCTCTACCTCATCGCCATCACTGCCGAAGCCATGACCGGTGCGCTGTCGGCCGGGCGGCGGGGCATGGACTGGTTTGGCGTCGTACTGATCGCCTGCGTGACGGCACTGGGTGGTGGTTCGGTGCGCGATGTGTTGCTGGGGCATTACCCGCTGACTTGGGTCAAGCACCCGGAATACCTGGTGCTGACCTCCGTCGCCGCGCTGGTGACGATCTTTATCGCCCCGCTGATGCGCCGCCTGCGTTCGTTGTTCCTGGCATTGGACGCCCTGGGCCTGGTGGCCTTCACCCTGATCGGTTGCATGACCGCCCTGGAAATGGGCCATGGCATGCTGGTGGCCTCGGTCAGCGGCGTGATCACCGGGGTTTTCGGTGGCATCCTGCGGGATATCTTCTGCAACGATATCCCGCTGATCTTCCGCCGTGAGCTGTACGCCAGCGTGTCGTTCCTGGCCGCCTGGTTCTACATGCTGTGCCTGTATCTGGAATTGCCCAGTGAGCAATCGATCCTGCTGACGCTGTTCAGCGGCTTTCTACTGCGCTTGCTGGCGATCCGTTTCCACTGGGAAATGCCCAAGTTCGTCTACAACGACGACGTGCACTAGCGGTTGGCGTGCTGGTTCAGCGCCCATTCCACATGTTCGCGCACCAGTTCGGAGGGATATTCGCGCCGCGCCTTCAAGGCTTCCAGCACCGGAATGCTCGACGGTGCGTTGCCCAGGCCTACCGCCAGGTTGCGCAACCAACGCTCATAGCCGGCGCGGCGCAGGGGTGAACCTTCGGTGCTGCTGAGGAATTTATCCTCATCCCACATAAACAACTCGGCCAGTTCGGCGTTATCCAGGTTGTGGCGTGGCTTGAAGTCGCCTTCGGCCGTGGCGCGGGCGAAACGATTCCACGGGCAAACGATCTGACAGTCATCACAACCGAACACGCGGTTGCCGATCAACGGGCGCAGGTCTTCGGGGATTGCGTTCTTGAGCTCGATGGTCAGGTAGGAAATGCAGCGCCGGGCGTCCAGCACGTAGGGGCCGACAAAGGCATTGGTGGGGCAGATGTCCAGGCAGGCGGTGCAGCGCCCGCAATGTTCAGTGCTATGAGGTGCGTCGATCGGCAGTGGCAGGTCGACAAACAGCTCGCTGAGGAAGAAGTAGCTGCCGGCCTTGCGATTGAGCACCAGGGTGTTCTTGCCGATCCAGCCCAGCCCGGCTTTTTCGGCGATGGCTTTCTCAAGCACGGGTGCGCTGTCGACGAAGGCACGGAAGCCGAAGGGGCCGATTTGCGCCTGGATACGGTCGGCCAGTTGCTGCACGCGCTTGCGGATCAGCTTGTGGTAGTCGCGGCCCAGGGCGTAGCGCGAGATATAGGCTTTTTCCGGCTTGGCCAGCAGTTGCGCCATCTGTGTGTCGCCGGGCAGGTAATCCATGCGCAGCGACACCACGCGCAAGGTGCCGGGCACCAGCTCATCCGGATGGGAGCGTTTGCTGCCATGGGCGCCCATGTAGTCCATCTCGCCGTGGTAACCCGCGTCGAGCCAGCGTTGCAGGTGCTGTTCATGCTCGGCCAGGTCCAGGCCGCTGATGCCGACTTGCTGAAAGCCCAGCTCGCGGCCCCAGTCTTTGATCGATTGGGCGAGGGCAGGCAGATCGGTGGTGATGGCAGGCATGAGACAAGGGAAACCGCAGGTTAGATAGGTATAATTCTGCCAGACATCGGAGCTTGAAGACGCATGCCGCAGACAAAACACGCAATAACCGACGTACAACCGCTGCTGCACGGCCATTTGCCGCAACTCGCTGCGCGTTCCCCGGACGCCCATAAAGGCCGGTTCGGCCACCTGCTGGTCATCGGTGGTGACCACGGCTTTGGCGGCGCAGCGCTGCTGAGTGCCGAAAGCGCCTTGCGCAGCGGCGCGGGCATGGTGTCCCTGGCTACTCGCCTGGAGCATGTGCCCGCGGCCCTGGCGCGACTGCCGGAAGTCATGACCGTCGGCGTCGCCTCGGCCAACCAACTGATGGGCCTGCTGGAAAAGATCTCGGTCATTGTGATCGGGCCTGGGCTCGGTGACGCGTCTTGGGGCAGAAGCCTGCTTTCGGTCGCCGCCAACGCCAGCCAGCCGCAGGTTTGGGACGCCGACGCCTTGAATCAACTCGCCACCGGCAGCGTCAGCTTGCCGGCCAACTGCGTGATCACACCGCATCCCGGGGAGGCGGCGCGGTTGTTGGGTCTGTCGACAGCCGAGGTTCAGGCCGATCGCCTTAAGGTGGCGCGCGCGTTGAGCCAGAAATTCAACGCAGTGGCTATTCTCAAGGGCGCAGGCAGTTTGATTGCCAGCCCGGACGGGCGTGTTTCACGCTGTGACCAAGGCCACCCGGCGATGGCCACGGCAGGGCTGGGCGACGTGTTGGCCGGTCTGGTGGGTGCACTGCTGGCCCAGGGCATGCCAGCCTATGAGGCAAGCTGCCTGGCCGTGTGGTTGCACGCAACGGCGGGAGATCGCCAGGGCACGTTCGGTCGCGGGTTGGCCGCCAGTGACCTGATCCCTGCCATTCGTCAATTGCTGGAGGAGCAGTCACCGTGTCTGAAGTAATTCTTTTCCTGGTCGATGAAGAGGCCATGGTTGCCTTCGGCCAGCGCATCGCCCAGGTCACGGCGGGAGCGGGGCTGATCTTTCTGGAAGGCGACCTGGGGGCGGGCAAGACCACGCTGTCCCGGGGGATCATTCGCGGGTTGGGCCACACGGGGGCGGTAAAAAGCCCGACGTTCACCCTGGTAGAGCCCTACGAAATCGGCGACGTGCGAGCGTTCCATTTCGACCTCTATCGCCTGGTCGATCCCGAAGAACTGGAATACATGGGTATCCGGGATTACTTCGACGAAGATGCGCTGTGCCTGATCGAGTGGCCAGATAAAGGCACAGGCTTTTTGCCAAAGCCCGACCTGACCATTACCATTACGCCGCATGAGCATGGACGTCAGTTGAAGTTGTTGCCCCAGAGCGTGCGCGGCCAGTCGTGGTGCGCGGCTTTGGCATTGGAATTCAAATAATTGGTGGGGTTAGGTATGCGCTTTCGCGCGTTGGTTGCTGTCGTGGGGGTGTTGCTTGCGGCAATGACTGTCAATGCTCTGGCTGCTTCACAGGTGAAGAGTGTTCGCCTGTGGCGAGCGCCGGATAACACGCGACTGGTGTTCGACCTGTCTGGCCCGGTCCAGCACAGCGTCTTTACCCTGACGGCGCCTGATCGTCTGGTGATCGACATCAACGGCGCGACCCTGGCCGCGCCGTTGAAAGTCTCCACCGCCAACACCCCGATTACCGCCATGCGTTCGGCCCAGCGTACGCCGACCGATTTGCGCGTGGTCATCGACCTGAAAAAGGTCGTGACCCCCAAAAGCTTCTCTCTGGCGCCCAACGCCCAGTACGGCAACCGGCTGGTGGTCGATCTGTTCGACAACGCCGCCGATGCCGCGCCGCCGCCTGCGCCGACCCCGAGCGTGGCAACGGTGCCGGCGGTGCCGGTGAACCCGTCGCAACCGCAGGTCAAGCTGCCACCGCCGCCACCGGCCCCGGCCGGCAAGCGTGACATTATCGTGGTGATTGACGCCGGTCACGGGGGGGAAGACCCGGGTGCTTCCGGCTCACGCGGCCAGCATGAGAAAGACGTGGTACTCGCCATCGCCCGCGAACTGCAGCGCCAGGTCAATGGCATGAAGGGCTACCGCGCCGAGCTGACGCGTACCGGCGACTACTTCATTCCGCTGCGCGGCCGTACCGAAATCGCCCGCAAGAAAGGCGCCGACCTGTTTGTGTCGATCCACGCCGACGCCGCGCCTTCGGCCGCCGCGTTTGGCGCCTCGGTGTTTGCCCTGTCGGATCGAGGTGCTACGTCCGAGACCGCCCGTTGGCTGGCCGACAGTGAAAACCGTTCCGACCTGATCGGCGGCGCCGGTAACGTGTCCCTCGATGACAAAGACAAAATGCTCGCCGGCGTACTGCTGGACCTGTCGATGACCGCTTCGCTGACGTCCAGCTTGAACGTGGGCCAGAAGGTCCTGAGCAACATCGGCCGGGTCACTTCGCTGCACAAGCAGCGTGTGGAACAGGCCGGGTTCATGGTGCTGAAATCGCCGGATATCCCCTCGATCCTGGTGGAAACCGGGTTTATCTCCAACTCCAACGAAGCCTCGAAGCTGGCAAGCGCCAGTCACCAGCAGGCGCTGGCGCGTTCGATCAGTGCCGGTATCCGCCAGTTCTTCCAGCAGAACCCGCCGCCGGGCACCTACATCGCCTGGCTGCGTGACTCGGGGAAAATCGCCCAGGGCCCGCGTGACCATCGCGTGCAGCCGGGTGACACCCTGGCCATGCTGGCGGTGCGTTTCCAGGTATCGGCCGCGACCTTGCGCAGCGCCAACAACCTGAAAACCGATGAATTGAAAGTCGGCCAGGTGTTGACTATCCCCGGCACTGAATTGGCGGCACAGTAATGAGCGAATCACTCCTGAACAGCGGATCGCGCATTGAGCTGCTGAGCCCGCGCCTTGCCAACCAGATTGCGGCAGGCGAGGTGGTCGAGCGCCCCGCATCGGTGATCAAGGAGCTGCTGGAAAACAGCATCGACTCCGGCGCCAAGCGCATCGACGTCGATGTGGAGCAGGGCGGCGTCAAGCTGTTGCGCGTGCGCGACGATGGCAGCGGTATTTCCGCCGATGACCTGCCGCTGGCTCTGGCGCGTCACGCCACCAGCAAGATTCGCGACCTGGAAGACCTTGAGCGGGTGATGAGCCTGGGCTTTCGCGGCGAGGCCCTGGCGTCCATCAGTTCCGTGGCGCGCCTGACCCTGACCTCCCGCACCCGCGGCGCCGAACAAGCCTGGCAAGTGGAAACCGAAGGCCGCGACATGGCACCTCGGGTGCAGCCGGCGGCGCATCCGGTCGGCACCTCGGTGGAAGTGCGCGACCTGTTCTTCAACACCCCGGCGCGACGTAAATTCCTCAAGGCCGAGAAAACCGAATTCGATCACCTGCAGGAAGTCATCAAGCGCTTGGCCCTGGCCCGCTTCGACGTGGCTTTCCACCTGCGCCATAACGGCAAGACCATCCTCAGCCTGCATGAAGCCAACGATGACGCTGCGCGTGCGCGCCGGGTGTCGGCGATTTGCGGCGCGGGTTTCCTGGAGCAGGCGCTGCCGATTGAAATCGAGCGCAATGGCTTGCGGTTGTGGGGCTGGGTCGGGTTGCCGACGTTCTCCCGCAGCCAGGCGGACTTGCAGTATTTCTTCGTGAACGGCCGAGCGGTGCGCGACAAGCTGGTGGCCCATGCGGTGCGCCAGGCGTATCGCGACGTGCTGTTCAACGGGCGTCACCCGACGTTTGTGCTGTTCTTTGAGGTCGACCCGTCGGTGGTGGACGTCAACGTGCACCCCACCAAGCACGAAGTGCGCTTCCGTGATGGACGCATGGTGCATGACTTCCTCTATGGCACCTTGCACCGCACCCTGGGGGATGTGCGTCCGGATGATCAGTTGTCCGCACCGATTGTGACGGCAGTGGTCCGGCCGAGTGGCCCGCAAGCTGGTGAGTTCGGCCCTCAAGGCGAAATGAGCCTGGCGGCAAACCTGCTGCAATCGCCACAGCAGCAACCTTCGTATACCGCGCCGAATGCCGGCTCCGGCTCGGGTTATCAGTACCAATACACCCCGCGCCCGCAGTCGGCGGTGCCGGTGGCCGAAGCCCAGGCTGCGTATCGCGAGTTTTTTGCACCGCTGCCGGGGGCTGAGCTGGGGGCGCCGGTCGCCTTGCCGGAGGGCGGTGGTGATATTCCGCCGCTGGGTTACGCGTTGGCGCAGCTCAAGGGCATCTACATCCTGGCGGAGAACGCCCACGGCCTGGTGCTGGTGGACATGCACGCCGCCCACGAGCGGATCATGTACGAACGCCTCAAGATTGCCATGGCCAGCGAAGGCCTCAGTGGGCAGCCGCTGCTGGTGCCGGAATCCCTGGCAGTCAGCCAGCGTGAGGCCGACTGCGCCGAAGAGCACCACAGCGTGTTCCAGAAACTGGGCTTTGAATTGCAACGCCTTGGCCCGGAAACCCTGGCCATCCGCCAGATTCCCGCGCTGCTCAAGCAGGCCGAGGCTAACCGGCTGGTGGCTGACGTGCTGGCTGACCTGATGGAGTACGGCACCAGTGACCGCATCCAGGCGCACATCAACGAGCTGCTCGGCACCATGGCCTGCCACGGCGCCATCCGCGCCAACCGCCGCCTGGCCCTGCCGGAAATGAACGGCTTGCTGCGCGACATGGAAAACACCGAGCGCAGCGGGCAATGCAACCATGGCCGACCGACCTGGACCCAGATGGGCCTGGACGATCTGGACAAACTATTCCTGCGCGGCCGTTGATGAGTGCCTTGCCCCCCGCGATCTTCCTGATGGGCCCCACGGCCGCCGGCAAGACCGACCTGGCCATCGAGCTGACCAAGGTGTTGCCGTGCGAGCTGATCAGTGTCGACTCTGCCCTGGTTTACCGGGACATGGACATCGGCACCGCCAAGCCTTCGAAAGAGCTTCTGGCCCAGTATCCGCACCGGTTGATCGACATCATCGACCCGTCCGAGAGCTATTCGGCTGCAGATTTTCGTACCGATGCACTCGCCGCCATGGCCGACATCACCGCACGGGGCAATATCCCGCTGCTGGTGGGGGGGACGATGCTCTACTACAAGGCTTTGCAGGAAGGCCTGGCGGATATGCCCCCGGCCGACGCCCAGGTGCGCGCCGAGCTCGAAGAAGAAGCGGCACGCCTTGGCTGGCGAGCCCTGCACGACCAGTTGGCGGCAGTCGACCCGGTCTCCGCCGCACGCATTCACCCCAATGACCCCCAGCGCCTCACCCGCGCCCTGGAAGTCTGGCGTGTGAGCGGGCAGACCATGACTGAACACCGGCGCAAACAAAGTGCGCAAAGTGCTGACGCAGGCGCTTCGGGACAGTCACAATTGCCCTATACTGTGGCGAATCTGGCCATCGCTCCGGCAAATCGCCAGGTGCTGCATGAACGAATTGCACAAAGATTCACAATTATGTTGGAACAGGGGTTTGTGGACGAGGTCGTAGCTCTGCGTTCCAGAGGTGACCTGCATCCAGGGTTGCCTTCGATACGTGCCGTAGGCTACCGCCAAGTCTGGGATCATCTGGATGGCAAGCTGACGTCAGCCGAAATGCAGGAACGCGGCATCATTGCCACGCGCCAATTGGCGAAACGCCAGTTCACCTGGTTGCGCAGCTGGAGCGATTTGCACTGGCTGGACAGCCTGGACAGCGACAATCTGTCACGCGCCTTGAAATACTTGGGAACGGTCTCCATATTGAGCTGAGTCCTTGCAATTGCCGTCTATCCTTGGGGGTGTGACGGCCATAAGCTATCTATTTTCCGATTTTTTATTATTGATCCTTAAAGGAGTGCGGCACATGTCAAAAGGGCATTCGCTACAAGACCCTTACTTGAATACTTTACGTAAAGAGAAAGTGGGGGTTTCCATCTATCTGGTCAACGGTATCAAGCTGCAAGGTACGATCGAGTCGTTCGACCAGTTCGTGATCCTGCTGAAAAACACCGTCAGCCAGATGGTCTACAAGCACGCTATCTCGACAGTCGTTCCAGTTCGTCCAATCCGTCTGCCTAGCGCAGCGGGTGATGAACAGGGTGACGTTGAGGCAGGTAACGCCTGATAGGAGTCTCCTTTGTTCTTTGAGCGCCACGGTGGTGGTGAGCGAGTGATCCTCGTTCACTTGGATGGACAGGACCCTGAGGCGCGCGAAGATCCGCAGGAGTTTCAGGAGTTGGCAAATTCGGCCGGCGCCGAGACCGTTGCGTTTTTTAACGTGCCGCGTCATCGGCCAACCGCCAAATTCCTGATTGGCAGCGGCAAGGTCGAGGAGCTGCGCGACCTGGTCCACGCCGAAGAAGCCGATCTGGTGATCTTCAACCACATCCTCACGCCCAGTCAGGAACGTAACCTCGAACGTGTCTTCGAGTGTCGCGTGATCGACCGTACCGGTCTGATTCTCGATATTTTCGCCCAGCGCGCCCGTACCCATGAAGGCAAGCTCCAGGTCGAACTGGCCCAGCTTGACCACATGAGCACCCGGCTGGTCCGCGGCTGGACTCACCTTGAGCGCCAGGGTGGCGGTATCGGTATGCGCGGCCCGGGTGAAACCCAGCTCGAAACCGACCGACGCCTGCTGCGGGTTCGCCTGCGCCAGATCAAGGGTCGCCTCGAGAAGGTGCGCAGCCAGCGCGAGCAATCGCGGCGTGGCCGTTCCCGTGCGGATATCCCGACCGTGTCCCTGGTGGGTTACACCAACGCCGGCAAATCCACACTGTTCAACAACGTGACGAAGTCGGACGTGTACGCGGCCGACCAACTGTTCGCCACCCTCGACCCGACCCTGCGCCGTCTGGATCTTGACGACCTGGGGCCGATTGTCCTGGCCGATACCGTGGGTTTCATTCGTCACTTGCCGCACAAGCTGGTCGAGGCATTTCGGTCTACGCTCGAAGAGTCGAGCAATTCCGACTTACTGTTGCACGTGATCGATGCGGCGGAACCGGATCGCATGTTGCAGATTGAACAGGTGATGCTGGTGCTGGGCGAGATTGGCGCCCAGGACTTGCCGATCCTCGAGGTCTATAACAAACTCGATTTGCTTGAGGGCGTTGAGCCACAAATCCAGCGCGATGAGAACGGCAAGCCCCAGCGGGTCTGGCTGTCGGCGCGTGATGGCAGCGGTCTCGAGTTGCTTGAACAAGCCATTGCCGAGTTGCTCGGCAGCGATTTGTTCGTTGGCACCTTGCGCTTGCCCCAGCGTTTTGCTCGACTGCGTGCACAGTTTTTCGAGTTGGGCGCGGTACAGAAAGAAGAACACGACGAAGAGGGTGTCAGCTTGCTGGCCGTTCGATTGCCGCGCTCGGAGCTGAATCGGCTGGTCAGCCGTGAAGGCGTGGTACCGACAGAGTTCATCGAACAACACACTTTGCAATAAAAGCCTCCTAAAGCGGTTGTGCCGCAGTGGCAGGCATTCTGTAGCATTGGTCGGCGCGCCGTGGGTGCGTCTTTGCTTTATCAGATGGAGAGCGCTATGGCTTGGAATGAGCCGGGTGGCAACTCGAATAATCAGGATCCCTGGGGTGGTAAACGCCGCAATAATGGCGACCGCAAGGGGCCACCAGATCTCGACGAGGCCTTCCGAAAGCTGCAGGAAAGCCTGAATGGGTTGTTCGGTGGTGGGAAAAAACGTGGTGGTGACGACGGCGGTCGCACAAGCAAGGGCGGTGGCTATGGCCTGCTGGGCCTGGGTCTTGTCGTGCTGGCGGCCGTTTGGCTGTACAGCGCCGTTTACGTGGTGGACGAGCAGGAGCAGGCCGTGGTGCTGCGCTTCGGCAAGTACTACGAAACCGTCGGACCGGGCCTGAACATCTATTTCCCGCCGATCGACAAGAAGTACATGGAGAACGTCACGCGTGAGCGTGCCTACACCAAGCAGGGCCAGATGCTGACCGAAGACGAGAACATCGTCGAAGTGCCGCTGACCGTGCAGTACAAGATCAGCAACCTGCAGGACTTCGTGCTGAACGTTGACCAGCCGGAAATCAGCCTGCAACACGCCACCGAAAGTGCCCTGCGCCACGTCGTCGGTTCGACCGCGATGGACCAGGTGCTGACCGAAGGGCGTGAATTGATGGCCAGCGAGATCAAGGAGCGCCTGCAACGGTTCCTCGACACCTACCGCACCGGTATCACCGTCACCCAGGTGAACGTACAGAGCGCAGCCGCACCGCGTGAAGTACAGGAAGCCTTCGACGACGTGATCCGCGCCCGTGAAGACGAGCAGCGTTCGCGCAACCAGGCTGAAACCTACGCCAACGGCGTCGTGCCGGAAGCCCGTGGTCAGGCCCAGCGCATCCTCGAGGATGCCAACGGTTACCGCGACGAAGTGGTCTCCCGCGCCAAGGGTGAGGCGGATCGCTTTACCAAGCTGGTTGCCGAGTACCGCAAGGCGCCGGAAGTCACGCGTGAGCGTCTGTACCTGGACACCATGCAGGAAGTCTTCAGCAACACCAGCAAGGTTCTCGTGACCGGCAGCAAGGGTGGGCAGAACAACCTGCTGTACCTGCCGCTGGACAAGATGATCGAAGGTGGTCGTAGCAGCACCAGCGCACCGTCCACCGGTTCCAATGCCGCTGCCAACGAAGCGAGCGCCCGTGCGGCCGCCGACTTGCTGCAACAGCAAACACGTACCAGGGAGAGTCGTTGATGAGCAATAAATCGCTGACCGCCCTGATTGTGGGTGTCGTCGTGGTCATCGCTGCCTGGAACTGCTTCTACATCGTGGCTCAGACCGAGCGTGCGGTGCTGCTGCAATTCGGTCGCGTGGTCCAGGCGGATGTCCAGCCGGGCCTGCATGTGAAAGTCCCCTACGTCAACCAGGTGCGCAAGTTCGACGCCCGCCTGATGACCCTGGATGCACCGACACAGCGCTTCCTGACCCTGGAAAAGAAAGCCGTGATGGTTGACGCCTACGCCAAGTGGCGCGTCAAGGATGCCGAGCGCTTCTACACCGCGACCTCCGGCCTCAAGCAGATTGCCGACGAGCGCTTGTCGCGTCGTCTGGAATCGGGCCTGCGTGACCAGTTTGGTAAGCGCACCCTGCACGAGGTGGTATCCGGTGAGCGTGACGCGCTAATGGCTGACATCACCCGTTCGCTGAACACCATGGCGGAAAAAGAACTGGGCATCGAAGTGGTCGATGTCCGGGTCAAGGCTATCGACCTGCCGAAGGAAGTGAACCGCAGCGTGTTCGAGCGCATGAGCACCGAGCGTGAACGTGAAGCCCGTGAGCACCGCGCCAAGGGTAACGAGTTGGCCGAGGGTATCCGTGCGGATGCCGACCGTCAGCGTCGTGTACTGCTGGCTGAAGCCTATCGCGAGTCTGAAGAGGCCCGTGGTGATGGCGACGCTCAAGCCGCGGCGATCTACGCCAAGGCCTACGGCCAGGACCAGGAGTTCTACGCGTTCTACCGTAGCCTGCGTGCCTACCGTGAAAGCTTTGCGAACAAAACCGACGTCATGGTGCTGGACCCAAGTAGCGATTTCTTCCGCTACCTGGAAAAAGCCAAGTAATCAGCTCGTCACTGTGTAGGAAGCACTCCGTCGGGCGGCTAAAACGCCAGGCGGGGTGATCCTTTCAGAAAACGGGTGTATGATGCGGCAGCCGGGAAATTCCCGGCTTTTTTGCGTCTGCATGTTTGATTCGGCAGGCGTGACAGGTTTTTCGAGGAAAGTGCCCGACGAGGCCGATTGCAGGCCGTTCGTCACGTCGCTCTTGCGCGTGGTTTATGCAGGGGGCGGGTGTTTTCTGCTTCACTCAAGGCTCGGCCGAGGGCTGGCCGCCCGGATCAAAGGGGAATGGCGTAATGGCAACGGTAGACCGCTGGCTGCTGCCAGATGGCATCGAAGAAGTACTGCCACCAGAAGCTGCGCGCATTGAAGTAGCGCGCCGCCAGGTGTTGGATCTGTTCCAGAGCTGGGGTTACGAGTTTGTCGTGACCCCCCATATCGAGTACCTGGAATCCCTGCTGACCGGCGCGGGCCAGGACCTGGATCTGCGCACCTTCAAGGTCATCGACCCGCAGTCGGGCCGTCAGATGGGCTTCCGTGCCGATATCACGCCGCAAGTGGCGCGCATCGATGCGCACACCCTGCGCCGAGAAGGCCCGAGCCGCCTGTGTTACGCCGGTAGCGTGCTGCATGCTCAGCCACGTGCGTTGTCGTCGTCCCGCAGCCCGATCCAGTTGGGCGCCGAGTTGTACGGCGATGCCAGCCCAAGCAGCGACGTTGAAGTAATCAGCTTGATGCTGGCCATGCTGCAATTGGCCGACGTACCGGATGTCCACATGGACCTGGGTCACGTAGGTATCTACCGTGGCCTGGCCCGTGCGGCCGGTTTGTCTGGTGAAGTTGAACAACAGCTGTTCGATGCCCTGCAACGCAAGGCTATCGATGAAGTCATCGCCTTGACCGCTGGCGTGCCTGCCGATCTGGCCGACATGCTGCGCGCACTGGTCAACCTGTGTGGCGGCCGTGAAGTGCTGGTGGCAGCCCGTGAGCGCCTGGCCAATGCGCCGGCGCCGGTACTGGCGGCACTGGATGACGTGCTGGCAATTGCCGAGCAGCTATCGGCGCGTTTCCCGGAGCTGCCGCTGTACTTTGATCTGGGTGAGTTGCGCGGTTACCACTACCACACCGGTGTGGTGTTCGCCGTATTTGTACCGGGCGTTGGCCAGGCCATCGCCCAAGGCGGTCGTTATGACGATATCGGCGCTGACTTCGGTCGTGCGCGTCCGGCCACTGGTTTTTCCACCGATTTGAAAACCCTGGTGACCCTGGGGCGTGCTGAGGTCGAGCTGCCGTCTGGTGGCATCTGGATGCCCGACAGTACGGACGCAGCACTCTGGCAGCAGGTTTGCCAGTTGCGCAGTGAGGGTCAGCGTGTTGTCCAGGCCTTGCCTGGTCAGCCATTGGCCGCCGCCCGTGAAGCGGACTGCGACCGGCAATTGATTCTGCAGAACGGGCTTTGGCAAGTATCGCCACTGGCTTCTTGAGTTTTCCTGCCGGCCATCGCCGGCACCAAGTTTGCGCGAATGAGGACAAGTGTTATGGGTAAGAATGTCGTAGTCCTGGGCACCCAATGGGGTGATGAGGGCAAAGGCAAGATCGTTGATCTGCTGACCGAACATGCTGCCGCCGTAGTGCGCTACCAAGGTGGCCACAACGCTGGCCACACCCTGGTCATCGATGGCGAAAAAACTGTCTTGCACCTGATCCCGTCGGGCGTATTGCGCGAAGGCGTGCAGTGCCTGATCGGCAACGGTGTAGTAGTTGCACCGGATGCCCTGCTGCGTGAGATCACCAAGCTGGAAGAAAAAGGCGTACCGGTGCGCGAGCGCCTGCGTATCAGCCCGTCCTGCCCGCTGATCCTGTCCTTCCACGTTGCGCTGGACCAGGCTCGTGAAAAAGCCCGTGGCGAGCTGAAGATCGGCACCACCGGTCGCGGCATCGGCCCGGCCTACGAAGACAAGGTCGCACGTCGTGGCCTGCGTGTGGGCGACCTGCTCAACATGCCACGCTTCGAAGACAAGCTGCGTGAACTGGTGGATTACCACAACTTCATGCTGGTCGGTTACTACAAAGAGCCGGCCATCGAGTTCGAAAAGACCCTGGCCGAGTGCAAGGAATACGCTGAGCTGCTCAAGCCGCTGATGCTGGACGTGAC
Organism: Pseudomonas sp. NFPP24; assembly: GCF_900112095.1. NCBI lineage: Bacteria > Pseudomonadati > Pseudomonadota > Gammaproteobacteria > Pseudomonadales > Pseudomonadaceae > Pseudomonas > Pseudomonas sp. NFPP24. The sequence continues at coordinate 480,601 of NZ_FOKD01000004.1, forward strand.
CGCCGAGCTGCACGACCTGCGTCGCGCCGGCAAGGACATCATGTTCGAAGGCGCCCAAGGCTCCCTGCTGGACATCGACCACGGCACCTACCCGTACGTGACCAGCTCCAACACCACCGCAGGTGGCGTTGCGACCGGTTCGGGCGTGGGCCCGATGTTCCTGGACTACATCCTGGGCATCACCAAGGCCTACACCACCCGTGTCGGTTCGGGTCCGTTCCCGACTGAGCTGTTCGACGAAGTCGGCGCTCACTTGGCCAAGCAAGGTCACGAGTTTGGTGCGACCACCGGCCGTGCCCGTCGTTGCGGCTGGTTTGACGCCGTTATCCTGCGTCGCGCTATCGACGTGAACAGCATTTCGGGCATCTGCCTGACCAAGCTGGATGTGCTCGACGGTCTGGAAACCATCAATATCTGCACTGGTTATAAAGATGCGGAAGGTAAAGATGTCGCCCCGACTGACGCTGACAGCTACGTAGGCCTGCAGCCTGTGTACGAAGAAGTGCCGGGCTGGACCGAATCGACCGTGGGCGCCAAGACCCTGGAAGAGCTGCCGGCGAATGCCCGTGCGTACATCAAGCGTGTTGAAGCGCTGATTGGCGCGCCGATCGACATTATTTCGACGGGGCCGGACCGCAACGAAACCATCGTTCTGCGTCATCCGTTCGCTTAATAAGCTGTTGATGTAAAAAGCAAAGGGTTCCTTCGGGAGCCCTTTGTCGTTTCTGTCGCCCGAGCGGCACGACCCTTGCTTTGGTTCTTTCTTTCGCGGTGCTATCAAATTAATGGCACCCGTGATGGAGGGATTCCCGATGTCTGCCGTTCTCTCATTGTTACAAAGCCGTCTGTTGCGGCCGGTGTTCGTTACCCTAGGTATCGCTCTTTTGGTGCAAGTACTGGTGGCGGTCGCCCTGACGCGAAGCACGGTCACTGCACTGGAGGCTGATCTGGGCAATCGCCTGGGTGTCGACAGCCAGAAGCTGTCCGGCGAATTGGCCCAGGCTGGCAAGGAAGTCACGTCCAGTCTCGATAGCTTGTCGACAAGCACTCGCCAACGTCTGACCGCTGGGCTCTCGGCTCGCCTGCAGGAAGAGCAGAAGCAACTGCGTGCAACCCTGGAAAAAGACCTGAAAGACTCCGCCAATGACATGGCACAGCTGCTCGCCTCAGTGGCGCCCCGCGCCATGTGGGACAGTGACGTGCCGACGTTGTCGGAGTTCGCCCGACGCGCCCAGCGCAATCCCAACGTGCTGTTTGTGGTGTATGACGACGCGGCAGGTGAGCACCTGACTCGCTACCTGAACCGTGAAAACCCGATCAACCAGGCGTTGTTGGAAAAGGGCAAGGGTGATCGTGCCCTGGATAAAGTGCTGGATGCGGCCAAGGATGATCCTTCTGTGTTCTACGTGGAAGCGTCCATCAGCCCGAATGGTGTAGAGATCGGCAAGGTGCGCATGGGGGTTTCGACAGCTGCGGTTGAAGCAGACTTGCAAGCGCTCGACAAGCGTTTCGCGGCGCTGATCGCCAGTGGTGATCAACTGGTCGGCGACAGCCTCAAGGGCGCAGCGGCCGACAGTGCTGCGGCCATGGGCGCCCGTCTGCAATCTGCGCAAGCCACAGCCACCCAAATGACGGCCAACACCACCAGCGCCGTCCAGGACGCTGCCGGCACCCTGCGCTGGCGCATTGGCATGGGGCTCGCGCTGGTCGGTCTTGGCGTATTGCTGTTGATCGCTGTTGTGCTGGGTCGTCGTGTGGTCAACCGCTTGAAGCTGTTGATCGCGGCCATGGATGATCTGGCGGCGGGCGAGGGCGACCTCACCAAGCGCGTACAAATCAGCAGCAAGGACGAAATCGGCGACATGGCCTCGGCGGTCAATCGCTTTGTGGATAAGTTGCAGCCCATCGTGCGTGAGGCGGGGGATGTAGCCCAGCGAACGGGTGTGGAAATCGGCGCCATGACCTTGCGCAACGCCGGTGCCGATGCGGCCGCGGGCTTGCAGCGTGATGAAGTGGCTGAAAGTCTGCGTGCGCTGTCGCAGATGGCAGATGAAGCTCAGGCTGAAAGCCACGCCATGCAGGCGGCGTTGCAACAGGTGGTGGATATTCGTCAGGCCACGGACGAGAACTCGCGCACCTCGGCTGAAGTCGGCAGTTTGATCGAGGCACTGGCGGGGCAGGTGCAGGCAGGTTCCACGGTTATCGAGCGCCTGGCCCAGCAAAGCGAGCAGATCGAGGTGGTGCTGACCGTGATTCACGGTATTGCCGAGCAAACCAACCTGCTGGCACTCAACGCGGCGATTGAGGCGGCACGTGCCGGTGAAACCGGGCGCGGCTTCGCGGTGGTGGCGGATGAGGTGCGCGCACTGGCGAGCAAGACCCAAAGCTCCACCGGCGATATCCAGGCGCATATCGTGGCGTTGCAGCAGGGCGCGCGGGAGGCGGTGGAAACCATCGGCAAGGCTGGGCGCCAGGCCAACGAAGGCTTGTTGGTGCTGCGTGACAGCGTGCGTTTGCAGCAGACGGTGCAGGCCTCGGTGGAGCAGGTACATGCCGCGATTGGTTTGGCAACACGTGCAGCCGAGCATCAGGCCCAGGGCGCCCATGCGGTGCGTGGTCGGGTGGAGGTAATCCATGCCCAGGCCGAGCGTGCCGCGCAGGCGGTGGTGGAGACCACCGCCAGTGGCAAGGTGCTGGATGGGTTGGCGGCGCAGTTGAAGGCGAGCCTGGGGCAGTTCAGGGCGTAGTGTTGCCTATACCTGCCTCATCGGGGGCAAGCCCCCTCCCACATTTGTCAGCATTCCATAGCTGGAACTCGGTCAACTGTGAGAGGGGGCTTGCCCCCGATGGCGGTCTCAACGGCTCAGATACATCCGCGTCGTGAGCAGATAAACCGGCAACCCCGACACCACTATCAACAACGCCGCATAAGGTGCCGCCGCCGCAAATTCCACATTCGAAGTGTGCGCCCACACCGCCGTCGCCAAAGTATTCAAGCCGGTCGGGCTGAGCAGCAGCGTCGCCGTCAATTCCTTCATCGCATCCAGGAACACCAGCGCAAATGCTGCGCCAAGGGCCGGGAAGATAATCGGCAGCGTCACCCGACAAAATGCACTGAACGACGAAGCGCCCAGCGTGCGTGCAGCTTCTTCAAGCTGTGGCGCCGCCTTGTTCAGTGCCGTGCGAATCGGTGCCTGGGCCAGTGGCAGAAACAGTAGCGCATAGGCAATCAGCAACAGTGCCGAGGTCTGGTACAGCGCCGGCACGTAATGCAGGGCGAAATACACCAGGCTCAGTGCGATCACCAGGCCGGGCAAGGCGTGCAGCAGGTAGGGCAGGCGCTCGGCCCAGATCGCCAGCTGACCTTTGTAGCGCACTACCAGAAGTCCCACCGGCACCGCCAGTACCAGGCAAAGCGCGGCGCCGCCGAGAGACAGTGCCAGGGAGGACAGCAACGCCTCACTGATCTCGGCCAGCGGAAACGCAGCCGACGAACCCACCGCCAGCCAATAACCGAGCATTCCCAGGGGAATGCCGCTACCGATGATCGCCAACGCCAGGCAATACACCTGGCCCAATGGCGCCCACTTACCCAATCGCACCAGCTCCGCATGTCGCGCTGCGCCCTGGCCAATGCGCACGTGCCGGCCCTTGCCACGCACGCGCAGCTCCAGCCACAGCAGCGTCAGGCACATCACCAGCAGCACGGCGGACAGCATCGCAGCATTCGCATTGCTGAATTCCAGCTCGAACTGCTGGTAGATCGCGGTGGTGAAGGTCTGCAACCCAATGATCGACAGCGCACCGAACTCCACCAGCATATGCAGCGCGATCAGCAATGCCCCCGCCAGCAGCGAGGGCCACAGCAGCGGCAAGGTGACGCGAAAAAAGATGCTCCAGCGATTCAGTCCCAGGGTGCGGGCCGACTCTTCCAGTGCGGGATCAAGATTGCGCAGCGTCGCCGCCACCGGCAAGAACACCAGCGGATATTTGGACAGGCTCATCACCAGGATGGCGCCACCGAGCCCTTCGAAACTGGCGCTCAGCGACACCCAGGTAAAGCTGCTGACAAACGCCGGTACCGCAAACGGCAGGCACAGGATCACGCCCCAGATACGTCGCCCCGGCAGGTTGCTGCGCTCCAGCAGCCAGGCGAGGGACAGGCCGATCACTGCGCAGCCCGCCGTCACGCCCACCATCAGCGCCAGGGTGTTGCGCAGCAACCCAAACACATAAGGTCGCCACAGCAGATGCACCGCTTCCGCCCAGCCCGCTTGCCAGGCCTTGGTGCCGACGTACGCCAGCGGCAACAGGCTCAAGCCAACCAGAAACAGCACCGGCAGCAACAGCCAGATCGACGGACGTTTGCGCCTTGGGCTGAGCCCTGTGCGCAGGGCGGGTAGCGACGGGTTCATCAGTTCAAGCCAACGTCACGTTCCAGGTCCAGGGCTTCTTCGGCGTTGCCCAGGTCGGCCGGGGTGACTTTCGGCGGTTGCAGTTCGCTGAAAGGCTTGAGGCCGCGATTGGATTCCATACCCTTGCGCAGCGGGTATTCGGCCGAGGTGTTGGTGATCACGCGCTGGCCTTCTTCACTGGCCATGAACGCCAACAGTTGCTGGGCTTCCTTGGGGTGCTTGCTGGATTTCAGCGCGGCGGCGGAAGACACGGTGATCAAGCCGCCGGCGTCGCCATTGGTGAAGTAGTGCAGTCGGGAATCCAGATTGGTCTTTTCTTTCTTCAGGGCGAACCAGTAGTAGTTGTTCACCAGAACAGTGGCCACTTCGCCGTTTTCGACGGCTTTCAGCGCAACCATGTTGTTGCTGTACACCTTGCCGAAGGCGCGCAGGCCGGTCAGCCATTCTTCAGCCGCTTCGCGACCGTGCAGCTTGATGATCGCCACGGCTTGTTCCTGGAACGCGCCGCTGGTTGGCACGAAGCCGACTTTGCCTTGCCACTCGGGGCCGGCAAAGTCGAGTACCGATTCGGGAAGGTCTTTTTCAGCAATCAGCTTCGGGTTGAAAGCCACAACGCGGGTGCGCGCGGTCACGCCCATCCAGTCGCCATTGGCGCCAACATAATCCTTGGGCAATACGTCGAGGGTGCTGGCGTCGATCCTGGCCAGCAGGCCTTGCTCGCCGAGTTTGTTCAGCGGAGGCGATTCTTCGGTGTAGATCACATCGGCGGGCGAGCGGTCGCCTTCTTCGACGACTTGGCTGGCCAACTGGTTGCTGCTTCCTTTGCGCACGTTGACGTGGATGCCGGTCTTGGCTTCGAAGGCCTTGGCGAGTTCATCGCCGACTTCTTTGTGCTGGCCGTTGTACAGGGTCAGGGAGACCTTGTCGGCGGAATAGGCGGTGGGCGAGAGCAAGGTCAGGCCGAGCAGGGTGAGGGTCAGGCCACGCAGAAGGGATGTCTTGAGACGGGTATCGCGGATGGTCATCCGAAGTTTTCCTCGCTTGTGTGCAACAAATCATTGCAAGGATAAACGATAAAGTTTCTCAGGTGCGGACGCAGGCGGAAATCGGCTGGGAAGTTTTCAAACCCCGGAAACGAAAAAACCCGCTTTCGCGGGTTTGATCTGAATTTGGTGCCCAGGAGAAGACTCGAACTTCCACGACCTTGCGATCACCAGCACCTGAAGCTGGCGTGTCTACCAATTTCACCACCTGGGCATTATCAACAACGCTTGCGCTGTTGATGGAGCGAACTATACGGAGGGCTTTTTGATCTGTAAACCCCTGATTCAAAAAAATAAATCAAGTTTTCCGTTAAAAATCAGAGCCTTGAAACGAAAAAACCCGCTTTCGCGGGTTTGATCTGAATTTGGTGCCCAGGAGAAGACTCGAACTTCCACGACCGTAAGGTCACCAGCACCTGAAGCTGGCGTGTCTACCAATTTCACCACCTGGGCATTATCAAACAACGTTGCCGTCGTCGATGGCGCGCACTATACGGAGGGGATTTTAAGCTGTAAACCCCCGCCACGAAAAAAGCCTGGAAAATTTCGCCAGTGGTCGTGCAAGGTGCCTGTTGCGGGCTGCAAAGGGCTTTAAAAGGCTTGTTGACGTCTGAAATTTCCCGTTTCAATACGCGTATGCCAAACTAACCCGCATATAGACAAGGTGAAAACTCTCTAATGGCCGATTGGCAGTCCCTCGATCCCGAGGCCGCTCGTGAAGCGGAAAAATATGAAAACCCTATTCCTAGCCGCGAACTGATCCTGGCGCACCTCGCCGATCGGGGCTCGCCTGCTAGCCGCGAGCAGTTGGTTGAAGAATTCGGTCTGACCACCGAAGACCAACTCGAAGCCCTGCGCCGCCGCCTGCGCGCCATGGAGCGCGACGCACAATTGATCTACACCCGCCGTGGCACTTACGCGCCAGTGGACAAGCTCGACCTGATCCTCGGCCGCATCGCCGGCCATCGTGATGGCTTCGGCTTCCTGATCCCGGACGACGGCAGCGATGACCTGTTCATGAGCCCGGCGCAAATGCGCCTGGTGTTCGATGGCGACCGTGCCCTGGCGCGTGTTTCCGGCCTGGACCGTCGCGGTCGCCGTGAAGGCGTGATCGTCGAAGTGGTGTCCCGTGGTCACGAGACCATCGTCGGTCGCTACTTCGAAGAAGGCGGCATTGGTTTTGTGGTGCCCGATAACCCCAAGGTGCAGCAGGAAGTGCTGATCACCCCGGGCCGCAATGCGAATGCCAAGGTTGGTCAGTTTGTCGAGGTGAAGATCACCCACTGGCCGACCCCTCGCTTCCAGCCGCAGGGTGATGTGATTGAAGTGGTCGGCAACTACATGGCGCCGGGCATGGAAATCGATGTCGCGCTGCGTACCTACGATATTCCTCACGTCTGGCCTGAAGCCGTCGTGAAGGAGGCGCGCAAGCTCAAGCCGGAAGTCGAAGAGAAGGACAAAGAGAAGCGCATCGATCTGCGCCATCTGCCGTTCGTCACCATCGACGGTGAAGACGCCCGCGACTTCGACGATGCGGTCTACTGCGAAGCCAAGCCGGGCAAGCTGCGTCTGTTCTCCGGCGGCTGGAAGTTGTATGTGGCGATTGCCGACGTCTCCAGCTACGTGAAGATCGGTTCGGCCCTGGACAACGAAGCCCAGGTGCGTGGCAACTCGGTGTACTTCCCCGAGCGCGTGATTCCGATGCTGCCGGAAGAGTTGTCCAACGGGCTGTGCTCGCTGAACCCCAAAGTCGACCGTTTGGCCATGGTGTGCGAGATGACTATCTCGAAAACCGGCGAAATGACCGATTACCAGTTCTATGAAGCGGTGATTCATTCCCAGGCGCGCCTGACCTACAACAAGGTCAGCACCATCCTGGAACAGCCGAAAACCAGCGAAGCCAAAGCATTGCGCGGTGAGTACGGCCATGTCGTGCCGCATCTCAAGCAGCTCTATGCGCTGTACAAGGTGTTGCTGGGCGCACGTCACACCCGAGGCGCGATCGATTTTGAAACCCAGGAAACCCGGATTGTCTTCGGTTCCGAGCGCAAGATCGCTGCGATCACCCCGACCACCCGTAACGATGCGCACAAGCTGATCGAGGAATGCATGCTGGCGGCCAACGTGGCCACCGCTGAGTTCCTGAAAAAGCACGAGATCCCTGCGTTGTACCGGGTGCACGACGGCCCGCCGCCGGAGCGTCTGGAAAAGCTGCGCGCGTTCCTCGGCGAACTCGGCCTGTCCCTGCACAAAGGCAAGGACGGCCCGACGCCGAAGGATTACCAGGCTCTGCTGGCCAGCATCAAGGACCGCCCGGATTACCACGTGATCCAGACCGTCATGCTGCGCTCCCTGAGCCAGGCGGTGTACAGCGCGGATAACCAGGGCCACTTCGGCCTGAACTACGAGGCGTACACCCACTTCACTTCGCCGATCCGTCGTTACCCGGACCTGCTCACGCACCGTGCGATCCGCAGCGTGATCCATTCCAAGATGAACACCCCGCACGTCAAGCGCGCCGGTGCCATGACCATTCCGAAGGCGCGGATCTATCCGTACGACGAAGCGGCCCTGGAACAGCTGGGCGAGCAGTGTTCCATGAGCGAACGCCGCGCCGACGAAGCCACCCGCGACGTGGTGAACTGGCTCAAGTGCGAGTTCATGAAGGATCGCGTAGGCGAATCGTTCCCGGGTGTGATCACCGCCGTGACCGGCTTCGGTCTGTTTGTGGAACTGACCGATATCTACGTCGAAGGCCTGGTGCACGTCACCGCCTTGCCGGGCGACTACTACCACTTCGACCCTGTGCATCACCGCCTGGCGGGCGAGCGCACCGGTCGCAGCTTCCGCCTTGGCGATACCGTTGAAGTGCAGGTCATGCGCGTCGATCTCGACGAGCGCAAGATCGACTTCGGCATGTCCGATAAACCAGCCGAATCGCCGGGCAGCCGTAAAAAGCGTGGTAGCGAACCGACCAGCAAAGGCAAGGCCGCGCCTGCCAAAGCAGCGACCGTCGAGCCTGCGCCAGCCAAGGCCGGTCGTCGTTCATCGACCAAGGAAAAGGCCCCCGAAGCCTACCGCCCAAGCGATGCAGCGGCGAAAAACGCCGAACTGCGCAAGAGCCGTGAGTTGAAGCAGCAGTTGCTCAATGAAGCCAAAAGCGGTGGTAAAGCGGCGTCTGGGGGAAAGTCCCACGGGGCGGAAAAGCCGTCGAGCAAGCCCAGTAAACACCGTAAAGGCCCGCCAAAAGCGGGTTCGGCTCCCGCGAAGAGCGGCGGGTCGCGCAAACCTAAGGCCAAGTCATGAGTCTGGAAAAAATCTACGGCGTCCACGCCGTAGAAGCACTGCTGCGTCACCATCCCAAGCGCGTCAAGCAAGTCTGGCTGGCGGAAGGGCGCAGCGAGCCGCGCGTACAAGCGCTGGTTGAATTGGCCACGCAAAACAAGGTTGCCATCGGCCAGGCCGAGCGTCGTGAAATGGACGTGTGGGTAGAGGGTGTTCACCAGGGCGTGGTGGCGGATGTCAGCCCGAGCCAGGTCTGGGGCGAGGCGATGCTCGACGAGCTGCTCGACCGCACCGAAGGTGCACCGTTGCTGCTGGTGTTGGACGGCGTGACCGACCCGCACAACCTCGGCGCCTGCCTGCGCTCGGCGGACGCTGCCGGTGCGCTGGCGGTAATCGTGCCTAAAGACAAGTCGGCGACGCTGACGCCGGTGGTGCGTAAAGTCGCGTGTGGCGCAGCCGAAGTGATTCCGCTGGTGGCCGTGACCAACCTGGCGCGCACCCTGGAGAAGCTCCAGCAGCGCGGCCTGTGGGTGGTGGGTACGGCGGGAGAGGCCGAGGTCAGCATTTATGACCAGGACCTCACCGGCCCGACCATCCTGATCATGGGCGCCGAAGGCAAAGGTATGCGCCGCCTGACCCGCGAGCATTGTGATTACCTGGTGCACCTGCCGATGGCCGGTAGTGTCAGCAGCCTCAACGTGTCGGTCGCCACCGGCGTCTGCCTGTTCGAAGCCCTGCGCCAGCGTGGCGCAAAGGACAAGGCCAAAACGAAGAAGTGATCAAAATGTGGGAGGGGTCTTGCCCTCGATAGTGGTGTGTCAGTTGCAGATGATGTGGCTGATCCTTCGTAATCGGGGGCAAGCCCCCTCCCACAGTGTTTTTGGGGTGTCTGGAAGATTGTTCAAATAATCACCAATCACCTTGCACGCATCCTCCCCCTTCTCTACAATTGCGCCCCTTGCCTTCCTGGCGGGCACCGAGGTGCCTCCCTGCGGCAAGATCCATAAGTGTCATTCACTCCTTGTCTGACCGTTTTTGAGCGGCAGGCTACAACCCGTAAGGAGCATTCATGCGTCATTACGAAATCATCTTTTTGGTCCACCCGGATCAAAGCGAGCAAGTCGGCGGCATGGTTGAGCGTTACACCAAGCTGATCGAAGAAGACGGCGGCAAAATCCACCGTCTGGAAGATTGGGGCCGTCGTCAACTGGCCTACGCAATCAACAATGTTCACAAGGCTCACTACGTGATGCTGAACGTTGAGTGCACTGGCAAGGCCCTGGCCGAGCTGGAAGACAACTTCCGCTACAACGATGCTGTGATCCGTAACCTGGTCATCCGTCGCGAAGAAGCCGTTACCGGCCAATCCGAGATGCTCAAGGCTGAAGAAAACCGCAGTGAGCGCCGTGAGCGTCGCGACCGTCCTGAGCACGAAGGCGCTGATAGCGCTGATAGTGATGACAGCGACAACAGCGATAACGCTGACGAGTAATCCACGGACCTTTTAAGGAGCCTATCAAATGGCACGTTTCTTCCGTCGTCGTAAATTCTGCCGCTTCACCGCTGAAGACGTGAAAGAGATCGATTACAAAGATCTCAACACTCTGAAAGCCTACGTATCCGAGACCGGCAAAATCGTTCCAAGCCGTATCACCGGTACCAAAGCACGTTATCAGCGTCAGCTGGCCACCGCTATCAAGCGCGCCCGCTTCCTGGCCCTGCTGGCCTACACCGACAGCCACGGCCGCTGAGACCGGGCAGTCGACAAGTAGTAAGGGATTGAATGCATGCGCGCCTTAGCTGAGTTCATCATGCGCGGTCGCGTGCAGGCCACTCTCGTAGTGGCTGGATGTGCAGCATTGCCGTTGTTGTATTGGTTGGGTGCTGCCGCAGGTTGCCTTGTGCTGCTGCGGCGCGGTTTGCAGGATGCCCTTGGCGTCCTGGCCCTGGGAGTGCTGGCCGCCTTGATCTGGTGGCTGCAACTGGGCGAACCCAAGGTACTTCTGGTACTGCTGGGATCGTCGAGCCTTGCGTTGGTTTTGCGCGCAAGTGAGTCCTGGGCCCGCACGCTGCTGGTCAGCGTGGCAGTGGGGTTGGTGTTTTCGGTGTTGATCGACGCGGCTTTCCGCCCGCAGATCGAGGTGCTGTCGCAAGAGATCGTCAAGGTCCTGCCGATGGCCCTCGGGGAACTCTACCAGCAGCTTTCGGTAGATGAGCGAGCGCGTCTTGCGACACTGATTGCACCGGCCCTGATCGGCCTGATGGCGGTAATGATGCAGATTGTCAGCGTGCTGAGCCTGATGCTTGGGCGATATTGGCAGGCGTTGTTGTACAACCCGGGTGGTTTTGGTCGCGAATTTCGCAGTATCAGAATCCCCGTGGGCCCGGCGATGTTGCTGCTGGCACTCATGGTGGTCGGACCGTACTTCGGTTCACAAGCCACCTTGCTGGTGCTGTTTTGCAGCGTACCGCTGGTGTTCGCCGGACTGGCCCTGATTCACGGGCTGGTCGCGCAGAAGCGCCTGGCCAAGTTCTGGCTGGTGGGGATGTACGTAACAATGGTGCTGTTCATGCAGCTGATCTATCCGTTACTCGTGGTTCTGGCCATTGTCGACGGCCTGATTGATTTTCGCGGTCGTCTGGCGCCGAAAGACGCCGATAACGCGAACGGTGAAGGTTAAAAGTTAGAGGATTTTCACATGCAACTGATCCTTCTGGAAAAAGTCGCCAACCTGGGCAACCTGGGCGACAAAGTGAACGTTAAGGCCGGCTACGGTCGTAACTACCTGCTGCCATACGGCAAAGCCACCGCTGCAACCGCTGCCAACCTGGCTGCGTTTGAAGAGCGTCGTGCCGAGCTGGAAAAAGCCGCAGCAGACAAAAAAGCTTCGGCCGAAACTCGCGCTGCCCAACTGGCTGAGCTGGAAGTGACTATCACTGCCACCGCCGGTGACGAAGGCAAGCTGTTCGGTTCGATCGGCACCCACGACATCGCTGATGCACTGACCGCCTCCGGCGTTGAAGTGCAGAAGAGCGAAGTTCGTCTGCCGAACGGCACCATCCGCAACGTAGGCGAATTCGACGTAGCCGTGCACCTGCACGCCGAAGTTGAAGCCACCGTACGCGTTGTCGTGGTAGCAGCTTAAGCCGCACCTAACTGGCTGGCACCTCGCGTGCCAGGCGGTTAACATCGGGCACGATCCTGTTTACAGGTCGTGCCTTTTGTTTTTCTACACACCCCAAATTCCAAGTGGCCATGAACGATATTTCAGCTCCTGAGCAATACGATCTGCAAACCGCTGCCCTGAAGGTGCCGCCGCATTCCATCGAGGCCGAACAGGCTGTGCTCGGTGGTTTGATGCTGGACAACAACGCCTGGGAACGCGTGCTGGATCAAGTCTCAGACGGTGATTTCTATCGCCATGACCACCGCCTGATCTTCCGCGCCATCGCCAAGCTGGCCGACCAGAACTCGCCGATCGACGTGGTGACCCTGGCCGAACAACTGGACAAGGAAGGCCAGACCTCCCAGGTCGGCGGCCTGGGCTACCTGGGCGAACTGGCGAAAAACACGCCGTCCGTCGCCAACATCAAGGCCTATGCCCAGATCGTTCGCCAGCGCGCCACGTTGCGCCAACTGATCGGCATCAGCACCGAGATCGCCGACAGCGCCTTCAACCCCGAAGGGCGCACCGCCGAAGAGATCCTCGACGAAGCCGAGCGCCAGATCTTCCAGATCGCCGAGGCCCGCCCGAAAACCGGCGGCCCGGTGGGCGTCAACGAGCTGTTGACCAAGGCCATCGACCGCATCGACACCCTGTTCAACACCGACGCCGCCATCACTGGTATTTCCACCGGCTACACCGACCTCGACGAGAAAACCAGCGGCCTGCAGCCCTCCGACTTGATCATCGTCGCCGGCCGTCCTTCCATGGGTAAGACCACCTTCGCGATGAACCTGGTGGAAAACGCGGTGTTGCGCAGCGACAAGACCGTGCTGGTGTACTCCCTGGAGATGCCAGGCGAATCGCTGATCATGCGGATGCTCTCGTCGCTCGGGCGTATCGACCAGACCAAGGTGCGTTCCGGCCAACTGGAAGACGACGATTGGCCGCGCCTGACCTCGGCGGTCAACCTGCTTAACGACCGCAAGCTGTTCATCGATGACACCGCCGGTATCAGCCCCTCGGAAATGCGTGCGCGTACCCGCCGCCTGGCGCGCGAGCACGGCGATATCGCCCTGATCATGATCGACTACCTGCAGTTGATGCAGATCCCCGGTTCCAGCGGCGACAGCCGGACCAACGAGATTTCCGAAATCTCCCGGTCCCTCAAGGCCCTGGCCAAGGAATTCAACTGCCCGGTGGTGGCGCTGTCCCAGCTCAACCGTTCCCTGGAGCAACGCCCCAACAAGCGCCCGGTGAACTCCGACTTGCGCGAATCCGGCGCGATCGAGCAGGACGCCGACGTAATCATGTTCGTGTACCGCGACGAGGTGTACCACCCCGAGACCGAGCACAAGGGCATTGCCGAGATCATCATCGGCAAGCAGCGGAACGGCCCGATCGGGTTTATCCGCCTGGCGTTCATCGGCAAGTACACACGCTTCGAAAACCTCGCGCCGGGCAGTTATAACTTCGACGACGACGAATAACGCGCCTTACGGTCGGGCAAACAGCGCACGGATGGTGGCTTCGTCGTATTGGTAGTTCCAGCGCAACTCAGTGCCGGCGGGAATAGATTCGCTGGCAAATAATCCGGTGAGTATCATTTGATCCTGTCGGTTGCCGACCTGGGCCTGGACCCTGAATTTTGCCGCCTCAACGTTGTAGCCCGAGGCGGCCTGTCGCACCGGAACATCGGCCTCATATTCAAAAATGGTATTGATCCTCGACAACGCGTTGTCGCCGGACAGTACCGGCTGAGTGTTGAGCGCGTGGGGCGACACAGGCCTCACATCCTTGACGGCCATCAGATAAGGATCTCGGCGCGCCTTCGCCACGAAAAACGGCAGGATGTCCCCTCCATACACGCCCAGCGCTTCGCCCTTGCTCAGCGGGCGCCGCGTGATGACCGTGGCTTCGCCGATCATTGCGGCCTCCTGGGGGAATTTTTGATGAGCGGCGGTGAAGGGTAAAACCTCAAGCTTGTCTTCATACAGGCGCGCGACGTTTTCATAACCTTCCCAGCGGATGTAGGGCAGCAGCTGGTCTTTGCTGAATACCGTGCCGGACGTTAACGACTTCCCTTGGGCTTGCATGAGTCGGATCCGCATGGGCTGACCATTTTCATCGCGCAGTGGGTAGCGGCCACAGTTGGCGCGGTCATAAATACGCCGATAGTTCTGGCTGTGCTGGTAGCTGCGCTCGGTGCGCATGTAGGCCAATTCCTGAGGAGTGTAGAGTGCGTCTACAGTGCCTTCCTCGGCTGATCCGTAAGAATTGGACGAGTGTGCCGACCCATACCCGTCAATGGAGTCGACGCTTTCGAGTGATGGCGCAGGCGAGCCCCCTCCGCCCGGTAACCCACCTTTGGCGGGGTCGATTTCCCAACCCCCGTTGGCGTTTTTGCGCAGATAGGGCGAATAGGCCCGGAAACGGCTACGCGCATCGACCAGTCGCCATCCCTGCGGGTCTTTTTTGATCTGGTAGTAGTTCTGCTCGTCCTGGACGTAATAGCGAAAACTTCCGTCAGGCAGTGGCGGCGCTTGAAAGGTCTGGTCAGCCAGCCTTGTCAGTCCGGCCGGAGGGGTTGGTTCGGCGAACAAGGGGTCAAGTGGCAACCCTGCCGAGGGCCGGGTTTCGAGGGTAAGGGGCTTGCCGCGCAGACGCGGAAGGCTGCTGGCCATCAGTGACTTGCCGGATTTGTGCAGGGCCTGCTCAAACGAATCCGCACCCGATTGGCGCAGCAGTGCACGGTGCTCCAAGGGGGAAAGTGTTTGCTCGATTGCGTGAGGCAGATCGGTCAGTGGGGGGGGGAGGGTATCTGGTGAGGCGTGAAGCGCGTATAGCTCGCCTTTGCGGATCAGCGTATGGCTCGAAGTGGCATCCGCGTTACCGATACTCCCCAGAAGCGGCCCCTCGGTACTGTCGTCATACACATCAATCCGGCGCGACCCAGGCCAACCGGGTATCTGCTCCAGTGTGTAAAGCATCAATTGCACGCTTTCCCGGTTGCGCAAGGTATTGAGGAAAATGCTCTCTTGCAGCTGGGCGACCTTTGCCATCTTTGTGTAGTGGTCTGCTTCTTCGAGCGATACGGGGTCCAGGCTGTCTCCCGCTTGCAAGCGTTGGCGTTTGCTTGCTGGGAGTGTGCGCTCTATCTCTTCAAGATGTCGTTTGGACAGTTGCGGCATCAGTGTGCGCAGACTTTTTTCGGTGGGTGTGACCGCGGCTTCATTGGCCGCGTTGAGTTGAGAAAACAGCCATTGTTTTTTCTGTGCGGCCTGCTTGCTCAATCTCAGGGCAAGGTTTTCGGTTTTACTGAAGTAGTCGATAGGCGAGGAGGGCAGCAGATTATTGAACGCGGTCTGAGGCATTTGCGCCTCTATGGCATGCAATAACTCGCCCTTTCTGAAACGGTCTTCGCTGACCTTGATTTCGACGTTGCCCTGACCGAACTGCATCACGGTCTGTTGCTGCTGGTCGACCACCTTCAGCCCGTAAGTGGCGGGCCATTCGGGCAGCGAGGTGAGCAGGTGGGCTTGAATCAGCGGCGAGTGAGCCGTCACGGAGGTGCCCTCGGCACGGCTCAGGTTGAAATCATTGATTTCCTGGTCCAGGTTGAAGTGTGTAACCGTATCGCACAGCAAGGGCGCAGGGCGCACCATCTCTTGATGGGCTTGGCGCAATGTGGTGCTGTCCAGCCCGCTGATCAGCAGGATGGGCTCTACGGACGGTTGGGTTATGTTGGCCGCATCTGGGCCCAGGCGCTTGATCAGTTTGAGCGTGTCCCAATCCTCTGGCGTTTCGTGCACATGGCGCCAGCCGCCGGCTTCGTTGTTCAACAGGGGAGGTGAATAAGCGTGCGGATCGCTGGGGTGTGACAACTCCCATCGTGTGCCATCGGGTGAGCGCTGAATGGCATGGGGGTGATCATCCAGTTTTAGATACGACTGCTGTTGGTATTGATAGATACCTTGTTTATCGGCAACCACGTGTTCAGGCAATGTCGCGGGGTGTTGGTAGGGTTCCAAGTCAGAGTGCCAGAGGCGCCAGCCCTGATTGCGTACCTGAACTTTCACGAGGCCCGCCGTAAAGCGTCCTGCCTTGATCACGCCGGCGGTCGCTACGGCCATGGCAACGTTATCCACCACGTCCAGCAGGTCGTCGAGCGCCTGTTGGCTATCGCCCCGGCTCCAGGCGGCAAAGCCGTTATAGACCGTGCCGATCAATTGGGCGGCGGTAACGACCAGCAGAACCTCCCCGACGATTGGCACGAAGGATGCGGCAAAGAACAGCAGGGATTTACCCAGGTCGGCATAGAACTGCAGGCGTTTTTGTCGGCTGATGGCATCAACCTGTGCCGTCGGGACCGCGACTTCGCAAGCGTCGCTTTCTATCTGGGAAAACCGTCGCAGGATGATGGCGTGGAACAGATTGCCGGTGATTTTGGTCAGGGTCAGCGGTTTGTCCAGCTGCGCTGGCTTGATTTTCCCGGGTGAGCCGATGGGCAGCCAATCAATCCACATGGGCTTTACATGCAGCAGCGATTCTCGCTGATGCACTGGGGCCAGCCGCTTGAAGAAGGCCAGGTAGTCCGGTCGCATCAGGCGTTTAACGAGTTGAGTTTCCAGGTCGTCCATCGAGGGGTGCTGGCGAAGTGCCTCGATCGGGTCTTCAGGTGTGTAGAGAAGCGGTCCGGTTTCTGCCCGGACGTCAACGATGACCAGGACGTCAGGCAACACCACTCCACCAAGCGTCAGGTGAAAGCAGTCGAAGGACACGTGGTGTCCGCGCTCGGAGAGCTCGACCAATTCTTCGTAAAGGGTTTTCGGCATCTTCTTCTTGAGGTAGGCCAGGTGCAAGGCAACGTTGAAACGCTGCTGTTCGTGCTCGCGAAAGAACCGGCGTACCGACAGATTGGTGCTGATGACCGTGCGAATATGCTTGAGGTATTGCCCGCCCAGGTCCAGTTTGCGGCAAAAACCGGCGAAGAGCGTCGCGGAAATCAACGAAGGAAATCGTGAGTCCTGGGTGATGTTGAAAAGCTCGGTCCCGGTCTCCATGCCGCCGTCCTCTGCTTCCGAAGCCTCGAAGTTCTGCAGGGCCGCCTCCAAAAGGGATTGTTCAGTGGTGCGTGCGTGGGTGCGTAGCAGCCCGAACAGGTGATGGTTTTTCCATTCGCGCACCAGGATCGAAGTCTTCGCATTCAGCAGCGTCAGGTATTCGCGGCGCAGCGCCTGCTCAAACAGCGGAAAAGCGAACGCCTCGGGGCTTTGCAGTTGCCTGAGGAGTTCTTGGATCTTGTGCCTGGATTGATTGCTCTTGAGCAGGTTGGCGCGCAGGGCTGCGCGGGTGTCTGCGGGGGAGTCGGTGAGCCAAGTGGGGAGTTGGGTCTGGATGAAGGCGGCGTGGGCGTCGGGTGTTACCAGTGGAGGCGCGGGATTACTGCTCATCTGGGTTTCCATGAAAAGGCTAGTTGAATCCTGACAGCCTATCCAGGGTGTTTCCGGGGATGGGGCTAGCGGATTAGGCCCTTGCCCCCTGCAAATCCGGCTATGAGTACCGGGGAAAAGTGATGCCAGGGTAAAAGCCGACCATTACCGTCGGAATTGGTCAAAATTTGTGCTATATTCCGCGCCCGCGATTTTCCATCTCAACACCGGTCACCGTCATGCAAACAGCCAAGCCGTTATTTGACTATCCCAAGTACTGGGCCGAATGTTTCGGTCCAGCGCCATTCCTGCCGATGAGCAGGGAGGAGATGGATCAGCTTGGCTGGGATTCCTGCGACATCATCATCGTCACCGGTGATGCCTACGTTGACCATCCGTCGTTCGGCATGGCGATCATCGGCCGGCTGCTGGAGTCCCAGGGCTTCCGCGTCGGGATCATTGCCCAGCCGAACTGGCAGTCCAAAGACGACTTCATGAAGCTCGGCGAGCCGAACCTGTTCTTCGGCGTCGCGGCCGGCAACATGGACTCCATGATCAACCGCTACACCGCCGACAAGAAAATCCGCTCCGACGACGCCTACACCCCAGGCGGCATGGCCGGCAAACGCCCGGATCGCGCCAGCCTGGTGTACAGCCAGCGGTGCAAGGAAGCCTACAAGAACGTGCCGATCGTACTCGGCGGCATCGAAGCCTCCCTGCGTCGCATCGCCCACTACGACTACTGGCAGGACCGGGTGCGCAATTCGATCCTGATCGACGCCACCGCCGATATCCTGCTGTACGGCAACGCCGAGCGCGCCATCGTCGAAGTCGCCCAGCGCCTGTCGTGGGGCCACAAGATCGAAGACATCACCGATGTGCGCGGTACCGCGTTCATCCGTCGCGACACGCCGGCCGGCTGGTATGAAGTGGACTCCACGCGTATCGACCGTCCGGGCAAGATCGACAAGATCATCAACCCGTACGTCAACACCCAGGACACCCAGGCCTGCGCCATCGAGCAGGAAAAAGGGCCGCAGGATGATCCGGAAGAAGCCAAGGTCGTGCAGATCCTGGCCAGCCCGAAGATGACCCGCGACAAGACCGTGATCCGCCTGCCATCGGTGGAGAAAGTCCGTGGCGATGCGGTGCTCTACGCCCACGCCAACCGCGTGCTGCACCTGGAAACCAACCCAGGCAACGCCCGCGCCCTGGTGCAGAAGCACGGCGAAGTGGACGTGTGGTTCAACCCGCCACCCATTCCGATGACCACCGAAGAAATGGACTACGTGTTCGGCATGCCGTACGCCCGCGTCCCGCACCCCGCGTACGGCAAGGAAAAAATCCCGGCCTACGACATGATCCGCTTCTCGGTGAACATCATGCGTGGCTGCTTCGGCGGCTGCACTTTCTGCTCCATCACCGAGCACGAAGGCCGCATCATCCAGAACCGTTCCGAAGAGTCGATCATTCGCGAGATCGAAGAGATCCGCGACAAGGTCCCCGGCTTTACCGGCGTGATCTCCGACCTCGGCGGTCCGACCGCGAACATGTACCGCATCGCCTGCAAGAGCCCGGAAATCGAATCCGCGTGCCGCAAGCCGTCGTGCGTGTTCCCCGGTATCTGCCCGAACCTGAACACTGACCACTCGTCGTTGATCCAACTGTACCGCAGCGCCCGTGCGTTGCCGGGTGTGAAGAAGATCCTCATCGCCTCCGGCCTGCGCTACGACCTGGCCGTCGAGTCGCCGGAATACGTGAAAGAGCTGGTCACCCACCACGTCGGCGGCTACCTCAAGATCGCCCCGGAACACACCGAGGAAGGTCCGCTCAACCAGATGATGAAGCCGGGCATTGGCAGCTATGACAAGTTCAAGCGCATGTTCGAGAAGTACACCAAGGAAGCGGGCAAGGAGCAGTACCTGATTCCGTACTTCATCGCCGCCCACCCGGGTACCACCGATGAAGACATGATGAACCTGGCCCTGTGGCTCAAGGGCAACGGCTTCCGCGCCGACCAGGTACAGGCGTTCTACCCGTCGCCGATGGCCACCGCCACGGCCATGTATCACTCGGGCAAGAACCCGCTGCGCAAGGTCACCTACAAGAGCGACGCGGTAACGATCGTCAAGAGCGAAGAGCAGCGCCGCCTGCACAAGGCGTTCCTGCGCTACCACGACCCGAAAGGCTGGCCGATGCTGCGTGAGGCACTGACCCGCATGGGCCGCGCCGACCTGATCGGGCCGGGCAAGGACCAACTGATCCCGTTGCACCAGCCGAGCACCGACAGCTACCAGAGCGCCCGTCGCAAGAACTCGACGCCGGCCGGCAGCCACAAGGTCGCCAAGGAAACCACCACCAGGATCCTCACCCAGCACACCGGCCTGCCGCCGCGCGGCAGTGACGGCAGCAACCCATGGGACAAGCGTGAACAAGCCAAGGCCGCGGCCCAGGCGCGCAACAAGCAGGCCGCCAAGGAGCGTGCCGATGCGGCCAAGGGCAAGGGCGGCAAGCCTGCGCGCAAGCCGGTCGTGCCGCGTTGATCGCAGCCTGAACATGCCAGACGCCAGCCTCGTGCTGGCGTTTTGCTTTCTAGCTGTTGGGTAACCTGTTTGCTAAGGTGGCGCCCATTAGAAAGCCATCGCGGGCAAGCCCGGCTCCCACAGGAGAATGCATTCCAAATGTGGGAGTGGGCTTGCCCGCGATGGGGCCCGCCTGGTCACCATCATTCTCAAGGAAGAACACTTATGGCTAACCCCCTGGCCTCCATCGGCATGGACTCCAACCGCTCTCAGTTCATGGCGCGCCAGCGCATCGAAAGCCAGATCAACCTTCCGCGCCTGTTTGCGGCCATCGACGCCGATCCAGGTATCGTTGGCGCAGGCGTCGTATACATCGACGCCGACTTCAACGTCATTACCCTGCGCGAATTCAAGCCCATCTGCAGCATCAAGCCCAAGCGCATCATTTTGCGTGAAGCGCAGAAGTACATTGCGCCAACACAGTTTGCTCAACATGTCGTGAGCAATCCTCGAGAGTCGCGACTGATTGGCGAAGCCGTGAATACCGGAATCTCCTGCTTGGGGGCGGTCATCAGTTGGGCTGCGATCGCCAGTGGAACCATTCTGGTGCCTTTCAGCGCTGGCGCCAGTTCCGTCATCGTTGTAGTGGGGTATGCGGCCGCCGGCGCGAGTACGCTTCAGTGCTTTAACGGCATTGCTCGAACAGCGCTTGAGGTCGCCAAACCGGAGGTAAACGATTGGCTCGACAGTGAGGGCTGGTACCAGAATGCATCCGTTGTGCTGGACGCCGTTTCACTGGCTGGCGTAGGCGGTTCGGCCCTGACGACGGTCAAGCTGGTCAGGGCTGCCAAAGCATCGACGGGCAAGAGCCTGCGTGATGTGCTTCGCGGTTTGAATCGCCAGGAAAGAGCCAAGCTGACGAAAGAGCTGCTGAGCATCAACCATCCCAGCTTGACCGCCAAGATGCTCAAATTGCGGCAGGCGTCGGGCGAACTCACCAAGCGTTTCACCCCTACGCAGCTCAAGCACAGCACCACGACCCAGATCAAAGACGTCCTCGGCGCAACCGTAGGATTTGGCGGGAGTGCGTACTCCGGAAACGTCAATACCATCGCGATTGGGTTGTACGAGGAAATAAACGAATGAACGAGTTAATGACGCTACGCGACTTTTTCAGGCAATACTTTCTGACGTTTATGGGCGGCGTATTTGCTGCGTGTTTTTCTTTGGCGTTGGCTGTGGCGTTGGCGTTCATCACCTATTTTCGTGATGCGCCCATTGCTCAAGTGGGGCTCAAGATCATGTCTGCCGGGGCGCTGCTCATTCTGTTGACGGTCCATAGCAACTTTATGATTTTGCGGGGCCGCCCCTCCTGGGTGTGGGTGATGGTCGGCATCTACGTCGCCTGTCTGCTGTTTGTAGTTCCGATGATTCAATTCCAGCCTCACAAAATTCTTTATGGGTTGGCGCTGTTATTCCCATTGCTCGGATTATTGACACTTAACAGCAAGGTTCAACGAGAGATGCGCCAGAAGCTGCTTGAAATACGCCACCTGCGCCAAGCCGTGATCGCCAAGCGCAAAACCGGCTGATTGGGTAGATTCCCCACCCACCTTCACACCTGCGCCACAAATATGTGCGTCACTTGCACCAGAGCATCGCCGTTGGCGCCGTTTTGGTGCTGTACTGCACCGGGTCCCACGATAAAGCGCAATGACCGCCGCTCTGGCATAAGTCTTGCGCGCTTTGTGTCCATGCCCTGGCTCGCAGGAGGCCGCCGTGTCGATTCATATCGCGTTGCACCACGTTACGCATTACCGCTACGACCGTGCTGTCGAACTCGGCCCGCAGATTGTACGGTTGCGTCCGGCCGCCCATAGCCGCACGCGGATTCTGTCCTACGCGCTGAAAGTGCTGCCCGAGCAGCATTTTATCAATTGGCAGCAAGACCCCCAGGGCAATTACCTGGCGCGGTTGGTGTTCCCGGAAAAGACCGATGAGCTGCGCATCGAGGTCGACCTGGTTGCCGAGATGGCGGTGTTCAACCCGTTCGACTTTTTCCTTGAACCCTACGCCGAAAAAATCCCCTTTAGCTATGCCGCCGATGAACAACGCGAGCTGGCGCCGTACCTGGAAACCCTGCCGCTGACGCCGAAGTTCGCCGCGTACCTTGCGGGCATCGACCGTACGCCGTTGCCGGCCGTGGATTTCCTGGTGGGCCTCAATCAGCGCCTGGCGGCCGACATCGGCTACCTGATCCGCATGGAACCGGGCGTGCAGACGCCGGAATTCACCCTGGAAAACGCCTCCGGCTCCTGCCGTGATTCGGCCTGGCTGCTGGTGCAATTGCTGCGCAACCTGGGCTTGGCGGCGCGGTTTGTGTCTGGCTATCTGATCCAGTTGACCGCCGACGTCAAAGCCCTCGACGGCCCGTCCGGCACCGAAGTGGACTTCACCGACCTGCACGCCTGGTGCGAAGTGTATTTGCCCGGCGCCGGTTGGATCGGCCTGGATGCCACCTCCGGGCTGTTCGCCGGTGAAGGGCATATCCCGTTGGCCTGCAGTCCCGATCCCTCATCTGCCGCGCCGATCAGTGGGCTGGTGGAACCCTGCGAGTGTGAATTCACCCACGAAATGTCTGTAGAGAGGATTTGGGAGGCCCCACGGGTCACCAAGCCCTACACCGAGGAACAGTGGCTGGCGATTCAGGCACTGGGACGGCAGATCGATGGCGACCTGCTCAAGGACGATGTCCGCCTGACCATGGGCGGCGAGCCGACCTTTGTCTCCATCGACGATCCCGACGGCGCCGAATGGAACACCGCCGCCCTCGGCCCGGACAAACGCCGCCTGTCCGCCGAGCTGTTCCAGCGCATGCGCAAGCACTACGCGCCCAAAGGGCTGGTGCACTTCGGCCAGGGCAAGTGGTACCCCGGCGAGCAACTGCCGCGCTGGTCGCTCAACTGCTACTGGCGCCGTGACGGCGTGCCGATCTGGCACAACAGCGCGTTGATCGCCGATGAGCAAAAGGATTACGGTGCGGACGGCGTGATGGCCGGGCGTTTCCTGGCCAGCGTCGCCGAACGCCTTAAGCTGCCGGCACGCTTTGTGTTCCCGGCCTTCGAAGACAATTTCTATTACCTGTGGCGCGAAGGCGCGCTGCCGCAGAACGTCACCGCCCAGGACCCGCGCCTGGGCGATGAACTGGAGCGCGAACGCCTGCGCAAGGTGTTCGCCCAGGGCCTGGATAAAATCATCGGGCAAGTACTGCCGCTGGCGCGTACGCCTGCCAATGATCGTTGGCAGAGTGGTCGCTGGTACCTGCGCGATAACCACTGCCGTTTGGTGCCGGGAGATTCTCCCCTGGGCTATCGCCTGCCGTTGGCTTCGCAGCCGTGGGTGACGGCGGCGGAGTATCCGTTTGTGCACCCGACGGACCCTAACCAGGATCAGCCCGAGCTGCCGTCCACCGCCCAACTGCAAAGCCATGGCGAACCTGCGCCGAGTGATGAACGTGTACCCAAGGTGGACGAGTCCGCCGACTGGCTGACCCGCACCGCACTGTGCGCCGAAGCGCGGGAAGGGCGGCTCTATCTGTTCATGCCGCCGCTGGAGCGCGTCGAGGACTATCTGGAACTGGTGGCGGCCATCGAAGCCACCGCTGAAGAACTGCACTGCCCGGTCTTGCTCGAAGGCTACGAGCCACCGGCCGATTCGCGCCTGAGCAACTTTCGCGTCACGCCGGACCCGGGTGTGATCGAGGTCAACGTGCAGCCGTCCGCCTCCTGGGACGAGTTGGTCGAGCGCACCGAGTTCCTCTACGAAGAGGCGCGGCAAACCCGCCTGACCACCGAGAAATTCATGATCGACGGGCGCCATACCGGCACCGGTGGCGGTAACCATTTCGTGCTCGGTGGCGCCACGCCCAAGGATTCGCCGTTCCTGCGTCGCCCCGATCTGCTGCGCAGCTTGATCAGCTACTGGCACAACCATCCTTCGTTGTCCTACCTGTTTTCCGGCCTGTTCATCGGCCCGACCTCCCAGGCGCCCCGGGTGGACGAGGCGCGCAACGATGCGCTGTATGAGCTGGAAATCGCCTTCGCGCAAATGCCTGCTCCCGGCGAAGAATGCCCGCCCTGGCTGGTCGACCGCCTGCTGCGCAACCTGCTGATCGACGTGACCGGCAACACTCACCGCGCCGAATTCTGCATCGACAAACTCTACTCACCGGATGGCGCTACCGGCCGCCTGGGCCTGCTGGAACTGCGTGCATTCGAGATGCCGCCCCATGCACGCATGAGCCTGACCCAACAACTGCTGCTGCGTGCCTTGGTCGCGCGCTTCTGGCGCGAGCCCTATGCACCGCCGAAGCTGGCGCGCTGGGGCACCGAGTTGCACGACCGCTTCCTGTTGCCGCACTTTATCGAGCAGGATTTTGCCGATGTGATCGTCGAGCTCAACGCAGCCGGCTACCCGCTGCGCGCCGAGTGGTTTGCCGCGCACCTGGAGTTCCGTTTTCCCAAGGTTGGCGACTACGCCGTCAGCGGTATCGAACTGGAACTGCGCCAGGCCCTGGAGCCCTGGCATGTACTGGGCGAGGAGGGCGCGGTGGGCGGTACGGTTCGCTATGTGGATTCGTCGCTGGAGCGCCTGCAAGTCAAGTTGACCGGGCTGCCACCGCAACGCTACCTGCTGACCTGCAACGGCATCCCGGTGCCGCTGCAGGCCACCGGGCGCGTCGGTGAGTTTGTCGCCGGCGTGCGTTATCGCGCCTGGCAACCGGCCAACTGCCTGCAACCGACCATCCCGGTGCATGCGCCCTTGGTGTTCGATCTGCTGGATACCTGGATGCAGCGCTCGTTGGGCGGCTGCCAGTACCACGTCGCCCATCCGGGTGGACGCAATTACGACAGCTTGCCGGTAAATGCCAATGAGGCGGAGAGCCGGCGGATGGCGCGGTTTTTCCGGCTTGGGCATAGCCCCGGCAAGCTCCCCGTACCGACGGTAACCATCAACGATGAATTACCGATGACCCTGGATATGCGGCGTTTCCCCAATAAAAATGACTGAACACTGTTTAAGTGTGGGAGAGGGCAAGCCCCCTCCCACAGTGGATTGCAGTGAATTTGAGTTAATCTGAGCCCCCTTGTCCCTGCCGAGCGTTCCATGTCCGACTTGCTCGACCGTTACCCGCTGACCGCGGGCACTTATCACGAACTGCTGGACGACAGCGGCGCAGTGCGTGCCCATTGGCAGCGCCTGCTCGACCACCTGCAACGCAGCACGCCTGCACAATTGGCCCAGCGCCAGGCGCTGCTGACCCGGCAGATCCAGGAAAACGGCGTGACCTACAATGTCTACGCCGACCCCAAGGGCGCCGACCGCCCCTGGGAATTGGACCTGCTGCCCCATGTGCTGGCCGCCGATGAATGGCAGCACCTGTGCGCCGGTATCGCCCAGCGTGCACGCCTGCTCAATGCCGTGCTTGCCGACCTGTATGGCCCGCAACGCCTGATCAAGGAAGGCTTGCTGCCGGCCGAGCTGGTGTTCGGGCATAACAACTTCCTGTGGCCGTGCCAGGGTATCCAACCGCCGGACGGTGCCTTTTTGCACCTGTACGCCGTGGACCTTGCGCGCACGCCGGATGGCCGCTGGTGGGTCACCGCCGACCGTACCCAGGCGCCGTCGGGCGCCGGTTATGCATTGGAAAACCGCACTATCGTGTCCCGCGCCTTTCCGGATCTTTACCGCGACTTGCAGGTGCAGCACCTCACCGGTTTCTTCCGCACCTTGCAGGAAACCCTGGCCCGCCAGGCGCCCGGCGATGACCAGCCGCCGTTGATCGTGCTGCTCACCCCTGGCCGGTTCAACGAAAGCTACTTCGAGCACCTCTACCTCGCCCGCCAGCTCGGCTACCCGCTGGTGGAAGGCGGCGACCTCACCGTGCGTGACAGCACGGTGTTCCTGAAAACCCTCAGCGGCCTGCGCCGGGTGCACGCAATCATGCGTCGCCTGGATGATGACTTCTGCGACCCGCTGGAACTGCGCACCGACTCCGCCCTCGGGGTACCCGGCCTGCTTGATGCGGTGCGCCAAGGCAACGTGCTGGTGGCCAATGCCTTGGGCAGCGGTGTGCTGGAGTCCCCCGGTTTGCTGGGTTTCCTGCCGAAGATCAACGAATTCCTGTTTGGCGAAGAACTGATCCTGCCGTCCATCGCCACCTGGTGGTGCGGTGAAGCGCCGGTACTGGCCGAGGCCCTGGAAAAACTGCCGGAGCTGCTGATCAAGCCTGCGTTTCCGTCGCAGAGTTTCACCCCGGTATTTGGCCGTGACCTGAATGAAGAACAGCGCGAAGCCCTGGCCGAGCGCATGCGTGCGCGGCCCTACGCGTACGTCGCCCAGGAGTTGGCGCAGCTGTCCCAGGCGCCGGTGTGGCACACCGAGGATGATCATTTGCAACACCGCGCCATCGGCATGCGCGTGTACGCCGTGGCCAGCGATGACGGTTATCGCGTGTTGCCCGGCGGCCTGACACGGGTCGCCGCTGAAGCCGATGCCGAAGTGGTGTCGATGCAACGCGGCGGCGCCAGCAAGGACACCTGGGTGCTCGGTGAACGCGCATCCGGTGGTGAACATTGGCGCGCACAACGCGCAATCGGCGCCCATGATCTGGTACGACGCGACCCTTATCTGCCGTCCCGCGTAGTGGAAAACCTGTTCTGGTTCGGCCGTTACTGCGAACGCTGTGACGACAGTGCGCGTTGGCTGCGCATCGTGCTGGCGCGTTATGTGGACGGCGACGATCCACTGGCCTTGCAGGCCGCCGTCGAGCTGGGCGAAAACCTGCGCCTATTGCCGGAAGAGGGCGAGTTACCGGAGCGCTTGCAGGCCGCACTCTTGGGCGATGACTGGCCATCGAGCCTGCGCGCCAACCTGCAACGCTTGCAATGGGCGGCGTCCCAGGTGCGCGGCAAGCTGTCCCGGGAGAACTGGCAGGCCCTGGTGGAGCTGCAACGCGAAGCCCTGGAGCTGGAAAGCGAGACCCCGGATTTTGGCGAATTGCTGGACTTTCTCAACCGCCTGGTGATGTCCCTGGCGGCGCTGTCCGGGTTCGCCCTGGACGACATGACCCGCGACGAAGGCTGGCGCTTTTTGATGATGGGCCGGCGCATCGAGCGCCTGCAATTCCTGAGCAGCAGCCTGGCGGCATTCCTGCGCGGTGTGGCAGTGTTTGACCAGGCTGGCTTGGAGTGGTTGTTGGAGTTGGGCAACAGCAGCATCACCTATCGCTCGCGCTACCTGGCGGTGCCGCAGTTGATCCCGGTGCTCGATCTGTTGCTGCTGGATGAACAGAACCCCCATGCGGTGCTGTTCCAGCTCAAACTGGTGAGCCGCACCCTGCGCCGTCTCAACGACGACTTTGGCGTGCCGCGTGAAACCGGCCTCGGCCCGTTGGTGGAGCGCCTGGCGCGCTTCGACCTGGGCTGCCTGGAGAACCCATTGTTCGGCGAGTCCAGCGTGCGTGCCGCACTGGACGGCCTGGCCGACCTGCTGCAAGCAGTGGCCGATGAGAGTGGGCAAGTGTCGGATCGCCTGGCCTTGCGCCATTTTGCCCATGTGGATGATGTCAGCCAGCAAACGGTGTCGGTGTGATGAGTGCGCGCTACCAGATTTTCCACGATACCCATTACCACTACGACAGCCCGGTGTCCCTGGCCCAGCAGTTGGCGCACCTGTGGCCACGGCCGTGCGCCTGGCAGCGTTGCAGCTCGCAGCAACTGGATATCAGCCCGCAGCCGTCGTCGCGCCGCGATGAGCTGGACGTGTTCGGCAACCCTATCACCCGCCTGGCGTTCGAGCGGCCCCATGACGAACTGCTGGTGAATGCCGGGCTGACCGTGGAAGTGCTGGCGCGGCCGGTGCTGGATTTCCAGCAATCGCCGGCCTGGGACCAGACCCGCGACCGCCTGACCTACAGCAGCCAGCCGATGTCCGGCGAGCTGATCGAAGCCTGCCGCTATCGTTTCGAATCGCCCTACGTGCACTTGAAGAAAACCTTCGTCGAGTTCTCCGAAAGCTGTTTTCCGCCTGGCAAGCCGTTGCTGCTGGGCGTGCGGGCATTGATGGAGAAGATCTTCAGCGAATTCACCTTCGATGCCGAAGCCACCCAGGTGGCCACGCCGCTGGTGGAAGTGCTGGAGCGCCGTCGCGGCGTGTGCCAGGACTTCGCCCACCTGATGCTCGCCTGCCTGCGCTCCCGAGGCCTGGCGGCGCGTTACATCAGTGGCTATCTGCTCACCCAGCCACCGCCCGGCCAGCCACGGCTGATCGGCGCCGATGCGTCCCATGCGTGGGTCTCGGTGTATTGCCCGGTTTCAGGCTGGGTGGATTTTGATCCGACGAACAATGTGCAGCCGGCACTGGAGCACATCACCCTGGCCTGGGGCCGGGACTTTTCCGATGTGTCGCCGTTGCGGGGGGTGATTCTGGGGGGAGGGAGCCATGACCCGGAGGTGCGGGTGACGGTGATGCCGCTGGAATGATGGTTGATTGTGCCGAGCCGGAGCAGCCGGCTCAGCACAAAGGAAATTATTCAGCCGGATCTTTTGGTGTTTCGGTCTCGTCGCTCGTTACTTCAGCATCAGCGTCCGGGTTCAGTGCGCCAGCTTCTTCGTCTGCAGCGGCTTTCTTGCGTTGCAGTTTTTCCTCTTTCTTCTGTTCCTTGGCCAAGTCTCTCTGACGTTTGGCGAAGGAGTAATTAGGTTTGGCCATGGGCGATCCTCTAAGGTCGAAGGTGAGGGTGGCGGCGCGCAGCTGCCTTGGGACGACATGGTAGCAGCTTCAAGGTGCGCTTGGCCTTCACTTACCGCAGGCGTAGGCGGCCAGCAGGCCGTTGAACAGTTGATTGAGGTGCATGGCTCGGACTCCAGTGGGTGATGGGCCGATCATAATCAGCGTGCGGCACTTTGGCTGGTTGATTGTGTCGATAAGTCTGATAGCCTAAAGTTGTATACAATCTGTTGATTCAGGTCATAAGAATTTCTGCCTGCTTCAGGCACCCTTGTCGCATTACGCGTTTTTTAAACCCTGCCTTGGAGATTCACATGTTTGCCAAACTCGTTGCTGTTTCCCTGCTGACTCTGGCAAGTGGCCAGTTGCTTGCTGCAGAGTGCAAGGTCACTGTCGACTCCACCGACCAAATGTCCTTCAACACCAAAGCCATCGAAATCGACAAGAGCTGCAAGACATTCACCGTTGAGCTGACGCACTCCGGCAACCTGCCGAAAAACGTCATGGGCCACAACTGGGTGCTGACCAGCGCCGCCAACATGCAGCCGGTTGCCACTGACGGCATGGCCGCCGGTATCGACAAGGACTACCTGAAACCAGGTGATGACCGCATCATCGCCCACACCAAGATCATCGGTGCCGGCGAGAAAGACTCGGTGACCTTCGATGTGTCGAAGCTGGCCGCCGGGACTGACTACGCGTTCTTCTGCTCGTTCCCAGGCCACATCTCGATGATGAAAGGCACTGTGACCGTCAAGTAACACCGCATCACCGTTCATCGGGGGCAAGCCCCCTCCCACATTTGGATGTGTTCACAAATCAAAGTGTGGGAGGGGGCTTGCCCCCGATGGCGTCCTACCTCACGGCGCAAACGGCATGACCCGCTTGTGCTCGGTCTTGCGATACGTCTCGCAGATAATCCTGAACGCTTCCTCACGCACCGGCTCGCCGTGCAGGAACGCATCGATCTCCGCGTAGGTCACGCCATGTGACGCTTCGTCCGGCTTGCCCGGCGACAGGTCTTCCAGGTCCGCGGTCGGTACTTTTTCCACCAACGACTCCGGCGCCCCGAAGTACCGCGCAATCGCACGCACCTGGTTCTTCACCAGCCCGCTCAACGGTGCCAAATCGCAGGCCCCATCACCGAACTTGGTGAAAAAGCCCATCACCGCTTCCGCCGCATGGTCGGTGCCGATCACCAGGCCACCGGTCGCGCCCGCGATGGTGTACTGCGCCACCATGCGCATGCGCGCCTTGGTGTTGCCCAGCACGAAATCGCGGGACACCGCCGCCTTGCCTTCGAACGCCGCCACTTCATTGGCCAGGGCTTTGACCGCCGGGCCGATGTTCACAGTATGGCGCTCGTCCGGCTCGATAAAGTCCACCGAGGCCGTGGCGTCGATTTCGTCGAACTGGGTTTCGTAGGGCAGGCGCACCGCGATAAAGCGGTAGGCCTCATCACCGGTATTTTCACGCAGCTCTTTCACCGCGCGTTGGGCCAACAGGCCGGCGGTCAGGGAGTCGACACCACCGCTGATGCCCAGCACCAGCGCCTTGAGCCCGGCATTGCGCAGGCAATCCTGGATAAACCCCACGCGACGGGCAACCTCGGCCTCAAGTGCGGCCTGGTCGTTGAACGGCGCTTGGACCTTGAGCTGCTGCGCAATCTCACGCTGTACGGCTTGCATGATTCACTCCTTGCTGGATAGGGCAGGTACTTTGAAAACGTGACGCAAATAGGCGACGAAATTCGGGTCGGTGCAGTGGGTCTTGCCCGCTTCATCGGAGATCTTCGCGACGGGCTGGCCATTGCAGGCGGTCATTTTAAGCACGATGCTCATCGGCTCGACACCTGGAATGTCACAGGTCAGGTTGGTGCCGATGCCAAAGCTCACATTGATCCGACCACGCAGTGCGCGGAATATTTCCAGGGCCTTGGGCAGCGACAGACTGTCGGAGAACACCAGGGTCTTGCTCATCGGCTCGATGCCGAGCTTGTGGTAGTGGGCGATGGCTTTTTCCGCCCACTGCACCGGGTCGCCGGAGTCGTGGCGCAGGCCGTCGAACAGCTTGGCGAAGTACAAGTCGAAGTCGCCGAGGAACGCGTCGGTGGTGATGCAGTCGGTCAGGGCGATGCCCAGCAGGCCACGGTATTCGCGGACCCAGCAGTCCAGCGCGGCGATCTGGCTGTCGATCAGGCGTGGGCCGAGTTGCTGGTGGGCCATGATCCATTCGTGGGCCATGGTGCCCAGCGGCTTCATATCGAATTCGCGGGCCAGATGCACGTTGCTGGTGCCGACAAAGCGCCCGGGGAAGTCATGCTTGAGCACACTGACCACTTCTTCCTGCACACGGTACGAGAAGCGCCGGCGCGTGCCGAAGTCGGCCACTTGCAGCTCGGACAGCTCGTCGCTGCTGGCGTTGGCGGTCAGCCAGTCGAACTTGCGGTACAACTGCTCGCGGGCCTGTTCGAGGATCACCGTCTGGTAGCGGTAGCGGTTACGCACTTCGCTGACGATGGCCAGCATCGGCACTTCAAACAGAATCACATGCAGCCACGGCCCGCGCAGGCGGATGAACAGCTCACCGTTCTCGATGCCGGTCTGCACGTAGCGCAGGTTGAAGCGGAACAGCCCGAGAAAGCGCAAAAAATCCGGCTTCATGAAGCTGATGCGCTCCAGGAAACCCAGTTGGTCGGGGCTCAGGCTCAGCTCGGCAAGACGTTCGATCTGGTAGCGGATCTCGGCCAGGTACGGGCGCAAGTCTTCGCTGTTACGGCAACGGAACTCCCATTCAACTTCCACGTTGGGGTAGTTGTGCAGCACCGCCTGCATCATGGTCAGCTTGTAGAAGTCGGTGTCGAGCAAGTTCTGCACGATGCGATCGGCAAACACACTCTCGCTCATAACGGGAATCTCCAGACGGGACGGCGATGGGCGCCGACCTTTACGCACAATTAAGGAAGGGGGCTAGTGGCGCATAGACCTGTGGGGTTTTGCCAGTGTTTTTTTCAGTGGGACCACTGGCCTCATCGGGGGCAAGCCCCCTCCCACACTTGGAATGCGTTTCAGATGTGGGAGGGGCGGCGCGACGATTCGACTTGCCCTCGATGGCGGTATTCCAGGCACTAAATGACCTGCTCCATCATCCACTTCACAAAATCACGCACCTTGGGCACCTCTGCTGAATGCTCCGGGTAGGCCAGGTAATACGCGTCCTGGCTCGGCATCGCATGCTGCCAGGGGATCACCAGCTTGCCGTCGGCCAGTTCCTCTTCCACCAGGAAGCGCGGCAGCAAGGCCACGCCGCAGCCCACCTGCGCCGCCCGGATGCACATATAGAAGGTGTCAAAGCGCGGCCCATGGTAGCTGTGTTCGGTCTGGTAACCCTGGCTGGCGAACCAGTCATGCCAGCCCTGGGGCCGCGAGGCGTTTTGCAGCAGGACCAGGCCGCTCAGTTGCGTGGGGTCGCTCAAAGGCTGCGCCGGCAGGCTTTCCGGCGCACACACCGGTACCAGCTCTTCGCTGAACAATTTCAGGCTCTCGGTACCGGGGCGTGAGCCCTGGCCGAAGTAGAAGGCCATGTCGGCCTTGCCTTGCAGCAGTTCGTCCGGCTCCTGCTCGTTGCACAGGTCCAGGTGGATCTGCGGGTGACGCAGGCGCCAACCCTTGAGGCGCGGCACCAGCCAGCGCGCGCCGAAGGTGTAGGGCGTGGACACGCGCAATACTTCGGTCTCGCCGCCGTAGGAGCGCAGGTAGTGGGTGGACATCTCCACCTGGGTGAGGATCTTGCGCACTTCCACCAGGTACAGGTCGCCTGCCGGAGTCATCTGCAAACGGCGGCGCACCCGGCGAAACAGCAGGTGTTGCAACAGTTCTTCCAACTGCGCCACTTGTTTGCTCACGGCGCTCTGGGTGAGGTTCAGCTCCTCGGCGGCGCGGGTAAAGCTCAGGTGGCGGGTGGCGGCTTCGAAGCACTGCAGGGCAGTGATCGAGGGCAAATGTCTTTTATTCAGCACGGCACGCCTCTTTTTATTCTTTGCATGAATAAACGGAATGATATCTCGCCTAATCGTCGTTTGTTGGCAAGTCTTGGGCCAGCTACAAATAAGGCCTGGATCGCCGTGTGTGTGACGGTGCGAATTTTCTGTTTGAAATTTAAGGAGTGACCCATGGTAGCCGCATTGCTTGATCGTCTCGGGGTAAACCCGGCGTTGTACCAGTCGGGTAAACAACCTGTGCATTCGCCGATCGATGGCAGCCGTATCGGCAGTGTGCACTGGGAGGGCGCCGCCGAGGTGGAGCAGCAGGTCAGTCGTGCCGAGCATGCATTCGAGGCCTGGCGCAAAGTACCGGCGCCGCGCCGTGGCGAACTGGTGCGCCAATTTGGCGATGTATTGCGCGAATACAAGGCCGACCTGGGCGAGCTGGTATCCTGGGAAGCCGGCAAGATCACCCAGGAAGGCCTGGGCGAAGTGCAGGAAATGATCGACATTTGCGACTTCGCCGTCGGCCTGTCGCGCCAGTTGTACGGCTTGACCATCGCCTCCGAGCGTCCGGGCCACCACATGCGTGAAACCTGGCACCCGCTGGGTGTGGTCGGCGTGATCAGTGCCTTCAACTTCCCGGTGGCGGTGTGGGCGTGGAACACCGCCCTGGCGCTGGTGTGCGGCAACGCGGTGATCTGGAAACCCTCGGAAAAGACCCCGCTCACCGCCCTGGCCTGCCAGGCACTGTTCGAGCGCGTGCTGAAAAAATTCGATGGTGCCCCGCAGTACCTGAGCCAAGTAATCATCGGTGGCCGTGACGCCGGTGCTGCGCTGGTGGACGACCCGCGTGTCGCCCTGATCAGCGCCACCGGCAGCACGCGCATGGGCCGCGAAGTGGCACCGAAAGTCGCCGCGCGCTTCGCCCGCAGCATCCTGGAACTTGGCGGCAACAACGCGATGATCCTCGGCCCGAGCGCCGACCTGGACATGGCCGTGCGCGCCATCCTGTTCAGCGCCGTTGGTACCGCCGGTCAGCGTTGCACCACACTGCGCCGCCTGATCGCCCATGAATCGGTCAAGGAAGAAATCGTCACTCGCCTCAAGGCGGCTTATTCCAAGGTGCGCATCGGCCACCCGCTGGAAGGCAACCTGATCGGCCCGCTGATCGACAAGCACGGCTTCGACGCTATGCAGGACGCGCTGGAGCAGGCCCTGAGCGAAGGCGGCAAGGTGTTTGGCGGCAAGCGCCAGTTGGAAGACAAGTTCCCGAATGCCTACTACGTGTCACCGGCGATTGTGGAAATGCCCGAGCAAAGTGATGTGGTGTGCACCGAGACCTTCGCGCCGATTCTCTACGTGGTCGGCTACACCGACTTCGCCGAGGCCCTGCGCCTGAACAACGCCGTGCCACAAGGCTTGTCGTCGTGCATCTTCACCACTGACGTGCGTGAAGCCGAGCAGTTCATGTCGGCGGTGGGCAGCGACTGCGGCATCGCCAACGTCAACATCGGCCCGAGCGGCGCGGAAATCGGCGGCGCGTTCGGTGGCGAGAAAGAGACCGGCGGCGGGCGCGAATCCGGGTCGGACGCGTGGCGCGGGTACATGCGTCGCCAGACCAATACCGTGAACTACTCGCTGGAGTTGCCGCTGGCACAGGGCATCACGTTTGACTGATCCTGCTGGCCGGAATGGGATCAACATGTGGGAGGGGGCAAGCCCACTCCTACATTGACCGAGCTGTTTGTTAGGTTTCATCACGGAGTCTGGCAATGCCATTACGCGAAACATGTTTGTGGGAACACCTCACCCCCAGCCGGCCGGATCGCGCTGGGCTCAACGGCGAGGTCAAGGTGGATGTGTGCGTGATCGGCGCCGGTATTACCGGTCTGTCGGCGGCCATTCATTTGCTGGAACAGGGTAAAAGCGTGGCCGTGCTGGAGGCGCATCGCACTGGCCATGGCGGTTCGGGGCGCAACGTGGGGCTGGTCAACGCCGGGTTGTGGATCCCGCCGGACGAGATCGAAGCCGGTTTCGGCGAGGCGGTGGGCAGCCAGCTCAACCGCATGCTGGGCGCGGCACCCTCGCTGGTGTTCAGCCTGATCGACAAATACAACATCGATTGCCAATTGCGCCGTGAAGGCACCTTGCACATGGCGCACAACGCCCGTGGCGAGGCGGACCTGCGCAGTCGTGAAGAACAATGGAAGCGTCGTGGCGCACCAGTGGAACTGCTCACCGGCCAGGCCTGCGAGCAGGCTACCGGTACCAAAAAGATTGCCGCCGCCTTGCTGGACCGGCGTGCCGGCACCCTGAACCCGATGGCTTACACCAGCGGCCTTGCCAATGCTGCCGTCGGGCTGGGCGGGCAGTTGTTCGATCATTCACCGGTTACTCAACTTGAGCGCCAAGGTGCGCACTGGTCGGTGCAGACCGCCCAGGGCTCAGTGCAGGCTGCACAGGTGGTCATCGCCTCCAACGCCTACACAGAAGGCGAATGGACCGAGCTGCGGCGCAACTTTTTCCCCGGTTACTACTACCAGGTCGCATCAGCCCCGCTGACAGACGAAGCCGCCCAACAGATTTTGCCCGGCGGCCAAGGCTCCTGGGATACGCGCCAGGTGCTGAGCAGCATCCGCCGCGACGCTGACGGTCGCTTGCTACTCGGCAGTCTGGGCAACGGCAACCAGAAACCTACCTGGTTCCTCAAGGCGTGGGCTGATCGGGTGCAGCAGCATTACTTCCCGTACCTCAAATCGGTGCAGTGGGAGTACACCTGGACCGGCTGCATCGCCTTCACCCCGGACCATTTGATGCGCCTGTTCGAGCCCGCTCCGGGCCTTGTGGCAGTAACGGGCTATAACGGTCGTGGCGTGACCACCGGCAGCGTGGTCGGCAAGGCGTTTGCCGACTACTTGTGTCACCAGAATCCCCAGGCTTTACCGATTCCCTTCGCGCCCATGCAACCGCTGTCCGGGGTAGGGCTGCGTAGCTGTCTGTATGAAGCAGGATTTTCGCTGTATCACGCCGGCCAATGCCTCAGGATCGTGATCTGATCAGCGAAATACCGCTCAAAAGCCTGCATTTTCTTAGCAGGCTACTAATCTGTATTGGTGCAAGTCGTAGCAATCACGCACTGTAAATGTGCAGTTCCGTTACGCAGGTTGTTACAGCTGTAGGAACTGTCGTTTATAGCTCTGGTTGCAGGTGCGACCCGTCGAGGTTGTACTTTTTCGGTCCATCGGTTGCACCTCTGGGCGCTAGAGGGTTGCACGTCCTGGCGAACGGAGCCGAAACGCCTGCAATAACAATGACACCGTGTCTTTTTGAAGAATAAAAACCTAATGGCACGCGCTTTGCTCTGGGCTTTCAGTGAAAAGTTTGAACGCAAGTTGTCGTGCCAAAAATCAAAAATATCGGAGCACCACTCATGTCCCAGACGTTTTACAAGAAAGGTTTTCTGGCCCTCGCCGTTGCAGCGGCGCTGGGTGTTTCTACGTTTGTTCAAGCTGATGTGAAGATTGGCGTGGCGGGCCCGATGACGGGTGCCAACGCGGCTTTTGGTGAGCAGTACATGAAGGGTGCCCAGGCGGCAGCCGATGTGATCAACAAGGCCGGTGGCATCAACGGCGAGAAAATCGTGCTGGTGGCTGGCGACGACGCTTGCGAACCCAAGCAAGCCGTGGCCGTGGCCAACCGCCTGGCGGACCAGGACAAGGTGATCGGCGTGGTCGGCCACTTCTGTTCCTCCAACACCATCCCGGCGTCCGAGGTGTACGACGAAGCGGGCATCATCGCAATCACCCCTGGCTCCACCAACCCACAGGTGACTGAACGCGGCCTGGGCGCCATGTTCCGTATGTGCGGGCGTGACGACCAGCAAGGCATCGTGGCCGGCGACTACATCGTCGATGTGCTCAAGGGCAAGAAGGTCGCGGTCATCAACGACAAGGACACCTACGGCAAAGGCCTGGCCGACGCCACCGCTGCCCAGTTGACCAAGCGCGGTGTCAAGCCGGTGCTGGAAGAAGGCCTGACCCGTGGCGAGAAAGACTTCAGCGCCCTGGTCACCAAGATCCGCTCCACCGGTGCCGACGTCGTGTACTTCGGCGGCCTGCACCCGGAAGCCGGCCCATTGGTTCGCCAGATCCGTGAAGCGGGTCTGAAAGACGTGAAGTTCATGTCCGATGACGGCGTGGTCACCGACGAACTGGTTGCTACCGCGGGCGGTAAGCAATATGTCGACGGCGTGTACATGACCTTCGGCGCCGACCCGCGCCTGCTGCCGGACAGCAAGGCCGTAGTGGAAGAGTTCCGCAAAAACGGCACCGAGCCCGAAGGCTACACCCTGTACGCCTACGCGTCGGTCCAGGCCCTGGCTGCCGGCTTCAACGGCGCCAAGTCCAACAAGGGCGAAGACGCCGCCAAGTGGCTCAAGGCTCACCCGGTGAAAACCGTTATGGGCGAAAAAGCCTGGGACTCCAAGGGCGACCTGAAAATCTCCGACTACGTGGTTTACCAGTGGGATAAAGACGGCAAATACCACCAGCTGGAAAAACAGAAGTAATCCAGAACACCACAGCTCCAATGTGGGAGCGGGCTTGCCCCCTCCCACAGGAGATCGTGTTGTTATCAATATCTGTCTTTTCCTCCAGAAGCGCCGCGCACCTCCCGGTGTGCAGGTGCTCACCGCGTGAGATTGCGTTATGGATGGTATTTTCCTGCAGCAACTGGTCAACGGCCTGACCCTCGGGTCGGTCTATGGCCTGATCGCCATCGGCTACACAATGGTCTATGGCATCATTGGCATGATCAACTTCGCCCACGGCGAGGTTTATATGATTTCCGCTTACCTCGCGGCGATCAGTCTGGCACTGCTGGCTTACTTCGGCATCGAATCCTTCCCGCTGCTCATTCTCGGCACCTTGATCTTCACCGTGGTCGTCACTGGCGTGTACGGTTGGGTCATCGAGCGTGTCGCCTACAAACCGCTGCGCAACTCCACCCGACTGGCACCGCTGATCAGCGCCATCGGCATCTCCCTGATCCTGCAGAACTATGCGCAGATCGCTCAGGGCGCCAAGCAACAAGGCATTCCCACCCTGCTGGCAGGCGCCTGGCGCGTCGATTTCGGCACAGGGTTCGTCCAGCTCACCTACACCAAGGTCTTCATCCTCGTGGCGGCGTTCGCCGGCATGGCGTTGCTCACCTACGTGATCAAGTACACCAAGCTCGGCCGCATGTGCCGCGCCACCCAGCAAGACCGCAAGATGGCGTCGATCCTCGGCATCAACACCGACCGGGTGATCTCCTACGTGTTCGTCATCGGCGCCGCCATGGCGGCATTGGCCGGCGTGCTCATCACCCTCAACTACGGCACCTTCGACTTCTATGCCGGCTTCATCATCGGCATCAAGGCGTTCACCGCGGCGGTACTCGGCGGCATCGGCTCCCTGCCTGGGGCGATGCTGGGCGGGATCATCCTCGGTATCTCCGAGTCGCTGTTCTCGGGGTTGATCAACTCTGACTACAAAGACGTGTTCAGTTTCTCCCTGCTGGTGGTGATTCTGATTTTCCGTCCCCAGGGCCTGCTTGGTCGCCCACTCGTGGCGAAGGTGTAAACATGTCTGCTGCCAAATCAATCGATATCAAGAAAAGTGTGGTCGATACGATCCTTGCCGGGCTGATTTCGCTGATCGTGTTCGGTCCGATCGTCGGCGTGGTACTCGACGGCTACAGCTTCAACCTGGAACCGGCCCGCGTGGGCCTGCTGGTGGCCATCGTGATGGTCGGCCGCTTTGCCATGAGCCTGTTCCTGCAAACCCCCAAGGGCCTGAAGATCCTGCAGGGCTTCGAGAGCAGTGGTTCCGGGGTGCACGTGCTGCCACCGGACTACAAATCGCGGCTGCGCTGGATCATCCCGGCGCTGATCGTGATCGCCATCGTGTTCCCGATCTTCGCCAACAAGTACCTGTTGACCGTGGTGATCCTCGGGCTGATCTACGTGTTGCTGGGCCTCGGCCTCAATATCGTGGTGGGCCTGGCCGGCCTGCTCGACCTGGGTTACGTGGCGTTCTACGCCATCGGCGCCTATGGCCTGGCATTGGGTTATCAATACCTCGGCCTGGGCTTCTGGACCGTGCTGCCATTGGCGGCCATCGCCGCGGCGCTGGCGGGGTGCATACTCGGGTTCCCGGTGTTGCGAATGCACGGTGACTATTTGGCCATCGTGACCCTGGGCTTCGGTGAAATCATCCGGTTGGTGCTCAATAACTGGCTGTCGTTTACCGGCGGCCCGAATGGCATGCCGGTGCCTTCGCCGACCTTCCTCGGCCTCGAGTTCGGCAAGCGCGCGAAGGATGGCGGGGTTCCC
The DNA here is from genome assembly GCF_900112095.1 of Pseudomonas sp. NFPP24. NCBI lineage: Bacteria > Pseudomonadati > Pseudomonadota > Gammaproteobacteria > Pseudomonadales > Pseudomonadaceae > Pseudomonas > Pseudomonas sp. NFPP24. The sequence goes on from NZ_FOKD01000004.1 coordinate 519,610, forward strand.
TTCCATGAGTTCTTCGGCATCGACTACAACCCCAACATCAAATTCCTGTTCATCTACATCGTGCTGTTCCTGGTGGTGCTGGCCGTGCTGTACATCAAGCACCGCCTGACCCGCATGCCGGTCGGCCGCGCCTGGGAAGCCCTGCGCGAAGATGAAATCGCCTGCCGTTCCATGGGCCTGAACCATGTGCTGGTCAAGCTCTCGGCGTTCACTATCGGTGCATCGACGGCCGGTTTGGCCGGGGTGTTCTTTGCCAGCTACCAAGGCTTCGTCAACCCGTCGTCGTTCACCTTCTTCGAGTCGGCGCTGATCCTGGCCATCGTGGTGTTGGGAGGCATGGGGTCGACGGTGGGCGTGGTGATCGCGGCCTTTGTATTGACCGTTGCACCTGAGTTGCTGCGCAGCTTCTCCGAATACCGCGTGCTGCTGTTTGGCGTGTTGATGGTGGTGATGATGATCTGGCGACCGCGAGGCCTGATCCGCATCAGCCGTACCGGTGTGACACCACGCAAGGGGGTAGCGCCATGAGCAAGGAAGTCGTGCTCTGCGTGGAGCATTTGATGATGCACTTCGGTGGCATCAAGGCCTTGAGCGATGTGAGCCTCAAGGTCGAACGCAATTCGATCTTCGCCCTGATCGGGCCCAACGGCGCAGGCAAGACCACGGTGTTCAACTGCCTCACCGGTTTCTACAAGGCCAGCGGCGGCAAGATCGAACTGAACATACGTGGCAAGCAGACCAATGTGATCCAGTTGCTCGGCGAACGGTTCCAGCCGACCGACTTCGTGTCACCGAAAAGCTTCCTCAGTCGCCTGTACTACAAGATGTTCGGCGGAACGCATCTGGTGAACCGTGCGGGTCTGGCGCGGACGTTCCAGAACATCCGCCTGTTCAAGGAAATGTCGGTACTGGAAAACCTGCTGGTGGCCCAGCACATGTGGGTCAACCGCAATATGCTGGCAGGTATCCTCAACACCAAGGGCTACCGCAAGGCTGAAAGCGACGCCCTCGACCACGCCTTCTACTGGCTGGAAGTGGTGGACCTGGTGGACTGCGCCAACCGCCTGGCCGGTGAACTCTCCTACGGCCAGCAGCGCCGCCTGGAAATCGCCCGCGCCATGTGCACGCGGCCGCAGATCATCTGCCTGGACGAACCCGCTGCGGGCCTCAACCCCCAGGAAACCGAAGCCCTCAGCGCGATGATTCGCCTGTTGCGCGACGAACACGACCTCACGGTGGTGCTGATCGAACACGACATGGGCATGGTGATGAGTATTTCCGACCACATCGTGGTGCTGGACCACGGCAACGTGATCGCCGAGGGCGGGCCGGACGCGATCCGCAACGACCCGAAAGTGATTGCCGCCTACCTGGGCGCTGACGAAGAGGAGCTGGTATGAGTGCACCTATCCTCGAAATGAAGGACCTGGACGTGTATTACGGCCCGATCCAGGCCCTGAAGAAAGTCTCGCTGCACATCAACGAAGGCGAAACCGTCAGCCTGATCGGCTCCAACGGCGCGGGCAAGTCCACGCTGCTGATGTCGATCTTCGGCCAGCCACGGGCCGAGTCGGGACAGATCCTCTACAACGGCGTCGACATTACCCACAAGTCGTCCCACTACATCGCCTCCAACGGCATTGCGCAGTCGCCGGAAGGGCGGCGGGTGTTCCCCGACATGACCGTCGAGGAAAACCTGCTGATGGGCACCATCCCGATTGGCGACAAGTATGCCTTTGATGACATGCAGCGCATGTTCGAGCTGTTCCCACGGCTCAAGGAACGGCGTACCCAGCGTGCCATGACCATGTCCGGTGGCGAGCAGCAGATGCTCGCCATTGCCCGGGCACTGATGAGCCGTCCGAAGTTGTTGCTGCTGGACGAGCCGAGCCTGGGCCTGGCGCCGATCGTGGTGAAGCAGATCTTCTCGACCCTGCGCGAGCTGGCGGCCACCGGGATGACCATCTTCCTGGTGGAGCAGAACGCCAACCATGCACTGCGCTTGTCGGACCGGGCGTATGTGATGGTCAATGGCGAGATCCGCCTGACCGGCACTGGCAAGGAATTGCTGGTGAACGAGGAAGTGCGCAACGCCTACCTCGGCGGTCACTGATCTAAATAACGACGCGGTCCCCCTGTGGGAGGGGGCTTGCCCCCGATAGCGGTGGATCAGCAGTACATCTGTCGACTGACATACCGCCATCGGGGGCAAGCCCCCTCCCACATTAAGCAGATCCACATGTTTTTTTGTGGTGTGAAGAGGGTTGCCACCAAATTGTGGAAAACAAATTCAGCCCCCCTCCAAAGCGCGACATATAGCCGCCGCAAATCCCTGTTTTGTCACAGTTTTGACTTGTCCCCATCCGCTGTGGAACCGGCTGTGGGTAACGTGGGAGTAGCTGGCTGAAAGCCAACAAACACGCGGCTTGTAGCGCGGTGATTGTTTTTTGATCAGTGGGTTTTTGGGGACCGCCCGAGCCCGTTGTCAACCTGTTTAAAGACACAGGTATATGACTGGAATATGTCCCGGCAGCCTGTGGATAAGTCTGTGACTAAACTCTGGAAAGACCGCCGCAGAGGCCGGAATGACTGGCCTGGAGCCATCGTTCTGATTTGCCGTTCGTGAAAGGGCCTACATACGCACAGGCCAAGGTCAAGCAAAAAACTTTCTAAAAGCGCCTGGAACCCTTGTGTATAGAGGCCTGAGGCATTTTGCACTTGCCCCCAAAGACTGTGGGCGCAGTTGTGGATAACCTGCGCGCATATGGCTGTAAGCCACGGCCTGTAAGGCTTTGCGTTCAGTGGTTAAAAAGTGATCAGGCATGTGTCAACTTGTGTGCCCAGTAGTTGCCGCCATCGCGGCGTACGGGCATTCTGCTGGCTATTTTTTCCGATGCCCGCAAGGAGAACACCATGTCCGACACGCTGTTTATTACTGGCGCAACCTCAGGTTTCGGCGAAGCCTGTGCTCGTCGTTTTGCCGAAGCCGGCTGGAAACTGGTGCTCACCGGCCGTCGCGCCGACCGCCTGAATGCGTTGGTCGAAGAGCTTTCCAAGCAGACCGAAGTGCATGGCCTGGTCGTGGACGTGCGTGACCGCAAGGGCATGGAAGACGCCATCGCCAACCTGCCGCCGTCGTTTGCCACGCTGCGCGGGCTGATCAACAACGCTGGCCTGGCCGTGGGCACCGACCCAGCGCCCAAGTGCAATCTCGACGATTGGGAAACCATGGTCGACACCAACATCAAGGGCCTGCTCACCACCACCAGCCTGCTGCTGCCGCGCCTGATCGCCCATGGCCGTGGTGCGGGCATCATCAACCTTGGCTCCATCGCCGGCAGCTACCCGTACCCGGGCAGCCATGTGTACGGCGGCTCCAAGGCGTTCGTGAAGCAGTTCTCGCTGAACCTGCGTTGCGACCTGCAAGGTACCGGCGTGCGCGTGACCAACATCGAGCCGGGCCTGTGTGAGAGCGAGTTCTCGCTGGTGCGCTTTGGCGGCGACCAGGCGCGGTATGACGCCACCTACGCGGGCGCCGAGCCGATCCAGCCGCAGGACATTGCTGACACGATTTTCTGGGTGATGAACACACCGGCGCATGTGAACATCAACCGCCTGGAGCTGATGCCGGTGAGCCAGACCTGGGCGGGGTTTGCGATTGAGCGTGGGGCCAAGTAAGGCTTAAAAACGAGTCGCTGCCATCGGGGGCAAGCCCCCTCCCACACTTGACCGAGTTTCAGCATGTGAATGCGGTCGAAGGTGGGAGGGGCGGTGCGACGATTCGACTTGCCCCCGATGGCGTCAGATCGGCCAAAACAGGCTATAAGGTACACTCACCTCCTGAAAACCCCTCCGCACTCTGCGGATTCAAGGTTTTGACGGGAGGAAATGTGAGTAACCGAGGTGAGCAGGCACTGCTCAAACAATCGACCATCCTGATGTTCGCCGTAGCGATCGCCGGGATTGTCACGGGTGTGGTATCCGGCGCCCAGTCCATTCTGTTCGACGGCTTTTTCTCGCTGATCGCCACCGCCATCAAGGTGTTGATGCTGATCACGGCCAAGCTGATCGCCAAGAAAAGCAACGAGCGTTTCCAGTTCGGCTACTGGCACCTGGAGCCCATGGTGCTGCTGATCGAAGGCAGCTTCCTGTTGCTGATCGCCATCTACGCGTTCCTCAACGGTGTGTTCGGCATTATCAATGGCGGGCGTGAGATCGAGCTGGGGCTGGTGATCATCTATGCGGCGGTGTTTACCGTCGTCGAGTTCGCCTATTTTTTCTACGTGCGCTACCGCAATCGAACGCTGAAATCATCGCTGATCCAGTTCGACAACATCAGTTGGCTGGTGGACGCGATGCTCTCGGTGGGCCTGCTGATCAGCTTTCTGGCGGCCCTGTTGCTCAAGTCCCAGGGCTATGGCGAGTGGGCGGTGTATGTCGACCCGTTGATCCTGATCCTGCTGGCCCTGAGCATGCTGGCGCCGGCGTTCAAGATTTTGCGCCCGGCGTTGCGCGAGGTGCTGGGGATTGCGCCGGACCACCTCGACGACAAGGTGCGCGAGGTCATGGACGCGGCCCGGGCCAAACATGGTTTCGATGACTACGTGTCCTACGTGCAAAAGCATGGGCGCGCACGGTTTATCGAGATTCATGTGGTGTTGCCGGCGGATTACCCGGTGGATAACGTCGCGACCCTGGACGGGCTGCGCGAAGAGATATCCACAGGGCTTGGCACGCCGGATGCGGCGCGCTGGCTGACGATCAGCTTTACCGGAGATCGCAAGTGGATTGCATAAGGCCCTGGTAACAGGTCGCCAGGTGGTACGGCGTGGTCGACGGCATATCCCGTCGGCTCACCGCGCCCTGGGCATCCAGGCATTCATGCCAGCCTTTTGCATGCAGGAAGTGTTGTTGCAGCGCCAGCAACTGGCGCTGCAACCGCGCTTCGCTGTCCGGTCGCAAGGTCAGTGCCCGCAGGTACTCGGCCTGGGCCCAGATGCGTTGGGTGCCGTCGCGCACCGTGCCATCCAACGCCAACATGCCGCTGACGGCGCCGCTCGCGTTATCCACACCCTTTTCTTCGGCGTAGGCAAACGCCCGTGTCAGGGAGGCGTGCAACGGCGTACCGCGCAGTAACTCAGACGACTCCAGCAAGAAAAACCATTCGAACTGGTGCCCCGGCTCAAACCAGTTATCCACAGCACCCAGCGGTTTTTCCATCATCACGCCGTGGTGGCGGTCGATGAAGCGTTGCTGCAGGGCGTTGGCCAGGTCCAGCAGCGCGTCTTGGGTGATGGCATCTTCGCGCACGGCCAGCGTGGCGAGGAAGCCTTCGGCGAGGTGCATCAACGGGTTTTGCAGGGGGCCGGACTTGAGGGACGCCCAATTGCGCTCCAGCACCGCTTCGTACAGGCCGTCGCCTGTGGAAAACCGTTCGGCGACCACGGCCAGGGCGGCATTGAGCACCGATTCCACCAGCGGCTCGCGCACCTTGGCCCAGTAATGGGCGCAGGCGAAGATGATGAAGGCGTGGGTGTACAGGTCTTTGCGCTTGTCCAGCGGTCGGCCGGCGGGGTCGATGCTGTAGAACCAGCCGCCGTGTTCGGCGTCGTGGAAGTGCCGTTGCAGCGAGCGGAACAACGCCGCCGCACGTTCTTCGGCAAAGGCCGCGCCGGGCTCGCCGATCAGGCTGGCGAACAGGTACAACTGCCGGGCGCAGGCCATGGCGCGGTAGCGTTGCGGGGGTAATGGCCGGTGGTCGGCGTCCAGTGCCTCATACGGCAATGCCAGTTCGGCATTCCAGCCCGGGCCTTGCCAGAGCGGCACGATCAGGCTGTGGAAGTGCGTGAGCACGGTGTTCAAGGAGGGTTGGGAAGCGCTGGGCATTGGCTGGCGTCGTCACGGCAGGGGTGTAGGCGCGCATGGTAGCAGGCTTGGGTTCCGTGGTGTCTGGTCTAGCGCTATCGGGGCAGGCCCCCTCCCCAAAGGTGGGAGGGGGCTTGCCCCCGATGAGGCCGTCAAATACGCCGCAAATCAGCCTGCCAACAACCAGACCCCGGTCGCCGCCGAAGCCGCCCCGGCAACCCGTACCAGCGGCGCCGCCGCAGCCGGCAGCAAGCGCACCACAGCGTAACCGGCAGCATGCAGCACCGCCGTTGCACCGACAAAACCAGCCGCATACGCCCAGGGGCTGGACATGTCCGGCAGCTCCAAGCCATGGGCCACGCCATGGAACAGCGCGAACAAGGCTGTCGCCCCGACCGCCACGAACAGCGGCGGACGCACCGCCAGCGCGACCGCCAGACCCAGGGCCAGCACCGACGCGGCAATCCCGCTTTCCAGCGCCGGCAACTCCAGGCCTTCAAAACCCAGCACGCCGCCAATCAGCATGGTGCCCACGAAAGTGCACGGCAGTGCCCAGCGCGCGGCGCCTTTTTGTTGGGCGGCCCACAAGCCGACGGCGACCATGGCCAATAAGTGATCGATTCCGCTCAGGGGATGGCTGATGCCGGCCACCAGGCCGTTGTCGCCGTGGCCCGGGTGGGCGAAGGCCAGGGCAGGGGCCAGCAGCAGGGCGGCGGCGGTCAGCAGTTTCTTGAGGTTCATGGACAGGTTCCTTATGGGTTGATCAGGCGGCGGTCAGCAGGCCTTGGCGTTCGATGAAGGCGACGATGTCATCCAGGCCGACGCCGGTTTTCTGGTTGCTGAACACAAAGGGTTTACCGTTGCGCATGCGGGTGGTGTCGCTGTTCATCAGCTCCAGCGAGGCACCGACCAGCGGGGCCAGGTCGATCTTGTTGATCACCAGCAGGTCGGACTTGCAGATGCCCGGCCCACCCTTGCGTGGCAGCTTGTCGCCGGCGGACACGTCGATCACGTAGATGGTCAGGTCCGACAGTTCCGGGCTGAACGTAGCCGACAGGTTGTCGCCGCCGGATTCCACCAGGATCAGGTCCAGGCCGGGGAAGCGGCGATTGAGCTGGTCCACGGCCTCCAGGTTGATCGAGGCGTCTTCGCGGATCGCCGTATGCGGGCAGCCGCCGGTTTCCACGCCGATGATGCGTTCCGGCGCCAGGGCCTGGTTGCGCACCAGGAAGTCGGCGTCTTCGCGGGTGTAGATGTCGTTGGTGACCACCGCCAGGTTGTAGCGATCGCGCAGCGCCAGGCACAGGGCCAGGGTCAGGGCGGTCTTGCCGGAGCCCACCGGGCCGCCGATGCCGACGCGTAGAGGTTGTGCGTTCATGTGTGTTGTCTCCTAGGAACGGAACAGGCGGCTGTATTGGCGCTCGTGGGCCATGCACGCCAGGGACAGGCCAAACGCGGCGCTGCCGAGATGATCAGGGTCGATGTGGCTGGCGTCCTGCTGGGCTTGTTGCAACAGCGGCAGCAGTTCGCTGGTCAGGCGTTGGGCGGCTTGCTGGCCCAGCGGCAGGGTTTTCATCAGCACCGCCAATTGGTTTTCCAGCCAGCTCCACAGCCATGCGGCGAGGGCATCGGCGGGGGTGATGTGCCAGGCGCGGGCGGCCAGGGCCCAGCCCAGGGCGAGGTGAGGTTCGGTGCACTGTTGAAGAAAGGTGCGGGCCGCGTCGTCCAACTCGGGCAGGCCATTGAGCAGTTGTTGCAGGGAGTAGCCCATCTGCCGGCTTTCCTGATACAGCTCGCGTGTCTCACGGCTGGCGCGGTGTTCCTCACACAACTGTGCCAGGCGCGACCAATCCGCCGCCTGGGCGGCCTGGCAATGGGCGAGCAGCAACGGTGCCTCGAAACGCGCGAGGTTGAGCAGCAACTGGTCGCTGATCCAGCGGCGCGCACTGGCCGCATCGTTGACGCGACCGTTATCGACGGCCATTTCCAGGCCTTGTGAATAGCTGTATCCGCCAATCGGCAATTGCGGACTGGCCAGACGCAGCAGCGCCCAGGCTGGGTTCATAGACGCACGCCGAACTGATGCAGCTTGGGCGGGTAATTGAAGTCTTCATCGCCATGGCGCGAATGATGATGGCCGCCGCCATAGGCACCATGCTCCGGTTGAAACGGCGCTTCGATGGTTTGCGTTTGCGCACCCAACTGTTCGAGCATGGCCTTGAGCACGTAGTCGTCGAGCAGGCGCAACCAGCCGTCACCTACTTGTAACGCGACGTGGCGATTGCCCAGGTGATAGGCCGCACGGGTCAGTTCGAATGCACTGCTGCAGGTCACGTGTAAGAGGTGTTCAGGCCGCGCGCACACGCGTACGACGCGTCCGTCTTCAGCCTGCAGGAATTCGCCATCGTGCAACGGAGGCTGGCCGCGCTCCAGAAAAAGGCCTACGTCTTCACCGTCGGCACTGAAACAGCGCAGGCGGCTTTTGCTGCGAGCTTCGAAGTTCAGCAGCAACTCGGCGGCCCAGAGGGCTTGGGGGGCGATTCGGCGGTGGATCACCAGCATCAGGAAGCTTCCAGCTATGAGCGATGCAACAGCTAGAGCAAGGGGCTTGCCAACCTCACTGGGGTGTAGGAAATGCCTGTAGGTGTGTGGGTGGCGCCACTAAATAGGGCGAAAAAAACTCGGCTGGATTGCGCCAAAATGGTGCGAAGTATTGCCTGTTGCACTGTGATGGGTGTTTTCAGATTTTCCCTACAGGGTCAAAGGAAATGGCGTTCATCAGGTTACCTGCGAGATCTTTAGTCTGTGCGCCGTGTTTAATCCACTGCGACGTTCATCATGTTCAAATCACTTTGTTACCTGTTTATAGTCAGCCTGACTTTCATCCTGTCTTCGGCCTCCGCCAATCTGCAGCCTCATGCCTCTTTCTCCACTTCACTGAAAGAAGCATCCATCGATGACGTGATCGACCGCGCCCACGAACTGCTAGGCACGCCGTACAAATGGGGCGGCACCTCGGCGGACCAGGGCTTCGATTGCAGCAGTTTCCTGGTCTATCTGTTCAAGACCCAAGCCAATATCCAGCTACCCCGTACGACGGTCGCGATGCACCGCTCCACGGCCCCGACCATCAAGCGCAATGCGCTCAAGCCCGGCGATGCGGTGTTTTTCAAGGGTAACGGGCGCGGCCAGGTCAGCCATGTGGGCCTTTACATCGGCGAGGGCAAATTTATTCATTCGCCGCGTACCGGCAAGAGCATCCGCATCGATTCGTTGAGCAACAACTACTGGAACAGGAACTACACCACGGCCAAGCGCTTCCACTCAGCGGGATGATGGCGTTACTCGGTGCTGCCCAGGCCTTGCCAGTGTTTCAAACCGATAAAGATAAAGCGCAATTGCTGGGTGATTTTTGCCTGGGGCGTGAGGTGGTCAGGCAGGGCCTGGGCCGGCGGGTCGATGATATCGGGCAGGGTAGCGAATACACTTTTAACGATCAGGTCGGCCATCACGTGCAAACCTTCGGCATCCAGATGCTGCAGCTTGGGCATCAGCGTCAGGTCGGCTGCCAGGTCACGGGTGATGTCTTCGCGCAAGGCGCCGATCGCTTGGCGCACCGCCAGGCAGCCACCGTATTGTTCACGGGCCAGGAACAGGAATTGCGAACGGTTGGCCGAGACCACATCCAGAAAGATCCGCACGGAGGCATCGATAATGCCGCCCATCACGAACTCGTTGTGGCGCACCAGGCGGATCGTGGCGCGGAAGGTCTGGCCCACTTCGCTGACCAGGACGAGCCCAAGCTGGTCCATATCGGCAAAATGGCGGTAGAAACCGGTGGGCACGATGCCGGCCGTCTTCGCCACTTCGCGCAGGCTCAGGCTGCCAAACCCACGGCCACACTCCATCAGATGGCGGGCTGCGTCCATCAGGGCGAGGCGTGTCTGTTGCTTCTGTTCGGCGCGGGGCAGCATTGGCGAGCGGGCTTTGTCGGCAAGTACAGCGACGCACTCTAGCAAAACAGTTCTGTTGGCGTCGAACTTGGCAGGGGAAGGGCGTGACGCGATCTACAGGAAAGCAAAAGCCCGATCGACAGATCGGGCTTTTTTTTCGGCCACCACGGGGTTAGCTCTGTGCTTGATGCAGTTCTTGCAGACGGTCAGCACCGCCTTCGGCAATACCCTGGGTGTAGGCACGTTCATTGGCTTGTTCAGCACCACCTTCAACCAGGCCTTTCTGTTCAAGGCGATCACGGCCACCTTCGGCAACAGCATTGCGTTCCAGCAGGCGATCGGCGCCACCTTCAACCAGACCTTTCTGTTCCAGGCGGTTGCGACCGTTTTCGGTCAGGCCTTCGGTGTAGGCGCGTTTGTTGGCTTGTTCAGAGCCATTCTCAGCAACGGCGCCTTTGGCGTAGTCACGGTTCTCTTCTTCTTGCGAACCGCTGCGAGCGACGGTCTGGCTGAAATGAGCGGCGTCGGCTTTGACTTGTGGGGTGGCCTGTTCGGCGGCTGGCAGGGCAAAGGCACTGGAAGCCAGGATGGATAACAGGACGGTAGCGAGTACTTGGCGTTTCATGATGGGTTGCTCCTTGGGAGGGCGATAAAGTGGGTACAGGGCTAATGCTACTCTCGATAAGTCGATATAAAAGTTCATAAACACAATGGTAATAATCAACAGAATTGATTGTTCTGGTCAGAGGCTCTAGGACGGGCCTCTCAAGCACGCGGTTTTGCACCGGTGTGGGTATTTTCGACACGCGCATGGGTAACAATGGTGCGGTGGCGCAGGTGGAATCTGTCGAGTCGGTCAGGAAATGAGCTTTTTCCTGGCAAATCGGCGATTGGGTTAAACCCCGCTGCGGTTTGCCAGTCGTAGTCCTATAAGCTGTCCTTAAAGGCTGTCATCCGGCCAGTCGTATTCAGGAGTCCTGTGCAATGACGCGCACGCGTAAAATCGCCGCTTGGAGCTGCGCCAGCTTCGTTCTGTTAATCGCCATAGTGGTATTGGTCCTGGTGTTCTTTGATTGGAACCGCATCAAGCCCCCCCTCAATGCCAAGGTCTCCGAAGAATTGCATCGACCGTTTGCTATCAATGGCAACCTGGCGGTGGTGTGGGCGCGCGAACCCGATGAAGGCGGCTGGCGCGCCTGGGTGCCGTGGCCCCATGTGATTGCCGAAGACCTGACCCTGGGCAACCCCGACTGGTCGAAAAACCCGCAGATGGTCACCCTCAAGAAGGTGGAACTGCGCATTTCGCCCCTGGCGTTGCTGGTGCAGCGTGTAGTGATCCCGCGCATCGACCTCACTGAGCCCAGCGCGCAATTGCAGCGCCTGGCCGACGGTCGCGCCAACTGGACCTTCAAGTTCGACCCCAAGGACCCCAACGCCGAGCCCTCCAACTGGGTGGTGGATATCGGCGCCATCGGCTTCGACAAAGGCCACGTGACCCTTGACGACCAGACCCTCAAGACTCAACTGGATGTGATCATCGATCCGTTGGGCAAGCCCATTCCCTTCGGTGAAATCGTCGGCGACGCCGATGCCAGGAAGGCACTGGAAAAAGGCTCCGCGCCACAGGATTACGCGTTCGGCCTCAAGGTCAAAGGCCAGTACCACGGCCAGAAACTCGACGGCAGCGGCAAGATCGGCGGCCTGCTGGCCTTGCAGGACGCGGCCAAGCCGTTCCCTCTGCAAGCCCAGGTCAAGATTGCCGACACCAGCATCGCCCTGGCCGGCACCCTTACCGACCCACTGAATCTGGGCGCCCTCGACCTGCGCCTGAAACTCGCCGGTTCCAGCCTGGGCAACCTGTATCCGCTGACCGGCGTGACCCTGCCGGATTCACCGGCCTATTCCACCGATGGCCACCTGATCGCCAAGCTGCACGAGCCCACCGGTGCCTCGTTCAGCTATGAAAACTTCAACGGCAAGATCGGCAACAGCGACATCCACGGCAGTCTCGCCTACATCGCCAGCCAGCCACGGCCCAAGCTCAGTGGCACGCTGGTGTCCAACCAACTGCTGATGACCGACCTTGCGCCCCTGATCGGCGCCGACTCCAACGCCAAGCAAAAAGCCCGTGGTGGCGACAGCAAGCAACCGGCGACCAAAGTGTTGCCGGTGGAAGAATTCCGCACCGAGCGCTGGCGCGTGATGGATGCCGATGTGGAATTCACCGGCAAACGCATCGTGCACAGTGCCGATCTGCCGTTCACCGACCTCTATACCCACCTGGTACTCACTGATGGCGAACTGAGCCTGGAACCCCTGCGTTTTGGCGTGGCCGGCGGCAAGCTGGATGCGCAGATTCGCCTGAATGGCCGCACCACGCCGATGGAGGGTCGCGCCAAACTCACCGCGCGCAACTTCAAGCTCAAACAACTGTTCCCGACCTTCGAACCGATGAAGACCAGCTTCGGTGAACTCAATGGCGATGCCGATATTTCCGGGCGCGGCAACTCGGTGGCGGCACTGCTGGGCACCTCCAACGGTGACCTGAAGATGCTCATCAACGACGGCGCGATCAGCCGTGGCCTGATGGAAATCGCCGGGCTCAACGTGGGTAACTACGTGGTCGGCCGCCTGTTCGGCGACAAAGAAGTGAAGATCAACTGCGCAGCGGCGGACTTCGGCATCAAGACCGGCCTGGCGACCACACGTCTGTTCGTGTTCGATACCGAGAACGCTATCGTCTACATCGATGGCACCGCGAACATGGCTACGGAGCAATTGGATCTCACCATTACGCCGGAATCGAAAGGCTTCCGCCTGTTCTCCCTGCGTTCACCGCTGTATGTGAACGGGCCGTTCATCAAGCCGAATGCGGGTGTGAAGGCCATTCCGTTGGCACTGCGTGGCGCAGGCATGGTGGCGCTTGGGGTCATCGCCGGACCGGCTGCCGGGTTGCTGGCGCTGGTTGCCCCCAGTGGCGGGGAACCGAACGAGTGCGCGCCGCTGCTGCAACAGATGAAAGAAGGCAAGGCGCCAAAAACCGTGAAAGGCTAACTGCAAATGTGAGAGGGGGCTTGCCCCCGATGGCGGCATATCAGTCGATATCTCAATTGACTGATCCACCGCTATCGGGGGCAAGCCCCCTCCCACATGGGTATTGCGTTCTGCTGGGTTACAGGCTTTCGAGAATATCCGCCATGTCGTCGGCATGCTCTTCTTCCTGCGCGAGGATCTCTTCGAACAGGCGGCGGGTGGTTGGGTCCTTATCACCGATGTACTGGATGATTTCGCGGTAGCTGTCCACGGCAATCCGTTCGGCGACCAGGTCTTCGTAGACCATTTCCTTGAGGTTATTGCCCGCTACATATTGCGCATGGGAGTTCTTCGACAGCAGGTCCGGGTTGAACTCCGGCTCGCCGCCCAACTGCACGATGCGTTCGGCGAGTTTGTCGGCGTGTTCGGCTTCCTGGGTGGCGTGTTCGAGGAACTCTTGTGCAGCGACGGCGGCCTTGATGCCGCTGGCCATGAAGTAATGACGCTTGTAGCGCAACACGCAGACCAGCTCGGTGGCCAGCGACGCGTTGAGCAGGCGGATGATTTCTTCGCGGTCGGCGTCATAGCCCTCGGTCACGGCACCGTTTTCTACGTTCTGGCGGGCGCGGCTGCGCAGGGTCGCAACGTCAGTCAAGTTTGCTTCGGTCATCTCTATCTCCTGGGGCTAATCCGGTTTTGCGCCACGCTCTGCCGGCGTGATCGCTCCAAGTTGTGAGTCCTGGGAGAAGCAAAAAGTTTTATTGGATTTACCGGCAACGTCACAAGCCCGACTTGAGGTTGGGCTAGGCTGGATGGATAGGATTGAAAGGATGCCCGGTTCATGCCGCAGTCGTTGGCCACGCGTTACCCCCTGGTGTTGGTACCCGGCATGCTCGGTTTCGTGCGCCTGGGCTGGTTCCCGTACTGGTACGGCATCGTCCCGGCATTGCGGGCGGGCGGGGCGCAGGTGTTTGCGGTGCAGGTGGCGCCGCTGGATTCCAGCGAGGTGCGTGGCGAGCAACTGTTGCTGCAGATCGAACGCATTCGCCGCGAAACCGGTGCCGACAAGGTCAACCTGATCGGCCACAGCCAGGGCTCGCTCACTGCGCGGTATGCGGCGGCCAAGCGCCCCGAGTGGGTCGCCTCGGTGACCTCCGTGGCAGGCCCCAATCATGGCTCGGAGCTGGCGGACCATATCCACCTGCATTACCCCGCTGACGGCGTGAAGGGCCGAATCATGAGCGCGCTGTTTCACCTGGCCGCCTGGGTGATGGGCGTGCTGGAAACCGGCTATCGCGGGCCACGCTTCAAAGCGGACTTGCAGGCGTCCCATCACTCACTGACCAGTGCCGGCGTGGCGTTGTTCAACCAGCAATACCCGCAGGGGTTGCCGCAGACCTGGGGCGGGCAGGGTGCTGAAGAGGTCAACGGCGTGCGCTATTACTCGTGGTCCGGCACCTTGCAGCCGGGCATCACTGACCGTGGCCGCAACCTGTTCGACGGCACGAACCGCAGTTGCCGTTTGTTCGCCCGCAGCTTCGTGCGGGAAAAGGGCCAGTGCGACGGCATGGTCGGGCGCTATAGCTCACACCTGGGGTTGGTGATCGGTGATGACTACGCGCTGGACCACTTCGATATCGTCAACCAGTCCCTGGGCCTGGTGGGCAAGGGCGCGGAGCCGATCCGGCTGTTTGTCGAGCATGCCCGGCGCTTGAAGGCGGCCGGGGTTTAACGCACCGGCGTGGTCCAGCGCTCCGACAAGATCACCCCGCCCAAGGTCAGCAGGCCGCCCACCAGGTGGTACGGCGCCAGTTCTTCTTTCAACACCACGGCGGCGATCAGCGCGGTGATCAACGGCAGCAGGTTGAAAAACAACGTGGTGCGGCTCGGGCCCAGGGTCTTCACCGAGTGCATCCACGCCAGCGGTGCCAGCATCGAAGCCAACAGGCATGCATACAACACCAGCGGAATGTTGGCCCAGCCCAGGCCGGCCTTGGCCGAGAACAGGAACAGCGGAAACAGCACCACCACCGCCACCAGCACCTGCAGATACAGCAGCACCAGCGGGGGCAGGCGCAGTTGCCATTTTTTCAGCAGGGTGCTGTAGACCGCATAGGCCAGGGTGGCGACCAGCATCATGCCGTCACCCAGGTTGACCCCATGTTGCAGCAGTGCGCCGAGGCTGCCGGCGGACACCACCACGACCACGCCGGCGAATGACAGCACCGCACCGGTCAGCGCACCGTAGGTCAGGCGTTGGCCGAGGCTGATGATCGCCGCCGCCAGCGCCATCAACGGCATCAGGGACAGGATGATGCCCATGTTGGTCGCCGTGGTGAGCGACGCGGCGTAGTAGGCCAGGCTCTGGTACACCGCCATGCCCAGCACACCAAGGATGAACACTTTGCCCAGGTTCGGGCGGATCTGCGCCCAGTGGGCAATCACCGGCTTGAGCATGAATGGCGTAAACAGCAGTGCCGCCAGCAGCCAGCGATAGAAGCCAATCTCCGCCGGGAAGATCGAACCCACGGCCAGTTTGTTGACGACGGTGTTGCCGGCCCAGATAAAAATGGCCAGCAAGGGATAAGCGTATTGCATCGAAAGGAGCCCGGTGTATAGATGAGGCAGGATTATCCATTGTCTGGATCGAAGCCTATACTGCGATCCAGACAACCCACCGCTGTATCCAGACAACATGGCCAAGCACAACGTACGCCTCCAGGATTTCCCCCAACTGCCGAGCCCGGTGTATTTCCGCTATTCGGATTTCGCCCCCGACACCGAGTGCACGCCGCACCAGCATTTCTGGGGTTCGCTGGATTACTCCGCCAGTGGCGTGATGCGCATGGAAGTGGCCGGCAGCCGCTTCATGTCACCGCCGCAGTACGCCGTGTGGGTGCCGCCGCATACCGAGCACAGTTCCTATAACGCCGAGGCAATCGTCTACCACTCGGTGGGGCTGGCCCCGGAACTCTGCGAGCAATTGCCCCGGCAGCCGTGCACCCTGGCCATCAGCGATATCCTCAAGGCCATTCTCAGTGACTTCGCCCAGCGCGACGTGAACATGCCGCAGACCGAGTCCGACGTCCGCCTGGCCCAGGTGCTGGTGGACCAACTCAAGCAGGCGCCGATCCACGAGTGCTTCCTGCCCTACGCCCGTCACCCAGGGCTGCTCGGCGTACTGGAAGGCATGCAGGCCGATCCCGGCGACAACCGGCCGCTGGCGCACTGGGCCGAACAGGTGCACGTGAGCGAGCGCACCCTGGCACGTCAGTTCATACGGGAGCTGGGCATGAGCTTCGGCGAATGGCGCCAGCGCCTGCGTTACCTGGCCGCCATCGAGGCCCTCGACAGCGAGCGCAGCGTGCAACATGTGGCGTTTGACCTGGGCTACAGCACCGCCTCGGCGTTTATCGCCATGTTCCAGCGCCAGGCGGGATGTACCCCCGAGCAGTACCGGCGTGCCCATATTCGTAGTCGGTGAAGATGTAACAGGCTTTGACTACACTGCTCGGTAGGCCGTGCCCGTCGGCGCGGTAACAGGGAGAAAACTCCATGAAGATGCTGCGTATTCCGCTGTTGATGATGGGCTTGCTGTTGTGTTCCCAAGGCTTTGCCGCCACCGCCCAGCAAAACAAAATGACCACCTGCAACGCCGAAGCCACCACCAAGACGCTCAAGGGCGACGAGCGCAAGGCGTTCATGAAGACCTGCCTGTCCGCCCCGGCGGCCAATGATGCCAAGACCCTGACACCGCAGCAGCAGAAGATGAAGGATTGCAATGCGTCGGCGAAAACCAAGGCGCTGACCGGCGATGCGCGTAAAACCTTTATGAGCACCTGTCTCAAAGGCTGATCGCTCTTTCGCGAACGCCGCAGATCAACGGTGGGAGCCGGGCTTGCCCGCGATACAGGCACCTTGCTCTGTCTGCTACACCGCGGCGAGGCCATCGCGGGCAAGCCCGGCTCCCACACTTGATCGCATTCATAATCGACCCACTCGCTTGATTCCCTCAAGGCTGGCAGACTGCCCATCCTTTAACGCCGTTCGTTTTGAGGCTGTATGCCAACGTTTTCTCAGCGTCACGTGCTATTGCTGGCCAGCTACATCATCATTTTTGGCGGGTTGCTGCTGGTGCTGCCGCTCAAATTGCTGCCCAGCCTGCTGGCCGGCCTGTTGGTCTATGAACTGGTCAACATGCTCACCCCTCAACTGCAACGGCTGATCGAAGGTCGGCGCGCGCGCTGGCTGGCAGTAGCGTTGCTGGGCACCCTGATCGTCAGCGTGCTGGCGCTGATCTTTGCCGGCGCCATCAGCTTCCTGCTCCACGAAGCGGAAAACCCCGGGGCGTCCCTCGATAAATTCATGGGTGTGGTCGACCGCGCGCGCGGCCAGTTGCCGCCGTTCCTCGACGCCTACCTGCCCGCCAGCGCTGCCGAGTTCCGTGTGGCCATCGGTGACTGGCTGAGCAAGCACCTCAGCGAACTGCAACTGGTGGGCAAAGACGCCGCCCACATGTTCGTCACCTTGCTGATCGGCATGGTGCTCGGCGCGATCATCGCCCTGCAGCGCGTGCCCGACCTGACCAAACGCAAACCCCTGGCCGCCGCGCTGTTCGACCGCCTGCACTTGCTGGTCCAGGCGTTTCGCAACATTGTCTTCGCCCAGATCAAGATCGCCGCGCTCAACACCGCCTTCACCGCCGTGTTCCTCGCCGTGGTACTGCCGCTGTGTGGCATCCACCTGCCGCTGACCAAGACCCTGATCGTGCTGACCTTCCTGCTCGGCCTGCTGCCGGTGATCGGCAACCTGATGTCCAACACCCTGATCACCATCGTCGCGCTGTCGCTGTCGATCTGGGTGGCGGTGGCGGCGTTGGGTTACCTGATCGTGATCCACAAGGTCGAGTACTTCCTCAACGCGCGGATCGTGGGCGGGCAGATCAGTGCCAAGTCGTGGGAGTTGCTGTTGGCGATGCTGGTGTTTGAGGCCGCGTTTGGCTTGCCGGGGGTGGTCGCAGGGCCGATTTACTACGCGTATTTGAAGAGTGAGCTGAAGCTCGGTGGGATGGTTTAGGCCTTGTATTAGCCGGTCTGGCCCATCGGGGGCAAGCCCCATCCCACATTTTGATCTGTGAACACATTCAAAGGTGGGAGGGGGGCTTGCCCCCGATGGGCGCGACGCAGCGTTTCAGATAAAACTCAGCTGCCGTAGCGCTTGCTGGCCTCAATCGCCAAGCCGCTGCCAATACTGCCGAAGATATTGCCTTCCACATGCCGCGCATTCGGCAGCATCGCCGAAATGCTGTGGCGCAGTGCCGGAATGCCGCTGGAACCGCCGGTAAAGAACACCGTGTCCACCTGTGCCACGCTCACCGACGCATCGTTGAGCAACTGCGTGACGCTGTTGCGCACGCGCTCCAGCAAACCGTCGATGGCCGATTCAAATAGCGTCCGGCTCAGCTCCACGCTCAACCCTGGCTCAACCCGGTCCAGCAGCACGTGGCGGCTGTCGTCGTGGGTCAGCTGGATCTTGGTTTCTTCCACTTCCATGGCCAGCCAGTGCCCGGCGCGCTGTTCGATCAGCTTGAACAGGCGGTCGATGCCACCGGTGTCTTCGATGTCGTAGCGCATGCTGCCCAAGGCCAGCTGGGACTTTTGCGAGTACACCGAGTTGATGGTGTGCCAGGTGGCCAGGTTCATGTGGTGGCTGGTGGGCATGTAGGCGCCGCTTTTCATGCGGCTGCCGTAGCCGAACAGCGGCATCATGCCGTTCAGCGAGAGCTGTTTGTCGAAGTCGGTACCGCCGATGTGCACGCCGCCGGTGGCGAGGATGTCGCTCTGGCGGTTGTCGTTGTGGCGACGGTCCGGCGACAGGCGCACCAGGGAAAAGTCGGACGTACCGCCGCCGATGTCGACGATCAGCACCAATTCTTCTTTCTCGATGGTGGACTCGTAGTCAAACGCCGCCGCAATCGGCTCGTACTGGAACGAGATGTCCTTGAAGCCGATCTTGCGTGCCACGTCGACCAGGGTGTTTTCGGCTTCCTGGTCGGCCATCGGGTCGTCATCGACGAAAAACACCGGGCGACCCAGCACCACTTCTTCGAACTCGCGCCCGGCGTTGGCTTCGGCGCGGCTCTTGAGTTGGCCGATAAACAGCGCCAGCAGGTCGGTGAACGGCATTGCGGTGCCGAGCACGCTGGTATCGTGCTTGATCAGCTTGGAACCCAGCAGGCTCTTGAGCGAGCGCATCAGCCGGCCTTCGTAGTTTTCCAGGTATTCGTGCAGGGCCAGGCGACCGTACACCGGGCGGCGCTCCTCGAAGTTGAAGAACACCACCGACGGCAACGTGATCTTGTCGTCCTCCAGCGCGATGAGCGTCTCCTCGCCGGGGCGGATCCAGCCGACGGTGGAGTTGGACGTGCCAAAGTCGATGCCGCAGGCACGGGCTGGGGATGGGTTTTTCATGTCTATCGGGTTCCGGTTGAAAAACGGCCGCGCAGTGTATGCCAGTCGAAGGCGGATGCGTAGGCCGACTATCCGCTAAATCGTGCTTGAAAGTTGGGTATTCGCCCCCACATCTGATGCATACGGCAAGTGCCGATAACACTTTGACGCATCCCCAGGCCACATCACTCAACAAGTGCAATGCAGCGCACGTTGTGCCCCGGGCTGTGCGATCTCGATTAAGGATGGTGAACCGCCGATGGATTTCAAAGACTATTACAAGATATTGGGCGTAGAGCCGACGGCCGACGATAAGGAAATCAAGGCGGCCTATCGCAAGCTCGCACGCAAATATCACCCCGACGTGAGCAAGGAAAAAGACGCCGAAGCCAAGTTCAAGGACGCGTCCGAAGCCTATGAGGCGCTCAAGAGTGCCGACAAGCGCGCCGAATACGACGAGCTGCGCAAATACGGCCAGCATGGCCAACCGTTCCAGGGACCACCGGGTTGGCAGAGCCGCGGCGGTGGTGGCGGCGAGGATTTCTCGGACTTCTTCAGCTCGATCTTCGGCTCCCGTGGCGACGCCTTTGGTGGCGGCCAACGCCGTCCTGCCGGGCGTAAAGGCCAGGACGTGGAGATGCAGCTGTCGGTGTTCCTCGAGGAGACGCTGTCCACCGAATCCAAGCAGATCAGCTTCCAGGTGCCGCAGTACGACGCCTCGGGCCGGCATGTCAGCAACACCACCAAGAGCCTGAACGTGAAGATTCCCGCCGGCGTGACCGACGGCGAGCGCATCCGGCTCAAGGGCCAGGGCGCGCCGGGCATTGGCGGCGGGGCCAATGGCGACCTGTACCTGATCATCAAGTTCGCGCCACACCCCAGGTTTGAAGTGGATGGCGAAAACCTGATCATCAACCTGCCGCTGGCGCCGTGGGAATTGGCGCTGGGCACGGAAGTGGCGGTGCCGACGCTGACCGGCAAGATCAACCTCAAGGTCCCCGCCAACAGCCAGAACGGCCAGCGCATGCGTGCCAAGGGCCACGGCCTGCTGAACAAGGCCGGGCAACGTGGCTACCTGTTCGTGCAGCTCAAGGCCGTGATGCCCAAGTCGGACGATGAGGCGGTCAAGGCCTTGTGGCAGGAGCTGGCGCAAAAAGCGGCGTTCAACCCCCGCGAGCACTTCTGAGGGGCTGAACGCCAGGGCGGCCGTTATTGCGGGCGGCGCCCCGTCACACCCCGTGAGGGGCCGGGTTGCTGGTGATCGCCGCCGTGCGGTGTCAGCTCGGCCACCTCCCGGCGTGACAGCTCCAGCAGCTTGAGGTTACGTTCGGTGGCCTGCTCGATTTCCAGCCGGTTCAAGGCCTCGAGGTAGGCGTCATCAAAGTCTTCGTGTGCATCTTCCAAGGCGTTCTGCCGTGCGTCGGCATTGCGTTTGAGGGTGGCGAACTCATCGGCATACCGCTGCTTGAGGTAGTCCACCCAGTAGTCCCGGCTGATCAAGTCCTCGTAAAACACCTCACTGCGTTCCGCGTCGAGAATATTGTGGCGCGCGTTGGCCAGTTCAGTGCCAGTGATTGGCCGGCTGAACCGCATGTAGCGGGGTTGCCCAGGCAGCTCCAACTGGTCCGGCCACCCCCTGGCCAGGCCGATGCGGTACGACAAGCGCACTTCCGCCACGTCCGAGTGTGGAACCAGCGCCCTGTCGGCCTCGACTTCGGCTCTGCCCAGCCGGAACAACTGCCGGGACAGGTTCAACAGCGCTGCACCTCTTAGATCCAGCCGCGCCGCATCGACGTTGAGCAACGCGTTGTGCTCGTAGACCCTGACTTCCAGCCCGCTGAAAGTCAGGATGCGGCCATCGACGCAGGTGCCGTGGGTATGGGACATGGCGAACAACGCCTGGCGCAGTTCGGTGTTATCGGCGGCTGCTTCCAGCACGTTGCGCACCCGCTGCGACAGGTCGGCGCGAGCCGCGCCGAATTCCGTGGTGTCCTGCAACCGTTCGAGCAAGTGAAAAAACGCCTGGTGATCCGGTTCAGCCTGCAGTTGTGTCCAGATCTCCCGCAGCCTGCCTTGTTCAGGAAGGGGCAGGTCGTCTATCCAGGGCACCGGTTGTTCAGGTAGGGCGGGTTGCGCTGGGAGCTCTTCGTCGGGTTGTTCAGGGAAGATTTCATCGGGCTCTGGTGATGACGGGAGCCCATCGTCCAACATTGTCTGGATGTCCCGCCGTGACAGGCCCAGCGCCGAGTTGTGCCCTGTGCGGTCCATATACTCGATAAGCGCCGTCAGGCTGTCGTGGGACAGGGGGTTGTCTGAGATATCGGTGCCCTGCATCAAGGTGTCGTGGCTGCCATCCAGTGCTTCGGTCGGGATTGAACGGATGTCATTGGAACTCAGGTCGAGTGCGCGCAGATTACCGGCTTCCAATGTACCGGCCGGCCAATCCGTGAGGCGGTTACCGTTCAGGTTCAACACCTCGAGGGGCGAGCCAGGCTCGAGACTGAAAAACTCCATCAGGTTGTCGCTCAAGTCCAGCCGTTGCAGATGTGGCCAGTCATCCAGGTCGACCGCCAACTCATCGTCGATTCGGTTGTATGACAGATCCAACTCCCGCAACTCAGGCATTTCTGCGAGTGCCCTGGGCAAGCCCTGCAACTCATTGCCGGTCAGGCGCAATGTGCGCAGGTTGGAAAAGCCTGCGAGGAAACCGTTGGAGCCTTGTTGGGCGAACAGGAGGCCGCTCAGGTCCAAATGTTGCACATGGGTAAAGTCCGCCATTACCGTCGGCAGGTTGTCCAGTTGCAAGCCGTTGAAACTCAGGGTCTGGCCTGCCGCGTCTGCCGCCAGGCCCTGGCGCCAGCACGTGACGATACGTTGCGCGGCCTGGTTGCGGCGGCTAGCCAAGGTCCCGTCGCTGGCAGGGGAGCCCCGCGTGTACAGCCAGCCATTGAGCTGGCGTGTCAGGGTGTGCAGGGCCTCATTCCAAACGTCGATCAGAGCGTGCAAGTGCGCGTCACTGGCGCCGCCTGCGCGCAGGCGTGCCAGCCATTGCTGCAATGCCTGTTCGTTCATCGCGGGTTGCAAGCGCTGCAGGCGTTGCGGCAGCGGCAGGTCGGGTCCGACTGCGGGCAGGTCGAGCAGGTGGCGGGCCAATGAGCCGCCGCTTTCGGCCTCGGGGAAAACGTTGGCGGACGGTTCTTCATAGGCAAAACGTTCCAGGGCTCCGGCGGGCAGGCCCCGGGCGGTTTCGACCCGCTGTCGGGCCGTGGCCAGCGCGCGTTCGGAGGCCTGACTCAACGGTGTTCCGGCCACGTTGGTATTGAGCAGCAACTCGTCCCTGGCCAGGATAGCCTCTGGCAACACCGTAATGCGGGTGTTGCGCAGGTTCAGCGAGGTCAGTTGCGCCAAGTCCTCGATACCGGTCGGCACCTGCTGCAGGTTCGTTTCTCGCAGGTTCAGGGTGCGGAGCCGGGGCAAGTGATCGACTTCTAGCCTTGTCAGGGGGTTGCCTTGCAGCGAGAGGTGTTCCAGCGCGGGGAAGTCCTGGAGCTCGGAGGGAGCGGCGGCCAGGTCGCAATAATTCAGTTCGAGAGTGCGTACCTGAGTGAACGCCTGTATGAAATGACTGATCTGCTCCATGGGTGCACGCAGGTTCATCAGGCGCAAAGCGGTGGTCTGGGGGAAGCTGTTGGCCGGCAGATCGGGCAAGCTCGAGGGTCTTAAACCGCGTAGGTCTACCTCCAGAAATGAGTTCGGCCGCACGCGCAGCGGGTCAGCCGCCGCGTAGAGGTTGAGCACCCCGCGACTCCATTGCACCCTCAGGTAACCGTCCATCCGCCGTTGGTTCACGTGTTCAACCTCGTGCGGAGAACGCAACCACTCGTTCAGTCGGCGGTCGATTTGACTGTACTGTTCGCTCAACGCCTCAATTGCTTCGAATCGGGCGCGATGACCTGCCCAGCGCTCGGTAAAACCGTTGATCAACACCTGCGAGTCCCCTGCCGGTGCCGTCAGGCGCGTCAGTTCTCCGACACAATAACTGCGCACCATTTCCTCAAGGTCGATCAGGTGATCCGCTCGGTTGCTCAGCCGGGTATAGAGCGCCCTGAAACCGTCGCGCGACAGTCCCGACCAGTTCAGCGAGAGGCCAGCCAGCAAGCGGTCGTGGCCTTCCAGCAGTTCGGCCGGAAAACTGTCGATGCTCGTGCCGCGCAGGTTCAGGCGCTCAAGCTGGGGCAGGTCCTGCACGCCAATCGGCCAGTCGGTCACCAGGAAGCCGGATATTTCCAACTGGCGTAGCCGCGTCAGGCGGCTGACATCCAGCCGGGGAAACACGCTGTTGCTGGCAATGCTCAGCTCCTCCAACTGGCTGAGCTCGCCCAGGGTGTTGGTGTTTTCGGCCGAGAGCGGTGAAAAGAGCCGCAACCTCGTCAGTCTTGACCAGTGTGTCAATGTCTCGAGTTGATTGATGCTCCGCGGGCCGGCGACGAAGATATGCAGGCGTTCCACGCTGGGGAACAAGCCAGGCAATTGCTCCAGCGGTTGGCCGTGGGTGACCAACACGCGCACATGGGAAAAATCCGCCGTCAACGGCGGCAATGGGGCGTCGCTGGTGAGTTCAAGTCGCGCGGCTGTCTGCACGTCATTGGCCAGTGGCGCACTTCGCCAACTGGTCCTGAGGTTTTCGGCGGTGGTACTGCGCAGCATGGCTTCCGGTGAAGTGGGCGGCGGCGTTGCCACCCACTGCGCCAATGTTGCCTCCAGGATTTCCCATTCACGCCCACGCGCCTGCAGCAGCCCGTAGATCTGTGCGTCGGTTTGCCCGGCGCGGCGTTGCTGGAGGATAAAGCCGTTGGCCTGCTCGTCGCTCAAGTCGGGGTACAGATCCTGCACACGCGTCACCAGGGACGGGTCCATGCCGGCACCACGACCGCTGGCGTAGTAGCCGGCCTGATTGACGCGAATACGTACCGGTGGCTTGAACCGCGTCGCCTCGCCACGGGCCTGGCCCAGCCACTGTGGTGCCAGGTGGCTGTGCTCGACCGCACTGCGAATGATGCTGTGCTGCAACTCGGCCTGCTGGCCCACATGGGGAACGCCCAACGCCTGGCGCGCTTCGTCGGGCAGGGCATGCAGCACCGACGCGTAGAAGTTGTCGCCATACCTGGGCAGGCTGTTGAGGGCTTCGCCATGCTCGTCGAACGCCTGGTAGACCGGACCTTTCTTGACCAGGAATTTGCGTTGCATCGCGTCCTGGTTGCCGATGGCGTCGATCAGTCGGCCACCCACGTGTTCATCGCGGATTTCCAGGCGCACCGCGTCCGACCAGCCAGTCAGTTTCTGCAATGCGTGCAGGGCCAGGCGCTTGCTGTCGGTGGTCGCTATGTGATCCGTGTACAGTCCGGCATAGGCGCGGGCCTGGCGCCCTTGTCGTGCATACCAGCGGCCTTCTTCGAGCAAGGCCAGCGGCACTTTGCCGGTGCTCTCCAGGCGCTCGAGGGCTTCGGCACTGGCGTGGGCAAGAATGTCTTGCGCTGCAGGCTTGCTCAACCCCGGACAGGCTTTTCGCAATTGCGTGATGCGCAGGTCAACGGGTTTGGGGCCTTCATAGAGACTGTCGAAAATCGCTGATCGACGGGTCTGCGCAAAGTCGGCGATCTGTTTTCTGAGCTCCACCGGCCTGGCCTCCCGCACCCGTGCCGCCTCACCGCCGAGCAGGCTGGTGATCTCGTCCTCGTCCAGGGCCGCCAGGATACGTGCCGGCAACTCGCTGCTCAGCACCTCGGCGCGGCTCATGCGGATGGGCGTCCTGGCACGGACACC
Organism: Pseudomonas sp. NFPP24; assembly: GCF_900112095.1. Taxonomy (NCBI): domain Bacteria; kingdom Pseudomonadati; phylum Pseudomonadota; class Gammaproteobacteria; order Pseudomonadales; family Pseudomonadaceae; genus Pseudomonas; species Pseudomonas sp. NFPP24. The sequence goes on from NZ_FOKD01000004.1 coordinate 544,733, forward strand.
GGTGTACAAGCGCTCGGCACCGTACTGCACGGACTTTCCCGTCAGATCCTGACCGTCAAAAACCTCCAGCACACGACCCGTCGGCCAGCGGGGCAACTCAGTGATCAGCGGCAGGATATACAGATAACGTTCATCCACTGCCGTGCCGGTCTGCACTTGGCTGATCACGTCTTCGACGCCCCTGTCGGCTTCAAACAGGCGCATGGCATCCGTCAACTCGGGCGGCGGCGGCTGGTTGTCCAGGTGGGCCTTGCGCAGGGTGTTATCGTTGACGCCGCTGACTTCGGCGATCTTCAACAGTTGCTCGTCGGAGTATTGCTCGGTCGCGTGGCCCAGCCGGCGCAGCAGGGTCAGCCGGTCCCAGGCCAGTGGACGTTCCAGGGTATGGCGCCAGGCCCCTTGCCCGTTGTGCCGTAGCAGAGGCTGATACGCATAGGGATCGCTGGGGTGCTGGAGGCGCCATTCGCCAGGTGTTGTACCTTGGCTGATTTCGTAGTGTTTACCGTCCTGGCGGATATAGGTTTTGCCGTTGACCGCATAGCGTCCCTGGGAATCGGGGCTGGCATCGGGTGGCAGCTTGACCGGCGTTTCATAGGGTTTCAGGTCGGCTTTCCACAAGCGGGTTTTTCCATTGGGCAGGGTAACGGGTTGCAACCCCTCGACCACCGGTTCGGCCGGTACCGCCGTCAGTTTGGCCAGGCCTTTGCCTGCGCCCACCATGGCGGCCAGCAGCACCACGTTCTGTACCACATCCAACCAGTGGGCCTTGGCTGCCTTGCGATCGCCTTCCTCCCACTCCACCACGCCTTCGAAGGCTTCATACAGCAGTTGGCTGGCCATCACCCCCATCATGACCTCGCCCAGCCCGGGTACGAACATCGACACGCCGGTCAACAGCAGCATGCCGATATTGAGCAGCGCCGCCAGTTTGCGCGAGCGCACCCTGGCATCCACGTCTGCGGTGGGCACGGCGTGGGCGCGGGCGTCGGCATACAGCTTGGCGCGGTGTTGCTCGTAGAGGTAGTTCCACAAGTCGAAGTCGTCCGGCCAGAAAAGGCCGGTGTGCACCGGCGGCGTGACGATCGGGTTCAGGAAGGGGTCTTGGTTGGGCACCTGCCTGGGCGCGGGGGGTGGAGGTAGAGTGTTGACTTTATTGAAGATGTAAAAGGGGTCGGTTGCTTGGCGTAGCTGATCCAGCAGAGGCGCAAAGGGGGCCAGCTCCTGGACGAAGGTGGTCTCTGGGGCGTTCTCGGTGAACTGGCTGAAATAGTCCGCGCGGTCGGCGTAGTTGACGAACTGGCTGAAGAACCGCTGATAAGCGGTGGGGCCTTCGCGCTCGGCGGGCGGGGTGTCCGGGGTGGTGAAGCGTTGCTTGAACAGCGGCGCGAGTTCCCCCAGGGAATAGCGCTTGAGCGGCGACTGCGGCTCGTTGGGGATGTACAGCAGCAACTCGCTCTCATCGCGGATCTGGGACGTACTGAAGAGAAACACCACAACGCCCGTGAGGCGGTGGTTCATCAGGCTCAAGTCGCGGAACCATACACGCTTGCCGTTCAG
>NZ_FOKD01000014.1:0-166633 GCF_900112095.1 Pseudomonas sp. NFPP24
ACTGGAACCGACTGGAGCGCTATGTCGAAGCGGGTTATTTACCCATCGACAACAACGCCGCTGAAAGAGCGATCAAGCCGTTTGTGATCGGACGCAAAGCTTGGTTGTTCAGTGATACCGTCAACGGCGCCGCCGCCAGCGCAAAGATTTACAGCTTGGTCGAGACCGCCAAGGTCAACGGCCAGGAGCCCTATACGTGGCTGCGCCACGTACTGGAGCGGTTGCCATATGCCTCGACGGTCGAAGACTACGAAGCCTTGCTGCCGTGGAACTGCTCACCGGAGATGCCACGGTAAACCGTTGACTCACCTTGGGATAGGTGGGGTTTATGGATCGCTTACGATTAACCCGTCGACCTTGAACCTGACCTTTTGGCCAAGTTCAACGCCATTGTCCTTAGTTACTTCGTAACACTTTCCTGCATCACACGAATAACCCGCTGCGGAAATGGAATATCAATTCCCGCCGCTTTCAAACGGTCACGCGCCAGTTCATTCAACATGAACATCACATCCCAATAATCCGCTGTCTTGGTCCAGCAACGCAGGGAAACGGTGATCGAACTGTCGCCCAAAGTCGAAACCACCGCCACGGCGGCCGGATCGGCCAGTACGCGCGGATCCTTCGCCAGCTCCAGCAGCACTTCACGGGCTTTCTGCAGGTCGGCTTCATAGTCCACACCCACATCAAACACCACCTTGCGGGTCGGCTGGCGGTTGGTGTTGGTGATCAGGCCGTTGGACAGGCTGCCGTTAGGGATGATCACGGTCTTGTTGTCGCCGGTGCGCAGCACGGTGTGGAAGATCTGGATGCTGTCGACGGTACCCGAGGTGCCCTGGGCTTCGATCCAGTCACCAATGCGGAACGGGCGGAACAGCAGAATCAGCACGCCGCCGGCAAAGTTCGCCAGGCTGCCTTGCAAGGCCAGGCCGATAGCCAGGGTGGCGGCACCAATCGCGGCTACGAACGAGGTGGTTGCCACGCCGATCATCGAGGCCACGTTGACCACCAGCATGACTTTGAGCGCAATGTTCGCCAGGCTGGTAATGAAGTGTTGCAGGGCCAGGTCGGCATTGCGCATTGCCAGCAAACGTCCCACGCGGTGGGTCAACACATTGATCAGCCACCAACCGATGGCCAGGGTGACCACCGCCAGCAAAAACCGGCTGCCGTATTCCATGATCATCGGCAGCCACGACTCTGAGGTCTTGATCAGGTGATCCACTTCAGCATTGAAATCCATCTACATTCTCCTGGTTACCGGATGTTCGGCGTATCGAGTGGCCATAAATGCAATTGAGCCCAGGAGGGCTCAATAGTAGGCGCAGGTTGTGGGGCGTGGGACGTCAAAAACGCCCACAGGTTCCCCAATGTGCAATCAGTCGCGGAAGTTATTGAACTGCAGCGGCATGTCGAAGGTCTTGGCGCGCAGGGCCGCGATGGCTTCTTGCAGGTCGTCACGCTTCTTGCCGGTAACGCGTACCTGTTCACCCTGGATCGCGGCCTGGACTTTCAGCTTGGCGTCCTTGATGTGGGCGACGATCTTCTTCGCCAGCTCCTTGTCGATGCCTTCCTTGAGCACGGCTTCCTGCTTCATCAATTTGCCGGAGGCGTAGGCGTCCTTTACTTCAAGGCACTGCACATCGATCTTGCGCTTGACCAGCGACAGCTTGAGGATCTCGATCATCGCTTCCAGCTGGAAATCGGCTTCAGCGGTCAGGTTGACGGTCAGCTCTTTTTCCTTGAATTCGAAGCTGCCCTTGCCTTTCAAGTCATAGCGGCGATCCAGCTCCTTGACGGCGTTCTCGACGGCGTTGGTGACTTCGTGTTTGTCCAGTTCGGATACCACGTCGAACGAAGGCATGTCATATCTCCAATATAAGGGGCGGGCTCAGTAGAGATGGAGCGCGCCCAAGCTAAAATGCCGGGGCATTATAGCGGTTCTTTCGTCCCGTTCGCTGCGGGCGACCCTACGGAGCAAAAACTGATGTCGACCACCTGGCATATTCTCGGCGCCGGCAGCCTGGGCACCCTTTGGGCCACTCGCCTGGCGCGCGCTGGCGTGCCCGTACGGTTGATCCTGCGCGATGAAGCGCGCTTGGCCAGTTATCAGGCAGCCAAGGGGCTGACCCTGGTGGAACAAGGTGTAGAACACACCTACCCGGTGATCGGCGAAACAGCTGACAGTCCGGGGCCGATTCATCGCCTGCTGGTGGCATGCAAAGCCTACGACGCTCAAGCCGCCGTCGCACAGTTGCAACACCGCCTTGCACTGGACGCCGAACTAATCCTGTTACAGAACGGCCTGGGCAGCCAGGATGCCATCGCCGCGCAACTGCCCCAGGCCCGCTGCATCTTCGCCTCCAGCACCGAAGGCGCGTTTCGCGATGGCGACTGGCGCGTGGTGTTCGCCGGCCATGGCTACACCTGGCTGGGCGATGCGGGCCACCCTACCCCGCCGCTGTGGCTCGACGACTTGCACGCCGCCGGCATCCCCCACGATTGGAGCACTGACATCCTCACGCGGCTCTGGCGCAAGCTGGCGCTCAATTGCGCCATCAACCCGCTGACCGTGCTGTATCAGTGCCGCAATGGCGAGCTACAGGCCCACCAGTGCGAAGTCGCCACCCTGTGCGCCGAACTCGGCGAACTGCTGGAATGCTGCGGCCAGCCCGACGCCGCGCTGGACCTGCAACACGAGGTGAAACGGGTGATCCAGGCCACCGCCGCGAACTACTCCTCCATGTACCAGGACGTGGCCGCCGGCCGCCGCACCGAAATCAGCTACCTATTGGGCTATGCTTGCCAGGCGGCCGCCCACCACCAACTGAACCTGCCGCACCTTCAACAGCTAAAAGTGCGCCTGGTCGAGCAGTTGCTTGCACGCGGATTGCCCCGCGACTGAACCACGCGCTACCCTGCCCGCCTGTCTATCACCTGGGAAAACCCTGATGCCGCTGCGCCAGCGTCTTGAAAACCTACCGGTCGGGCAGAAACTGCTGGCCGCCTTGCTGGTGCTGTTGACCACCGTACTGCTGGTGGCCAACCTGACCTTTATCAGCGCCGCCTACTGGATTTCCCAGGAAAGCATGGCGCCCCAGGCCTTGCAGGCCATCGGCCGCCTGGTGTCCAACCCGGCGCTCGCCGCCGAGGCCCTCGAATCGCCGGCCAAGGCCGACGCATTGCTCAATGAACTGACCAGCTATTCGCCGTTGCGCGCCGCCGCCCTGTACGACGGCGAAGGCAACCGTTTAGCGCAGATGCAACACGGTGACCGCCTGCACCTTCCCGATAACTACCGGCATATCGAGGCCTGGCGTGTCACCGAGTTTCGCAGCAACCAAGTCATCACCCTGCCTCGCGCCGGCCAACCGTCCGGGCATTTGCTGCTGGTGGCCAGCAGCGAGCTGCCAGTGGCGTTCTACACCGGCACGCTGACAGCCAGCCTGGGCATCCTGATTTTCAGCGTACTGTTGTGGCTGGTCATCGCCCGCCAGATCAAACGCCTGATCACCCGGCCGATCCACGAGCTGGAAGAACTGTCGCGCCAGGTCACCCGCGAAGAGAACTACGCCCTGCGTGCCGGTCGCGGTAACCGCGATGAAATCGGCAGCCTGGCCGAAGCCTTCAACACCATGCTGTCGCGCATCGAAGCCCGAGAGCAGCAGCTCAAGCGTGCACGGGACGACTCCCAGGCGGCGTACGACCAGGCCCAAGGCTTGGCCGAGGAGACGCGCCACACCAACCGCAAGCTGGAGCTGGAAGTCCAGGTCCGCAGCAAGATCGAGAAAAAGCTCACCGGTTTCCAGAATTACCTGAACAGCATCATCGACTCGATGCCCTCGGCCTTGATCGCCCTGGATGAACAGCTCTACGTCACCCAATGGAACCAGGAAGCCAGCGCCCTCTCCGGCACGCGCCTGGATGAAGCCCTGAATCAGCCGATCTACCTGGCCTTCCAGCCGCTCAAGCCTTACTTGCCGCAGATCAGGGCGGCGGTCGAGCAACACACGGTGGAGCGCATCGAACGCGTCACCTGGTTCAAGGACGACGAAGCCAAGCACTATGCCCTCACGTTTTACCCGCTGATGGGCGGTGCCGGACGTGGCGTGGTGATCCGCATCGATGACATCACCCAGCGCCTGTCCCTGGAAGAAATGATGGTGCAGTCGGAGAAAATGCTCTCCGTCGGCGGCCTGGCCGCCGGCATGGCCCACGAGATCAACAACCCGCTGGGCGCGATCCTGCATAACGTGCAGAACATCCGCCGCCGCTTGTCCCCCGACTTGCCGAAGAACCTGGAACACGCGGAACAGGTGGGTATCGAGCTGGAGACCGTCAACCGCTACCTGCAAAGCCGCGAAGTGCCGCAGTTGCTCGACGGCATCCAGCAGGCCGGGGCGCGGGCGGCGAAGATCGTCACCCATATGCTCAGTTTCAGTCGCCGCAGCAACCGGCAGATGGCGCCTTGCGACTTGCCGGCATTGATCGACCAGGCGGTGGAGATCGCCGGCAACGATTTCGACCTGGCCATCGGCTTTGACTTCAAGGGCCAGGCGATCATCCGCCAGTTCGATCCCCAACTGGGTCCGGTCCCCGGCACCGCCAACGAACTCGAACAGGTCCTGCTCAACCTGCTGAAAAACGCGGCCCAGGCCATCCACCTGCGTGAAGACGACAGCGAACCGGGGCGCATCATCCTGCGTACCCGCCTCAACCCGCCGTGGGCAGAGATCCAGGTGGAAGACAACGGCATCGGCATGAGCGAAAACGTGCGCAAACGCACTTTCGAGCCGTTCTTCACCACCAAGGAAATCGGCCAGGGCACCGGGCTTGGGCTGTCGGTGTCATATTTCATCATCACCAACAACCACAAAGGTCAGATGGAAGTGCACTCCACCCTCGGTCAGGGCACCTGCTTTACCTTGCGCTTACCCCTGGCCGGCAGCCAACTGCCGCCTTACGAACTCACCCAACTGGAGCAATGAACATGGGCTTTCGCCTGTCGAAAATCTACACCCGCACCGGCGACAAGGGCGAAACCGGCCTGGGCGACGGCCGCCGCTTGCCCAAGGATCACCCACGGGTGGAGGCCATTGGCGAGGTTGATACGTTGAACAGCCAGTTGGGCTTGTTACTGGCCAGCCTGGAAGAACAGAGTGGCAAACATCCGGAACTGAAGGATGTGATCGAGGTGCTTACGCCTTGCCAGCATCGCTTGTTCGACTTGGGGGGCGAGTTGGCGATGCCGGTGTACAAGGCGTTGAATGCGGCGGAAGTGGACCGGCTGGAGGCGGCGATTGACCGCTGGAATGAAGAAGTGGGACCGCTGGAGAACTTCATCCTGCCCGGAGGCTCGGCGTTGATCGCCCAGGCCCATATGTGCCGCAGCCTGGCGCGCAGTGCGGAGCGGCGGTGTCAGCAGTTGAATGCGATCGAGCCGTTGGAAGGGGTGGGGTTGGCGTATATCAATCGGTTGTCGGATTTGCTGTTTGTGGCGGCGCGGGTGATTGCAAGGCGCCAGGGCGTGGCCGAGGTTTTATGGCAGGCTGCCGCTAAACCCCACTGATTATCCAGCGCCTGATCTGACGCCTTCGCAAGCAAGCCCACTCCCACATTTGACCGCATTCCAACGGTAGAACTCGGTCGAATGTGGGAGGGGGCTTGCCTCCCCGATAAGGCCGGTCAGAACAGCCTCAAATCTCAGGCCAGAACGCGCGAATCCCTGCTACACCTTGGGCCCCAGCCTCCCAAGCCTTCTCCCGCTCGGCGGGTCCAACCCCGCCCAACAGAAACACCGGTTTGCTGAACCCACGGATCAGCTCTGCGGCCTGCTCCCAACCCAACGGCTGCGCATCAGGATGGGTATGGGTCGGTTGCACCGGCGACAGCGTGACAAAATCCACGTCCATCATTTCTGCCAGAGCCAATTCCTCGGCGTTATGGCAGGAAGCAGCCAGCCAGCGATCCTTTGGCAACGGGCGCCCCTTGCTGGCGTATTTGCGCAATTGCGCCGAGGTCATGTGCCAACCGGCCGCAGGAAAATCCCCCAGCCATTCAAACGGCCCCTTGAGCATCAACTGGGCCTTGCCCGCACACAGGCCCACCGCATCCACCGCAAGGTCGCGGTATTTGGGGTCGTAGCCGTTGGGCGCGCGCAGTTGCACCAGCTTGATGCCGCCAGCAATGGCTTTCTGAATACCCCGCAGTAACGTCGGGGTTTCCAGTTCGCCCGGTGTGATCAGGTACTCGGCAGGTAAACGCGCAGCCGCAACGATCGGTGCATTGGCCGCCGGGAACTCGTAGTTGAGCAGATCCCGGGGCGCCACCCACTCCAGCGGTTGCCCTTCGGCGCCATGGGGCTCACCGGTAAAAGCCGAGACTTCCCAGACATCCAGTAACACCTGCTTGTCCGGGTAGTCATGCTGCACCTTGATCAGCGGTCGCGCCGTGGTGACCTGGATGCCCAGCTCTTCCTGCAATTCGCGGGACAGTGCGCCGGCTACCGATTCATTGGCTTCCACCTTGCCGCCGGGAAACTCCCAGAGGCCGCCCTGATGCTGGGTATCGGCGCGGCGCGCCAGCAGGATTTTGCCGTCGACACCGCGGATCACCGCTGCTGCTACATGCACTCGTTTCACCGCGCTTATCCTCTTAGGTACGGTATTCCGCGTTGATCTTCACGTACTCGTGGGACAGGTCAGTGGTCCAGATGGTTTCGCTGCATTCGCCGCGACCCAACTCGATGCGGATGGTGATTTCTTCCTGCTGCATGACCGCCGAACCCTGGGCTTCGGTGTAGGTTTCAGCACGGGCGCCACGGCTGGCAATGCACACATCGCCCAGGAACACATCGATCTTGCTCACGTCCAGGTCCGGCACACCGGCGCGGCCGACGGCCGCCAGGATACGGCCCCAGTTCGGGTCAGAGGCGAACAGCGCGGTCTTGATCAGTGGCGAGTGAGCCACGGTGTAACCCACGTCCAGGCATTCCTGGTGGTTAGCGCCGCCGTTGACTTCAACCGTCACGAACTTGGTCGCGCCCTCGCCGTCCCGCACGATGGCCTGCGCCACGTCCATGCACACTTCAAACACCGCCTGCTTCAACGCGGCGAACAGCGGGCCGCTGGCCTCGGTGATCTCCGGCAGGTTGGCCTGGCCGGTGGCGATCAGCATGCAGCAGTCGTTGGTCGAAGTGTCGCCATCGATGGTGATGCGGTTGAACGACTTGTTGGCGCCGTCCAGGATCAGGCTGTGCAGCACGTCGCGGGAGACTTTGGCGTCGGTGGCGATGTAGCCGAGCATGGTGGCCATGTTTGGACGGATCATGCCCGCACCTTTGCTGATGCCGGTCACGGTGACAGTCACGCCGTCGTGCACGAACTGACGGCTGGCGCCTTTTGGCAGGGTGTCGGTGGTCATGATGCCGGTGGCGGCGGCCGCCCAGTTATCCACAGACAGGTCGTCCAATGCGGCTTGCAGCGCGCCTTCGATTTTCTCGACGGGCAATGGCTCACCGATCACGCCGGTGGAATACGGCAGCACTTGGCTGGCGTCCACGCCGGTCAGTTGGGCCAGCTTGGCGCAGGTACGCGCCGCCGCTACCAGACCTGGCTCGCCGGTGCCAGCGTTGGCATTACCGGTGTTGGTCAGCAGGTAGCGGATGGTACCGGCCACGCGTTGCTTGGCCAGGATCACCGGCGCGGCGCAGAAGGCGTTGAGGGTGAACACACCAGCAACGGTCGAGCCTTCGGCGCAACGCATCACGACCACATCCTTGCGCCCCGGGCGCTTGATGCCGGCCGAAGCGATACCGAGTTCAAAACCGGCAACCGGGTGCAACGTGGGCAAAGGACCAAGACCAACAGCCATGAATGCGCTCCTTAAAAATGGGTGATGTCTGTGCCGTCGTGAGCGACGGTGAAATTAATGGCAAAACGCCGCGACGGCAGGAGCCGGTCGCGGCGCAGGGTGTTGCAGCGTCAGGCGGAAATCCTATTCGATCTGGCCGTGGCAGTGTTTGAACTTCTTGCCCGAGCCGCACCAGCACAGCTCGTTGCGACCCAGCTTCTGTTCGTTGCGCACCGGGCTTTGAGCCAGGGCCACATCGATCTCTTCGCCCAATACCTCAGGGGCTTCCAGGCCCGGTGCTTCGTCGTGCTGGAACTGCATACGCGCAGCCAGTGCCTCGGCTTCCTGACGCAGGCGGGCCTCTTCCTCGATCGGGTCTTCGCGACGCACCTGAACGTGGGAGAGCACACGGATGGAATCGCGCTTGATCGAATCCAGCAGTTCGGAGAACAGCGTGTACGACTCGCGCTTGTACTCCTGCTTCGGGTTCTTCTGGGCGTAACCGCGCAGGTGAATGCCGTGACGCAGGTGGTCCATGGTCGACAGGTGGTCTTTCCACAGGTCGTCCAGCACGCGCAGAACGATTTGCTTCTCGAAGGTGCGCAGTGCTTCGGCACTCGCCTGCTCTTCTTTCTCGTTGTACGCGGCCAGCAATTCGGCCATCAGTTTTTCGCGCAGGGTTTCTTCGTAAAGATGGTCGTCTTCGTCCAACCACTGCTGGACCGGCAAGTCGACACCGAAGTCGCTCTTCAACGCCGCTTCCAGGCCGGCAACATCCCACTGCTCAGGCAGGGATTGTGGCGGGATGTGCGCGCTGACGGTGGCGTTGAGCACGTCCTGGCGGAAATCGGCGATGGTCTCGCCAATGTTGTCGGCGGCCAGCAACGTGTTACGCATGTGATAGATCACTTTACGCTGTTCGTTGTTGACGTCATCGAACTCGAGCAGTTGCTTACGAATATCGAAGTTGCGGCCTTCAACCTTGCGCTGCGCCTTCTCGATGGCGTTGGTCACCATGCGGTGCTCGATCGCTTCACCGGACTGCATGCCCAGGGCCTTCATGAAGTTTTTCACGCGGTCCGAGGCGAAGATGCGCATCAGGCTGTCTTCCAGGGACAGGTAGAAGCGGCTGGAACCGGCGTCACCCTGGCGACCGGCACGGCCACGCAGCTGGTTGTCGATACGGCGCGATTCGTGACGCTCGGAAGCGATCACCTGCAGGCCGCCGGATTCCAGCACGGCCTGGTGGCGCTTCTGCCAGTCGGCCTTGATCTGGGCGATCTGCTCGGGGCTCGGGTTGTCCAGGGCCGCGACTTCCACTTCCCAGTTGCCGCCCAACAGGATGTCGGTACCACGACCCGCCATGTTGGTGGCGATGGTCAGTGCGCCCGGACGACCGGCCTGGGCGATGATCTCGGCTTCTTTTTCGTGGAACTTGGCGTTGAGGACCTTGTGCTCGATGCCTTCCTTGTTGAGCAGGTTGGACACATGCTCGGAAGTCTCGATGGTGGCGGTACCCACCAGAATCGGACGGCCCTTGGCCATGCCGTCCTTGATGTCATTGATGATCGCCGCGTACTTCTCTTCGGCGGTCAGGAACACCAGGTCGTTGTAGTCCTTACGCGCCAGTGGCTTGTTCGGCGGGATAACCACCACCGACAGACCGTAGATCTGGTGGAATTCGAACGCTTCGGTGTCGGCCGTACCGGTCATGCCGGACAGTTTGTTGTAAAGACGGAAGTAGTTCTGGAAGGTGGTGGACGCCAACGTCTGGCTTTCAGCCTGGATGTTGAGGTGTTCCTTCGCTTCGATGGCTTGGTGCAGGCCTTCGGACAGACGGCGACCCGGCATGGTACGGCCGGTGTGCTCGTCGACCAGCACGACCTGGCCGTCCTGCACGATGTACTCGACATTGCGATGGAACAGCTTGTGGGCACGCAGGCCGGCATACACGTGGGTCAACAGGCCCAGGTTGTGCGCCGAGTACAGGCTTTCCCCCTCGGCCAGCTCGCCGATCTGGGTCAGCATTTCTTCGACGAACTGGTGACCGGCTTCGTTGAGTTCGACCTGGCGGGTCTTCTCGTCGATGGTGAAGTGGCCTTCTTTGGTCACCACGCCTTCGACTTCCTCGATGTGCTGCTCCAGGCGCGGGATCAACTTGTTGATCTCGGTGTACAGGCGCGAGCTGTCTTCGGCCTGGCCGGAGATGATCAGCGGGGTACGGGCTTCGTCGATGAGGATGGAGTCGACTTCGTCGATCACGGCAAAGTTGAGTTCGCGCTGGAATTTTTCTTCCATGCTGAACGCCATGTTGTCGCGCAGGTAGTCGAAACCGAATTCGTTGTTGGTGCCGTAGGTGATGTCGGCGGCATAGGCGGCGCGCTTCTCCTCCGGCGGCTGGAACGGCGTTACCACGCCGACGGTCAGGCCGAGGAATTCATAGAGCGGGCGCATCCAGTTGGCATCGCGGCGAGCCAGGTAGTCGTTCACCGTCACCACGTGCACGCCCTTGCCGGACAATGCGTTGAGGTAAACGCCCAGGGTCGCCACCAGGGTCTTGCCTTCACCGGTGCGCATTTCGGCAATCATGCCTTCATGCAAGGTCATGCCGCCGATCAACTGGACGTCGAAGTGGCGCATGCCCATGACACGCTTACCGGCTTCACGGGCGACCGCAAAGGCTTCGGGAAGCAGCTTGTCGAGGGTTTCACCTTTGGCTATGCGGGCCTTGAACTCTTGGGTCTTGGCGCGCAATTGCTCGTCCGAAAGGGCAACCATCTGCTCTTCGAAGGCATTGACCAGCTGCACCGTCTTGAGCATGCGTTTGACTTCGCGCTCATTCTTGCTTCCAAAAAGTTTCTTTAACAAAGGCGCAAACATATCGGCAGGTTCTTCCACACATAGGGATGGAGGGCGCACCGTGAGTGGCCCGAGCAGCCCTCACGGCCGCATGCGAACGCGCATTCTACCCGGAATCGTGGGTGAGGAAAGTGGCGTTGTTCCCCGATGCTGGCATGGGGCGGTGAGAGGGCTTGTTTAAAATAAGGGCTTTTACCGGAACTTCAACCCATGGAGCGCAGAAGTTACCGATTGATTTCACGAGCAAAACCCATGGATGCAGCGCCTGGGGCGTACGGGGGCTTTCTGCTACGATGGCAGCTCTGTTACTTAAGGTGTCCAATAATGGCATTTCGCCCCTCACCAGCCCGCGCGCCTGCGGTGTTGCTTCGTGATGCCAAGCCGCTGAAAGCCATCTTCGGCCATGCGCAACGCCTGGGCCGCCTGCAACGCCTGCTTGAAAGCCAGCTGCAACCGGCCGCGCGCGAACACTGCCGCGTAGCGTCCTGGCGCGAAGGCAACCTGCTGCTAATTGTCACAGATGGCCATTGGGCGACACGTCTGCGTTATCAGCAAAAACGCCTGCAACGTCAATTGATGGCCTTTGATGAATTCGCCGGACTGACGCGCATCCAGTTCAAGGTACAACCGCCCACCACCCTGCCTGCCGTGGTGGAGCATACTCACGACCTGTCGACGAATGCCGCCGAAACCATTCAGGCAACAGCCGACGGGATCAGCAACCCCGCCTTGCGCGCTGCACTTGAGCGGCTGGCAGCCCACGCCAGGCCCAAACCCTGAGTCTCTATTTGCGCTTGCTGCCGCCTAGCAACGATCCCAACAAACCACGCACCAGTTGCCGTCCCATCTGATTGACGGCCTGCTGCATCGCCGATTTCAACGCCTTGCCTGCCGTGGTGCCCAGAAATGCACCGGCCCTGTCGGTGAAGCTCGGCTCGTCGTTGGTCGGCCTGGTTTCTTCGGTCGGGCCAAGCGCCTTGCGTGACATCAGCACTTCGTAAGCGGACTCCCGGTCGATCGGCTTGTCATAACGCCCCTGCAGCGGCGAGCTGGCTACCAACGCGGCGCGTTCGGCTTCGCTGAGCGGCCCTATCCGTGATTGCGGCGGTGCCACCAAAACGCGCTGGACGACTTCCGGCGTGCCTTTTTCCTGCAAGGTGCCCACCAAGGCCTCACCTGTGCCCAGTTCCGTCAATACCGACAAGGCATCAAATGCAGGGTTTGGCCGAAACCCATCCGCTACGGCGCGCAGGGATTTCTGTTCCTTGGTGGTGAACGCCCGCAAGCCATGCTGGATGCGCAGGCCGAGTTGGGCCAACACGCTGTCCGGCAGGTCGCCTGGCGATTGAGTGACGAAATACACACCGACGCCTTTGGAGCGAATCAGCCGCACCACCTGTTCCAGGCGCTCCTGCAAGGCCTTGGGCGTATCGGTGAACAACAAATGAGCTTCATCAAAAAACAGTGCAAGCAGCGGCTTGTCTGCATCGCCACGCTCGGGCAGTTGCTCGAATAGCTCCGCCAACAGCCACAGCAGGAACGTCGCATACACCTTCGGCGCCTCGTGCACCAGGCGGCTGGCGTCCAGCAGATGGATGCGCCCGCGCCCATCGCTGGTGGGTTGCAGGATGTCTTCCAACTGCAGGGCCGGTTCGCCAAACAAGGCTTCAGCGCCCTGTTGCTCCAGCACCGCCAGGCGCCGCAAGAGGGCCTGGCTGGATCCGGTGGTCATCAGCGCCGCGTCTTCACCCAGTAATTCCGGGTGATAGCGCAGGTGGTTAAGCAGCGCTTTGAGGTCCTTGAGGTCCAGCAACAGCAAGCCTTCGCGATCCGCCACCTTGAACGCTGCGTAAAGCGCCGACTGTTGGCTGTCCGTGAGCTCCAGGAGACTACCGAGCAACAACGGGCCCATCTCGCTGATGGTGGTGCGCAATGGATGACCGGACTGCCCGTGGATATCCCACAGCGTGACCGGATAAGCCTTGGCCGTGTAGTTCAGGAAAGGCATGCCGGCGATGCGCTCGGCGACCTTGCCTTGCGGGTTCGCTGCGGCGCCCAGGCCGCAAAGGTCCCCTTTGATGTCCGCGGCAAACACCGCCACGCCGGCGTCACTGAAGGCTTCCGCCAGGCGTTGCAATGTAACGGTCTTGCCCGTGCCGGTGGCACCGGCGATCAACCCGTGGCGATTGGCCAACCGCATGGCCTGGGCGATGGGCTGGCCGGAAAGATCGGCACCGATAAGCAGTTGCGAGGAGTCAGGCATTTCGTCACCCATGGTTAATCTTTAGTGTCGCCAGGTCGATACAGGCAGATGTGAGACCCACAAAGTCTAAAAATAGGTCAGATAGTTCCTACATGGACCACCAGAGCTACTACAAGAAGTATCACACCTTTTTTGACGCTGTCATTTTGCGCATCCCACAAGGACGCGCCTTGGATATTAAGACCTTAGCGGACCCTACAAGCCATGAATAAAAATCTGCGCTTCAGCCACAAAATCCTGCTTGCAGCCTCCCTTATCGTCATCGCGGCTTTCGCGCTGTTTACCCTCTACAACGACTACCTGCAACGCAACGCCATTCGCGACGACCTCAACAACTACCTGCATGAAATGGGCGACGTCACCGCCAGCAACATTCAAACCTGGCTTAGCGGGCGTATTGCGCTGGTGGAAAACGCCGCACAAAACATCGCCATCAACCCCGAGCCGTCTGCGGTTGCCGGCCTGTTGGAACAGAAAACCCTGACGTCCTCATTTATGGCGACCTACGTCGGCGACAGTCAGGGCGCCTTTACCATCCGCCCCGACACCAAGATGCCGGATGGTTTCGACCCGCGTGTGCGGCCCTGGTACAAGGGCGCCCAAAGCAGCAACGGCTCAACCCTGACCGAACCCTATATCGATGCGGCCACCGGCAAATTGATCATCTCCGTGGCTACCCCCAGCACTCGAGGCGCTCAGAGCATCGGCGTAGTGGGTGGCGACCTGAGCCTGCAAACCCTGGTGGATAACATTGGCGCGCTGGACTTCGGCGGCATGGGCTATGCGTTTCTGGTCAGCGCCGATGGCAAGGTACTGGTACACCCGGACAAAAACCTGGTGATGAAAACCCTGGCTGACGTTTATCCAAAAAACACACCGAAGATCAGCCCTGACTTCAGCGAAGTCGAGGTCAACGGCAAGGACAACATCGTGACCTTTACACCGATCAAGGGCCTGCCCTCGGTGAACTGGTACCTCGGTATTTCAGTAGATAAAGACAAATCCTTCGCCATGCTCAGCGAATTCCGCACTTCGGCGGTAATAGCCACGGTTATTGCCGTGGTGATCATCATTGCCCTGCTCGGCATGCTTATCCGCGTATTGATGCAACCGCTGCATGTGATGACCCGCGCCATGCAGGATATTGCCGATGGCGAAGGCGACCTGACCCGTCGTCTGACCATCCAGAATCATGATGAGTTCGGCACACTGGGTAACGCGTTCAACCGCTTCGTGGAGCGTATTCATACGTCGATCCGCGAGGTGTCCTCAGCCACCGAACAGGTGAATGAGGTAGCACTGCGGGTGGTCAGCGCGTCCAACTCGTCGATGGTCAACTCCGACGAGCAGGCCAACCGTACCAACAGTGTCGCCGCCGCCATCAATGAATTGGGCGCAGCCGCCCAGGAAATTGCGCGCAATGCCGCGCAAGCGTCCCATCAGGCCAGCGATGCGCGGCATCTGGCTGAGGACGGCCAGCAAGTGGTCGAGCGCAATATCAAGGCGATGAATCAGCTGTCAGCGATGATCAGCGCTTCCAGCAGCAATATCGAAGCGCTTAACAGCAAGACGGTGAATATTGGCCAGATTCTCGAAGTCATTACCAGTATTTCCCAGCAAACCAACCTGCTGGCGTTAAACGCTGCCATTGAAGCGGCACGTGCCGGGGAAGCGGGCCGTGGGTTTGCGGTGGTTGCCGATGAAGTGCGCAACCTGGCGCATCGCACGCAGGAATCCGCGCAGCAAGTGCAGAAGATGATCGAGGAACTGCAAGTCGGCGCCCGGGATTCGGTCAGTACCATGAGTGATAGTCAGCGCCATAGCCTCGACAGCGTGGACATCGCCAACCTGGCCGGCGAACGCCTGAACAGCGTGACCCAGCGCATCGGCGAGATCGACGGCATGAACCAGTCGGTCGCCACCGCGACTGAGGAACAGACTTCAGTGGTGGAGTCGATCAACATGGACATTACCGAGATCAACACCCTCAATCAGGAAGGGGTGGAAAACTTGCAATCCACGCTGCGAGCATGTGCCGACCTTGAGCAACAAGCGACACGGTTGAAGCAATTGGTCGGTAGTTTCCGGATTTGATCAGCAGTCCTCAGGCTCGGACCTGGCCTGCTCCTGCTCCCACAACTCGGCGGCACCGGGAAATTCGGTGCCGTCCTCGCTGTCCAGGTCATCCGGGTCATATCGACTCAAACACCCCTCCCCCAACGTAGCGGGGGCTTTTGACGTGGCTTTGTCCAACGGATCACTCATCGCTCAATCCTCAAAGGCGCGCAAAGAAAAAAGGCCTGGAACGATTTAACGCCCAGGCCCTTCATTCTTCAATCACAACAGGTCGGTCAGAACACCACTGTCTTGTTGCCGTGCACCAGCACGCGGTCTTCCAGGTGGTAGCGCAGGCCTCGGGCCAGGACCATCTTCTCGACGTCACGGCCGAAACGCACCATGTCTTCAATGCTGTCGCTGTGGCTGACACGCACCACGTCCTGCTCGATGATCGGGCCGGCGTCCAGCTCCTCGGTGACGTAGTGGCAAGTCGCGCCGATCAACTTCACCCCCCGCAGGGAAGCCTGGTGGTACGGCTTGGCCCCTACGAACGACGGCAGGAAGCTGTGGTGAATGTTGATCACCTTGCCGGCGTATTCGCGGCACAGTTCCGGCGGCAGGATTTGCATGTAGCGCGCCAGCACCACAACGTCAGCCTCGTGCTGCTTGACCAGGCGAGAAACCTCGGCGAACGCCGGCTCCTTGTCCTGCGGGTTGACCGGCACGTGGTAATACGGAATGCCATGCCACTCGACCATGCTGCGCAGGTCGTCGTGGTTGGAAATCACGCAAGCTATCTCGCAGTCCAGTTCATCACTGTGCCAGCGGTGCAGCAAATCGGCCAGGCAGTGGGATTCGCGGCTGGCCATCAACACCACGCGTTTTTTCTGCTCGGTGTCGGTGATGTGCCAGGTCATCGAAAACTCTTCGGCGATCGGCGCAAACGCTTCGCGGAAGGCATCAAGACCAAAAGGCAGCGAATCGGCACGAATCTCGTGACGCATGAAGAACCAACCGCTGAGATTGTCCGAGTGATGACTCGCCTCGGTGATCCAGCCGTTGTGGGAGGCCAGAAAGTTACTGACTTTGGCAACGATGCCGACCCGGTCCGGGCAAGCAATCACCAGCCGAAAAGTGCGCATTAGGGGGAAACTCCAGAACTTCGCAAAGGCCGCCATTCTAGCGATTGCGCAGGAAAACTGCAGTACTCGTTAACGTTTATTCTGATCACCGCCCACAGCCTTGTCCCTTAATAGCCTATGGTTTTACCACTGCATATATGAGGCTGTTGCGCCACGTCACGGCTGCTCCCGCTTTTCAAGCAGATTTATCTTAGGGTCTACGCCCTGGTAATTAACTCGAATGCATAGCATTGCTACAAACATTCAAAGTAATTCACATAAATGCGACCTTAAATGTTTACTTGGGCAAACCGCCTGACTATTATTGGGCCACTATCCCTGTCAATCAGCGCTCTACATAAGGTAGTCCACATGTCTCTGATCAACGAATACCGTGCCACCGAAGAAGCTATCAAAGAGCTGCAAGCCCGTTTGAAGAACCTGTCCCAAGACGACAAACTGCAAACCGAGCTGGAATTCGAAGGTAAATTGCGCGCCCTGATGGGTGAATACTCCAAATCCCTGCGTGACATCATTGCGCTGCTGGATCCAGAGTCGAAAGTTAAGGCTCCACGCGGCGCCGTAAAAACTACCGGTACCAAGCGTGCCCGCAAAGTCAAACAGTACAAAAACCCGCACAACGGCGAAGTGATTGAAACCAAAGGTGGCAACCACAAAACGCTGAAAGAGTGGAAAGCCAAGTGGGGCGGCGACGTAGTTGAAGGTTGGGCTACCCTGCTGGGCTAAGCCTCACCAGGCTTGCGCCTGAGCCGTTACACATAAAAAACGCCAGCTTGCTGGCGTTTTTTATTGTCTGCATAGTCTGCAAAACCGACTACAGATTCATTCTGGTTGCTAGAGAGTCCGCATACTCCTGCCATTGCTCCAGCACCTGGGACTGCAACGGTGTAGCACTTATAGCGAACTCACGCCGAGCCTGTTCAAACGCCTCAAGGGTATTCGGTGCGCCCCATTCCGGGCTCGACAAACGTTGCTGACAGAAAAGTTTCCAGCGCAGTTGCTCCTCGCTGTTCAACGTATCGGGGAAGTTGCGTGCTCGGTAGCGGAACAATAATTCAGGCAAACGCTCGTCATCAAAAGGCCACTGCTGGCGCGCTAATTGCGCAGGTTCAGCCGTTCGGACTTGTTCACATAAACGCCGGTCACGGTCTCCGATAAAACCGTCGTAAAGCTGTTGCTCAGGGTCCGAACTCGGCGTGAAGTCTTCGTGCGCGTAAATGGCCGCCAACTTATCGCGCCAAAGTTCCTGTGCGTCAGTTAGCCGCAGCGCCCGCTCCTGATAAATACTCATGTCCAAGTGCAGACGCTCACGATCTTCTGCGCGCAGCACATTCAAGGGCGCCACCACGGGGCAGCGATTGATATGCACCAATTTGAGGGGGACCGGCAGTTCACCGTCGGCCAGATCGTCACGGCGAGTGTAGAGACGCTGGCGCAAGGTATCGGCATCAAGGTCCAGCAGCCCTTGCGGGTCGAGTCCGAGGTCACAGACAATCAATGCATTGCGATTACGCGGGTGCCATGCAAGCGGCAGCACCACCCCCAGGTAATGACGTTCGGCAGAGAAACGCCCGGAAATATGCACCATCGGTTGCAGCAGACGCACCTGGTCCATCACCCGTTGCTTGCTGCGCAGTTGAAACAGCCATTCATACAACTTGGGCTGTTTCTCACGTACCAGCCGAGCCAATGCAATCGTGGCACGCACATCGGATAACGCATCGTGTGCCTGGCCATGGTCGATACCATTGGCTTCGGTCAGCCGCTCCAGCTTGAGCGTGACACGCCCATCCTCCTGCGGCCACTCGATGCCCTCCGGGCGCAGGGCGTAGGCGGTGCGAACCACGTCGATCAAATCCCAGCGACTGTTACCCCCCTGCCATTCTCGTGCGTAGGGGTCGAAAAAATTCCGATAGAGGCTGTAGCGCGTCATCTCGTCATCAAATCGCAGCGTGTTGTAACCGGCGCCGCATGTACCCGGGACGGCCAGTTCAGTGTGCACCCGAGTCATGAAGTCGGCCTCGGCCAAGCCTTTTTCCGCGAGTATTGCGGGCGTGATTCCAGTGATCGCACAGGCGATGGGGTGCGGCAGGATATCGTCGCTGGGCTGGCAATAGAGATTGACCGGCGCGCCGATCTCGTTGAGTTCAAGGTCGGTACGAATTCCGGCTACCTGAAGAGGGCGATCGCTGCGCGGGTTGATGCCGGTGGTTTCATAGTCGTACCAGAAAATGGAGGTCACGGGCTGTTCCTGTACTGAAGATCGACAAAGTCTAGGCGCTGGAAGGCGTCCGCGACCAGCACCAAATATACTGTACAAACATCCAGCAAAATCTTGAGTGGTTGCTTCCATCCCCGACACTGCTAGCATCCGTGTCTTCCAGCCACTCTGCACTGCCAAGGATCGCGATGCCGTCAGCCCCATTGGACACCCGCTACCAGATCGAGACCCCGGAGGGCATCGACCTGCCCCTGCGCCCGGCCGGCCTGGTGCCGCGCGTGCTCGCCTTTGCCTTCGACCTGGGCGTACGCGCGGTGGTCATGGGCGTTCTGCTGGTGCCATTGGCCTTGCTTGGCAACGTCGGTATCGGCCTGGGAGCGCTGCTGCTGTTCCTGATCAGTTGGTGGTACATGGTGCTGTTCGAGGTGCTCAACCAGGGTTGCTCACCCGGCAAGCAGGTCATGGGGTTGCGTGTCGTACAAGATGACGGCACTCCGATTGGCTGGTCCGCATCACTGATCCGCAACCTGCTGCGGTTTGTCGACATGCTGCCGTTCGGCTACTGCCTCGGCGCGATCAGTTGCCTGCAGCACCCCCATTTCAAGCGCCTGGGCGACCTGGCCGCCGGCACTCTGGTGATCTACCGTGAACAGCCGCTGGTACGCCCCCAGATTCCTCAAGCGACGGCCCTGCGCCTGCCCTTCGCCCTGGATTTGAGCGAACAACGGGCGATCCTTGGTTTCGCGGAACGCCAGGGGGAACTGTCCACCGAGCGCGTTCACGAATTGGCCTCGATTCTTGCCGCCCCCTTGCAGGTATCCCCTGCCCGCGCTGCGGAACAACTCAATGGCGTGGCCCGTGGCCTGCTGGGGCCAGCATGAAACAGAGCCTTTTCGAAAGCCGTCACCAGCGCCAATGGCAAGCCTTCGCCGAACAGCTCAAACAGTTGGAGCAAGGCCAGGCCAAGGCCGGTGACGTGGCCGATTTCCCTCATCAATATCGACGCCTGTGCCAGCATTTGGCCCTGGCCCAGGAACGCGGCTACAGCAGCTATCTGGTAGACCCATTGCAACAACTGGCCCTGCGCGGCCACCAACAACTCTACCGTCATCGCAGCCAACTGGCGGCGAATGCGCTGAGCTTTGTACTCGCCGATTTTCCTCGGCTGGTACGGGAGCAGTGGCGGTTTGTGCTGATCGCCAGCCTGCTGTTCTTTGGCAGCCTGGTGGGTATTGCCCTGCTGGTCTACCTGTTTCCCGACCTGATCTACAGCATCGTCAGCCCGCAACAGGTGGCCGAGATGCAGGGCATGTACGACCCTGATGCCAGCCGCCTGGGCCGCGCCGCCGAGCGTGCATCGAGCGAAGATTGGATGATGTTCGGCTACTACGTGATGCACAACATCGGTATCGCGTTCCAGACGTTTGCCGCCGGTTTAGTGTTCGGTCTGGGCAGCGTGTTCTTTCTGGTTTTCAACGGCCTCATCATCGGTGCGGTCTCCGGTCACCTGACCGAGATCGGCTATGGCCAGACCTTCTGGTCATTCGTCATCGGCCATGGCGCATTCGAACTGACCGCGATCGCCCTCGCCGGGGCCGCAGGCTTGCAGTTGGGGTGGGCACTGGTCGCTCCGGGACAATTGACCCGTGGTGAATCATTGCGGCTGGCTGCACGCAAGAGCGTGCAAATGCTCTGCGGTGTCATGATTTTCCTGCTGATCGCAGCGTTCATCGAGGCTTATTGGTCATCCACCACCGTGATAACCCCGTGGGTCAAATACCTGGTGGGCGCTGTTCTGTGGCTGCTGGTGGGCACTTACCTGGGCTTTGCGGGAAGGAATCGCCATGCGCCTGACTGATGCCAGCGTGGTCATACGGCCGCGTACTGCCTGGGAAGCCATGGATCTTGGCGCCTTGATGGCACGGGAGCATCGCGTGCTATTGATGGGCAGTTGGGCATTGGTCACCGTACCTGTGTTCGCCTTGCTTACAGCCCTGCTGTGGCAGTATCCGTCCACCGCCATATTTCTGTTCTGGTGGCTCAAGCCGGCCTTCGACCGCTTGCCGCTGTACATTTTGTCCAAGGCCCTGTTTGGTGAAACGCCCACTATCAAGCACGCTGTGCGCCAGTGGCCGCTCCTCCTCAAGGGTCAACTGCTGGCCAGCCTGACCTGGCGACGGCTGAGCCTGAGCCGCAGCTTTGTAATGCCGGTGAGCCAGCTCGAAGGCCTGGACGGCCCGGCACGCCAGAAACGCCTGGGCGTGTTGCAGCAACGCGATGCCGGAGCCGCGCGCTGGCTCACCATCATCGGAATGCACCTGGAAATAGGCCTGTGGTTCGGCTGCATGGCACTGTTCTATCTGTTCATCCCACAAAACCTCGAGATGGATTGGGACTGGCAGCGCCTGTTATTGGCGACAAGTTCGGAAGGGTTATGGCTGGAGCACCTGGGCAACGCATTCTATGTCTTGCTGCTGATATTTTGGGAACCCATCTATGTCGCCTGCGGCTTCAGCCTCTACCTTAATCGTCGCACCGTATTGGAAGCCTGGGACCTGGAGCTGGTCTTCCGACGCCTTCGTCAGCGCCTGAGCAATGTGGCCCCGCTGTTGTTATTGATGATCGGACTGATGCTGCTGCCTCTCAGCCATCCTGTCATGGCCGAAGCTTCCAGTCCCTCCAAACCGCTGAGTACCCCGAGCGCGAGCCAATCCATCAAATCGCTGCTGGACAAACCGCCCTTCAAGAACCCGGAAACCGTAACCCGTTATCGGTTTGGCGAAGAAAAGCCAGCCGGTAAAAACAAAACACACAGTGACGGCAGACTTCCCGATTGGCTGAAGGCGCTGCTGGACAACCTCAACAGCAATACCTTCAAGCACATCGCCCAAGGCTTGGAAGTTCTACTGTGGGGCGTTTTCATCGGCAGCCTGATCATGCTCGCGTGGCGTTACCGAGACTGGTTGCACACCTTCGTCAGCCGGCGCGGGCCGCGTAAGACAGAGGTTGCCAAACCCCTGCCCACGCAATTGTTCGGTCTTGAACTGGGTACCGAAACCTTGCCCGACGACGTTGCCGGCGCCGCCGAACAGCTATGGGCCACCCAACCCAGGGTAGCCCTCGCCCTGCTGTATCGAGGCCTGCTCAGCCGGTTATTGCATGATTTCAACCTGCCATTGAAAGGCGCTGATACCGAAGGCCAGGTCCTGGCACGTGTACACCAGTTGCAGCAACCACAGCTGCTGGCCTTCAGTGATGAACTGACCCGTCATTGGCAAAACCTCGCTTATGGTCACCGCCTGCCTCCGCTCCCTGCCCAGCAGAAACTATGCAGTGATTGGCGCGCCCTGTTCAGCCCAGGGAGCAATCCATGAATCGGCCATTACTATGGGTGGGGTTATTACTGGCGTGCCTGCTTGGCGCGGGCGGTTACTACGCATGGAGCAAGGCGACTCCCTATGACGAAGTGGTAGATCGTGGTCCTTCGCCAGAGGCGCTGGCCAATCCTTACCTGGCAGCCGAACATTTTCTGCGCCAACAAGGCCTGACCGTAGAGCATGCCTATAACCTGAAACAGCTGGATACCTTGCCCTCCAAGGGCAACAGCCTACTGCTGCTCGGCGAGCGTAGTAATATGTCGCCACGCCAGGTAGAACAGTTGCTGGAGTGGGCCAGGTCAGGCGGCCATCTGTTGCTGGTCGCCGAGGCGCTGTGGGATGAAGAGACTGGCAAAAGCGGTGACCTGCTGCTCGATCGCCTGCAGATTCACCAGACACTGAGTGACGAACCTGAAGAACCTGCCACTTCCCTCAAAAAGCCCTCAAGCAAGAAAGCCCGGGACCTGACCAAACTCTATGTCGACAATGAAACCGCACCGGCTTATTTCAGTTTCGACACAGATTTCAACCTGACCGACCCCAAGCACCTGGCTCAATTCTCCGCCAACAGCGCAAGGGCCAGCCACCTGATGCAGCTCGACCTTGGGGAAGGCAGTGTCACAGTGATCACGGACAGCGACCTGTGGAAAACCCCGAACATCGGCAAGCACGACAATGCCTGGCTGCTGTGGTACCTGAACCAGGGCACCGCCGTGACTTTGCTGTTCACCAGCGACTTCGACGACCTGTTCACCTTGCTGATGCGGTATTTCCCCCAAGCCCTGGTGGCACTCACTGCCCTCGTCGCCTTGGGACTTTGGCGGGCCGGCGTGCGTCAAGGCCCGATTCGGGCCCCTGCATCCCCCGCGCGTCGCCAATTGCAGGAACACCTGAAAGCCAGTGCCGATTTCCTGCTGCGGCGAAGCGGCCAGGGCACCCTGCTGCAGGCCCTGCAACGCGATATCTTGCGTGCGGCCCGACGCCGCCACCCCGGTTTTGAACGCCTCGACAACGCAGAACAGCGCCACGTGCTTGAACACCTGACGCGCCAACCCTCTCACGTCATCAACCAGGCCCTTGGCCCACTCCCGGCAAAACGGCTCTCCAGCGCCGATTTCAGCCGACAGGTGGCGTGCCTGCAAACCCTCAGGAATGCCTTATGAGTGATTTCCCAAGCACCACTGCCTTGACCAGTGAAGCCCTGCAACGCGCCAGTGGGCAGGCCCAAGCCCTGCGCACTGAGTTGCGCAAGGCAGTGATTGGCCAGGATTCGGTGATCGAAGACGTCCTGACCGCACTGATCGCCGGTGGCCACGTGCTGCTCGAAGGCGTGCCAGGGCTGGGCAAAACCTTGCTGGTGCGCGCCCTGGCACGCTGCTTCGAGGGCGATTTCGCGCGTATCCAGTTCACCCCGGACCTGATGCCCAGCGACGTCACAGGCCACGCCGTGTATGACCTGCATACCGAACAGTTCAAGCTGCGCAAGGGGCCGGTGTTCACCCACTTGTTGCTGGCAGATGAAATCAACCGTGCTCCAGCCAAGACCCAGGCAGCCTTGCTCGAGGCCATGCAGGAACGGCAGGTGACCCTCGAAGGCGAGGCGCTGCCCATCGGCCAACCGTTCATGGTGTTGGCGACACAGAATCCCATCGAACAGGAAGGCACATATCCCCTGCCGGAGGCGGAACTGGATCGATTCATGCTCAAGGTGCGCATGGATTACCCCGACGCGCAGCAGGAACTGGAGATGGTGCTCGAAGTCACCCGCTCGTCGCGGGCCGACATGCTGGCTGTACACCCATTGCGCACCGTATTGCAGGCCGAAGATGTGCTGCAACTGCAGCAGGTTGCCAGTGACCTTGCCCTGGATGAACAGGTGCTCGACTATGCCGTGCGCCTGGCACGCGCTACACGCAGCTGGCCAGGGCTGGCGATCGGTGCAGGACCGCGCGCCTCAATCGACCTGGTCCGCGGCGCCCGTGCCCGCACCTTGTTGCGCGGTGGTGAATTTGTAACACCGGACGATATCAAGGGATGCGCCCTGGCAGTACTGCGTCATCGCGTACGTATCGCGCCAGAGCTGGATATCGATGGGCTGGAGGTCGACCAGGTGCTCAGGCAGTTGTTGGATCAGATTCCGGCACCCCGGCAGTGACTCGCCCATGAAGCCGACCCGTCTGCTGTTGAACTGGCTCGGCGCATTGCTGGGTCTGGGCATTTTGCTGGGCACTGCGGCAGCATTGCAGCTCACAGTACCGGACACCTTGCACTCAGTCGTCTGGGGGTTACTCCTGGCGTTGTTGCTGCTGGCCATGCTGGACGCCGTACGATTGCATCGCCGCCCATCTCCGCATGTACAACGGCAGATGCCCGGCAGCCTGGCGCTGGGACGCTGGGGCGAAATCCGCCTGGCTCTGGAGCACGACTTCCCACAGCCGCTGACGGTGCAGGTATTCGATCATGCCCCCGACGGGCTGAGCGTGGAGAACATGCCTCAACCCATAACCTTGTATCCCGGTGAACGCAGCGAACTGGGCTACCGCCTTCGCCCCCTGCGGCGCGGGCATTTCAGTTTCAGCCGTTGCGAAATACATCTGCCCAGCCCTATGGGGCTGTGGGCGGCACGACGCCATATCGAAGTGAGCGACTCCACCCGCGTCTACCCGGATTTCGCTCGGCTCTACGGCGCCCAACTGCTGGGTGTGGACAACTGGCTGAGCCAATTGGGCGTTCGTCAACGTCAAAGACGCGGTCTGGGGCTGGAATTTCATCAACTACGTGAGTTTCGCGAAGGCGACAGCCTGCGACAGATCGACTGGAAAGCCACCGCCCGACAACGCACCCCCATCGCCCGTGAATACCAGGATGAGCGCGACCAGCAGATCGTGTTCATGCTTGATTGCGGCCGGCGCATGCGAAGCCAGGATGACGAACTGTCTCATTTTGACCACGCCCTCAATGCGTGCCTGCTGCTCAGCTATGTTGCCTTGCGCCAGGGCGATGCCGTGGGGCTGTGCACCTTTGCCGGTGACCAATCGCGCTACCTGGCGCCGGTCAAGGGCAGTAGCCAGTTGAACCTGTTGCTCAATGCGGTGTACGACCTGGACACCACCCGACGGACCGCCGATTACCAGGCGGCGGCAAGCCAACTGCTGGCCCGGCAGAAGCGTCGAGCCTTGGTCATTGTGGTGAGCAACCTGCGGGACGAGGACGATGAAGCCCTGTTGACGGCCGTCAAACGCATCAGTCGTCAACATAAGGTGCTGGTGGCCAGCTTGCGCGAGGAGGTACTCGACCAACTGCGTCAAGCCCCCGTGCAAACCTTGCCCGAAGCCCTGGCCTACAGCGGCACCATCGACTACCTCAACACACGGGACGAGCTGCATGACCGCCTGACCGCACATGGCTTATCCGTCCTGGACACCTTGCCATCCGAGCTGGGCCCCGCACTGGTGACACGCTACCTGGGCTGGAAGAAAGCCGGCGCTTTCTGAGAAAAGCGTTCTGAAAAACCACACTCGACCACGGCAGAGGTAAATCCCTCTGAACCGGGTCGACAGTGCGTTGTAGCTAGGCCGAAGCCTGCAAGGGGTCAAAACTGAAGTAATGCAACAAGACGTTGATCAATTGCCCATACTCCTCCGGGGCCTGCAGCACACTGAACCCGGAATCGTAATGCTGCGGGTTGATATCTTCGTGGCTCCACAGGCAGGTAGCCGTGAGATCAATGGGATAAAAGGTGCCGTCAGCCTCCGGAATCTTCAAGCGCAGCTCGAAATCCACGTCGACCATCATGGGCAATTGGCTGATCAACATCAGCCCGTCTTCCGAAACATTGCCCAAAAAACCGATGGGCTTGTCGGTGAGACGGTTAAACACTTGCAGGAAGTAAGGTAGCTGATGCCGCTCGATCCGTCGGTCGGTAAACATGGTGAGATCGCCATCCAGTGGCCATAACGCGGCCGTGCCAGTGATTCGGAACGAGTAATAAAACCCGCTCTCCATGGATCTCGGTAAGACAACGGGCAATAGTCCGTCGCCAGAACAGCTACCGAGTCCGGGCCCGCATTCGTTTGCATAGAAACTTGTACAAACGAACATTCAAAGGATAGCCCAAGACTGGCAACAGGCCAGTTATGAAATGGCGATTATCATCACAATGAAGCGGGACGCGGCTGGGCGACGCTTGCACCGCGGTAATGCCCCAACTGCTGCAAGGTATCGAGCCTCGCACGAGCACGATAGGCGTACTCACTCGACGGGTACTGATTGATGATGAATTGATAGGTCTGCACCGCATCGACGAACAGTTTCTGCCGTTCAAGGCATTGCCCGCGCAACATCGATACCTCCGGTTGCACATAGCGGCGCGTGCGGCTTTCACGGTCGACCTGGGACAACTCCAGGGTGACACGCTCGCAATCGCCGACCTTGTAGGCGCGGTAGGCATTGTTCAAATGGTGGTCCATCGACCAACGGGTGCAGCCGATAACACTGACGGCCAGGGCAGCAATGAGCAAAATTCGCATGAGGGTTCTCCTGTCTTGTGCAGTGTATCGACCCCTCGTTAAAAATCTTCAAGGATGTTCGTATTCAGCCGCAGCGAAAACAAGGCAATCGTCGATAAGTAGTGCAAACGAACAATGACTACAACGAAAGAGCATAGTAGCCTTCCTCAGCGCTTGAACTCAGGAGTCTGTGCATGTCCGTCCGTCGTACCAAAATCGTCGCCACCCTTGGCCCGGCCAGCAACTCGCCGGAAGTCCTCGAACAGCTGATTCTGGCTGGTTTGGACGTTGCCCGTCTGAACTTCTCCCACGGCACCCCGGACGAGCACAAGGCTCGCGCCAAGCTGGTGCGTGACCTGGCTGCCAAACACGGCCGCTTCGTGGCACTGCTGGGTGACCTGCAAGGCCCGAAAATCCGTATCGCCAAGTTCGCCAACAAGCGGATCGAGCTGAAAATCGGCGACACCTTCACCTTCTCCACCAGCCACCCGCTGACCGAAGGCAACCAGCAAGTCGTGGGTATTGACTACCCGGACCTGGTCAAGGACTGCGGCGTCGGTGACGAACTGCTGCTGGACGATGGCCGCGTGGTCATGCGCGTCGACACCGCCACCGGCACCGAGTTGATCTGCACCGTGACCATCGGCGGCCCGCTGTCCGACCACAAAGGCATCAACCGTCGTGGCGGTGGCTTGACGGCACCGGCCCTGACTGAAAAAGACAAGGCTGACATCAAGCTCGCCGCCGAAATGGAAGTGGACTACCTCGCCGTGTCCTTCCCGCGCGATGCCGCCGACATGGAATACGCTCGCAAACTGCGCGACGAAGCCGGCGGCACCGCCTGGCTGGTGGCGAAGATCGAACGCGCCGAAGCCGTGGCCGACGACGAAACCCTCGACGGCCTGATCAAGGCTTCCGACGCGGTGATGGTTGCCCGTGGCGACCTGGGCGTGGAAATCGGTGACGCCGAGCTGATCGGTATCCAGAAAAAGATCATCCTGCACGCACGCCGCCACAACAAAGCGGTGATCGTGGCGACCCAGATGATGGAATCGATGATCCAGAATCCGATGCCGACCCGTGCCGAAGTGTCCGACGTGGCCAACGCCGTGCTCGACTACACCGACGCCGTGATGCTCTCGGCTGAAAGCGCCGCCGGCCCGTATCCGCTGGAAGCCGTTCAGGCAATGGCACGTATCTGCCTCGGCGCCGAAAAGCACCCGACCAGCAAGACCTCCAGCCACCGTATTGGCAAAGAGTTCGAAAGCTGTGACCAGAGCATCGCCCTGGCCGCCATGTACACCGCCAACCACTTCCCGGGCGTTAAAGCGATCATCGCCTTGACCGAAAGTGGCTACACGCCGTTGATCATGTCGCGCATCCGCTCCTCGGTGCCGATCTACGCGTTCACACCGCACCGTGAAGCCCAGGCCCGCGCGGCGCTGTTCCGTGGCGTGTACACCGTTCCGTTTGATCCGGCTTCACTGGCACCGAACGAAGTCAGCCAGAAGGCAATCGACGAGTTGGTCAAGCGCGGCGTCGTGGAGCAAGGCGACTGGGTCATCCTGACCAAAGGCGACAGCTACCACACCACCGGTGGCACCAATGGCATGAAGATCCTGCACGTGGGCGACCCTCAGGTCTGAGTGACACGCTGACAAACAAAAGCCCCGCCATGAAAATGGCGGGGCTTTTTGCATTTCAGGGAAGCGGTTGTTTGATGCCAAAGCACCTCATCTTGACCGCGCCGCCGACCAAAGGTGGGAGGGGGCTTGCCCCCGATGAAGCCCGATCAACCACCACACATTCATCGCCGGGTGATAAACGCTGACAGCGCCGCAATCGCCTCCGGCGACTTCAACCGCTGGGTGAACAAGGCACCCTCCTCCTCGATCACCTGGCGCAACTGCTCGCGATCCACACTTTTCATGAGCTGCTTGGTCACCTGCACCGCACCCGACGCCAGGGTCTCAAACCGTTCGGCCACTTCCCGCGCCTTGGCCAGCGCCGCCTCGCCGTTGCCCAGCGCTTCAGTGGCAAGCCCCCACGCCACTGCCTGTTCGCCGGTAAATCCCTCACCCAACAGCAACAATTCGGCGGCCTTTGCGTGCCCCAGCAACCTTGGCAAGATCAGGCTCGAGCCAAACTCCGGGCACAACCCCAGGTTGACGAACGGCATGCGCAAACGCGCATCGCGGCTGATGTACACCAGGTCGCAATGCAGTAGCAGGGTTGTACCAATACCCACCGCAGACCCCGCCACCGCAGCAATTACGGGTTTTCGACAGTTGAGCAGGCTTTTCATGAAGTGAAACGGTGGGCTGTCGAGGTCGCTGGGCGGCTGTTCGAGAAAATCACCGATGTCGTTGCCGGCCGTGAAGCACTCGCTGCTGCCCTGGATCAGCACGCAGCGGATATCGGCATCCGCGTCGGCGTGCTCCAGTGCATTGGCCAATTGCGTGTACATGGCGCGGGTCAGAGCGTTCTTCTTGTCGGGACGATTGAACTGCAGGATCAACGCCCCGCGTTCGCGCAACTGTTGGATGGCATCGGTCATGGCAAATCTCGCGGCTGGAACATTCAGCGCTCAACCGCGGGGCAAGAACACATCGGCCAGCAGCTGATTACGCGGCAATCCCGCCAGGAACAGGCGCCTGGAAAACGCCTCGACGCTGGCCGGGTGCCCGCAGAGTAAGGCCAGCGTTTGCCGCGAAACAAGCCGCAGTTGCGCCAATGCCTGGGCCACCTGCGCCGCCGTCCACAGTTCCACCGACAGGTTGGGATGCTGTGCAGCCAGCGCAGCCAAGGGCTCGGCCAGATAATGGCCTTCGGCATCATGGGCCAGGTGAATGACGCGGATGGCGCCCTGGTGATCCTGGCGCAGCGCCTCACGCAACACACCCCACAGGGGCCCCAACCCAGTCCCGGATGCCAGCAGCCACAATGGCCGTGTTTGCCAGTCCGGATCATATTGCAGCGCACCGCCGCGCAAATCCCCCAGGCGCAGTCGATCACCCACCTGCAACTGCCGGGCAAGATCGCTGAATTCGCCGGGCAGGCGACAATCGAGATGAAACTCCAGGAATGGATCTTCCTGGGGCAAGCTCGCCAGGGAATAAGGTCGCGCCACTTGCCCGGCCCACAACACCAGGTGCTGCCCAGCCCGGTAACGCAAACCTCGCTCTGGTTGCAGGCGCAGGCGCAGCACGTTCGGGTTCAGCCAATCGACACCCACCACCTGGGCCGGCAAGCCGTCACGCGTCGGGTCAAACGTTTCGACCCGCAGGTCGCCGCTGACCTGACACTGGCAGGCCAACCGCCAGCCGTCCTGGCGCTGCGCCGGGCTCAAGGCCTCGGGCTGCTTGTCTTCGACCTCGCCCTGGCACCGCACCAGGCAGGCATGGCAACTGCCGGCGCGGCAACTGTAGGGCACGGCCACACCCGCCAGGTTCAAGGCATCCAGCAGGTTGCTGCCGGGGGCTACCGACCAATGGTGTTCGCCGACGTACAGTTCAGGCATATAAGGACTCAATCACAAGGGGCGCGCACAGGGAATCATGCCTGCGACAGTTTGACCATAGTCGGGTGTATCGGCCACCGCGCCGGGTTATACTGCCGCGCCTTTTTAGCGTCGCGCCTGCACCACTTTGGCGTGCCTTGGAAAGGTGGCCCCAGCCGACCGATGCAACACTGGGCCCACCTTTATTGAATGTTCCCTTATAGAGGAGCGCGACTCATGACCGTGATCAAGCAAGACGACCTGATTCAGAGCGTTGCCGACGCCCTGCAATTCATTTCCTACTACCACCCCGTTGATTTCATCCAGGCCATGCACGAAGCCTACCTGCGCGAAGAATCGCCAGCAGCCCGTGATTCCATCGCCCAGATCCTGATCAATTCGCGCATGTGCGCCACCGGCCATCGTCCGATCTGCCAGGACACCGGTATCGTCACCGTGTTCGTGCGCGTGGGCATGGACGTGCGTTGGGATGGCGCCACCATGGGCCTGGACGACATGATCAACGAAGGCGTGCGTCGCGCCTACAACCTGCCGGAAAACGTCCTGCGTGCATCCATCCTCGCCGACCCGGCAGGCGCGCGCAAAAACACCAAGGACAACACCCCGGCGGTCATCCACTACTCCATCGTCCCGGGTAACACCGTGGAAGTGGACGTGGCGGCCAAGGGCGGCGGCTCCGAGAACAAGTCGAAAATGGCCATGCTCAACCCGTCCGACTCGATCGTCGACTGGGTGCTCAAGACCGTTCCGACCATGGGCGCCGGCTGGTGCCCACCGGGCATGCTGGGTATCGGCATCGGCGGCACCGCCGAGAAAGCTGCGGTGATGGCCAAGGAAGTGTTGATGGAATCCATCGACATCCACGAGTTGAAAAAGCGCGGCCCGCAGAACCGTATCGAAGAAATGCGTCTGGAGCTGTTCGAGAAGGTCAACCAACTGGGCATCGGCGCCCAGGGCCTGGGTGGCCTGACCACCGTGCTCGACGTGAAGATCATGGACTACCCGACCCACGCCGCGTCCCTGCCGGTGTGCATGATCCCCAACTGCGCCGCCACCCGCCACGCACACTTCGTGCTCGACGGTTCGGGCCCGGCGTCGCTGGAAGCGCCACCGTTGGATGCCTACCCGGAAATCGTCTGGGAAGCCGGCCCGTCGGCCCGTCGCGTCAACCTCGACACCCTGACCCCGGAAGAAGTGCAGAGCTGGAAACCAGGCGAAACCGTGTTGCTCAACGGCAAGATGCTCACCGGTCGCGACGCCGCGCACAAACGCATGGTCGAGATGTTGAACAAGGGCGAAAGCCTGCCGGTGGACCTGAAAGGTCGCTTCATCTACTACGTCGGGCCGGTTGATCCGGTGCGCGAAGAAGTGGTTGGCCCGGCAGGCCCGACCACCGCTACGCGGATGGACAAGTTCACTCGCCAGATCCTCGAACAAACCGGCCTGCTGGGCATGATCGGCAAATCCGAACGCGGCCCGACTGCGATCGAAGCGATCAAGGACCACAAGGCCGTGTACCTGATGGCCGTCGGCGGCGCTGCTTACCTGGTGGCGCAAGCCATCAAGAAGTCGCGTGTTGTCGCGTTTGCCGAACTGGGCATGGAAGCGATCTACGAGTTCGACGTGAAAGACATGCCGGTCACCGTTGCTGTCGACAGCAAGGGCGAGTCCGTGCACATCACCGGTCCTGCCATCTGGCAGAAAAAGATCAGTGAAAGCCTGGCGGTAGAAGTGCAGTAAGCGCTTCCCCTCCAAACATAAAGGCGACTGCGGCCCATGGCCCGGTCGCCTTTTTTATGGCCTGTGGAAAACGCGGCGGTTGTGACCTCTGGGCTTTCTGTGACCACTGGGCTTGTTGTGGCGAGCGGGCTTGCCCCAACATAAACGTCGTGCATGCTATGGTGCACTCCCCTTACCGTGCCTGCCCATCACCGTATGATCGTGATCCCGCGCGCCCTGCGCCTGACCTTCTACTCCCTGCTGATCATCGCTGGCGCACTGCTGGCCGCAGCCCTGGCCACCCGCCACGCTGAACGCCAGGCCCTGGTGGACGATGCCGCCCGTGCCAATCAGCAACTTGCACTCTATGCCAGCTCGTTGCACACCCTGATCGAACGCTACCGTGCGCTACCCGCCGTGCTGGCGCTGGACTCGGAAATGATCAGCGCGTTGAAAGGCCCGATGGACGCCGCCACCCAGGACGTGCTCAACCGCAAGCTCGAACGCATCAATGGGGCCGCGCAGTCCTCCACCCTGGAATTGATGGATCGCACCGGCCTGGCGGTCGCCGCCAGCAACTGGAACCTGCCGAGCAGTTACGTGGGCCATAACTACGCGTTCCGGCCGTACTTCAGCCAGACCCTGAGCCAGGGCACCGGGCGTTTTTATGCGGTAGGGGTGACGACCGGCATCCCAGGGTATTTCCTCTCCAGCGCGGTGCTGGATGAACACGAGCAGTTCCTCGGCGCCATGGTGGTCAAGCTGGAGTTCCCCGAGCTCGAACGCGAATGGGCCCAGGGCAATGACCTGCTGCTGGTCAGCGATGCGCGCGGCATCGTGTTTATCGCCAACCAGCCCGGCTGGCGTTATCGCAACCTGCGACCGTTATCGGCCAACGACCTTGCCGAGCTGAAAGCCACCCGCCAATACGACAAAAAACAACTGCAGGCGCTGGAAACCCAGACCCTGCAGCGCTTTGACGAAAACAGCCATCTGATGCGCGTCAACGGCCCGGATGGCAATGCCAACTACATCTGGGAATCGCTGCCCCTGAAAGCCGAAGGCTGGACCCTGCACCTGCTGCGCAAGCCCCAGTTCGCCTTTGAGGACCAACGCAACGCCGGGCTCGCTGCCGCCGGTTCCTGGCTGGCGCTGGTGTTCCTGGTGCTGTTCCTGACCCAACGCTGGCGCCTGGCCCGCTTGCGCCAGCGCAGCCGCGAGGAGCTTGAGCAACTGGTGGAAGAACGCACCCAGGCGTTGCGCACCGCCCAGGATGGCCTGGTCCAATCGGCCAAACTGGCGGCGCTGGGGCAGATGTCCGCCGCCCTCGCCCACGAAATCAACCAGCCACTGACCGCCCAGCGCATGCAGTTGGCCACCTTGCGCCTGCTGCTCGATCACGGCCGCATTGACGACGCCTACCAGGCCCTGACACCGCTGGACGATATGCTCACACGCATGGCCGCCCTCACCGGCCACCTCAAGACCTTCGCGCGCAAAAGCCCGAGTGGCCTGCGCGAACGCCTGGACTTGGCCACGGTGGTCGACCAGTCCCTGCACCTGCTCGACGCACGCCTGCGCGATGAGGCCATCGGCGTGGTGCTGGACCTGGCCCGCCCCGCCTGGGTACGCGGTGACGCGATCCGCCTGGAACAGGTGCTGATCAATCTGTTACGCAACGCCCTCGACGCCATGGCCGACAAACCGCGCAAACGCCTGGAAATCCGCCTGCACGCCGACCAGCAACTCTGGCAACTCACGGTCAGCGACAGCGGCGGCGGGATTGCCGAAGAACACCTGAGCAGCGTGTTCGACCCGTTCTTCACCACCAAGCCGGTGGGAGACGGCCTCGGCTTGGGGTTGGCGGTGTCCTACGCTATCGTGCACGAATTGGGCGGTCGCCTGATCGCCGGTAACCGGGGCGACGGCGCAGTCTTTACCCTGACCTTGCCCATCGCGCTGGAGACGCCCGACCTATGTTGAACGCGGTGATTGTGGTCGATGACGAAGCCAGCATCCGCACGGCCGTCGAGCAATGGTTGAGCCTGTCAGGCTTTGAAGTGCAGTTGTTCAGCCGCGCCGAAGAATGCCTGGCGCAACTGCCCAGGGATTTCCGCGGCGTGATCCTCAGCGACGTGCGCATGCCGGGTCTCAGCGGCCTGGAACTGCTGGCTGAAGTGCGGCGCCGTGATGCCGATTTACCGGTGATCCTGCTCACCGGCCACGGCGATGTACCGATGGCGGTCGAAGCCATGCGCGACGGCGCCTATGACTTCCTCGAAAAACCCTTCAGCCCCGACGCCCTGCTCAACAGCCTGCGTCGTGCCCTGGACAAACGTGGCTTGATCCTGGAAAACCGTCGCCTGCATCAGCAGGCCGACCACCGGGCGCAATTGGAATCGACGCTGCTGGGCGTGTCCCGGGGTTTGCAGACCTTGCGCCGCCAGGTGCTGGACCTGGCGAGCCTGCCGGTCAACGTGCTGATCCGTGGCGAGACCGGCAGTGGCAAGGAAATGGTCGCGCGCTGCCTGCATGATTTTGGTCCACGTGCGAAGAAGCCATTCGTGGCGCTCAATTGCGCGGCAATCCCGGAACAGTTATTCGAGGCCGAGCTGTTTGGTCACGAAAGCGGCGCGTTCACCGGCGCCCAGGGCAAGCGCATCGGCAAGCTGGAATACGCGCACGGCGGCACGCTGTTCCTCGATGAAATCGAAAGCATGCCGCTGGCCCAACAGGTGAAATTGCTGCGTGTGCTGCAGGAGCAGAAGTTGGAGCGGCTGGGCTCCAACCAGAGCATCCACGTGGACCTGCGCATCATCGCCGCCACCAAGCCGGACCTGCTGGAAGAGGCCCGCGCCGGGCGCTTTCGCGAAGACCTGGCGTATCGATTGAACGTCGCGCAATTGCGCCTGCCGCCCCTGCGCGAGCGCCGCGAAGATATCCCGTTGCTGTTCGATCACTTTGCACAAAGTGCTGCCGAACGCCTGGGCCGCAGCGTCGAGCCATTGAGCGGCGCGCAGTTGGGGCGCTTGCTCAGCCATGACTGGCCGGGCAACGTGCGCGAGTTGGCCAACGTCGCCGAACGCCAGGTGCTGGGCCTGGGCGACCCGGAGCCGGAAGGCATCGAGGCCGGACAGTCCCTGGCCGCGCAGCAAGAGGCCTTCGAAGCCCACTGCCTGAAAGCCGCGCTGACCCGACACAAAGGCGATATCAAGGCGGTACTGGCCGAGCTGCAACTGCCACGGCGTACCTTCAATGAAAAGATGCAGCGCCATGGGTTGGTGCGGGAGATGTTTCTCTAGGCCAACCTTTGTGTTGACTGCCAGGCCTTATCGGGGGCAAGCCCCCTCCCACATTTTGATCTGTGAATACATTCAAGTGTGGGAGGGGGCTTGCCCCCGATGAGGACAACAGCCATAAGCGGATTTCCGCCCACCGCCTGCAAATCATCAGCGGTTTTTCGCTCAAATAAATCCTCAAACCCCTCTGTTCCGGGCCTTCATCCACCTGGCACAGCTCCTGCTATAGCTCGACCCAGGCTGCGCACGCGCCGCTCCATAAAAACAACTAGATGAAGGATCCTTCAATGGATAACTCCAACGCCCTGCCTCTGGGGTCGGCGGCCGCGCCGGCAAAAGAGCGCACTACCTCCAGCCGCATCAAATCGATTTTCAGTGGTTCCGTCGGCAACATGGTCGAATGGTACGACTGGTACGTCTACGCCGCTTTCTCGTTGTACTTCGCCAAGACTTTCTTCCCCAAAGGCGACACCACCGCCCAACTGCTCAACACCGCCGCGATCTTCGCCGTGGGCTTCCTGATGCGCCCGATCGGTGGCTGGCTGATGGGCCTGTACGCCGACAAGGTCGGCCGTAAAAAAGCCCTGATGGCCTCGGTCTACCTGATGTGCTTCGGCTCGCTGCTGATTGCCCTGAGCCCGGGCTATGAAATCATCGGTATCGGCGCGCCGATCCTGCTGGTATTTGCCCGCTTGCTGCAGGGACTGTCGGTCGGCGGCGAATACGGCACCTCCGCCACTTACCTCAGCGAGATGGCGACCAAGCAACGTCGTGGTTTCTACTCCAGCTTCCAATACGTGACGCTGATCTCCGGCCAGCTCATCGCCCTGGCGGTGCTGATCGTGCTGCAACAACTGCTGACCACCGAGCAACTGTATGCCTGGGGCTGGCGTATCCCGTTCGCCATCGGCGCACTCTGCGCAGTGGTTGCGCTGTACCTGCGGCGCGGCATGGAAGAAACCGAGTCGTTCACCAAAAAGGAAAAGGCCAAGGAAAGCGCAATGCGCACCTTGATGCGCCACCCCAAGGAACTGCTGACCGTGGTCGGCCTGACCATGGGCGGTACGCTGGCGTTCTACACCTACACCACCTACATGCAGAAGTACCTGGTGAACACCGTCGGCATGAGCATTTCCGACTCCACCACCATCTCGGCGGCGACGCTGTTCCTGTTCATGTGCCTGCAACCCATCGTCGGCGGGCTGTCGGATAAAATCGGCCGGCGGCCGATCCTGATCGCCTTCGGCATACTCGGTACGCTGTTCACCGTGCCGATCCTCACCACCCTGCATACCATCCAGACCTGGTGGGGCGCGTTCTTCCTGATCATGGCGGCGCTGATCATCGTCAGCGGCTACACCTCGATCAACGCCGTGGTGAAAGCCGAACTGTTCCCCACCGAAATCCGCGCCCTGGGCGTGGGCCTGCCGTATGCGCTGACGGTGTCGATCTTCGGCGGCACCGCTGAATACATCGCGCTGTGGTTCAAGAGCATCGGCATGGAAACCGGTTACTACTGGTACGTGACCGCGTGTATCGCGGTGTCCCTGGTGGTCTACGTGACCATGAAGGACACCCGCAAGCACTCGCGCATTACCACCGACTAAACGTCAGTTGCAGTCAACCCTGCGGGAGGGGGCAAACCCTCCTACAGGTTGAATCAGGACAACTCAGCTATCGTCTTACGTCCGTACCGCCGCTGCGCGTAAGACGCCCCCGCAATCATCACCACCAACACCGCCGCCAACACTGCCGACGAACCGATGGTGCCGAAGTCCAACCCGCCCTTTTCATGGGGCTTGGTAAGGAAGTCACCCAAGGTCGCGCCGAACGGCCGGGTCAGTACAAACGCCACCCAGAACAACAGCACCGAAGAAATCCTGGTGAAGTATTTGAGTGCCACCACCGCCGCAATCGCCGAGCCGATCAACAAGGCGCCGCCAGCAAAGCCCAGCCCGGAGTCATCTGCCAGGAAATCGCCCAACGCGGTGCCCAAGGTGTTGGAGAACAGGATGGCCATCCAGTAGAACAACTCACCCCGAAAGGTCTGCACCTTGTTCACGTTCAGCGAATCGCCGCTGAGGTGCCACAACGCGAAGATGATCATCAGGATCGCGATCAGGATCATGGAGCCCGTGGCATAACCCAGCCCCAAGGTGCGGTCCATGAAATCCGACATCGTGGTGCCTGCGGTGCTAGTGGACAGAATCACGATCCAGTACAGCACCGGGTTATAGGTTTTCGAGCGCAGTTGCGTCACCAAGGTGATCAGGAACACGCTGATCAGCATCATCGAACTGATGGCATAACCGACATCCAGGGTCATCGACAGCAAATCCCCGGCGGTTTCGCCCAAGGTGGTCGCGCAGATTTTCATGACCCAGAACGCCAGGGTGATCTGAGGAAGTTTATTCATAAGGGGGAAGGCTCCAAAGCTCAGTCTCTCAATAGGCCGACTTATTGGGTTGTCGACAGTGGGCGCAGACTGACGGTGGAGCTGTGAAAAATAGGTGGGCGATGAATGAAAATTCCATAGTATGGCCACTTCATCGACGACCACTGCAGGAACCCCGGCCATGCCTGACGATATCCACTTCTACGAACCCGCCAACGGCCACGGCCTGCCCCATGACCCGTTCAATGCCATCGTCGGTCCACGGCCGATCGGCTGGATCTCGTCCCATGACAACGAAGGTCACCTGAACCTGGCGCCCTACAGTTTTTTCAATGCGTTCAACTACATTCCGCCGATCATTGGATTTTCCAGCGTCGGGCGCAAAGACAGCCTGAACAACATCGAACAGACCGGCGAGTTTGTGTGGAACCTGGCCACCCGCCCGTTGGCCGAGCAGATGAACCAGAGCTGTGCTGCCGTCTCACCCGAGGTGAACGAGTTTGAATTGGCCGGCCTGACGCCGGTGGCCTCGAAGATCGTTGGTGTGCCGCGGGTGGGCGAAAGCCCGGTCTCGTTCGAATGCAAGGTGACGCAGATCATTCAGCTGCAACGTGCCGACAAGGCATTGGTGCCGAGCTGGCTGGTGCTCGGCGAGGTGGTCGCGGTGCACATTGCCAAGTGGCTGCTCAAGGATGGCATCTACGATACCGCCGCCGCCGAGCCGATCCTGCGCGGTGGCGGACCGGCGGATTACTTTCAGTTGGGGCCAGAAGCCCTGTTCAGGATGTATCGCCCAGGCGCCAGCAAACCCTGACTGAAAGACAATAAAACGTGGGAGGGGGCTTGCCCCC
The DNA here is from genome assembly GCF_900112095.1 of Pseudomonas sp. NFPP24. Lineage (NCBI taxonomy): Bacteria > Pseudomonadati > Pseudomonadota > Gammaproteobacteria > Pseudomonadales > Pseudomonadaceae > Pseudomonas > Pseudomonas sp. NFPP24. The sequence continues at coordinate 38,064 of NZ_FOKD01000014.1, forward strand.
GATGGCAATGGCAATTCAACATCGTTGTTGAATGACACGCCGCTATCGGGGGCACGCCCCCTCCCACATTGGACTGTCGGTGTTGCTCAGCTGGCGGCGCTCGCCCAGGTCAGTTGACCCTCTTCGTCCACACCCGTCAGCCGTTCAAGCTGCACAGTGGCTGCATCGTCAGCATCGGAGGCCGTCTTGAACGTCTGTCCGTCAAGGATCTTGTGAAACTGCGGGGCGCCCATGCCATCCAGTGCCTTGACGGCAACGGCGGCGCTGTAGCCCCCTTCACCCGGTACTACGGCGGATACGGCTTCGTGGTGGGCAAATTGTTTACGTGCCATGTTGCAGGTCCTGGCCAATGGAAAGTCGGCCATTCTAGACCTTCAGCCGGCGAGTTGCAGGTACTCGCCGTAGGCGTGTGCGGCGGATGCATCGGTGAAGGTCTGGAAGTCCATGCTGCGCACGACCATGTCGTTCAACAGCTCGGTGAAGATCATCAGCGCCGGGGAGTTGAAGTAGGCGCTCATCGCCTGCTCGCTGCTCCAGAAACCGGAGATCAACCACACATCAGGATCAACCTGGGAATGCTGCAACGAGAACTGCAGGCAACCCTGAGCCTGGCGGCCCGGTTCGATCAAACTGCTCAAGCGTGCACCGAGTTCGGTGCTGCACCCGGTGCGGGCGCGGATAAAGGCCATATGGCTCGCGGGAATGGGGGTGGACATGTTCGACTCTCCCGTTGAGAAGTGATGCTCGGCAAGCACTGTGAGGGCGTGTTGCCACAGGATCAAAGATAACGGCGCGAGTCGGCGCGCGGTTAGTCAATTCCTGTCGGCTTATTGCACAATCCTGCGAGAAGCGTAGGGAGGACGTCTGGCACAGAGGTTTTTTCCATGACCCGAGGCCTTGTTTCAGGGAGATGACAGGTGCCGCGATTGCCTGATTCACGATGTATCGCAGGATCAGGCAAGGATTGTGCAGAATCGACGTAACACTGTTTGAAAAGCCGCCGCTAAGCTGAACCCATCGAAGTAGCCAGTAGAGGACGTTCCATGTCGTCGCCCGAACATACAGCCATTCCCCTCGACGCCGAGATGGAAAAACAGCGCGCCGAACTGGCCAGCATCGTGCACCGGCATACCTGGGAGGACGGCTCCTACGGTACGGCCATCACCACCCTGTTTCTGAACCGCCACAACACCCCGCGCGACTTCATGCCGGTGCTGGTGGAACCGGCCCTGTGCATCCTCGCCAGTGGCAGCAAGGAAGTACGCCTGGCCGACGAAATCTTTGCCTACGACCCGCTCAACTACCTGGTGTTCTCGGTAGCGATGCCGGTGGCCGGGCGGATCATCGATGCCACGCCGGAGGACCCGAACCTGTCGGTGCGCATCAATATCGATCCGGCACAGCTCACGGCGCTGATTGCCGAGGCTGGCCCGATGGGCGTGCCATCGCGCCCGACTTCTCGCGGCATGTACGTCGACCGCATCGATGGCCAACTGTTGGACGCCGTACTGCGACTGGCCCGCCTGTTGGATACGCCGAAAGACATCGCCATGCTCGCGCCGTTGATCAACCGCGAAATTCTTTACCGGTTATTGCGTGGGCCGCAGGGCTATCGGCTGTATGAAATCGCCGTGGCCAACAGTCAGAGCCATCGCGTCAGCCAGGCGATCAAGTGGTTGAACGGCAACTACGAACAACCGCTGCGCATCGATGACCTGGCCAAGGAAGTGAACCTGAGCGTTTCGACCTTGCACCACCGTTTCAAGGCGATCACCGCCATGAGCCCGTTGCAATACCAGAAGCAGTTGCGCTTGCAGGAGGCACGGCGCTTGATGATTGCCGAAGGGTTGGAAGCATCGGCGGCGGGGTATCGGGTGGGGTATGAAAGCCCATCGCAATTCAGCCGGGAATACAGCCGATTGTTTGGCGCACCGCCGTTGCGTGACCTGGCCCGGTTGCGCCAGAGCATCTGAGCCAATGACGATCAACATGTGGGAGGGGCTTGCCCCCTCCCACACTGTTACCGCTTGTGTTCAGTCTAATCCGCGCGGCAGTTGCAGGGTCACGCGCAAGCCACCCTCACGCAAATTCTGCAAACTCACTTCACCGCCATGGCTGTGCGCAATATTGCGCGCAATCCCCAGGCCCAAGCCATAACCCTGTTGCTGCCCGGCGAGGCGGAAGTGTGGCTCGAAGACTTGCTCCAGGCGCTGCTCCGGCACGCCGGGCCCCTCGTCGTCCACATGCAGGACGAACTCCGCGCCATCGTCCTCGATGTGCAGATGGGCGTTCTGCCCATACTTCAAGGCATTGTCGATCAGGTTGCCGATGCAGCGCTTGAGCGCCAGCGGCTTGCCCGGATACGCCGCCAGGGCAGCACCGTCCAGCGTGACCCGGCCGTTGCCGTTGGGTGCCACGTAAGGCTCCACCAGGCATTCGAGCACATGATTGAGGTCCACCGGCTCAATGTTCTCGTGGATATCCGTGTCCTTCACGCATTGCAGCGCGCCCTTCACCAGCAACTCCAGTTCATCCAGGTCACGGCCGAACTTGGTTTGCAGGTTCTCGTCCTCCAGCAGTTCCACGCGCAGGCGCAGGCGGGTGATCGGTGTGCGCAAGTCGTGGGAAATCGCACTGAACAATTGACTGCGCTCGGTCAGGTAGCGGCTGATGCGCTCACGCATGGCGTTGAAAGCACGGCCCACTTCCACCACTTCGCTGCCGCCACCTTCGGCCACTGGCTCCACGTCGGCGCCCAGGGACATGTACCGCGCCGCCCGCGCCAAGCGCTTGAGCGGCCGGCTTTGCCAGTGCACCAGCAGGCCGATGAACAGCAGTAAAAAGCCGCTGGTCAGCACGATAAACCACACCTGCTGGGACGGCAGGCCTTGTTCTTCAAGGCTGGTGTAGGGCTCGGGCAACAGCGAGGCGATGTACAGCCATTCGCCCTGGGCAAGTTGGATCTGGGTGACCAGCACCGGCGGGTTCACCGGTTCCAGGGTCAGCGCGTAGTGGGCCCAGGAACGCGGCAGCTCATCGAGTTTCAGGCCGGCGTTGAAGATGCGCAGGTCTTCGGCGCTGACGAACTCCACCGACATATGCACATCGGCGCCCAGGGTCTGCTTGAGCACCTCATCCACCGCTTCAAGCACCGCCTGTTTGCGCGGGGTCTGCGGCAGGATGGCCATGTCCAGCGGGCGATCATTGAGCGTCACCACAAAACGCGTGCCACCCATGCTGCGCAGTTGATCGAGCACCAGCGGCCGATACGCCACCGGTAACGAACGAAAATAACTCACGCTGGCGGTCATCGAATGCGCCAGGCTGCGGGCACTGGTGACCAGGCCTTCGAGCTGGGTGGCGCGCAATTGCGAGACCCAGATCACGCTGGACAGCGCCTGGGCGAACAACACTGCCAGCAGCGTCAGCAGCAGCATGCGCCCCAGCAGCGAACGCGGTACCGGGAAGCGTCGGCGGCGTTCGGTCAACGGCTCAGTGGACATTGCCGGCAACCACGCTGGCTGCCAGTTGATAACCACTGCCCCGCACGGTGCGGATCAGACGAGGGGGCTTTTCGGTGTCGCGCAGGCGTTGGCGCAGGCGGCTGACAGCCATGTCGACGATGCGATCCAGCGGCATCAGGTCACGACCCCGGGTGGCGTTGCCGATGGTGTCGCGGTCGAGGATCTGCTGCGGGTGGTCGAGAAACAATTTGAGCAGGGCAAAATCGGCGCCGGAGAGGATCACTTCTTCGCCGTCCACATGGAACAGACGGTGGCTGATCATGTCCAGCCGCCACTCATCGAACACCAGCACATCGCCGCCGCTGCTGCGCTCCTGGCCGAACTGGCAACGGCGCAACAAGGCCTTGATCCGCGCTTGCAACTCGCGAGGGCTGAAGGGTTTGCCGATGTAGTCGTCGGCGCCCAGCTCCAGGCCGATCACACGGTCGGCCTCGTCGGAACTGGCGGTGAGCATGATGATCGGCACCTGCGCCTGGCGCGGGTGCTGGCGGATCCAGCGGCAAAGGCTGAAACCGTCTTCGTCCGGCAACATCACATCGAGGATGACCAGGTCGCACGGTGCCTCGTTCATCGCCTGGCGAAACCCCGCGCCATCCGGCACCCCACGCACCTGGAAACCGGCGCGACTGAGGTAGGTCTGCAGCAATTCGCGGATTTCCTGGTCGTCATCGACCAGGAGGATCGATTTACTGATTACGCTCACGGGGTCCTCCTTGTTGTTATGGGGTGTTATTGATGGCCTTATCGGGGGCAAATGCGTTCCAAATGTGGGAGGGGGCTTGCCCCCGATAGGACCATCAGTCCCTATGCAAAAGCCTGTTCCAACGCGACGCCAGCCCCGGTCAACCCGGAATACGGCGCCGTCACCAACCACACCGGAATACCCTTGAAGTATTCGCTCATGCAGCCTTTGTCAGCAAAGCTCCTGGCAAAACCGCTGTGGATAAAGAAGTCGGCAAACCTCGGTATCACCCCGCCCACAATGTACACACCACCGCGTCCGCCGGTGGTCAGCACATTGTTACCGGCTACGCGGCCCAGCCAGATGCTGAACTGGTCCAACACTTCCATCGCCACCGGGTCACCGGCCAGGCCGGCGGCCGTGATGGCTTCGGGGGTTTCCAGTACCGGCGCATGGCCGTCGACCGCACAGATCGCCCGGTACAGACGTGGCAGCCCGCCACCGCTCAAAGCCGTTTCAGCGCTGACATGCCCGATCTCGGTGTAGATGTGCTGCCACAGCTGGGTTTCCCGTGGGCTGCTCAGCGGCAGGTCGACGTGCCCGCCCTCCCCCGGCAGCGCCGCAAAACGGCCACCGCCCAGGTCCAGCAAGGTACCGACACCCAGCCCGGTGCCCGGACCGATCACCACCGCAGGCCGCAACGGCTCCGGCGTGCCCTCGCAGACCACGCGGAATTCGTCGGGCTTGAGGCGGGTCATGCCCAGGGCCATGGCCGAGAAATCATTGACCAACAGCAGATCATCCACCTGCAATGTCTTGCAAAACGCAGTCTTGCTCAGGCGCCAGTGGTTGTTGGTGAATTTAAATTCATCTCCGCTCACCGGACCAGCGACGGAAAGACACACCGCGCCGATGTCCCCGATTTCCAGGCCTTCCTCCTTGAGGTAAACCTTGATAGCGGCCTCAGGACTGGAATGATCCGCCGTGGCATGCACGCGGATCGAATGCAGTTCCTGATCCCGCCACAACGCAAAACGGGCATTGGTGCCCCCGATGTCACCGACCAGCGCTAACTTCACTTAAGCGTCTCCAAGGCAGAGGTAAAGGCGCTGGCGCCCTGCTCTGCGGAGCTTGCGGCCAAGCGCATAAATGCAAACAGCTCGCGACCGGCCCCCACGTTGTTACCCAACAGGCCAGTGGCAGGCGCACGCGCTGCAAATTCTTCGGCGTCCACCTTAAGCTCCAGGGTGCCCTTCACGCCATCCACACGAATGATATCGCCATCCTGCACCCGCGCCAGTGGCCCGCCGCTCTGGGCTTCGGGGTTGACGTGAATCGCGGCGGGGATCTTACCCGACGCGCCCGACATACGCCCGTCTGTTACCAGCGCGACCTTGAAGCCACGATCCTGCAATACACCGAGGAACGGCGTCATCTTGTGCAATTCCGGCATGCCATTGGAACGCGGGCCCTGGAAGCGCATCACGGCGACGAAGTCTTTTTCCAACTGGCCAGCCTTGAACGCATCGGCCAGGTCCTGCTGGTCCTGGAACACCACGGCGGGTGCTTCGACAATCTGGTGCTCGAGGGCCACGGCCGAGACTTTCATCACGCCACGCCCCAGGTTGCCTTCCATCACGCGCAAGCCGCCCTCGGGCGAGAACGCACGGGCCACCGGGCGCAGGATGCTTTCGTCGAGACTCTCGATGGGACCGTCGCGCCAGATCAGCTCGCCGTCCACCAGGAACGGCTCCTGGGTGTAGCGGCTCAGGCCCTTGCCGGCCACGGTGTTGACGTCTTCGTGGAGCAGGCCGGCTTCGAGCAGTTCACGGATCAGGAACGACATGCCGCCCGCTGCCTGGAAGTGGTTGATATCGGCCTTGCCGTTGGGATACACGTGGGACAGGGTCGGCACCACCTCGGAAAGGTCGGCCATGTCGTCCCAGGTGAGGATGATGCCCGCCGACATGGCGATGGCCGGCATGTGCAGGGTGTGGTTGGTGGAGCCGCCGGTGGCGTTGAGCGCGATGATGGAGTTGACGATGGATTTCTCGTCGACGATCTCGCCGATCGGCGTGAAGTTGCCGTTGGCCTTGGTGAGGCGCGTGACCTGGTGCGCGGCTTCGCGGGTCAGCGCATCACGCAGCGGCGTGTACGGGTTGACGAACGAGGCGCCCGGCAGGTGCAGGCCCATGACTTCCATCAGCAACTGATTGGTGTTGGCGGTGCCGTAGAAGGTGCAGGTGCCGGGGCTGTGGTAGGACTTCATCTCCGATTCCAGCAGCTCTTCGCGGGTGGCCTTGCCTTCGGCATAGCGCTGGCGCACATCGGCCTTCTGCTTGTTGGAAATGCCCGACGGCATCGGCCCGCCCGGTACGAAGATCATCGGCAGGTGGCCGTAGCGCAGCGCGCCCATCATCAGGCCGGGGACGATCTTGTCGCAGATGCCCAGCATCAAGGCCGCGTCGAACATGTTGTGGGACAGCGCTACCGCCGTGGACATGGCGATGACTTCACGGCTGAGCAGGCTCAGCTCCATACCGGGCTCGCCCTGGGTCACGCCGTCGCACATCGCGGGAGTGCCGCCGGCGAACTGGCCGACCGAGCCGACTTCGCGCAGGGCTTTCTTGATCTGTTCAGGGAAATGTTCGTACGGCTGGTGCGCCGAGAGCATGTCGTTATATGACGAAACAATTGCCACGTTGGCGGCATTCATCATGCGCAGGCTATTTTTATCTTCAGTGCCGCAACCGGCCACGCCGTGGGCAAAGTTGGCGCATTGCAGCTTGCCGCGCATCGGACCGTCGCTGGCTGCGCCGCGAATGAGCGCAAGGTAAGCCTCGCGGGTGGCGCGGCTGCGGGCGATAAGCCGTTCGGTGACCTCAAGGACGCGGGGATGCATGTGTAGAACTCCAGGCTAACGGATGTGGCGACCTGAGTGTCTATGCTGATCAAACGCCCGCAGCGCATGGGATGGCAGGGAGTCGTTTGGATCATCGGACCAGTTGATTCAGGTCACTCGTTGTAGATTGAACAAAATATTGCCACTAAAAAGGCTTGTTTTCTATTTTTATGCGAATAATCTTGTAATTCTTACAACAAATCGACGACAGGCACTTTCCAATGACTCTTCGTATCGCAATCAATGGTTTTGGCCGTATCGGCCGTAATGTCCTGCGCGCACTGTATACCCAAGGCTACCGCCAGGATTTGCAGATCGTCGCCATCAATGATCTGGGCGACAGTTCGATCAATGCCCACCTGCTCAAATACGACACCGTGCATGGCACTTTCGAAGCAGAGGTCGCCCACGATCAGGAAAGCCTGACCGTCAATGGCGACCGGATTGCCGTCAGTGCCATTCGCAACCCGGCCGACCTGCCCTGGGCTGCGCACAAGATCGACGTGGTGTTCGAATGTACCGGCCTGTTCACCGACCGTGACAAGGCTGCCGCCCATATTACCGCCGGCGCACGCAAGGTGATCATCTCGGCACCGGCCAAGGGCGCGGACGCCACCGTGGTCTACGGCGTCAACCATGACATTCTGCGTCAATCCCACCAGATCATCTCCAACGCCTCGTGCACCACCAACTGCCTGGCGCCAGTGGCTCAAGTGCTGCACCGCGAGCTGGGTATCGAGAGCGGCCTGATGACCACCATCCATGCCTATACCAACGACCAGAACCTGACTGACGTCTACCACACCGACCCGTACCGCGCGCGTTCGGCCACCCAGAACATGATCCCGAGCAAGACCGGCGCCGCCGAAGCGGTAGGCCTGGTGCTGCCGGAGCTGGCGGGCAAGCTGACCGGCATGGCGGTGCGGGTGCCGGTGATCAACGTGTCGCTGGTGGACCTCACCGTACAACTGAAGAAAGAAGCCACGGCGCAAGAAGTCAACGCGCTGCTCAAAGAAGCCAGCCAGCACTCGAAGATCCTCGGCTACAACACCCTGCCGCTGGTTTCCAGTGACTTCAACCACAACCCGCTGTCGTCGATCTTCGATGCCAATCACACCAAGGTCAGCGGTAAATTGCTGAAAGTGCTGGCCTGGTACGACAACGAGTGGGGCTTCTCCAACCGCATGCTGGATAACTGCCTGGCGCTGTGCAACGCCGAGTAATGTGAGCTGTGCGGGACCTTCTGAAGAGGCTTGTGTGGGAGGGGGCTTGCCCCCGATAGCGGTGGCACATTCAACATCTTTGTTGACTGACACACTGCCATCGGGGTGTAGCCCCCTCCCACACTGGTTTGTGTCCCGCATAAGGAAAATAGCTACTTGCCATTTCAGTTGATGATAAGCATTATCATTAACTGCAAATCGGTCTGGTAGCACTGTGAGCCAATCTCGCTTCAACCACGTCTTTCTCGCCCAACGGGTGATTCTGCTTCGCACCTTGCAGCGGATGGTCAATAACCACAGCACCGCCGAGGACCTGTTGCAGGAAACCTACCTGCGCGTCACCCGGGCCCTCAGCGAGCGGCCGATCGATCACCTTGAACCCTTCGTCTATCAGACCGCGCGCAACCTGGCGCTGGATCATCTGCGTGCGCGCAGGATCCAGGCACGCACGCTGCAGGAAGATGTCCCGCTGGACGTCCTGCAAAGTGTCGCCGCCCCCATCAGCACGCCCGAAGATGCCACCCAGGCCGAGCAAATGCTCGAGGCCCTGAGCGTCAGCCTGGGCCAGTTGAGCGCCCGCCAGCAGCAGATCTTCATCCTCAGCCGCCTGCACGGTTGCAGTTACCAGGAGATCGCCGATCAGTTGGAAGTGTCCTTGAGCACCGTACAAAAGGAACTGAAGTTGATCATGGCCATCTGTGTAGGTGTGGCCGAACGGCTGGATCGGCCTTAAGCTTCACCCGACAGAAACGTCGACTCAAGCTGTAGGAAAGTTGAATAGAACGTGGCGAAGACCCGAGGAACACCGTGACGGACCCGAACAAACTGCACCCCCACGAGCTGGCTCATGAGGTGTTGCAAGACACGGCCATGGACCAAGCCCTCGACTGGCTGATCGCCTTGCAGTGCCCGCAGCCCGGGCAGCAGGCCGAATTCGAAGCCTGGCTGGCCAGCGATCCCGCCCACGTCCACGCCTTCGCCAAGGCCCAGGCGGCCTGGGGTGGCGCGCCAGTGCACAGCGCCGCCGTCGCCCTGGCAGCACCGCGCAAGCCCAGCGCCTGGCGGTGGATCAAACCCCATTGGAAACCTTTGGCCACCGCCGCCGTGTTGCTGATCGGGCTGTTCAGTTTCAGCAACCTGCCGGTGCGCCTGCAGGCCGATCACCTCACCGTGGTGGGCGAACGCCAGCGCCTGCAACTGGACGACGGTTCAAAGGTGCTGCTCAACACCAATTCGGCGTTTTCCAGCAGCATCAAGGACCATCAGCGCATCGCTCGCCTGTACCAGGGCGAGGCGTTTTTCGAAATCAAACCCAACCATGGCCTGCCCCTGGAAATCGACGCCGGCCCCGTGCGCGCCAGCGTGCGCGATACCGCCTTCGCCGTGCGCTACCTCAATGGCGAAGCACAGGTGCAGGTGCAACGTGGCGATGTCGACCTGAGCAATACCTTCAATGATGCCCGCGTGCGTCTGAGCGCCGGGGAAAGCATCCGCGTCGGCCCCAAGGGTTTCGGCTCGCCCGCCAGACTGGACGCCAACAAGGACCTGGCGTGGGTGCAAGGCCGGCTGATCTTCGAAAACTGCCCCATGAGCGAAGTGCTCGCCGAGCTGCGCCGCTATTACCCTGGCTGGATCGTCAACACCAACGACCAACTCGCCAGCGTCGCCGTCACCGGCAATTACCGCCTCGACCAGCCCCTGGATGTGGTGCGCTCGCTGGCCCACATCACCTCGGCCAAGTTGTCGGAATACCCGGCGCTGGTGATCCTCAACTAAATGAGAATTATTTTTACTCGATAGCTGGCACTGGTACGTCTCGTCTTAGCCAATGCAACTGATTCCTATTTGGTTCGGTTCGCAACTATAAGATTCGTACCCCGGAGCGCTCTCGATGTCCTCTTGTTTCAACCGCCGGTCCTCTTCGCCCGTGCTGTCCTTGCTGACGGCGGCCATCCTGCTGGCCGGTGCGCCAGTGATGACCGCCACCGCCGCCGAGCCTGCTCCGCGCAGCCATGGCAACTACAACTTCAGCATCGAGCAGCAATCGCTGGTCTCTGCACTCAACGCATTTACCGCCGTGACCGGCTGGCAGGTCGGCCTGCCGGCGGAACTGGCCCAGGGTGTGTCATCCCCTGGCGTACGCGGTCCGTTGTCGCCGGAAAAAGCCCTGGACCGGCTGTTGGTGGGGACCAACCTGAGCTATCGCAAGCTGGGCAGCAACAACATCATCCTGGAAAAACGCGCAGCGGGCGGCACCCTAAACCTGCAACAGGTAACCATCAGCGCCACCCGTAACGAGCAGGATGTGACCAGCGTACCGAGCACCGTCAGCGTGCAGGACCGCGAAGAACTGGACCGCCAGAACGTCAACAACATCCGCGAACTGGTGCGCTACGAGCCCGGCGTCTCGGTCGGCGGCGCGGGCACCCGCTCCGGTAACGCCGGCTTCAACATCCGCGGTATCGACGGCGACCGCATCCTCACCCAGGTGGACGGCGTGGAAGTGCCGGACAACTTTTTCAACGGCCCCTACGCCAAGACCCGTCGCAACTACGTCGACCCGGAGATCGTCAAGCGTGTGGAGATCCTGCGCGGTCCGGCCTCCGCCCTGTACGGCAGCAGCGCCATCGGTGGCGCCGTGAGCTACTTCACCCTCGACCCGGACGACATCATCAAGCCAGGCCAGGATTTCGGCGCCCGCCTCAAGACCGGCTACAGCTCCGCCGACGAAAGCTGGCTGACCTCCGGCACCGTCGCCGGCCGCCTGCAGGACTTCGATGGTTTGCTGCACCTGAGCCAGCGCAATGGCCACGAGACCGAATCCTACGACGGCAACAACGCCACCGGCCTGGCCCGCACCGGCGCCAACCCGGAGGACGCGCGCACCACCAACATCCTGGCCAAGCTCGGCTGGAACTATGGCGATGACAACCGCTTGGGCCTGACCTACGAGAAGTACAAGGACGATCGCGACGTCAACCTGAAGAACGCGGTAGGCGGCCCGTTCATCGGCGGCCGAGGCTTCAACCTCTACCGTGATCGTCGTGGCAACGACACCATTACCCGTGAACGTTTCGGCCTGGAAAACAGCTTCGCCCTCGAGTCGCCGATTGCCGACCGCATCAAGACCAGCCTCAATTACCAGATCGCCAAGACCGACCAGACCACCGCCGAGATCTATCAGTCAGGCCGTCGTGTCCTGCGCACCCGCGACACGCTCTACCAGGAAAAACAGTGGATTTTCGACGCCCAGCTCGACAAGGCGTTCAGCCTCGGTGAAACCGACCACCAGGTGACCTACGGCACCACCCTCAAGCAGCAGAAAGTCACCGGTTCGCGCGAGGGCAACGCGACCTGCGTGGCCGTCGGCAGTGGGTGCACCGCCATCGGTGCACCCAGCCCGATTGCCAGCGACAGTGTGAAGAAGTCCAGCGACTTCCCCGACCCGACCATCAACACGTATTCGCTGTTCGCACAGGACCAGATCACCTGGGACAAGTGGACCTTCCTGCCCGCCGTGCGCTACGACTACACCCAGCTCAAACCCAAGCTGACCCAGGAATTTCTCAACACCGTCAACCCGACAGGGGCGGACCCAGTGAGCGACAAGGAAAAAACCTGGCACCGTGTGACGCCCAAGTTTGGCCTGACGTACGCCCTGACGGATCAATACACCTGGTTCGGCCAGTACGCCGAAGGTTTCCGTACGCCGTCTGCCAAGGCCTTGTACGGCCGCTTTGAAAACCTGAACCTGGGCTACACCGTCGAGCCGAACCCCGACCTCAAGCCAGAAACCAGCAAAGGCGTCGAAACCGGGATTCGCGGCAAGTTCGACGAAGGCTCCTTCGAGATCGCCGTGTTTTACAACAAATACCGCGACTTTATCGACGAAGACAACGCCGTTGCCGGGGGCAGTCTTGAACAGTTCCAGGCCATCAACATCAAGCGCGCCACCATCAAGGGCGCCGAAGCCAAGGGCCGCCTGAACCTGGATGCCTTCGGTGCGCCGCAAGGTCTGTACACCCAGGGCTCGGTGTCCTATGCCTATGGCCGCAACGACGATAACGGCGAGCCGCTGAACAGCGTCAACCCGCTCAAGGGCGTCTTCGGCCTGGGCTACGACCAGGACAACTACGGTGGCCTGTTGAGCTGGACCCTGGTGAAAAAGCAGGATCGCGTCGACAGCACCACCTTCCACGCGCCGGACGGCGACACCAGCGGCCCCTTCAAGACGCCTGGCTTCGGTGTGGTCGACCTGACCGCCTTCTACAAAGTCACCCACGACGTGACCATCAACGGCGGCCTCTACAACCTCACCGACAAGAAGTACTGGAACTGGGATGACGTGCGCAGCTACGACAGTGTCGGCGAAGCCGCCGTGACCGGCCCGGCCAACCTCGACCGCCTGACCCAGCCCGGCCGCAACTTTGCGATCAACGTGATCTGGGACATCTAGCACCGCCCTACTCACCCCGTTGAAATTTCTTCGACGGGGTGAGGATTTTTTACTGTGCCGCGTCTTCTTGTTCGTCTAGTTGATAACAGCTCTCTTTCGGGCACCCAGGCGCATCCCTTCTCAAGGACTTTTCATGACCGCTTCCCCTACCGCAGAACGCGCAAGCCTGCGCTCCCAACGCCTGAACCAGATCACCAACGAGCCGCACACCAAGCTCGACGCACTGGTCAAGGCTCACGCCCCGTTTGAAACCCGGGCCAACTTCGCCCGTTTCGTGGTGGCGCAGTACCTGTTCCAATCGGAACTGGTGGCCCTGTACAACGATGCCGAACTGATCAAGATCGTGCCGGACCTGGCCGAGCGTTGCCGTGCCGAAGCCGCCAAACTGGACCTGGGCGACCTGGACACCGAGGTGCCTGCACCGGTCGCCGGCGCCGTGAAAAACCCGAGCAAGGCCGAAGCCCTGGGCTGGCTGTTTGTGTCCGAAGGCTCCAAACTGGGCGCTGCGTTCCTGATCAAGCGTGCCGTGGGCCTGGGCCTGAGCGAAACCTTCGGTGCCCGTCACCTGGGTGAGCCGGCCGGTGGTCGCGCCGAAGGCTGGAAAAGCTTCACCCGTACCCTCGACGCCCTGGAGTTCAGTGCCGAAGAGGAAGCCGCAGTGGAAAAAGGTGCGATCGACGCGTTTGTACGCTTCACCGTCTTGCTCGAACAGGCGTACGCTAGCGCCCCTGAATTGGCCTGACATCCAGATTGAAATGCCATCAACTGTGGGAGGGGGCTTGCCCCCGATAGCAGAGCGCCAGTCAACGCTTCTCTAGCTGACACATCCCCATCGGGGGCAAGCCCCTCCAACAGTTGGCGCTCACTTCGCGACGTTACAAATAAACCATGACCCGCAAAACCCAATCCACCTCGAAAATCGCCCGGATCCTCTTCGGCCTGCTGGCCTATGTCAGCCTGGGCATTGGGTTGATCGCGATTGTCGTGCCGGGTTTGCCCACCACCGAATTCATCCTGCTGGCCGCCTGGGCCGCCACTAAAAGCTCGCCACGCCTCAGCGCCTGGCTGGAGAACCACCGGCTGTTCGGGCCGATCCTGTTCAACTGGCGCAACGGCAAGATCATCGCTCGCCGAGCCAAAGTCAGCGCCACTGTAAGCATGTTGCTGTGCGCCATGCTGATGCTGGTGATGCTCGACCACGGCTGGCCGATCTACCTGGCCATTGCCGGAATGAGCCTGGGCAACCTGTGGATCTGGTCACGCCCGGAAAGGCTTGCAGCGCCTGTCTGACGCCGCATGTAGGTGTTTTCCTACCGCTCATCGCCTCTTTCTCATGAATTGATTTGTGACGCCGATGTTTCAGACATAGCGCTGAATGGACTTGGCTCTGCTGCATGCATCCCCACCAGTCCATTCGCGAGTGAGCCTATGTTCAACACCCTCTCCATCCGCCTGAAAATCGTGCTGCTGTCCGGCCTTTGCCTGTTGGGGGTGATAGCGCTGGTCGTCGGCATCAATATCTACAACACCAACCAGAATGATCTGTTGGTCAGCGATTCCAGCTCGCGCATGCTCACCGCCAGCGTGGAACAACTGCTGCAAGCCAGGGCCGCCGAGCAAGCGGTGCAGTTGCAGAAAACCTTTGGCGACAGCCTGATGGCGCTGACAGCGCTGGCCGACCAGATCAAGGATTTGCGCACCATGGCCAGCAAGCGTGGCCTGGAAGCCGGCGCGCTGCGCGAAGAAATCAACCAGAGCCTGAAAACCACCTTTGATCGCAACAGCAAAGTGCTGGGGTTCTGGCTGTCATTCGAACCCAACGGCCTGGACGGCAAGGACAGCGAGTTCGTCGATGACAAGGCACGCGTCTCCAACGAAACAGGGCGCTTCTCCAGCTATTGGAGCCGTGCCGGCGGTGAAGGCTTGAACACCATCATGGTCGAAGAAGACCTGAACAAGACCACCCTCACCCTCAACGGTACGCCCTACAACATCTGGTACACCTGCCCACGGGACACCCGCAATACCTGCCTGCTGGACCCCTATGAAGATACGGTGGCCGGCAAAAAGGTACTGATGACCACCATCGCCTCGCCACTGATCGTGGGGGGTAAACTCATCGGCGTCGTCGGTGTCGACATCGCCCTCACCGCCCTGCAAGCAACCGCCGACGCTGCACAGAAGGACCTGTTCAACGGCGCAGCGCACCTGGAGATTCTCTCCAGTACCGGCCTGATTGCCGCCTACAGCGGCGAGCCGGCCAAGGTCGGCAAGAACCTGATCGACACCCTCGGCGCCGAGGGCAAGGAAATCGTACAGTTGCTGGCCAGTGACAACCGCATGATCCGCGAACAGGACGACACCATCCGCGCCGTGTACCCGGTCAAGCCGATTGCCGACGCCAAATCCTGGGGCGTGGTGATCAAGCTGCCAAAAGCCGTGATGCTCGCCGACAACGTCAAGTTGCAGCGGGTGCTTGACGACGCCCAATCCGCCGGCACCCTGAAGGCACTGCTGGTGGCCGCCGCCGCCGGCCTGCTCGGTTTGCTATTGATCTGGCTGACCGCTACCGGCGTGACCCGGCCGATCAACAGCGTGGCCGCCATGCTCAAGGACATCGCCAGCGGCGACGGCGACCTTACCCAACGCCTGGCCTACGCCAAGAAGGATGAACTGGGCGAACTGGTGAACTGGTTCAACCGTTTCCTCGACAAGCTGCAACCGACCATCGCCCAGATCAAGCAAAGCATCACCGAAGCACGCGGCACCGCAGACCAGTCTTCGGCCATCGCACGCCAGACCAGCGAAGGCATGCAGGTGCAGTTCCGCGAAATCGACCAGGTGGCCACCGCGTCCAACGAAATGAGCGCCACCGCCCACGACGTCGCCAACAGCGCGTCCAATGCCGCCAGCGCGGCACGCGGTGCCGACCAGTCGGCGCGTGAAGGCATGTCGATCATCGAGCAGAGCACCCGCGACATCACCACCCTGGCCGAAGAAGTCAGCAAGGCCGTGGGCGAAGTCGAAGCCCTGGCGGTCAACAGCGAACAGATTGGTTCAGTGCTGGAAGTGATCCGCAGCATTGCCGAGCAGACCAACCTGCTGGCCCTCAATGCCGCCATCGAAGCGGCACGCGCCGGGGAAAGCGGTCGAGGGTTTGCGGTGGTAGCCGACGAAGTGCGTAACCTGGCCAAGCGTACCCAGGATTCGGTGGAGGAAATCCGCCTGGTGATCGAGCGCATCCAGAGCGGCACCCGTGGCGTGGTGGCGACCATGCACTCCAGCCAGAGCCAGGCCCAGAGCAATGCCGGGCAGATCCATCAGGCGGTGCAGGCTTTGGGCAAGATCAGCGATGCGGTCACCGTGATCAGCGACATGAACCTGCAGATCGCCAGCGCCGCCGAACAACAGAGCGCCGTGGCCGAAGAGGTCAACCGCAACGTCTCGGCGATCCGTACCGTGACCGAAACCCTCACCGGCCAGGCCACCGAGTCGGCGGCCATCAGCAGCCAACTCAATGCACTGGCCAGCCAGCAGATGAAGTTGATGGATCAGTTCAGGGTGTAAACCCAATCTCAAAAACAACACAGTTCCAATGTGGGAGGGGGCTTGCCCCCTCCCACAGTTTGATCACTTTGGATTTAGAGACCGGTCCAGGCACTGACAAACTGCGTCAGGTCTTCTTTAGCCGCGGTACGCGGCGGGTTCTGCGGTGTGCCCAGGTACAGGAAGCCAATCACCTCCTCATCCGCCGTCAGCCCCAGGCCTTTGGCCACGTGGGCCGAGTAGGACAATTCCCCGGTGCGCCATACCGCACCAATCCCCTGGGCATACGCCGCCAACAGGATGCCATGAGCCGCACAGGCAGCAGCCAGCAGTTGCTCGGACTTGGGCACCTTGAAGTGCTCCTGCAAACGGGCAATCACCACCACCACCAACGGCGCGCGCAACGGGCCGTTCTGGGCCTTGTCGATCACCGCCTGTGGCGCATCGGCGTCTTGCAGCCGGGCCGCTTCGGCCAACAAGGTGCCCATCTGTTCGCGAGCAGCGCCTTCAACCGTGAGGAAGCGCCAAGGGCGCAGTTGGCCGTGGTCGGGCGCACGCATGGCGGCGGCAAACAGCACATCGCGCTGCTCCTGGGTCGGCGCCGGTTCCAGCAGGCGCGGCACGGAAACACGGTTGAGCAAAGCGTCGAGAGCCTGCATGGGCCACCTCCAGAAAAAAATGTGCGGTCATTCTAGCGGGAATGAATCGGGATGCCACCAAACGATAATTGCTCTTATTCATTGCGCCCTGCCCTGTTAGACTTTGCGACCTTATTTTCCGCCGTGGTTCAGGAAATTCGATGTCCCCTTCGCTTTTTCGCCTGTCCGCAGCCTTGCTGGCCTTGAGCCTGGCTGGCTGCGATGACGCGCCCAGATTTACCAAGGCCGAGCCGGGTGAATCACGGGCGGGCGGTGCTGCGACGGTGAACAAGCGCGACCAGAACGCGTTTTCCCTGCCCTCGGCCAACCTGTCGCCCACCCGCCGCCTGGATTTCAGCGTCGGCAACAGCTTCTTTCGCAGCCCCTGGGTGATCGCACCGTCCACCACCACGGCGCGTGATGGCCTCGGCCCGCTGTTCAACACCAACGCCTGCCAGAACTGCCATATAAAAGACGGTCGTGGTCACCCACCGCTGCCCGATGCACCCAACGCGGTGTCGATGCTGGTACGCCTGTCGATTCCGGATGCGCCCGCCTATGCCAAGGCCATCGAGCACATTGGCGTGGTGCCCGAGCCGGTCTACGGTGGGCAATTGCAGGACATGGCCGTGCCGGGCGTGCCGCCGGAAGGCAAGGTGCGGGTCGATTACACGCCGGTCAACGTGACGTTCAAGGACGGCACGGTGGTCGAGTTGCGTAAACCCGACCTGCAGATCACTCAGCTTGGCTACGGCCCGATGCACCCCGACACGCGCTTTTCCGCACGCATCGCGCCGCCGATGATCGGCCTGGGCTTGCTCGAAGCCATCAGCGACGCCGACATCCTACGCAACACCGACCCGAAGACCGCCGACAAGCAAGCCATTGTCGGCCGCGCCAACTGGGTCTGGGACGACGCCCAGCAAAAAACCGTGCTCGGGCGTTTTGGCTGGAAAGCCGGGCAACCCAACCTCAATCAACAAAATGTTCACGCGTTCTCTGGTGATATGGGCCTCACCACATCCCTGAGACCCTTTGATGACTGCACCGATGCCCAAGTCGCCTGCAAACAGGCCCCCAACGGCAATGGCCCCGATGGCGAGCCGGAAGTCAGCGACAACATCCTGCGCCTGGTGCTGTTCTACACGCGCAACCTGGCGGTGCCGGCGCGCCGTGGCGTCAACACGCCGCAGGTGCTGGCCGGTAAAAACCTGTTCTATCAAGCCGGCTGCCAGGGTTGCCACACGCCTGCATTCACCACGGCCGCCAATGCCGCCGAACCTGAACTGGCCAACCAGGTGATCCGCCCCTACAGCGACCTGCTGTTGCACGACATGGGGCCGGGCCTCGCCGACAACCGCACAGAATTCAAGGCCGGTGGCCGCGACTGGCGCACGCCGCCGTTGTGGGGCATTGGTCTGACGCAAACCGTGAGTGGCCATACCCAGTTCTTGCATGACGGCCGCGCCCGCAACCTGCTCGAAGCCGTGCTGTGGCATGGCGGTGAAGCCCAAGCGGCGCAGCAGCATGTGTTGTCCTTCAATGCCGAGCAGCGTGCTGCGTTGCTGGCGTTCCTGAATTCTTTATAAGCTTCGCCCCACTTATAGAAGGGAGCTCGACATGTTCCGTCCCAAGTTGTTGTTCACCAGCCTGGCCGCCCTCGCCCTAGGCGCCTGCTCGCCGCAAGACCCGCAAGCAGTGACCTCTGCGGCCATCGCCAAGCAAGTGATCCTGCCGACCTACAGCCGCTGGGTCGAAGCCGACCGCCAACTGGCCGTCAGCGCGCTGGCCTACTGCCAGGGCAAGGAGAGCCTGGACACCGCGCGTGCCGATTTCCTGCATGCACAAAAGGCTTGGGCCGAGCTGCAACCGCTGCTGATCGGGCCGCTGGCCGAGGGCAACCGTTCGTGGCAGGTGCAGTTCTGGCCGGACAAGAAGAACCTGGTCGGCCGCCAGGTCGAGCAACTGGTCGCCAGCCAGCCGCAGATCGACGGCGCCGCCCTGGCCAAGTCCAGCGTGGTGGTGCAAGGCCTGTCCGCCTACGAATACATCCTCTACGACGCCAAGACCGACATCGCCGACGACGCACAAAAGGCCCGTTACTGCCCGCTGCTGGTCGCCATCGGTGACCGTCAGAAGGCCCTGGCCGAAGAGATCCTGGCCAGCTGGAACAGCACCGACGGCATGCTGGCGCAGATGACCAAGTTTCCGAACCAGCGCTACGCCGATTCCCACGAAGCCATTGCCGATCTGCTGCGCGTGCAGGTCACCGCACTGGACACCCTGAAGAAAAAACTCGGCACGCCGATGGGCCGCCAGACCAAGGGTATCCCGCAGCCGTTCCAGGCCGATGCATGGCGCAGCCAGTCGTCCCTGCAAAGCCTCGAAGCCAGCCTCGCGGCAGCCCAGACCGTATGGGTCGGCGTCGACAACAAAGGCCTGCGTGGCCTGCTGCCGTCAGAGCAGAAGCCGTTGGCCGACAAGATCGACGCCGCCTATGCCGCGTCGCTGAAACTGTTCGCCAGCAACCAGCGCACCCTCAACGAACTGTTGAACGATGACGCTGGGCGCCAGCAGCTCAACGATATCTATGACAGCCTCAACGTCGTCCACCGCCTGCACGAGGGCGAGCTGGCCAAGGCGCTGGGCATCCAACTGGGCTTTAACGCCAACGACGGTGACTGATGATGCTCAGGCGACAGGCTTTGGCCATCGGCAGCGTGCTGCTCAGTGCTCTCACACTGGGTGGCTGGACG
Organism: Pseudomonas sp. NFPP24; assembly: GCF_900112095.1. Classification (NCBI taxonomy): domain Bacteria; kingdom Pseudomonadati; phylum Pseudomonadota; class Gammaproteobacteria; order Pseudomonadales; family Pseudomonadaceae; genus Pseudomonas; species Pseudomonas sp. NFPP24. The sequence continues at coordinate 57,791 of NZ_FOKD01000014.1, forward strand.
CTGTTCAAAAGCAAAGACAAGGGCCCGCTGCTGCTCTCGGCGCGGGATGATGCGGACGGCAAGCACTACGCCGTGGGTTACCGCCTGGACGGCAGGCAGGTATTTGCCACCCAGGTCGGCCAGCGCTGCCACGACATCATCAACCACCCGACGCTGCCGATTGCGCTGTTTGTCGCCCGTCGCCCGGGCACCGAGAGTTACCTGATCGACCTGCGCGATGGCGCGCTGCTGCAAACCATCACCTCCCGGGTCAACCGCCACTTCTATGGCCACGCGGTCATTCACAAGAGCGGCGACTGGCTGTACGCCACCGAGAACGACACAACCGACCCCGGCCGTGGCCTGCTCGGTGTGTACCGGTTCGAAGGCGAGCGGCTGGTGCATACCGGCGAGATCTCCACCCACGGCATCGGCCCGCACCAGGTGTCGTGGATGCCCGACGGCGAGACCCTGGTGGTGGCCAACGGCGGCATTCGTACCGAAGCCGAAAGCCGCGTGGAGATGAACCTCGACGCCATGGAACCGAGCCTGGTGCTGATGCAGCGCGACGGTACCTTGATCAGCAAGGAAACCCTCGGCCAGCAGATGAACAGCGTGCGGCACATGGGGATCGCCAGCGATGGCACCATCCTCACCGGGCAGCAGTTCATGGGGGCATCACAGGAGCGTTCCGAGTTGCTGGCGATCAAGCGTCCGGGGCAGCCATACGTGGCGTTTCCGGTGGCGGACGAGCAGTTGCAGGCGATGGGGCACTACACCGCCAGCGTCGCAGTGCACAGCGAATTGCGCCTGGTGGCGTTGACTGCCCCACGGGGCAACCGCTTCTTTATCTGGAACATGGACAGCGGCGAGCTGCGCCTGGACGGACCGCTGCCCGACTGCGCCGGCGTGGGCGCGGTCGAGGATGGGTTTGTCGTGACCTCGGGCCAGGGCCGTTGCCGGTTCTACGATTGTCGCCAGAAACAGTTGGTGGCAACGCCGCTGGAGTTGCCGGCAGGGCTTTGGGATAACCATCTGCATCTGATCTGAGTGCAGGTCGCTTCTCACCCGACACGAGCCGAATGCCACGTTAAGCAACGGCTCGCTGTTACGCCTGCTTGATATCAGAAGGGGGAAGTAACTCAGAAATCTCTGAGAGTAAGTTGAGTTCGGCAATACCTTAAGAAGTAGAAGATACTCGCCGTAGGCACTTTCGCACTCTATGGAACGAATTCGGAACATTTACCACTTAGCTACGTGACTTTAATCACTACACAAGCCAGGAGAATAAATGTTCAACCTTATAACGCTCAACGGTATGCAGTCAGCGCACACACCGCCCGCCAATCGATCGCCGTGCCCATCTGAATCGCCAGCCACTAACTATCCCTGTGGACCGGATACCCGCAACTCCAATACAGACCAAAAGACTCAGGTTATACGCGCCAACCCTCCATCCCATCCCACTGGACGCCCATGGGGCGATAACCGCGGCGCACGTGAAATGGTCGACAGCAATCCCAGACTTAAAGAGTATTATTTCGGACCGCACCCAGAAAGTGACTTCGACCGGGCTTATAAAAAGGTTGGTAACTTTTCGATTGATAACCCCGACCCCAATGATCGGGCAGACAGGATGTACGATTTCTCGCAAGTGGTCGGGTACATCACATCAGGCACGGACAGCAGAGCATCACCTACACCTGGGCGACCGATATATGATGGCTATAATGGCCCCGGAAAGCCTCCCACAAAAAACTCAAATTATGAACTGTTCTTGAACTTCCTCGAGAACGGTTATTCGGCCCTGAAAGACCCAGCCAAAGATACAGAGAAAAACAAAAAAACCGATATAACCGAACATAATAGAGAAGCTAAAACTTCCGACACACCTCCAGACACAGAGAAAACTGTAACACCTAAAACAACGACGCCCCCCATCAGTGGCACTGAGGCCAAACGCCCAGAATTAAACACCGACGTCGCACCCACTGGCCCTACGGGAAGGCCAGAGTGGGATAAGCGGTTAGCAGGTCAGATTCTCGAAGAGAATCGTGAGATTGTAAATAGCCGACCTAAAATCATTCCCGATGAATGGTTAATAGAGGTTGTCGGTAACTATACTCCTAGTAATCCGGACCCAGTAAGCCAAGCTAATGCTGCTTACTACTTGGTACGTCTACTCCACTACATTGACTCTTTAACAACCGAACTTAGCCATCGTAACCATATGCCCACGGACCCTGCCGACCCAGAAAAAAACTTTGCCCCCTACCAATACAAAAACAACGGAAAAATTGACGGTGAACGCTACTCACCCCTTCCTCCTCCATTTAATTACGCAACAATCGACGCAGGCAGTGAGGCTGCCATCTTGTATAGGGTCGCCCACGAAAGGTCCTACTCAGCCCTGCCAACTGATAAAACCGAGTACTCCAAGCAGACAAAAATAGCGTACCCTGAAGTTGGAGCTTTGCCGCCCAAAAAACATAACTACGAAGTTCCCACATAATGCCAAGTTAACGTTGACACTCATAAACCGACAGCACCTTCAACGAGGCAACACGGCAAATAAAGCAATGCCCCCACAGCATTCTTTACGACTTTACAACCAGAGTACCCGACCTACAAAACGGCTCAATAAGTTATACACGCACTGAGGCCGAACATTAAAAACACTAAAGAAAGTTACGCCCTTCTACTTTAACAAGCCCAAAAAAGGCCTCGTAACGCGAGGCCTTTTCATTTTGCCTTTAAACTCATCAACTCTGTGGCCTCATCCCTTGAGACATGCCAAACATGAACAGCAACAACTCATGATCGGGCTTGGCCGCCGTGCTCGCCTTGGCAACGCGCGGCAACAGGCATTGCGCGCCACCCTGCGTTGCACTGAGCACCTGGGTGCGAGGCTGTTCCCACGCCGCCAGCGCCAGGGCTGCAACGCCCAGCGCCCCGACCAGGAACAGACCTCGTGCTATTTCTAGCTTCATCTGGTTAAACCCTTGATAGCGCTGCCAAACGCCGTCTCGTAAAAGTAGCTGAGTTTCTTCCAGTCGGTATCGTTCCACGACGAATGGCGGCGCAATTGCAGCATGTCATGGGAGGCGGCCCGATAAGCGGTCAGGCGCTGGCGGCATTTCTCGAAGTCCAGCAGCGCCACTTCGACGTTGGCCGAGTCACCCTCGCCCGTCACCCGCACAAAGATATGCTTGATGTAGAGGCAGCCATGCTGCCATCGGCCCTTGTGCATGCGCGCCAGGGTGCCGGCCAGTTCCTGGAGCACACGCTCATGCACCAGTTCGCCGTATTGCTCGCGGCCACCGGCGGCGTACCAGTTCTCGATTTCGTCGAAACCGTCGAGGGCGGCAGTGACCAGCAGCGCTTTCCATTGGTGCTCGGGGTCGCGGCGCGCTTCGCAAAACACCATTTCCGGCACACGCACGTCCAACAAACGCAAGCCCTTGAGGGCATCGCGCTCACGCAGCACCGTCGGGCGGCCAAACGGATGCAGCCAACTGCGGTAGATGTGCCCGGTCTGGCGCTTGCTGTAGAGCAAGCGTCCGTTGGGGCTGATCACACGCTGCACACCGCTTTCACCACCACGGCGACGATTGGGCTCTTCGACCCACTCGCCTTGCTGGTGCCAGAAATAATCGAATCGTTCCTCGGGAGCTACGTGACTGCCTGCTACGCACTCAACTGCCATCCTGTTACCTCTTGCGTAATACGTACACTCGCCACATGGCGTAGAGCGGTATGAAGTCCAGGGACTCCTGGACACGGAAGCCGGCTTCCTCAAACTCTGCTTCAACAGTAGCAGCCGGTAACACAAATCTGTTTTGGTAACCTTCCTGCTCACCTTTCTTGCGACGCTGCTGTTCGAGCCGCTTGCGTTTCCAGGCCTTGAAATTGCCATCGACCCACAACGAAACAATCACGCTGTCACGGGTAACGCGTTGAAACTCGCGCAATATCGCCACGCGATGCGCCGGATCACCAATGTGGTGCAACAGGCGCATACAGAAAATGCTGTCGACCGCGTTATCTGGCAAAGCAATATCAAAGGCCGATGTCTGCAAGGGTCGTACCCGTTTCACCACATCGGCGGGCTGGGCTGCCATTGCCACCTTCAACATCGACGCCGAGTTGTCGGCGCCAATGATCACGCGGTTGGGCTTTTCCGCCAGCAAGGGCCAGAAACGCCCCGCGCCGCAGGGCAAGTCCAGCACCAGGCCAGGCTCACCCGCCATCGCCAGCGCACCACGGGCCAACTGCTCGTCGCGTTTGTGGGACAACCGGCGCGCCAGATTGTCCTGATGCTTGAGCAAATATTCTTGAGCGTGTTCGTCGTCGTACTTTTCGGAAAATTCGAGCTTGATCGGGGTAGGCATCAACGGGTCTCCAGTAGCTGATGCCTACAACGTTAAGCAGCGCACTGTGATTAACAGGTCAACCCGTTGTGAAAAACTTGTCCTGTCCAGCCCCATACATTTCAAGACTTTACAGACTCACGCAATAGCATGGGGCCATCTTCGCCGAATTACCGGGATCTCTGGCAGGATAGCGGCAGGGGATGGCGTCAGGCGTTGACCTGACTCAATTGCACATGAAAGCGGCAGCCGTTGGGCTCCATGGTACTGAGGCTGACGCTCCAGCCCTGGTTCTCGCAGATGCGCTGCACCAGCGACAACCCCAAACCCAGGCCCTCACCGCGCTTCTCGCTGCCGCGTACGAACGGCTCGAACATTGCCTCGCGCTTGTCCTCGGGGATACCGACACCACTGTCTTCCACGATAAATCCGCTCGGTTCCAGGGTCAGCCGGATAAACCCCTGCTCGGTGTAGTGCAGGGCATTGCGCAGCAGGTTGCCCATCACCGCATGCAGGAAGGTGGTGTTATAGCGCGTATCCAGGGGGGTGCCGGGCTGATAGATCAGTTCCAGGCCTTTGTGCTCGATGGGCTCGCGCCAGATGCCGAGCAGATCTTCGGCCACCTGCGTCAGGCTGACCTGGGGCGACATTGCCGCTTCGTCATGCTGGGCACGGGCCAGCATCAGGAAAGTCTGCACCAGTTCGCGCATTTCTTCGCAGGCCCGGGCAATGCGCAGCACCTGGTTGCGCCCGCGCTGATCGATGGCGGGGTTTTCCAGCAGCAGTTCGCAGGAGCTGGCCAACACCATCAAGGGTGTGCGCAGCTCATGGCTCACGTCACTGGTAAACAGCTGTTCACGGGACAGGGCCTGGCGCAGCCGTCCCAATGTGGCGTCGAACGCCACCGCCAGTTCGCCCACTTCATCCGCCGCGTAATCCGGCGCCAAGGGCGGGGCCAGGCCGAGCAATTGGTCACGGTGGCGCACCTGACGGGCCAGGCGCACCACCGGCGCCATCACTTTGCGCGCCAGCACCCAGCCGAGGAACACCGCCAGCGCCAGGCTGAGCACAAAGCCCACCAGCACCACGGCGAACAACACGCGCTCGCGCTCTTCGAAATCGCTTTGGTCCTGCAACAGTACGTAGCGCCGCCCGTCGACCACTTCGACCATGGCGTGGTACGACAGCGCCTCGCGGAATACTTCATGGAAACCGGGCTCAAGGTGGCGTAGGTCCTTGGGCAACTCGAAGTCGCCGGGGCCACCACTGAAATAAAACAGCTGGTCCGGCTCGGGCCGGTGCCGCCAGTCCTCGACGGTGTCCATCAGCAGCAGGCGTTGCAAGTCGCCGCCCAGGCCCGCCGAGATCAACTTCTCTTCCACCAGGTGCACCGTCGCCACGATACCCATGGCGAAGGCCCCCGCCACCAACGCACTCATCAAGGCAAAGGCGATGATGATCCGTTGCGCAAGGCTTTGCTTAAACTCCATCACGACCCTCGGCCAGGCGATAACCCACACCGTGCACCGTCTGCAGCAACGGCTTGGCAAAAGGTTTATCGATCACCTGGCGCAATTGGTGAACGTGGCTGCGCAGGCTGTCACTGTCCGGGCAGTCATCGCCCCACAGGGCTTCTTCGAGAATTTCGCGGCGCAGCACGTGCGGGCTCTTCTGCATCAGCACCGCCAGCAGTTTCAGGCCGACCGGGTTGAGCTTGAGCAGGCGCCCTTCGCGGGTAACTTCCAGGGTATCGAGATCGTAGCTCAGGTCACCGACCTGCAGGGCGCGGCGACCGCCGCCCTGGGCACGGCGCAGCACGGCTTCGATACGTGCGGCCAGTTCCGATAGCGCAAACGGTTTGAGCAGGTAATCGTCGGCGCCGGACTTGAAGCCCTGCAGCCGGTCGTCCAACTGATCGCGGGCAGTGAGCATGATCACCGGCGTATCGCGGCGAGCGTCTTCACGCAGGCGTTTGCACAGGGTGTAGCCATCAATGCCGGGCAGCATGATATCGAGCACGATCAGGTCGTAATGCTCGGTGGCGGCCAGGTGCAAGCCCGACAAACCGTCCTGCGCACAGTCCACGGTGTAGCCCTTCAGCCCCAGGTAGTCGGCCAGGTTGGCCAGAATATCGCGGTTGTCTTCAACCAGTAGAATTCGCATGGGCAGTGTCTCCGTACGCGGTAACGGCCGTGTTGGCTCGCGCAGCTTAAGGCCAAGTGTGGCTCAGGGATAGACCCGCAAGCGCCGTCGATAAAGGTTTTCAACCGATTAATTAGTCGAACGAGTTTTTCACTATAGCTTCACAAACTGACTACAGTGTCAGAGCGAAGATCGCGCCCATCGATATAAGGAAGTTGGACATGGGGTTTCTCAAAACAGCGCCTATGCGCTATTTGCTGCTGGTCACCGGTGCCTGGCTGTTGGTTTTCCTGCTCACGCGCAGCGTGCTGCTCATCACTCACCTGGACGAAGTCGGTGGCAACCTGCTGCCGGTGTTTGGCGTGGGCCTGCTGTACGACCTGGGCTTTCTGGCCTATGCCGCCCTGCCACTGGGGTTGTATCTGCTGCTGTGCCCACCTGCCCTCTGGCGCCGTCGCGGTCACCGCTGGTTCCTGCAGGCGGTACTGACCGTCAGCCTGTTCGCCATGCTGTTCACCTCGGTCGCCGAATGGTTGTTCTGGGATGAATTCGGCGTGCGCTTCAACTTTATCGCCGTCGATTACCTGGTGTACTCCGATGAGGTGTTGAACAACCTGCTGGAGTCCTACCCGATCGGCAAGCTGCTCAGCCTGCTGGCGATGCTCGCCGTTGTGTTGAGCCTGGCTCTGCGCAGACCGTTCATCGCCGCGATGAATGCACCGCTGCCGGCAATGCGGGGTCGCCTGGTCAATGCCCTGGGCCTGTTGGTGGTTGCTGGCCTCAGCCTGCAACTGATCAGCCAGGACAGCCCACGCGCCCAAGGTGGCAACGCCTACAAGAACGAACTGGCGAGCAATGGCCCGTATCAGTTTTTCGCCGCGTTCCGTAACAACGAACTGGACTACACCCAGTTCTATAAAAGCCTGCCCGCGGACGTTGTCGCCAAACAGTTGCGCGCCGAACTGAGTGAGCCCAATGCTCGCTTCATCGACAAGGACCCCTTGGATATCCGCCGCGCCATCGATAACCCCGGCACGCCGCGCACACCCAATATCGTGCTGGTGACCATCGAAAGCTTCAGCGCCAAATACATGGGCAGCAACGGTGACGAGCGCAACCTGACGCCCAATCTGGATGCGCTGCGCAAACAAAGCCTGTATTTCAATAACTTCTATGCCACCGGCACCCGCACGGATCGAGGCCTGGAAGCTATCACGCTGGCCATCCCACCGACACCAGGCCGCTCGATCGTCAAGCGCATCGGCCGCGAAAGCGGCTTTGCCAGCCTGGGCCAGCAACTCACCGCCATCGGCTACGACAGCGTGTTCGTCTACGGCGGACGTGGCTACTTCGACAATATGAATGCGTTCTTCAGCGGCAACGGCTATCGGGTCGTCGACCAGAGCAGCGTGCCAGAATCGGAGATCTCATTTAAAAACGCCTGGGGCATGGCCGACGAAGACCTCTACAAACAAACCCTGAAACTGGCCGATGCCGACTACGCCAAGCAGCAGCCGTTCCTGCTGCAACTGATGACCACCTCCAACCATCGCCCCTACACGTACCCGGATGGGCGCATCGATATCAAATCCGGTAACGGCCGCGACGGTGCGGTGAAGTACACCGACCACGCCATCGGTGAGTTCCTGGAGGCGGCACGCCAGAAGCCGTGGTTCGATAACACGATCTTCGTGTTTGTCGCCGACCACACTGCCGGCAGCGCGGGCAAGGAAGACTTGCCCATCAGCAACTACCAGATACCGCTGTTCATCTACGCCCCCAAGCTGGTCGACGCCCGGGAAACCGCGCAACTGGCCAGCCAGATCGACCTGGCGCCCACCTTGCTCGGCCTGCTCAACCTGAGCTACGAATCGACCTTCTTCGGTCGCAACCTGCTGCAAGACAACCCACTGCCACCCCGTGTGGTGGTCGGCAACTACCAGCACCTGGGGCTGTTTGACGGTAAAGACCTGGCGATCCTCAGCCCGCGCCAGGGCCTGCGTCGCCACGATCAGGCCCTGGGTGAAAGCCAGGAGCTGCGGGTGGGCAGTGATGACCCGCTGATCCTGCGCGCCATCACCTACTACCAGGCCGCCAGCTATGGCTTCAAACAACAGTTGCTGGGCTGGAAAGCGCCGAAGGTCGCAGAACCCGCCATCAGCGCCCGCTGATCGCCACGCGTGGCCCTTGCCTCCTGCGGGGCAAGGGCGTAACACTTGCGCCCATTCTCCGGCGACGACGCCTTTTCATGTCCGACACCCTGCTGCTGATCGAAGATGACCGCCCACTGGCCGCCCTGACGGCGGAGTTCCTGCGCGCCGAAGGTTTCAGCGTGGCGGTGGAGCACCGTGGCGACCGTGCCGCCCAGCGTATTCTCGACGAAAAACCGGCGTTGTTGATTCTGGATGTGATGCTACCCGGCATCGACGGTTTTACCCTGTGCCGACAGATCCGCGAGCAGTACCCCGGCCTGATCCTGATGATGACGGCGCTGGACGAAAACGCCGAGCAACTGACGGGGTTCAACGTCGGTGCGGACGATTACGTGGTCAAACCGGTCGACCCGCTGTTGTTGCTGGCCCGTATCCGCTCGCTGCTGCGTCGCCATCCCCAGGCGCCCCGTACGTATTACCAATGGGGCACGTTTCGATTGGACCTCGACTGCCATTTCGCCTGGCTCGATGAGGTGCCCTTGCAGTTCTCGGTGGCCGAGTTCGAATTGCTTGCGATCTTCGCCCGCCACTGCGGGGTGTTGCTGACCCGGGAAAAACTCCTGCAAAGCCTGCGCGGCCTGGAGTACGACGGGCTCAATCGCTCGGTGGATATGCGCGTATCGCGCCTGCGCAAAAAGCTGATGGGCCTGGGCTGCCCGGTGACGATCCAGACCATCACCGCCCAGGGCTACCTGTTTGTCGAGACACCGCAAGAGGCCCGGCATGTTCTCTAGAGTGCGACCCTGGATGGCGATTCTCGCGGGCACCGGCTGGGGCGCGTTGACCCTGTATTTGCTGTGGCTGTGCGCCAACGCCTCGGTGTTTGTCGGCGAATACAGCTTTTTGCGCTTGATGGCCGGACCGGGCTATCTGGTGGCGGAGCAGCTCAAGGCCTTGCCGGCTGACCAGCGTGAAGCGCGTATGGAGGTACTGCGCGCGCGCTTCCAGTACCCGATCCGGCTCGTCACCCTGGATGAGGTCGAACTGCCGCCCGAAGCGCTGATCATGCTTCAGCACCAGCAACCGGCGCAGAGCAGCGATGAAGACATCACCTATTTCCCGCTCGACGACAAAACGCTGATCCAATTCGGCCCGATGTGGGGCACCGCCGAGGTCAAGGACCTGCTGCAATTCCCGGTGTATGGGATCACCGCGTGCGTGGCCGGCCTGCCGCTGGTGCTGTGGATGTGGTTCGGTCTGCGCGCACGCCGCCAGCGTAGTGCCGACTTGCAAGCGCTCGATAGCTGCCTGGCTACCCTGGCCCGTACCCCCAATGCGATGCTGCCAGCCATGGGCAAGGAATGGGCGCCCGTGCTGCAGACCTTGCAGCAACATGCCCAAGACATCAACGCCATGAGCGAACGTCACCGAGAGGTTTCCCAGGCCGTCTCCCATGAGTTGCGCACGCCGCTGGCACGCATGCGTTTTGCCTTGACCCTGCTGGGCAAAAGCGATGACCCGTCCACGCGCATACGCTTGCAGGAACGCCTGCAAACCGATGTGGAAGAGCTTGAAGCCCTGGTGCGCGCCAGCCTGGCCTTTGCCCGGATGGCGGGCGCCCCCGCCGACCTGCAGCATGAGCCCATCCCTATCCGTGACTGGCTGCATCAGGAGTTTGCCTTGCTCGACGGGCACCAGCGGCGCCTGAGCCTGGACACCGAGCCGGCGGACCTGCAATTGATCGGCGACCGCGCCTTGTTGCATTTGATCGTGCGCAACTTGTTGAGCAATGCAATCACCTACGCCCGTGACCAAGTGAGCGTCAGTGCTGCCCACCAGGATGACCAGCACCTGGTGCTGCATGTGGACGACGACGGCCCCGGCATACTCGCCGAAAACCGCGAAAAGATATTCGAGCCGTTTGTACGACTGGCCATGGGCGGCGATGACCCCGGCGGCTTCGGCCTCGGGCTGGCACTGGCCAGGCGCGCCAGCCAATGGCATCGCGGTGAGTTGTCCGTGGCGCGCAGCCCGTTGGGCGGGGCACGCCTGACCCTGATCCTGCCGCTGCGCCCTCAATAGCCTGCGTGTTACAGCCTGTGACAGTGAACCGTTGGCATTCTCCGTAATCTCGCCACCTGATCCAGGGTTGCCCCTGCGCCCTGGGTCCCCGTCCTCTGGACCCGGTTGGAGAGCCCGTTCATGCGTCCCCAAAAACAGCATTTATCCACGTTGATGCTATCGCTGTGTATCGTCGCCAGCGCGCTGCTGGCCAGTCAGGCGGCTGCCGTGAGCCGCGCAGCGCCTGACTTCACTGGTTCGATCAAGTCACCCGGCTACGACGCCCACACCCTTAAACTGCTGGGCGAGGTGACCATGTCCAGCCGCTGGCGGCGGCCCATACCCAGGCCACGCACTAAAGCCGCGACTCTGTCTGCCCAAGGCCCGCTCGGCCACACGTCTGCACCGTGGTCCGCTGCACGTGTGCCCTCGGCGCTTGCCAGGGGGATGACATTCAAGAAGCTGTTGCGACGCGGCGGCATGGGTTGAGCGGTCAACCGGACATAAAAAAACCCCGCCTGCATCACTGCAGGCGGGGTTTTTTATGAGCCGGGTAAGGCTGGCTTACATCATGCCGCCCATGCCACCCATGCCGCCCATGTCTGGCATGCCGCCGCCACCGCCTACTTCGGCTTTCTTCGGAGCGTCAGCGATAGCCGCTTCGGTGGTCAGAATCAGGCCGCCGATGGAGGATGCTGCTTGCAGTGCGGAACGAGTCACCTTGGTAGGGTCCAGGATGCCCATTTCAATCATGTCGCCGTAGACGCCAGTCGCAGCGTTGTAACCGTAGTTACCTTTGCCGTTCTTGACTTCGTTGACCACAACGCTTGGCTCGTCGCCGGAGTTGGCAGCGATCTGACGCAGCGGCGCTTCAACAGCGCGACGCAGCACAGCGATACCCACGTTCTGATCAGCGTTGTCGCCGGTCAGGTTGGTCAGGGCTTCCAGAGCACGGATCAGCGCAACGCCACCGCCAGGTACCACGCCTTCTTCAACGGCTGCGCGGGTTGCGTGCAGGGCGTCTTCAACGCGGGCCTTCTTCTCTTTCATTTCAACTTCGGAACCGGCGCCAACCTTGATCACTGCAACGCCGCCGGACAGCTTGGCCAGACGCTCTTGCAGTTTTTCACGGTCGTAGTCCGAGGAAGTTTCGGCAACCTGGGCACGGATCTGAGTGATACGCGACTGGATGTCCTGATCTACACCAGCACCGTCAACGATGATGGTGTTTTCCTTGGAGATGGTCACGCGCTTGGCGCTACCCAGGTTTTCCAGGGTGGCGCTTTCCAGGCTCAGGCCGATCTCTTCGGAGATAACGGTAGCGCCGGTCAGTACGGCGATGTCCTGCAGCATGGCCTTGCGACGGTCGCCAAAGCCTGGCGCCTTGACGGCTGCGACTTTAACGATGCCACGCATGTTGTTCACAACCAGCGTCGCCAGGGCTTCGCCTTCAACGTCTTCGGAAACGATCAGCAGTGGGCGGCCGGCTTTGGCCACGGCTTCCAGCACTGGCAGCAGTTCGCGGATGTTGGAGATCTTCTTGTCGACCAGCAGGATCAGCGGGCTGTCCAGCTCGGCAACCATGGTTTCCGGCTTGTTGACGAAGTATGGGGACAGGTAGCCACGGTCGAACTGCATGCCTTCGACAACCGACAGTTCGTTTTCCAGGCCCGAGCCTTCTTCCACGGTGATCACGCCTTCCTTGCCGACTTTTTCCATGGCTTGGGCAATGATGTCACCGATGGAGCTGTCGGAGTTGGCGGAGATGGTGCCTACCTGAGCGATAGCCTTGGTGTCGGCACATGGCTTGGACAGGTTTTTCAGCTCGGCAACGATGGCGATGGTCGCCTTGTCGATGCCGCGCTTGAGGTCCATCGGGTTCATGCCGGCAGCGACGGCCTTGTAGCCTTCGTTGACGATGGCCTGGGCCAGGACGGTCGCGGTGGTGGTACCGTCGCCTGCGTCATCGTTGGCACGGGAGGCAACGTCTTTGACCAGCTGCGCGCCCATGTTTTCGAAACGGTCTTCCAGTTCGATTTCTTTGGCGACGGAAACGCCGTCCTTGGTGATGGTCGGAGCGCCGAAGCTCTTCTCGATGATCACGTTACGGCCTTTCGGGCCCAGGGTCGCTTTTACTGCGTCAGCCAGGACGTTGACACCGGTGAGCATTTTCTTGCGGGCGGAATCGCCGAATTTAACTTCTTTAGCAGCCATGATCGATATTCCTTAAATACTTTGGAGTAACGGGAAAATGAGCGGGGAAATCAGTCTTCCAGAACAGCGAGAATCTCGTTCTCAGCCATAACCAGCAGGTCTTCGCCGTCGACTTTCACTGTGTTGCTGCCGGAGTAAGGGCCGAAAACAACCTTGTCACCCACTTTCACGGCCAGCGCGCGTACATCACCGTTCTCCAGGGTCTTGCCTGGGCCCGCAGCGACGATCACACCGTGGTTGGCTTTTTCAGCAGCCGAACCTGGCAGAACGATACCGCCAGCGGTTTTCTTTTCTTCTTCGCTGCGACGGATTACGACGCGGTCGTGCAGAGGACGAAGCTTCATTGTCGATCTCTCCTAATTGTGTTTTTCATCGGCCGGTATCAATTCCGGCGGGTTAAATTCCGGCGGTGCCGGTCGCGGTTCGCGGGGCGAAACGCGGAAGTCTGTCCAGTGTCACCACCAGAAACCTTGCGGTGACCGTTACATAAGGGCGCATATGCTTATTACAAGGGGCCGGGGATGAAAATTTTTGTGTCTGCCTGCGGTTAAACGCAGCACGGCACCCGAAGGTGCCGTGCCAATGAAGCGGTTATTTGCTGTCGCGGTGTTCGAACTCGCCTTCGATCACATCCCCTTCACGCCCCAGCGGCTGGCGCGGAGCGGGGCCGCCACGGGGTTGCAGGTCGTCGGCGAAAGCTCGCTGGCGAATCGCCGCCTCTTCGGCACGCTGGCGCATCTTGCCGGCCAGCAGCTTGCGGGTGAACGGCAGCAGCATCACCAGGCCGACCACATCGCTGATGAAGCCCGGCAGGATCAACAGGCCACCCGCCAGGGCCATCATCAGGCCTTCAAGCATGGTCTGGGCGGGCAGCTCGCCACGGTTCAGGCTTTCACGGGCACGCAGCGCCGTGGCCAGGCCGGCGACGCGCAGCACCAGGACGCCGAGCATCGAGCCGAGAATGATCAGCAACAGGGCCGGGAAAAACCCGATCGCGCTGCTGACTTGAACGAATACGAACAGCTCCAACACCGGGAACAGCAGAAAGAGCAATAAAAAAGGGCGCATCAAATGGTTCCTCAACGCAAGAATGCCTTGCCAGTCCACCTTAGATGACGTCGCCGTTTCGTGAATTCAAGCGTCGGCGCTGGCTTTTTTCGGCCAGGCCTCGGCGTGGGCCAATGAAACCAGGGCTTCGCGTACTTGTGTCGGCGTGTTGCAAGGCTCCGCAAACGGCAACCAATATAAGGATTGGCCGATACGCAAGTGCATGCCTTCGCTGTCGATGCCGGCCAATTGGGCGGGCTCGGAGGTGGGCAAACCGCTGAGATCGACGTAATGGGCAATGGCCTTGGCGTGATCGCTGTTCATGTGCTCGATCATGCTGCGCTCGGCCTTGCCGGCGAATGGGTTGGCCAGGGTCAACTGGTCGACCCAGTGAATTGCGCCAAAGCCACCGATGTACCGGTGGCGTACGGGCTTGAGTACCCAGAAGTCGAAGTCGTGGGCCTTGTGGTAGTTGGCCGAATCCGGGAAGTAACGGTAATAACGCTCGGCCGCCGCCTCGATGGCGTCGCCCTCCTCCAGTTTTTCCGCTTCGGCCAGGTAGGTCAGGCGCCCGACGGCCTGCACATCATCGGCCTCGCGTTCCCCCACCAGCAAAGAGCATTTGGGGTCTTTCTGCAGGTTGTGGGTGTGCTGGGCGATACGGCTTATCAGGATCAACGGGCGACCCTGCTCGTCGAGGCAGTACGGTACGACCGAGCCGAACGGGAAGCCGGGCATGGTTTTGGACAAAGTGGAGAGAGCCCCACGGTATTCCTTGAGCAACAGCTCTCGGGCGTTCTTGGCAACCTGTGCGCTCAACGTATGACTCCTCGGGTATTCAGCCGCCCATGGCATATGGGAATGGATCTCAACGCAAGGTAATCATTATCGGCAAAGGTTGCCAAGCAGGTTTTGTTCGGCCGTGTTACCAGGCCACGCCGAAGCCCGCGGTGTAGCGGGTCTTGCTCAGGCTGCTGTCGGAGTCGCCGCTGATCACGTCGCGCTCGGCCTTGAGGTTGAGAGAGGCCCACTCGGTGACTTTGTAGCGCAGGCCCATTTCCGCATCCAGCGAGTACTCAGCAGGACCGTCGATAGGCTTGCCCACTTCACCATTGGTAAAGAATTCAACGGTCTTGCCCACCAGGTAGCGGTTGTAGTTCCACTTCATGGCCAGGGAATAGAAGTTGTCCTTGCCGCCGTCGGCGTATTCATAGTCGGTGCGGTTGACCAGCGAGCCCAGGGAGAACGCACCCAGCTCATCGTCCCAGAACTGGTAGCCAGGGCCGGTACCGACGGTGCGCTGGCGCGAGAGGTCTTCAACCTTGTCACGCTTGTAGGTCAAGCGCCCCTGCCAGAACCAGTGTTCGGTCAGGAAGCGGTCGAGATCGTATTCCAGGGCCCAGTTGTCGGTGGTGGTGACATCGTCCTGGAATTCGCGGTTGTACTCGCCCTGTCCGGTATGGCGCCATTGACCATGGCGTGCGGTGGTCTTGAAATCGATGTCGTAGTCGTTGGTGTCTTTGTCGGCGCGTTTGTAGTCCAGCGCCATGTCCACATTGCCCTTCCACACCAGGTCTTCGATCACAGGCTTGGGCTTGATGATCTGCTGGATGCTTGCCAAGTCCACCGTCTTGGGCGCTTCACCGTTGGCCAGCACCACCTTGCCATCCTCCGCTGCTTTCAGGGATTTGGCCTTCTCGCCGGTGTAGGCGTCCTGCTTGACCAGCAACTCCTGGTCGCTCTCCAGGGTTTTCACCTGCTTCCAGTCCACGGGGATGGCACCGGCGTAGTCAGTCTGGATCAGCAATTTGCCACCATCGAAGACTTTGATCTTGCCAGTCAGGCGGTCACCGTTCTTCAACCAGACGGTGTCGGCCAGCAAGGGCGTGGAGGCGCTGAAAACAGCAAGGCACAGCAGGGTTCTGGACAACATAAGCGGGTATGGGGCTCAAGGTTGGCGAAAAGGAGGCATTATCGTGTTAGATAGCTAGGACTGACTCAAGTATCGAGGTCGAGTTCAATGCTCATCGCGATGTTTACCGACGTTTCTTACAAATATGCCGACGATTTAAACGGATAGCCGCTCAATGAATCAACCTGCCGAGTCGCCGCAAAGCCCCGCCGAGATGCGTCGTACCGCGCTGTACCTGACCCTGGCGCAAGTGCCCGAAGGCTGCGTGGTGAGTTACGGCGAGCTAGCTCACCTGGCGGGCCTTGGCCGTGCCGCACGCTGGGTGGGCCGTACGTTGAGCCAACTGCCAGAAGACACCAGGCTGCCCTGGCACCGCGTACTGGGTGCCGGTGGTCGGATAAGCCTGCCGGTGGGCAGTGCCTCGGGTGACGAACAACGGGCGCGTTTGCGCGATGAAGGCGTCACGGTCCGCAACAATCGCGTGGATATTCAGCGCCATGGCTGGCGCCCGGTAGAGCACAGCGGTTAGAGTGCGCGCTTTGTTTCCGCAAATCTGAGGCAGACTCCAGCCCATGCCCCGTAAAACCTGGCGCGCCGCGCTCGCTGCCTATGCCAGCCCTTCGACGTTAGTCCTGTTGTTGCTCGGCTTTGCCGCCGGCCTGCCTTACATGTTGGTGTTCTCGACGCTTTCAGTGTGGTTGCGCGAGGCCGGTGTGGCACGCGAGACCATCGGCTATGCGAGCCTGATCGGTTTGGCGTATGCCTTTAAATGGGTCTGGTCGCCACTGCTCGACCAATGGCGCCTGCCGCTGCTCGGTAAACTCGGACGCCGCCGTTCATGGCTGGTGCTGGCCCAGTCGCTGGTGATCCTCGGATTGATCGGCATGGGCTTCTGCGACCCGCAGAAACACTTGTCCTGGCTGATCGCTATCGCCGTCATCGTGGCTTTCGCCTCCGCCACCCAGGACATCGCGGTCGACGCCTACCGTCTGGAAATCGCCGACGACAGCCGCCAGGCTGCGCTGGCCGCCAGCTACATGTCCGGTTATCGCATCGCCGCGCTGCTGGCCACCGCAGGCGCACTGTTCTTTGCCGAAGGGTTCGGTTCCACCGGTTTCAACTACAAGCACTCGGCCTGGACCGGCACCTACGTACTGTTCGGCGTGCTGATGATTCCGGCGCTGCTGACCACGCTGTTCATGCGCGAACCTGATGTGCCACTGCGCACCCAGTTGCAGGCCGGGCGCTACAGCTTCGTACACCAACTGGCATCGGTGTTCGTGCTGATCGTGCTGCTGGTATCGGTACCGGCAATGTTTACCCAGTTGTTCAACACGGACTTCGGCAGCGTGATATTCCACGGCGTGAGCCTGTGGGATCTGCTGATGGAAGACCGCGCCTTCCTGCGCGCCATCCTCTATATAACCCTCACGTCGCTGTGCCTGTCGGCCATGGGTCGACGGGGTCTGGCGCCGGTGCTGACACCGGTCAATGACTTCATCCTGCGTTACCGCTGGCAGGCGTTGCTGTTGTTGGGACTGATCGCCACCTATCGCATGTCCGACACCGTGATGGGCGTGATGGCCAACGTGTTCTACATCGACCAGGGCTTCACCAAGGACCAGATCGCCGGGGTCAGCAAGATCTTCGGCCTGATCATGACCCTGCTGGGTGCAGGCATGGGCGGCCTGCTGATTGTGCGCTTCGGTATCCTGCCGATCCTGTTCATCGGCGGTGTGGCGTCGGCCGGCACCAACCTGCTGTTCGTGATGCTCGCCGACATGGGCCCGGACCTGCAGATGCTGATCTTCACCATTTCCCTGGATAACTTCAGCTCAGGGCTGGCGACCTCGGCGTTTGTGGCGTACCTGTCGAGCCTGACCAACCTCAAGTTCTCCGCCACCCAATATGCCCTGCTCAGCTCGATCATGCTGTTGCTGCCACGCCTGATCGGCGGGTATTCGGGGGTAATGGTGGAGAAGTTCGGGTATCACAATTTCTTCATGATCACCTGCCTGCTGGGCGTGCCGACGCTGTTCCTGATCGCGTTGCACTGGTTCCAGGAAAATCGGCGGGCGCGGTTGAGTCCGCCGGCCGAAGACTGACAATGTGGGAGGGGCTTGCCCCGATAGCAGGTTGTCAGGCGCTTATGTGTTACTGATCCACCGCTATCGGGGGCAAGCCCCCTCCCACATACCCCTCTGCATTCTGATGCCTGTACTCCAGCAGCCGGCGCCCGTACAATCCCAAGTCATTTCAAGTCCAAGCAACCGACAACGGCCTACCATGCGTACCAGTCAATATTTGCTCGCCACACAGAAAGAAACGCCTTCAGACGCGGTCGTGATCAGCCATCAGCTGATGCTGCGCGCCGGCATGATCCGCAAACTGGCCTCCGGCCTGTACACCTGGCTGCCCATGGGCTTGAAGGTGATGCGCAAGGTCGAAGCCATCGTTCGTGAAGAAATGAACGCCGCCGGCTCTCTGGAAGTGTTGATGCCGAGCACCCAACCGGCTGAACTGTGGCAGGAATCCGGGCGCTGGGAAGAGTACGGCCCGGAGTTGCTGCGCTTCAAGGATCGCCATGGCCGCGATTTCTGTGCCGGCCCGACCCACGAAGAAGTGATCACCGACCTGATGCGCAACGAGCTGAGCAGCTACAAGCAGCTGCCGCTGAACCTGTATCAGATCCAGACCAAGTTCCGTGACGAAATCCGCCCACGCTTCGGCTTGATGCGCGGTCGCGAATTCATCATGAAGGACGCCTATTCGTTCCACGCTGACCAGGCGTCCTTGCAGGTCACCTACGACCGCATGCACCAGGCCTACTGCAACGTGTTCACGCGCCTGGGCCTGAAGTTCCGCCCGGTTGAAGCCGACAATGGCTCCATCGGCGGCGCCGGCTCCCACGAATTCCACGTGCTGGCCGAATCCGGCGAAGACGACATCGTGTTCAGCAACGGTTCCGACTACGCGGCGAACATCGAGAAAGCCGAAGCCGTGCCACGGGAAACGTCCCGCCCGGCGCCGACCGAAGAACTGCGCCTGGTGGACACGCCGGATACCAAGACCATCGCGGCCCTGGTGGAGAAATTCAATCTGCCGATTGAAAAGACCATCAAGACCCTGATCGTGCGCGCCGAGGAAGAAGGCAAGCTGATCGCCCTGGTGATCCGTGGCGACCACGAGCTCAACGAAATCAAGGCCGCCAACCAACCTGGCGTGGCCAGCCCGCTGGTCATGGCCACCGACGCCGAACTGCGCGACGCCATTGGCGCCGGTGCCGGTTCGCTCGGCCCGCTGAACCTGCCGCTGCCGATCATCATCGACCGTTCGGTCGAGCTGATGAGCGACTTCGGGATCGGCGCAAACATCGACGACAAGCACTACTTCGGCGTGAACTGGGAACGTGACCTGCCGGTGCCGACCGTGGCCGACCTGCGTAACGTCGTGGCCGGCGACCCTAGCCCGGACGGCAAGGGCACCCTGGAAATCAAGCGCGGCATCGAAGTCGGGCACATCTTCCAACTGGGCAACAAGTACAGCAAGGCAATGAAGTGCGAAGTGCTGGGCGAGAACGGCAAGCCGATCACCCTGGAGATGGGCTGCTACGGCATTGGCGTATCCCGCGTGGTTGCCGCTGCCATCGAGCAGAACAACGATGACAAAGGCATCATCTGGAGTGACGCCCTGGCGCCGTTCCAGGTCGCCCTGGTGCCGCTGCGTTATGAAACCGAGCAAGTGCGCGAAGCCACCGACAAGCTGTATGCCGAATTGACGGCTGCTGGTTTTGAAGTGCTGCTGGATGACCGGGACAAGAAAACCAGCCCGGGCATCAAGTTCGCCGACATGGAACTGATTGGCATCCCGCACCGGATCGTGGTCAGTGACCGCGGCCTGGCCGATGGCAATCTGGAATACAAGAGCCGGACCGAAGCCGAAGCCCAACCGTTGCCGGTGGCTGAAGTGCTGTCTTTCCTCCAGGCGCGTATTCGTCGCTGAAAACCAGATCAAGAGAAGTCATGTTCAAGCGAAACACCAGAGCCCTGGGGGGCGCCGCCTTGTGCGGCGCCCTGCTGGTCAGCGGCTGCGCCAACCAGATGTCGCAACGCAGTGAGCACGAAGAGCGGGTCGAGCGTAAGTTGCTCGACCACAGCCTGCAGATCGATGTCGGCGAGCCCAAAGTGCTGGAGCTGCCGCAACGCCGGGTTCGCATTCACGAGCAGAAGACCTTCGAGGTCACCGAGTACGAAGTCACCCGTCGTTACGACCGCTATACCCCTTACCAGCCCTGGCGCAAGCTCTACGAGATGCCCTTGGGTGCAGTCGCCCTGGTGGCGGGCGCGGGCGCCAACGTGGCGAATATCTTCGCCCTCGGCCACCTGCCGACCAGCATGACCCATGACTGGCTGATCTATGGCGTGGACGGCCTCAACCCGTTCATGAACGTGCAATCCCACGGCCGTGCGCAACAGAACCTGGCGGGTATCGATGAAGTCCAGCGCGACAAGCGCGTGGAGTATTCGAGCCTGCCCTGGAGCGAACGCCCGGTGCAGGTCACCGCCGGCAAGCAGACCCATGAGCTGACCACCGACCGCAACGGCGTCCTGCGCCTGAACCTGTTGGACAGCCCATTTGCCGAGCAGGACCTGAACCGCATCACGACCTTGAGGATCAGTGTGGAAGACGGCCAGGACGATGTGCATTCGGACTCGACCCTGGCGATCAGCAACACCCTGCGCGGCAAGTTGCTGGAAGCCCACGGCCTGATCTACGACGACCTGGAAGACGACGAAGTCAGCCAGTGGGTGCACCGGGTCAAGCGCTTGTCGGAACTGGGCCTGGAAGAAGAAGCCAGCGAACTGGAACAGAGCCTGATCGAACTGACCCGCAATGATCCCGAGTTGCAGCAAGAGTTTCTGCAGGCGCTGACCAAGGATGCGGGGCGGCTAGTCGCAGATCCTGGAGCACGCTGAGCCCCTCAAATTGTTGGCGGTCAAATGTGGGAGGGGGCTTGCCCCCGATTGCAGCGGGTCAGCTATAGATAGGCTGGCTGATCCACTGCTATCGGGGGCAAGCCCCCCTCCCACAATTTGCTCCCCATTTTTACCAGGAGAATTCGAGCTGCTCGTTGCCGTTACTCAGATCCAGCAAGCGCACCCCAATCCCCAGCAACCGCACCGGTTTCCCTCCCCGGTTGAACGCCTGCGTCAGCAACTGTTGATAACTCTCCAGGTCCCGCCCTGCCCCCGCCTGCTCCAATGTGGTCTGGGTAAAGTCATGAAACTTCACCTTCACGAACGGCTTGCCGGCCCGGTAACTGCTGTCGATGCGCGCCATGCGCCCGGCCAGGGTTTCCATCAGTTCGGGGAGTTTGGCCAGGCAGCTTGAGAGATCCGGCAGGTCGACATCGTAGGTATTTTCCACACTGATCGATTGCCGACGACTGTCGTTCTGCACCACACGATCATCGATCCCACGCGCCAGGCTCCACAGCCGCTCGCCAAAACTGCCGAATTCGCGCACCAGCGCCAGTTTGTTCCACTCGCGCAGTTGCAGGCAGTCTTCAACGCCCAGGCGTGCCAGTTTATCGGCCGTGACCTTGCCCACACCGTGCAACTTGCTGACCCGCAACTGCGAGACAAAGTCTTCGACCTGGTCCGGGGTAATCACAAACAGGCCGTTGGGCTTCTTCCAGTCGCTGGCGATCTTGGCCAGGAACTTGTTCGGCGCCACGCCTGCGGACACGGTGATGTGCAGTTGGTTGGAGACACGGCGACGAATGTCCTGGGCGATGCGCGTGGCACTTCCGCCAAAGTGCGGGCTGTCGGACACGTCCAGGTAAGCCTCATCCAGCGACAGCGGTTCGATCAGGTCGGTGTAGTCGCGAAAGATCGTCTGGATTTCCTTCGAGGCTTCCTTATAGGCATCCATGCGCGGCTTGACGATGGTCAGGTCCGGGCACAGCTTCAAGGCATGCCGCGAGGACATGGCCGAGCGCACGCCATAGGCGCGTGCCTCGTAGTTGCAGGTGGCGATCACCCCGCGCCGGTCCGCCGAGCCGCCCACCGCCAGCGGTTTTTGCGCCAGGCTCGGGTCATCGCGCATCTCGATGGCGGCGTAGAAGCAATCACAGTCGACGTGGATGATTTTGCGCTGCGTCATATAAACGGGGTGTTTACCTACGGGTGGCCAGTATCGCACTCACACCTGTATATAGCACCAGTAGTTTGAATCTTCCGCCTAAGCGGTAGGAAAATTCCAGGATGAATTTATTTTCTCAATCGGATTTCCCCTTCCGATAGAGCTGAAAGCCTCGGCCAGACTGGGCCCGAGGGGTATCAAGGGGCTTTTATAGAGAGCTAAGCGATTGAACCACAAGCGCTTTTCTTTAATTCACAGGTTGACACACCGGCGTTCCTCTGTAGAATGCCGACACACAGACGCGGGATGGAGCAGTCTGGTAGCTCGTCGGGCTCATAACCCGAAGGTCGTCGGTTCAAATCCGGCTCCCGCAACCAAACATCAAGAAAGGCTACTCGAAAGAGTGGCCTTTTTTGTGCGTGCCTGTTTTGTTATGTACGAAAATTGTAAGACAAAAAAATCTTTGCCATCGCGCACTTACGGTGCATGGCCAGCATTCAGAGGCCAATTCACACTTATTTGACCCATCGGCCCGATAACGGTTGACACCTCGGCGTTGGACTGTAGAATGCCGCCCACAGACGCGGGATGGAGCAGTCTGGTAGCTCGTCGGGCTCATAACCCGAAGGTCGTCGGTTCAAATCCGGCTCCCGCAACCAAACATCAAGAAAGGCTACTCGAAAGAGTGGCCTTTTTTGTATCCGGTGAAAAAGTTCTTCTGAAACAATGGCATGGCATCTTTCATGAAACCGCGCGCGGTTTGTAGAGTCCATCTCATTGCAAGCTATGCTCAATGCTCAAGCGCTGCCCTCTACGACCAATGGCCGCAGTCGCCGCCCCCGGCGATACGCGTTAATATTTGTAATTATTTTGTCCATAGGGATTGGTAACTTGGCTGGATACCTCCATCCTGTCGCGCACAATCCACGAGGTGATTGATGCGCGCCAACTCGTCTGAAACACAAGACACTGTCACAGCAGAACAACCGATCACACCCACCCGCTTGCGTTGGCTGGATCTGGTGAGCAAGTATCGGCAGCCTATCGGGCTGGCCGTCACCTTATTGCTGTTTGCCATCGCCCTGATCGCCTGCCGCCACCTGCTGCTGGAGCTGGACCTCTACGCGCTCCACGACTCGATCCTGGAAGTGCCCAAGCCAGCCCTGCTCGGTGCGTTTGCCGCAGCCGTTGCCGGTTTTGTCATTCTATTAGGCTATGAGTTCTCCGGCGCCCGCTATGCCGGCGTGAACCTGCCCGCCAAGACCCTGGCCCTCGGTGGTTTCACCGCCTTCGCGATTGGCAATGCCATTGGTCTGTCGATGCTTTCCGGCGGATCGGTGCGCTACCGTTTATATGCACGCCATGGCATCGGTGCATCCGAAGTCGCCCATATGACCGTGTTCGCCAGCCTGGCGCTGGGCACTGCCCTGCCGCCACTGGCAGCATTGGCAACACTGAGCAACCTGCCCGCCGCATCAACCTACCTGCATTTGCCACAAGCGGTGCTGGGCGGTATTGCTGGCGCGGTGCTGCTGTTGTCGGCGGTGTTGTGCATCGGCATTTATCGCCGTCGCCTGCCGGAGCAACCCTACCCGGACAACCTGTTGGTAAAAGCCGGCCGCCGCACCTTGCGCCTGCCGGGCCGTCGCCTGACCTTCCTGCAACTGATCATTACCGCACTGGACGTTGCCGCTGCCGCTACCGTCCTTTATATGCTGCTGCCTGAAGCGCCACCCTTCGGCCCCTTCCTGCTCGTGTACCTGCTGGCGCTGGCCGCCGGTGTACTCAGCCATGTACCGGGTGGTGTGGGTGTATTCGAAGCGATCCTGCTGGCGGCGTTCGCCGACAAACTGGGCGCCGCGCCACTGGCCGCCGCCCTGCTGCTGTACCGCATGATCTACGTGGTGCTGCCTCTGCTGATCGCCTGCGTGTTCCTGCTGGTCAACGAAGCCCAGCGCCTGTTCCAGACCCAGCAAAGCCTGCGGGTCGCCTCGGGGCTGGCAGCGCCGGTACTGGCCGTCCTGGTTTTTTTGTCCGGCGTGGTCCTGCTGTTCTCTGGCGCCACGCCCGAAATCGACTCACGCCTGGAAAACATCGGCTTCCTGATTCCTCACCGCCTGATTGACGCCTCGCACTTTGGCGCCAGCCTGATCGGCGTGTTGTGCCTGCTGTTGGCCCAGGGCCTGCGTCGACGCCTGTCGGCCGCCTGGATGCTGACCATGGTGCTGCTGCTGGTGGGCGCCCTGCTCTCGCTGCTCAAAGGCTTCGACTGGGAAGAAGCCAGCCTGATGACCATGACCGCGATCCTGCTGGCGATCTTCCGACGCTCGTTCTATCGCGCCAGCCGCCTCACCGAGCTGCCCTTCTCGCCGCTGTACCTGGTGGCCAGTGTCTGCGTACTCGGGGCGTCGATCTGGCTGCTGCTGTTTGCTTACCAGGATGTCCCGTACAGCCATCAGCTGTGGTGGCAGTTCACCCTGGACGCCAACGCCCCACGTGGCCTGCGCTCGCTGCTGGGCGCCGCCGTGTTGCTGGTGATCGTGTCCCTGACCTGGCTGCTGCGTACTGCGCGCCCGGTGATCCATCTGCCGACACCCGATGAACTGGAGCGTGCCAGCAAGATCCTGATGGCCTCTTCCCAGCCTGACGGCGGCCTGGCGCTCACTGGCGACAAGGCGCTGCTGTTCCACCCCAATGATGAAGCTTTCCTCATGTACGCCCGTCGCGGCCGCAGCCTGGTAGCCTTGTACGACCCGATTGGCCCCACCCAGCCACGGGCCGAGATGATCTGGCAGTTCCGAGACCTGTGCGACATCCACCACGCCCGCCCGGTGTTCTACCAGGTGCGTGCGGAGAACCTGCCGTACTACATGGACATCGGCCTCACCGCGATCAAACTGGGCGAAGAAGCCCGTGTCGACCTGAAACGCTTTGACCTGGAAGCCAAGGGCAAAGAGATGAAGGACCTGCGTTACACCTGGAACCGTGGCTCGCGGGACGGCCTGTCCCTGGAGATCTGCGAACCGGGCACAGCGCCGATGGACGAACTCAAGGTGATCTCCGATGCCTGGCTGACCGGCAAGAACGTACGGGAAAAAGGCTTTTCCCTGGGACGCTTCAGCGACGACTACCTCAAGCACTTTCGCATCGCGATCATTCGCTTCGAAGGGCGCCCGGTAGCCTTCGCCAACCTGCTCGAGACCTACAACCATGACCTGGCCAGTCTCGACCTGATGCGCGCCCACCCAGACGCGCCCAAGCTGACCATGGAATTCATGATGGTCGGCCTGATTCAACATTATAAGAGTCACGGCTATGCCCGCTTCAGCCTCGGCATGGTGCCGTTGTCGGGCCTGCAACCACGACGTGGCGCCCCGTTGACCCAACGCCTGGGCTCGATGGTGTTCCGCCGTGGCGAGCAACTGTATAACTTCCAAGGTTTGCGCCGCTTCAAAGACAAGTTCCAGCCTGACTGGGAACCCCGTTACATGGCCGTGCCCGCAGGACTTGATCCGCTGGTGGCACTGGCCGATACCGCCGCCCTGATCGCGGGCGGCTTGACTGGATTGGTGAAACGCTGATGATTCGACGCTCCTGGCGGTATGTATTGGCCTTTGTAGTGCTGCTCGCCCTGGTCCTGGGTGGCGGCTATTGGTACTGGAACCGCCCTGCCCCTCAGCCGGTGCTGGAGCAACTGCCCCAGGCCGACGGTTCGGTCATGACCCGGGTGACCCCCAACGGCACGCCGAAAGCCCGCGTGGCCGTGGCCGTAATGGCCGATGAAACCCTGACCGACAGCCAGTTGATTGCCCTGAGCCAAGGCGGCAAGGCGCAGATTGTCCAGGTGGTCCTGCCCAAGGATGACTGCAAGCTGCAGGAACAAGCGCTGCAAGGCGCCCTGGCCCAGCTCAAGGGCCCGGCGACACTGGTCAGCGGCATCGGCCCTGGCGCTGCCCTCGCCTGGCGCTGGCTGGCCACCCAGAACGACGACAACGCCAACGCCATCTCCGTCGGCTTCGCCCTGGTGCAGGAAGGCTGCAAGGACCCACTGCCGAAGACAGCCGCCCACGGCAACTGGCTGGTGGCCTGGAACGACAACCCTGACGATGAAAGCGCCAGTTTCGTACGCGACACACCGCGCGCCACCACCAGCATCAGCGACTACGACATCCACTACCCGCAAGTGCTGAACAACGAGCTGCGCAAGCAACTGGTGGGCTCGGACAATGGCGGCCTGGCAATACCGGTGGTTGAAGTACCGGCCGGCCAGGCCAAGGACACTGTCACCCTGTTCCTCTCCGGCGACGGCGGCTGGCGCGACCTCGACCGTGACGTGGCCGGTGAAATGGCCAAGATCGGTTATCCGGTGGTGGGCATCGACACCCTACGCTACTACTGGCAGCACAAGACCCCGGAACAAAGCGCCAAGGACCTCACCGAGCTGATGCAGCACTACCGTCAGAAGTGGGGCACCAAGCGCTTCGTACTGACCGGCTATTCGTTCGGTGCCGATGTACTGCCGGCCATCTACAACCGCCTGCCGGAGAACGAGCAGCAGCGTGTGGACGCAATCATCCTGCTGGCATTCGCACGCACTGGCAGCTTCGAGATTGAAGTCGAAGGCTGGCTGGGCAACGCGGGCAAAGAAGCGGCGACAGGCCCGGAAATGGCCAAACTGCCGGCTGACAAAGTGGTGTGCATCTACGGCGCCGAAGAAGTCGACGAGAGTGGCTGCACGGACAAGACGGCTGTAGGTGAAGCCATCAAGTTGCCAGGCGGGCATCACTTCGATGAGAACTACCCGGCGCTGGCCAAGCGGTTGGTGGATATCATCGTCAAACACCAAACCAAAACCGAATAAGCCCGAGCCTTACACAAATCTAAATGTGGGAGCGGGCTTGCCCCCTCCCACATTGGTTTTGTGGTGTTGGTGAGATCTAACGCGGCTCGATGTGCGCGATCATCAACTGCACGGTTTCATTCCCGCGAAACTCGTTCACATCCAGCTTGTAGGCCAATTCCACCCAACGCACCGTCGGGTTCGGCCAGACCTCACGGTCCACGCCAAATGCAATGCCATCCAGCTTCACCGACCCGCACTCGCTCTTGAGCACGACCTTCAGGTGCCGCTCCCCCACTACGCGCTGCTCCACCAACTGAAACACGCCATGGAACAACGGCTCAGGGAAGTGCTGCCCCCACGGCCCGGCGTGCCGTAGCGCACGGGCCAGCTCCAGGTGAAACTCTTCCACTGCCAGGGTGCCATCAGACAGCAGGCGCCCGGTCAGGTCTTCTTCGCGCAGTTGCCGACGCACTTCGGCATCGAAGGCTTCGGCGAACAGCGGGAAGTTTTCCTCGGGCAATGTCAGCCCTGCCGCCATGGCGTGACCGCCGTACTTGCTGATCAGGTTCGGATGCTGGCTGGCGACCACCGCCAGGGCATCACGGATATGAAAACCCTGCACAGAGCGCCCAGAGCCCTTGAGCAAACCGTCGCCAGCGTCGGCGAAGGCAATGGTTGGGCGGAAATAGCGCTCTTTCATGCGCGACGCCAGAATCCCGATCACACCTTGGTGCCATTCCGGGTCGAACAGGCATAAACCGTAGGGCATCGACTCCACCGGCAAGTCCTTGAGCTGGGCCAGGGCTTCGCGCTGCATGCCTTGCTCGATGGATTTGCGGTCCTGGTTCATGCCGTCCAGTTGCGCGGCCATTTCACGGGCCGCGGCCACGTCGGTGGTGAGCAGGCACTCGATGCCCAGGCTCATGTCGTCCAAGCGTCCGGCTGCGTTCAAACGCGGCCCGAGGATGAACCCCAGGTCGGTGGAGGTGATACGCGCGGCATCGCGCTTGGCCACTTCCAGGATCGCCTTGATCCCCGGCCGTGCACGACCGGCGCGGATACGTTCCAGCCCCTGATGCACCAGGATGCGGTTGTTGGCGTCCAGGGGCACCACGTCGGCGACGCTGCCCAGGGCGACCAGGTCGAGCAGTTCGCCGATATTCGGTTGTGGCTTGTTCTCGTACCAACCCAAGCTGCGCAGGCGCGCACGCAACGCCATCAACACGTAGAAGATCACCCCCACGCCGGCCAGCGCCTTGCTGGGGAACTCACAGCCGGGCTGGTTCGGGTTGACGATAGCGTCCGCCGCCGGCAACTCGTCGCCGGGCAAGTGGTGGTCGGTCACCAGCACCTGCAAACCCGCCGCCTTCGCCGCCGCCACGCCTTCGACGCTGGAGATGCCGTTGTCCACGGTAATCAGCAACTGCGGCTCGCGCTGCAGGGCCACCGCGACGATTTCCGGGGTCAGGCCATAGCCGTATTCGAAACGGTTGGGCACCAGGTAATCGACATGGGCCGCACCGAGCAGGCGCAGGCCCAAGGTGCCCACGGTGCTGGCGGTGGCGCCGTCGGCGTCGAAGTCACCGACAATGAGGATGCGCTGGCGTTGCTCCAACGCCGTCACCAACAGGTCCACCGCCGCGTCGATGCCCTTGAGCTGCTGATAGGGAATCAACCGCGCCAGGCTTTTATCCAGCTCGGCCTCGGATTGCACGCCGCGCGCAGCATAGAGGCGGGTCAACAGCGGTGGCAATTCACCGAGAAACGGCAGGACGGCAGGCAACGGGCGGGGATCGATACGCATGGGGTGACGAAAACTTCTCTTCTGATACGGAAATAAAACAGGTGACCGGCGGCGACTCAATCAACCGCGTTCGCCGACCAACCACTGCAACTGCACTTCGTGCTGGCCGCGGTCGTCGGTGACGAAGATCGTGCCTTCGCTGATCATTACATCCCACTTGATCACGCGGGGCATGTCTTTGGCCAGAGTCTCCAGGACTTCCTGCGGCACAGCGGCGATGTGTACGTTTTTCAGGTTGTTTGCCACCGGCACCACCTTGCCTTCCCACACACGCAGGCTGCCATAGGCCAGCAGGCTGGTGCGTTCGGTACGGCGCGAGCACCAGGTGAGGCGGTCGGCATCGGGCTGGCCGACTTCGATCCAGTGCAACACCCGATCATCCAGGCTTTTTTCCCACAGGGCTGGTTCGTCGACATCTGACAGGCCACGCCCGAACGACAACTGCTCGTTGTACCAGAGTGCGTAGGCCAGCAGACGCACGGTCATGCGCTCTTCGGTTTCCGACGGGTGGCGGGCGATGGTCTGTTTGACGCTCTCATACACCGAGCGGTCGAGGTCGGTGAGGTTGAGTTCGAATTTGTAGGTCGTGGACGGCTGGGCCATGAACGGGCTTCTAGAGACAGGGAAAGGCGGCCAGTCTAACCGATGACGAGGCCAATCAACGAATCCTGCGCTGCCCTGGGCTGCTCGTCTATGTTAAAAGGCATCACACCACCGCCCTGCGCAGACAAGGATCCTCATGTCGTTCAATGCCAAACCACTTGCCGGCCTGAAAGTCATCGAACTCGGCACCCTGATCGCCGGCCCGTTCGCCTCACGAATCTGCGCGGAGTTCGGCGCCGAGGTGATCAAGGTCGAATCGCCGGACGGCGGCGACCCGCTGCGCAAATGGCGCAAGCTGTACGAGGGCACGTCGCTGTGGTGGTTCGTGCAGGCGCGCAACAAGCAGTCGCTGACGCTGAACCTCAAGCACCCGGACGGCCTGGCCATTCTCAAACAACTGTTGGCGGACGCCGACATCCTGATCGAAAACTTCCGCCCCGGCGTGCTGGAAAAGCTCGGCCTGAGTTGGGAGACCCTGCATGCGCTGAATCCCAAGCTGGTGATGGTGCGTCTCTCCGGCTTCGGCCAGACCGGACCGATGAAAGACCAACCCGGGTTTGGTGCAGTCGGCGAGTCCATGGGCGGCCTGCGCTACATCACCGGTTTCGAAGACCGCCCGCCGGTGCGCACCGGCATTTCCATTGGCGATTCGATTGCCGCATTGTGGGCAGTGATCGGCGCGCTGATGGCGCTGCGTCACCGCGAGGTCAACGGTGGCCTGGGCCAAGTGGTGGATGTGGCACTGTACGAAGCCATCTTCGCCATGATGGAAAGCATGATCCCCGAGTTCGACGTGTTCGGCTTTATTCGCGAACGCACCGGCAACATCATGCCCGGCATTACGCCCTCCTCCATCCACACCAGCGCCGACGGCAAGCATGTACAGATCGGCGCCAACGGTGATGCGATCTTCAAGCGTTTCATGTCGGCCATTGGCCGTGAGGACTTGGCCAACGATCCGGTGCTGGCCAGCAACGACGGGCGTGATAGCCGCCGTGACGAGCTGTATGGGGTGATAGATCGTTGGGTGAATTCGCTGCCGCTGGACCAGGTGGTCGACCTGTTGAACAAAGCCGAGGTGCCTGCCAGCCGGATCTACAGCGCCGAGGACATGTTGGGCGACCCGCAATTCCTCGCCAGGGAGATGTTCCTCAAGGCCCGGCTTCCCGGCGGCAAGGAATTCAAGATGCCGGGCATCGTGCCCAAGCTGTCGGACACGCCGGGCAGTTGCGAATGGGTGGGGCCGCAACTGGGTGAACATAACAGCGTAGTGCTCGCTGGCCTGGGCTACGACGCGGCCGCCATTGTGCGCTTGCGCGAGGAAGGCGCGATCTGATGTCCCATTCCGCCAGGCTTTGGCACCAGATGCCCTGTGCCAGATGACTTGCCTGACAAATCGCAGGCAAAAAGAAACCCCAAAGCGTGGGGAGACACTTTGGGGTTAAACGTGGCCTACAAAGACCAGTACAGCAAGGCACAAACACCGGAGCACAATGTTTGCTCTTGCTGTTACAAAGTCTGACCGGCCGCGCTGTAGGAAGTTTCCACAGTTAAACAATTCTTCATGCGGCGGTGGCGTTGCGAGTCAGGGCTGCGTTGCGCAAGGCCGCGATGACCGAAGGCTCCAGACGTCCTTCGGCAATTTTGATGTCACGCAGCAGGCAGTCCACCACATCCACCAGTACGCGCTTGTCCATCAATTGGGCGCGGTCGACGTCACGCTCGACCACGATGGCGCCAGCAGGATTCTTCACGGTTACCAGGCACTCGTCCTGCGCACCAGAGGTGGTCAGCGTAACCTGATAAGGGCTCAGTGCTTCTTCGAGCAATAGGCTGATACTTTCCATCTCGATCACCACTCAATAGTTCGGGAACAATCGTTTCAACGGGAGCTGCATCTATCCTAAGTGACTGTTTGTGACGTAGGAAAGTTCGCTTTATCGTCTTTATGGGGCCGTCAGGGGGTGACGGATTCCAGCATGCGCTTGCAACATGACAACCTAAAAACGACGGCACATAACTGCTTACGCACTGGCAAGTCGTTTTGGGTTTTGCCCAAGGGTCAGATCAGAGGTGGATCCTTTACTCGGTGAGCGCTGGTGACGCTGCCAAGCAGATAAAAGCGCATGTCAGAAGGCCCTTACTGTGAAGGATGAAGACGATGCTGGAACACGACAAAGAGCAAGCTGCGCTAGAGAAGATTCACGCCGACATATCACGCATTTATGCGGAGCAACGCAAACTCGCTGCCGAGACCCACAAGATAACCCGTGAGAATTTCTGGTATCCATTGGGTGTCGTCATGGCCATGTTTACGGCGTTCAGCACTGTCTTGGCCATCGTGCAGAAACTACTCACGTAGCCGCGCATACCAAGCGGGGCCTGCCATAAACGAAAAACGCCGCTGCCCCAGGGAAGGGCAAGCGGCGTTTTTGTCTACGCGGTGTGCCTTACAACGGCTTACCCCGGTTGCCATGCTGGCTCACAAACGCCTGCACGGCCGTCAGGTCATTAGCCAACACCGTGCAACGCTCTTCACGCTCGAACAGGTCGGCCAGGTGCACTGGCAACTCCAGCGCCTTGCCAACACCGGCCTTCTCCACCGCTTCCGGGAATTTGACCGGGTGGGCAGTGCCCAGGATGACCATCGGGATATCCAGGCTGCGACGGCATTCACGGGCGGCCCTCACACCGATGGCGGTGTGCGGGTCGAGCAGCTCGCCGGACTGGGCATAGACGTCTGCAATGGTTTCGCAGGTCTGCGCGTCGTCCACGGCCAGGGAGTCGAACAGCTTGCGGGTTTCGGTCCAGCGCTCTTCATCCACACTGAAACCGCCGCCGCGCTTGAAGGTGTCCATCAAGCCAGCAATCGCCGCACCGTTGCGGCCGTGCATGTCGAACAGCAGGCGTTCGAAGTTGGACGAGACCATGATGTCCATGGACGGCGACAGGGTCGCGTGCAGGGTTTCCTTGACGTACTGGTTGCCGCTCATGAAGCGGTGCAGGATGTCGTTGCGGTTGGTAGCGACGATCAACTGGTTGATCGGCAGGCCCATGTTGCGCGCCAGGTAACCGGCGAAAATGTCGCCGAAGTTGCCGGTCGGCACCGAGAAAGACACTGAACGTGCAGGGCCGCCCAACTGCAGCGAGGCGTGGAAGTAGTAGACGATCTGGGCCATGATCCGCGCCCAGTTGATCGAGTTCACCGCCACCAGGCGCGTGCCTTTCAGGAAGCTCTGGTCGGCGAAGCTGTTCTTGACCATTTCCTGGCAGTCATCGAAGTTGCCTTCGATGGCGATGTTATGGATGTTCTCGCCAAAGATGGTGGTCATCTGGCGGCGCTGCACTTCCGACACGCGCTTGTGCGGATGCAGGATGAAGATGTCGACGTTTTCGCAGTGCTTGCAGCCTTCGATGGCCGCCGAACCGGTATCACCGGAGGTGGCGCCGATGATCACCACGCGCTCGCCGCGCTTCTCCAGCACATAATCCAGCAGACGACCCAGCAGTTGCAGGGCGAAGTCCTTGAACGCCAGGGTCGGGCCGTGGAACAACTCCAGGACCCATTCGTTGCCGTTCAGTTGGCGCAGCGGTGCAATGGCGTTGTGGGAAAACACGCCGTAGGTTTCTTCGAGGATCTTCTTGAAATCGGCGTCCGGAATGCTGCCGGTGACGAACGGGCGCATCACGCGGAACGCCAGTTCGTGGTATGGCAGGCCAGCCCAGGATGCGATTTCCTCTTGGGTGAAACGTGGCAGGTTTTCCGGCACGTACAGGCCGCCGTCCGTGGCAAGGCCTGCCAGCAGGACGTCTTCGAAATTCAGGGCCGGTGCCTGGCCGCGGGTGCTGATATAACGCATGACTGGCTCCTCTAGAGCATTCTTGAACAAGGGCCGCCGAACCTGCGGGGCCCTTGCCGCAAAACCATTAGTTCAGGTGTTCGACGCGGATCCGCACCACCGGCCCGACCACGCCTTGCAGGGCTTCCAGGGCGGCGATGGCATCGTTGATATGCTGTTCGAGCACGCGATGGGTGAGCAAGATCATCGGCACCTGGCCGTTTTGCTCCTCGACTTCCTTCTGCATGATCGACTCGATGTTGATACCGCGCTCAGACAGGATGCTCGCCACCTGGGCCAGTACGCCCGGGTGATCCTGGGCCTGGATGCGCAGGTAGTAGGCGCTTTCGCAGGCTTCGATCGGCAGGATCGGGTGGGCCGACAGCGAATCCGGCTGGAACGCCAGGTGCGGCACACGGTTTTCCGGGTCGCTGGTCATGGCGCGGACCACGTCCACCAGGTCGGCGATCACCGACGAAGCGGTGGGTTCCATGCCGGCACCGGCGCCGTAGAACAGGGTCGAACCGGCCGCATCACCGTTGACCATTACGGCGTTCATCACGCCATTGACGTTGGCGATCAGGCGGTCGGCCGGGATCAGCGTCGGGTGTACCCGCAGTTCGATACCGGCCGGGGTGCTGCGCGCCACGCCCAGGTGCTTGATGCGGTAACCCAGGGCTTCGGCGTAGTTCACATCGGCGGTGGTCAGCTTGGTGATGCCTTCGGTGTAGGCCTTGTCGAACTGCAGCGGAATACCAAAGGCGATGGACGCCAGGATGGTCAGCTTGTGCGCGGCGTCGATACCTTCCACGTCGAAGGTCGGGTCGGCTTCGGCGTAACCCAGGGCCTGGGCTTCGGCGAGGACGTCTTCGAAGGTCCGGCCCTTCTCGCGCATTTCGGTGAGGATGAAGTTGCCGGTGCCGTTGATGATGCCGGCCACCCAGTTGATGCGGTTCGCGGACAGGCCTTCACGGATCGCCTTGATCACCGGAATGCCACCAGCCACCGCAGCCTCGAACGCCACGATCACGCCCTTCTCACGGGCCTTGGCGAAGATTTCGTTGCCGTGCACCGCGATCAGTGCCTTGTTGGCAGTGACCACATGCTTGCCGTTTTCGATGGCCTTGAGTACCAACTCGCGGGCCACGGTATACCCGCCCACCAGTTCGATCACGATATCGATTTCAGGGTTGGTGGCAACGGCGAAGACATCGTTGGTCATCGCAATACCGGTCGTTTCGAACTGAGGCTTTGGCGAACGCGTGGCAATTTGTGCCACTTCAATCCCACGCCCTGCACGGCGGGAAATCTCTTCAGCGTTACGCTGAAGTACGTTGAAGGTGCCGCCACCGACGGTCCCTAACCCACAGATGCCTACTTTGACCGGTTTCACTGAAGAACTCCCCATGAAACGGCCGACACGAGGTCGGCCGTGGAAAACAGCCGCACGACTGCGGCTTTCAATTAGTGGCCTGTCGACTTATCCACAGGCCATGATCGTCAAAGGTTCGACGATGCTGGTTTATTTGGCACTCAGCGCCAGTTTCGCAACTTGTGGTGCCGGCTGGTAGCCCGGAATCACTTGGCCGTCAGCCAAAACGATGGCCGGTGTGCCGTTGACGCCGATGGACTGGCCCAGGGCGAACTGCTTGGAGACCGGGTTGGCGCATTTGGCAGCCTTGATTTCCTTGCCGTCGACCATCTTGTCCATGGCCGCTTTTTTGTCGGCCGAACACCATACGGCTTGCAACTGTTCGTCACCCGGCGAACCCAGGCCCTGGCGCGGGAACGCTACGTAGCGTACTTCCACGCCCAGCTTGTTCAGCGCAGGCACTTCGGCGTGCAGCTTGTGGCAATACGGGCAGGTGGTGTCGGTGAACACGGTGATGTGGGTCTTGGTCTCACCGATAGCCGGGTACACCACGGTCTCGGCCACTGGAATGCCATTGATCAGCTTGGAAACACCCAGGCGTTCGGCTTTTTCAGTCAGGTTGACCGGCTTGCCGTCCTTCAACTGGAACAGGTAGCCCTGGACGATGTACTGGCCATCGGCACTGGCATACAGCACGCGGCTGCCCTTGAGCTTGACTTCGTACAGGCCGGCCATCGGGCTGGCGCTGATGCTCTCGATCGGGGTGTCGAGTTGCA
This sequence comes from Pseudomonas sp. NFPP24, assembly GCF_900112095.1. Taxonomy (NCBI): domain Bacteria; kingdom Pseudomonadati; phylum Pseudomonadota; class Gammaproteobacteria; order Pseudomonadales; family Pseudomonadaceae; genus Pseudomonas; species Pseudomonas sp. NFPP24. Next base: position 93,050 of record NZ_FOKD01000014.1, read on the forward strand.
GGTTGGCCAGGCTCTTGCGGATGGTCTGCTCGGCAGCGTCATCGGCGAAGGCAAAGGTGGAAACCAACGCAATGGCTGCGGCGGCAATAATCTGGGTCAAGCGCATGGGAACTCCTGAAGGCAGATGCAGGGACGCGCAGTGACACTGCCTGGAAACACAGGTCTGGGTCGTCCCCTTTGCTAACCGGCAAAGCCTACCACAGTTGGGCCGCAGGGCAGCCCGCGGCCGGATAAATTGGACGTTTTCAGCCTCGCGGGTGGTGCTTGGCGTGCATATCCTGCAAACGCGCGCGCGCCACGTGGGTGTAGATCTGGGTGGTGGATAAGTCGCTGTGGCCGAGCAGCATCTGCACCACACGCAAATCCGCACCGTGGTTGAGCAAATGCGTGGCGAATGCATGGCGCAGTGTGTGCGGCGACAGCGCCTTGCCGATCCCGGCGACCTTGGCCTGGTGCTTGATGCGGTGCCAGAAGGTCTGGCGAGTCATCTGTTCGCCACGCAGGCTGGGGAACAGCACATCGCTTGGGCGCCCACCGAGCAGTTCGCCTCGAGCATCGCGCATGTAGCGCTCGACCCACACAATCGCCTCCTCGCCCATCGGCACCAGCCGTTCCTTGCTGCCCTTGCCCATTACCCGCAACACGCCCTGGCGCAGGTTGACCTGCTCCAGCGTCAGGCTGATCAGCTCGGTCACCCGCAGGCCACAAGCGTAGAGCACTTCGAGCATGGCGCGGTCACGCTGACCGATGGCTTCGCTGAGGTCGGGGGCGGCGAGCAACGCCTCCACGTCGGCTTCCGACAGGGATTTGGGCAATGGCCTGCCAAGTTGTGGCATATCGACTTGCAGGGTGGGGTCGAGGGCGATCAGCTTTTCCCGCAGCAGATAGCGATAAAAACCACGCACACCAGAGAGGAATCGCGCGGTGGAACGTGGCTTGTAGTTCTGCTCCAGACGCCAGGCCAAGTGGTCGAGGATCAGCTCGCGGCCGGCGTTGATCAGTTCGAGGTTTTTCTCCTGCAACCAGCCATTGAACAGCGCCAGGTCGCTGCGGTAGGCCTGACGGGTGTTGTCCGACAGGCCTTTTTCCAGCCACAGGGCGTCGAGGAAACGGTCGATCAGGGGGTGGTCAATGGCAGGCATAGGGGCTCGAACAGAAAAGTGGGAGAGGCTGCTGGCATCCTATCTCGGACCTCAAATCGCAGGCACAAAAAAGCAGCCCGTAGGCTGCTTTTTTCTGCATCGGAAAGCTGGACTTAAGCCAGTTTTTCCTTGATGCGAGCTGCTTTACCGGACAGGTCACGCAGGTAGTACAGCTTGGCTTTACGTACGTCACCGCGACGCTTGACGGCCATGCTGTCGATTTGCGGGCTGTAGGTCTGGAAAGTACGCTCTACGCCAACACCGTTGGAGATTTTACGAACAGTGAAAGCACTGTTCACACCACGGTTACGCTTGGCGATTACCACGCCTTCGAACGCTTGCAGACGCGAACGGTCGCCTTCCTTCACTTTCACCTGAACGACAATGGTGTCGCCTGGGGCAAAGGTAGGGATCTCTTTGGTCATCTGCTCTGCTTCGAGTGCAAGGATGATTTTGTTAGTCATGCTGTGCTCCTAAGGTAAGTCAATGGACCTACCATCGATACGTTGTTAACTATCGTCCCGCGCGAGGATGTATTCCTCGAGCAGCTTCTTCTCTTCTCCAGAAAGCGAGCGGCTTTCCAGAAGATCGGCGCGTCGTTCATAGGTCCGACCAAGGGACTGCTGTAAACGCCAACGCCGGATGTGTGCGTGATTGCCACTTAGCAATACGTCGGGAACACGCTGATCCGCATACACCTCCGGTCGGGTGTAGTGCGGGCAATCCAGCAAACCATCCGTGAAGGAATCTTCCTCCGCAGAGTCCACATGCCCTAAAGCTCCAGGCAGCAGTCGTGTAACCGCATCTATCAGGACCATCGCCGGCAGCTCGCCACCGGACAGGACATAGTCCCCAATCGACCACTCTTCATCGACATGAGCTTCAATAAAACGCTCGTCAATGCCTTCATAGCGACCGGCAATCAGGATCAGTGCTTCCTCATTCGCCAGTTCGCGGACCCCAGCCTGTTTCAGCTGACGGCCTTGAGGGGACAGGTAAATCACCTTCGCCTTCTCCCCGGCGGCGGCCTTGGCCTGAACCAATGCGTCTTCCAGGGGCTTGATCTTCATCACCATGCCCGGGCCACCGCCAAATGGGCGATCGTCCACAGTGTGATGTCGATCCGTCGTGTAGTCTCGCGGGTTCCAACAGGTGAGCTGCAACAGCCCCTGTTTCACCGCCCGACTGGTGATGCCGTACTCGCTGATGGCGGAAAACATCTCGGGAAACAAACTGATCACTTCAATGCGCAAATTAGCCACGCTTAGAAGTCCGCGTCCCATTCCACCTTCATCTCGCCCGCTGCCAGGTCGACGGCCAACACACATTGCTCGGTATACGGCAACAGGCGTTCGCGATCATCCAGGCTGCCAGCGCAAGGCTTGACCACCATTACATCATTGGCGCCGGTTTCCAGAAGATGATCGATTTTCCCGAACAGTTGCCCGAGTTGATCAATAACCTTCAGACCTTCCAGCTGGTACCAGTAGTACTCGCCGTCGGTCAATTCAGGGAACAGGTTGCGCGGCACGCAGATCTCATAACCGGCCAGAAGACGAGCTTCTTCACGATCATCAAGACCCTTGAGCTTTGCGACCAGGAACTTGTCGCTCCCGCGTCCACTGACCAGCTCGACCTGTTTCACACTACCCTCGCGCTTGAGCGTCCAGGTTTTGTACTGCAACAGGTTTTCAGTCGGATCAGTAAAGGAATACACCTTCACTTCGCCGCGAACGCCATGAACCGAGTAAATCTTGCCGATAACGATCAAATCATCAGCAACAGCTGGCGTCGCGTTCATATTGCTCAGGCTGCGGCCTTAGCCGAGTCCTTCAACAGTTTTGCAACGCGCTCGGATGGCTGTGCACCCACGCTCAGCCAGTAGGCTACGCGCTCTTGGTTCACGGACAGACGAACTTCTTGACCACGAGCAACAGGGTTGAAGAAACCAACCTGTTCCTTGTGCGAACCGTCGCGCGGGTTGCGGCTGTCGGTTACGGTCAAGTGGTAAAACGGGCGCTTTTTGGAGCCGCCAAGGGCAAGACGGATTGTTAGCATGTGAACATCGTTCCTGTAGTCGGTGCTGCAAATCTAAATGCACAGCGGGCATAGGTGCCCGAAAGGCCGCATATTCTAAGGAATATCCGGACTTTTGCAAATGTCTTTTTCCGGCGCCTATCAGCGTGCCATCCAGATTTGCTATAGAGCCGTCGGTTAAAACGGCGAGTCAGCGCCCGCCAACGGCGGGTTTGCTGGAGATCCCACATCCCTGTGGGTCGGAGCAGGAGCTGGGCCCCCGCTCGAATTCTTTACATCTTGGGCATGCCACCGCCGGGCAACATACCGCCCATGCCGCGCATCATCTTGGCCATACCGCCCTTGGCGGAGAACTTCTTCATCATCTTCTGCATCTGCTTGTGCTGCTTGATCAAGCGACCGATGTCCTGCACCTGGGTGCCGGAACCCATGGCGATCCGACGCTTGCGCGAACCGCTGATCAGCTCAGGGTCGCGGCGCTCGGCCGGGGTCATGGAGTTGATGATGGCTTCCATCTGCTTGAACTGCTTCTCTGCCGCGCCCTGGGCATTGCCCATCTGCGCCAGGTTCACACCGCCGATGTTCGGCAGCTTGTCCATCAGGCCGCCGAGGCCGCCCATGTTCTTCATCTGTTGCAGTTGATCGCGGAAGTCTTCGAGGTCGAAGCCCTTGCCCTTCTTCAGCTTCTTGGCCAGCTTGTCGGCCTTGTCCTTGTCGAGGGTGGCTTCGGCCTGTTCGATCAGGCTGAGCACGTCGCCCATGCCGAGGATGCGCGAGGCGATACGCTCCGGGTGGAACGGTTCGAGCGCTTCGCTCTTCTCGCCCATACCGATGAACTTGATCGGCTTACCGGTGATGGCACGTACCGACAGCGCGGCACCGCCACGGGCGTCGCCGTCGACCTTGGTCAGAATCACGCCGGTCAGCGGCAGTGCGTCGCCGAAGGCCTTGGCGGTGTTCGCCGCGTCCTGGCCGGTCATGGCGTCGACCACGAACAGGGTCTCTACCGGGTTGATCGCGGCATGCAGCGCCTTGATCTCGCCCATCATCTCTTCATCGATGTGCAGGCGACCGGCGGTATCGACGATGACCACGTCGATGAACTTGAGCTTGGCTTCTTTAATGGCGGCGTTGGCGATGTCGACCGGCTTCTGGCTCAGGTCGGACGGGAAGAAGGTCACGCCCACTTCGCCTGCGAGCATTTCCAGCTGCTTGATGGCCGCCGGACGGTACACGTCGGCCGACACCACCATCACAGACTTCTTCTTGCGCTCTTTAAGGAAGCGCGCCAGCTTGCCGGCGGTGGTGGTCTTGCCCGCACCTTGCAGACCCGCCATCAGGACGACGGCCGGCGGCACGGCGCTGAGGTTCAGGTCTTCGTTGGCCGCGCCCATCAGGCTTTCGAGTTCGGCCTGGACGATCTTCACAAACGCCTGGCCCGGGGTCAGGCTGCGGGACACTTCGGTGCCCACCGCGCGCTCTTTGACCGAGTTGACGAAGTCTTTCACCACCGGCAAGGCCACGTCGGCTTCCAGCAACGCCATGCGCACTTCACGCAGGGTGTCTTTAATATTGTCCTCGGTCAGCTTGGCCTTGCCGGTAACGTGGCGCAGCGTCTGCGAGAGACGGTCAGTCAGATTTTCAAACATGCGCGATCCTTTCAGGCCCTATTCATAGACCGAGGTAATGGCGGCCCAGGCTGTGGTAAATCGCTATTAAAAACAGCGCTCGGCGAGCCTGCGGCGTGGGCAGGTCGCGGATTATAGCGAAGACTGCGTCCATGCACACCCGCTGTCTGGCCCGGGAGTCTTTCGTGTTGCGCGGGGGTATGCCAAACTCAGCGCCTTTCGGGCTTGCCTAACAGGATTTATGCTCCCTTTGTCACCCAGTTTGCTACCCAGCCTCGCCGCCGCCATCTTGTACGCCGCTGCGACCGTCTATCAGGGCACTCGTCTGGCCCAGGGCACCAAGGCGGACAAACGCCTGTTGGTAGGCCTTGGCGTCCTCGCCTTGCTCGCCCATGCCGCGAGCCTGTTCACGCACTTGATGACGCCGGTCGGCCTGGCCTTGGACTTTTTCAGCGCCGCCAGCCTGATCGCCGCAGCCGTTATCGCGCTGACACTGATGGCCTGCTACCGGATCCCGGTCGAGAACCTGCTGGTACTGCTCTTCCCGCTGGGCATGCTGACGGTGCTGCTGGCGCAATTCGCGCCTACCGGTACGGTGCCGGTGATCGATGAAGAACCGGGCATCCTCGCCCACATCCTGCTGTCGATCCTGGCCTATGGCATGTTCACCATCGCAGTGTTCCAGGCCTTGCTCCTGTTGCTGCAGGACCACCAGCTCAAGCACAAGCACCCGTCCGGGCTGATCAAGAACTTCCCGCCGCTGCAAACCATGGAAAGCCTGCTGTTCGGCTTCCTGTGGGCCGGCTGGACCTTGCTCTCGCTGTCGCTGATCTCCGGCTGGCTGTTCTTCGAAAACCTGTTCGCCCAGCACCTGGTGCACAAGACCCTGCTGGCCTGCCTGGCCTGGATCGTGTTCAGCGTCCTGCTGTGGGGCCGCAACCGCCTCGGCTGGCGCGGGCACAAGGCGATCCGCTGGACCCTGGCCGGTTTCTGCCTGCTGATGCTGGCCTATTTCGGCAGCAAGCTGGTTCGCGAATACATCCTGCATATCTGACGGGCGGCGATCATGGACAACTTGCCCCTGGAGCCGATGCTCGCGGTAATCGCCCTGCTGGTGTTATGGGCCGCGCTGTTTACTGCCATCGAAGCCGCCCAGCAACACTTGCTGGCCCTGCGCCCCGGAACACGCCAGGGCGACAAGGCGGCCACCCGCCTGAGCTTTCCGCGTAACAGCCTGATCCTGTGCAACAGCCTGTGTCGCGCCGCCGTGGTCATCCTGTGCACGCTGCTGGCCATATACGCCTGGGCGCAGAACGGGCCGTGGCTCGGCTGGCTGATCTCCTGCGCGACCCTGTTGATCCTGGCCGACTACCTGCCCCGCGCCCTGGCCACCCGCTATCCGCAAGCGGTACTGGGCTTCGGCAATACGCTGCTGGGCGTGCCACTCAAAATCGTCTACCCCCTGGCCTGGCTGCTCAATGGTATCAGTCTGTTGCTGCTGCGCCCGTTCGCGCGCAAGACCGGCGTGGTGAAGAAGAGCGACGAACCGCTGCCTGACCATGATGACGAACCCGAACCCGAGATCGCCGAAGGCCGTACCCCCGGCATGCCGGGCATCCACGCTCTGGACAACATCACCGTCAACGACATCCTGGTGCCCCGCAGCGAAGTGGACGGCATCAACCTGGATGACTCGATCGAGGAGATCATCGAGCAGCTGCGCACCTCCCAGCGCACGCGCCTGCCGGTGTTCCACAGTGATATCAACCAGGTCGAAGCCGTGCTCAACACGCGGCAGATCCAGCACCTGTTGCCCGACGCGAGCCTGACCAAAGAGGCGTTGCTCGCGGCCTGCCACGAGCCCTACTTCGTCCCGGAAAGCACTCCGCTGCAACTGCAACTGCTGAATTTCCACAAACAGCAGCGTCGCCTGGGCATGGTGGTGGATGAATACGGCGAAGTACTCGGCATCGTGACCCTGGAAGATATCCTCGAAGAAATCGTCGGTGAATTCGAAAGCGAACAGAGTGCGGACAACCCGCATATCGAAGCGCAACCGGATGGCCGCTACATCATCGACGGCGCCGCCTCGATCCGCGAATTGAACAAGAGCCTGAACTGGCACCTGCCCAGCGACGGCCCCAAGACACTCAACGGCCTGGTCACCGAGGCGCTGGAGACCATTCCGGATTGCGCGGTGTGCCTGAAAATAGGCCGCTACCGCCTGGAAATCCTCGAGACCGAGGACAACCGGGTGAGCAAGGTGCTGATCTGGCATACCAGCCGGATGCCGGTCGCCGCTTAGTTCCCAGACAAAACACAACCACATAATGTGGGAGGGGCTTGCCCTTCCCACATTTTGACTTGTTGTGTGTTCAAACCCCTTCCTATAATCGGGACGGCTTACCAGAGCCCCGCCCGACCGCGTGCTACCCGCACTGAACGCGTCCAGGCACCGCTTTACAGTGTCTGACCGGTGTTCGCTCCCATCCCGAGCCGCCCCGCGCACAACCCTGATCCATGGGTGTTCGACCAATAATAATCCGCGTCCAAACGCGCACTGACCGTCAGGGATATCGCCATGAGCACCACCTACAACGAGGCCGCACCTGCTGCCGCCCCGACCAACTCGACCGCACGGGTCGCCACGGCGAGCATCGTCGGCACCGCCATCGAGTTCTACGACTTCTATATCTACGCCACGGCTGCTGCGCTGGTGATCGGCCCGGTGTTCTTCCCGCAGACCTCCGGCACCGCGCAGATGCTGGCGTCATTCCTGACCTTCGGTATCGCCTTCATCGCCCGCCCACTGGGGTCGGCGCTGTTCGGCCACTTTGGCGACCGTATCGGGCGCAAATCGACCCTGGTGGCCTCGCTGCTGCTGATGGGCGTGTGCACCACGCTGATCGGCTTGCTGCCCGGTTATGACAGCATCGGCGCCTGGGCGCCGATCCTGTTGTGTGTACTGCGTTTCGGCCAGGGCCTGGGCCTGGGCGGCGAATGGGGCGGCGCGGCGCTGTTGGCGACCGAGAATGCGCCCAAGGGCAAACGCGCCTGGTTCGGCATGTTCCCGCAACTCGGCCCTTCGATCGGATTCCTGGCAGCCAACGGCTTGTTCCTGATCCTGGCCATGAGTCTCAGCGATGAGCAATTCCGCAGTTGGGGCTGGCGCATCCCGTTCATCCTCAGCGCGGCGCTGGTGATGGTAGGCCTGTACGCGCGGCTGAAGCTGCACGAAACGCCGGTGTTCGCCAACGCCGTCGCCCAGCAAGCGCCGGTCAAAGTGCCGTTGGTGGAGCTGTTCAGCCAACACTGGCTGCCGGTGTTGCTGGGCGCTGCGTCGATGGTGGTGTGCTACGCGCTGTTCTATATCACCACGGCGTTTTCCCTGAGCTATGGCGTGTCGACCTTGGGCTACAGCCGTGAAACCTTCCTCGGCCTGCTGTGCTTCGCGGTACTGTTCATGGGCTTGGCAACGCCGCTGGCGGCGCTGGCCAGTGATCGTTATGGGCGTAAGCCGGTGCTGATCGCTGGTGCAGTCCTGGCGATTCTGTCGGGCTTTACCATGGAGCCATTGCTGACCCACGGTTCGACCTGGGCGGTGGCGCTGTTCCTGGCGCTGGAGCTGTTCCTGATGGGCGTGACGTTCGCCCCGATGGGCGCGCTGCTGCCGGAACTGTTCCCGACCCGCGTGCGTTATACCGGCGCTTCGGCGGCGTATAACCTGGGTGGGATTGTCGGGGCATCCGCCGCGCCGTTCTTCGCGACCAAGCTGGTGGCGATGGGTGGGCTGAGTTATGTCGGTGGGTATGTGTCGGCGGCAGCGTTGCTGAGCTTGATTGCGGTGCTGTGCCTGAAAGAGACGCGGGATAATGATTTGAATCGCGTGGGCTGATAGACCGCTATCGGGGGCAAGCCCCCTCCCACATTTGAATGTATTCACAAATCTAACTCTGTGAACTGGATCAAGTGTGGGAGGGGGGCTTGCCCCCGATGCTTTTAGAGCTCTACCACCACTGCCTGGGAAGCCCGGGTCGCCTTGGTACGGGCCGCTTCAATCGACTCATCCCGCGCCAACGCCACGCCCATGCGGCGCTGGCCATTCACTTCGGGCTTGCCGAACAGGCGCAGCGCGGTATCAGGTTCGCTCAACGCGGCGCCGAGGTTGGCGAACGCCGTCTGGGTCGACTGCCCTTCCACCAGGATCACCGCCGAGGCCGAAGGCCCGAACTGACGGATCAACGGGATCGGCAGGCCCAGGATGGCGCGCGCGTGCAGCGCAAACTGCGACAGGTCCTGGGAAATCAGGGTTACCAAACCGGTGTCATGCGGGCGCGGCGACACTTCGCTGAACCACACCTGATCCCCCTTGATGAACAACTCCACGCCAAACAGGCCACGGCCACCCAGGGCCTCGGTCACCGCCTTGGCAACGCGCTCGGATTCCGCCAGGGCAATCGGGCTCATGGCCTGTGGCTGCCAGGATTCCTGGTAGTCACCCTTCTCCTGACGGTGGCCGACGGGCGCGCAGAAGGTGGTGCCGCCGATGTGACGCACGGTCAGCAGGGTGATTTCGTAATCGAAGTCGATAAAGCCTTCGATGATCACACGGCCTTTACCTGCACGGCCGCCTTCCTGGGCGTAGTCCCAGGCTTTCTGCACGTCATCGACGCTGCGCAGCAGGCTCTGGCCCTTGCCCGACGAACTCATCACCGGCTTGACCACGCACGGGAAGCCCAGGTCCTGCACGGCCTTGCTGTAGTCTTCGAAGGTATCGGCGAAGTGGTACGGCGAGGTTGGCAGGTCCAACTCTTCGGCGGCCAGGCGGCGGATGCCTTCACGGTTCATGGTCAGCGAGGTGGCGCGCGCGGTCGGGATCACGGTGAAGCCTTCGGCTTCCAGTTCCACCAGGGTGGCGGTCGCGATGGCTTCGATTTCCGGCACGATGAAGTGCGGCTTTTCCGCCTCGATCACCGCTCGCAGGGCGGCGCCGTCGAGCATGTTGATCACGTGGCTACGGTGCGCAACCTGCATGGCCGGCGCGTTGGCGTAGCGATCCACGGCAATCACTTCAACGCCCAGGCGTTGCAGCTCGATTACCACTTCCTTGCCCAGCTCACCGCAGCCACACAGCAAAACGCGGGTCGCGGTTGGCGACAATGGAGTTCCGATTCGGGTCATCTCAGGTCCTCAGGGGAGCGGATCATTGGGAGAAAGGCCGGCATTTTACATGAACTGCAGGAATTGGCCTCAGTTGGCGACAGCCCGCTTGCGGATGCGCCAGGCCATGATCAGCCACACCACCGTGACCCCGGCGAACTTCGACGCCAGTGCAGTACCCACTACCGCCGGCGTGAGCGCGCCGATCAGGCCGAAGAAGATAAAGGTGTCGAGGGGAATGCTCAGCGCCGAACTGATCCACAGGCGGTCGTGCAGCGGACGCTTGGTGATGCTGAACACCAGCCAGTCGATGCACTCGGACACCGCGAACGCGGTGGCGCTGGCCAGGGCGATGGCCGGGTCGGACGTGACATACGACAGCACCAGCGCGGCCAGCATGGCGATGATTGCGCCATGGCCGAAGCGGGTTTGCACCATGTCGCGCAGGATAAAGACCAGGCCACCCCAGGCGGACCAGATGACATCCAGGTGCGGGGCGGTGGAGAAGGCGAAGTTGATCAGCACGACGCTGCTGATGTAGGCGATCAGGAAGAGCATGGGGATGGACCTGTGAACAAGGGGCACAGGGTACTTCACATTTTGAAATATGTCGTCTGGGATGGCCCTATCGGGGGCAAGCCCCCTGCCACATTTTGACTGCATTCCTACAGACTGAACGCGGCCAACTGTGGGAGGGGGGCTTGCCCCCGATAGCGTTGGTTCAGGCGCCGGATTTATTAGAGGCCATAAACACCAATCCACTCGCCACCGCCCGCTCATGACACAACCCCAGCACCACCCGGCGCTCGGCGTTATCCATGCGGCTCCAACGCGTAATCTCATCCACCGTACGCTGGCAGCCGGTGCAAATATCGTCATCGTCCAGCGCGCAAATGCTCACGCACGGCGACGCAACGGGGCGTTCAATCGGATTCATTCTTCCTGCTCGACCAGATCCCGCGCATAACGCTGTGCGTTGTGCACATAGTGCGCGGCGCTGGCTTCGAGCATGCGTTTCTGCGCGTCGGTCAGTTCACGCACCACCTTGCCCGGCGAGCCCATCACCAGCGAACCATCGGGGATTTCCTTGCCTTCGCCGATCAGCGAATTGGCGCCGATGATGCAGTGCTTGCCGATCTTGGCGCCGTTGAGGATCACCGCATTGATGCCGATCAGGCTGTAATCGTCCACCGTGCAGCCGTGCAACATGGCGTTATGCCCAATGGTCACGCCGGTGCCCAGGGTCAACGGGTAGCCCATGTCGGTGTGCATCACGCTGCCATCCTGCACGTTGCTGTTCTTGCCGATCAGGATCAGTTCGTTGTCACCGCGCAACACCGCGTTGAACCACACGTTGGCGCCCTCCTCCAGCTTGACCTTGCCCACCAGCGTGGCATTGGGTGCCACCCAGCTCTGTGGATGAGTCTCGACGCGGGCGTCGCCCAGGCGGTATTTCATGGTTTTTCCTCACGGCGTTGCCATTCAAGCGATGGCTCAAGTATTGATGAAGCTCTTGGGTGGCTGGTGCAGGCTGATCTTGGCATCGTCATAGAGCAGATTGATCAGCTCGACGATCATGATGGCCGTCAGCCCCCAGATCTTGTATTCGCCAAACCGATAGCTGGGCACGTACCAACTGCGGCCCTGGTAATCGATCCGGTGGGTATGTTCGCGTGGGTCTTGTCGGAAGAAGTCCAAGGGCACGCTGAAAACCGCGGCAATCTCGGCATCGTTGGCCAAGTACTCGACGTAATCGGGGATCACGCCGACATACGGCGTGACCCGAATGCCATGCAGGGAGATCAAGGGGCTCAGCGGGCCGATCACTTCGACCAGCCCGGGCGGCAGGCCGATTTCTTCTTCGGCCTCGCGCAGCGCGGTGAAGATCAGGTCCGGGTCTTCGGGGTCGCGCCGCCCGCCCGGAAAGGCCACTTCGCCACCATGGGTCGACAGGCCACTGGCGCGCAGGGTCAGGATCAGCTCAGGTTCGTCACTGCGGGTAATCGGCACCAGCACCGCAGCCTCGGGGAAACGCCCGTCGGTTTCAAGCGTGTGGGGGGTGTGGTTGCTTACCCGGCGAAGTAGCTCGTCCAGCATGAGTCATCTCGGTCTGTTGGCTACCTTGCATCATGCACCAAAGCTCGCGGGTGCCCAACCCCAAAACCCGCCCGGTGTCGCTAAACGACAACTTGTTGCAGCGCCCTGCCCGTCACGCCAAGATAGACGCACTTTCCAGGAACCCCAGCATGAATTTCTGCAGCCAGTGCGGTAAACCGGTTACCCAACGCATCCCCGAAGGCGACGGCCGCCTGCGCTTTGTGTGTGATCACTGCTCGACCATCCACTACCAGAACCCCAATATCGTCGCCGGCACCGTGCCGGTATGGGGCGATAAAGTGCTACTGTGCCGCCGCGCCATCGAGCCGCGCCTGGGCTACTGGACGCTGCCCGCCGGCTTCATGGAAAACGGCGAGACCGTGGAACAGGCCGCCATGCGCGAAACCCTGGAAGAAGCCTGCGCCCGCGTGCACAACCTGAGCATCTACACCCTGATCGACGTGCCGCATATCAATCAGGTGCATATTTTCTACCGCGCCGACCTGCTTGACCTGGACTTCGCCGCCGGCCCCGAAAGCCTGGAAGTGCAGTTGTTCGACGAAGCCGACATCCCTTGGTCCGAGCTGGCGTTCCGCACGGTCGGGCGCACCCTCGAATACTTTTTTGCTGACCGTCGGCAGCAGGCCTTCCCGGTGCGCAGCGAGGCTGTAGAGCCGCGGGTGTTGCCCGCTCCATGACTAGGGATACCGTTTTAATGCGTTGGTTGCTTGCCCTTATCTGCCTGTCGTTCGCGACCCTGTCATCAGCCTCGACCGTGGAAACCCTGGGCGGCAAGACCGTCGAAAAGGTCCTGGTGCTCAAGTCCGCCCATCAGTTGCAGTTGATCAACGACGGCAAGCCGCTCAAGACCTACCGCATTTCCCTGGGCAAGAACCCCAAGGGCCACAAGCTGATCGAGGGTGACCGCCGCACGCCAGAGGGCCTGTACTGGATCGACTGGCGCAAGACCAGCGACCGCTTCAACCTGGCCATGCACATCTCCTACCCCAATATCAGCGACGCCGCCCGCGCCCGCCGCGAAGGCGTGAAGCCCGGCAGCATGATCATGATCCACGGCACGCCCGACAGCGAAGAGTACCCGGAACAGTGGTTCCATACCCTGGACTGGACCGACGGCTGCATCGGCATGCGCAACGTGGACATGCGCGAAGTGTGGAACCTGGTCAAGGACGGCACCCTGATCGAGATTCGTCCGTAATCTCGTACCGTTCGTAAAATAATTCGAAAAAAATCCCGCCCCCCCTCTGTGCCCGCCGGTGAATACCAGTTCACCCCTGCGGGCTGCGCCGTTCTGTGCGCGATAAAGACCTCTCTAATACCACTTCATACCAGGCCTCATTGTGGAGCCTTTAAACCGCTGCTTGCACCGTTTTAGCTGCATTGACATGGTATTTAAGTGGTATTAATTTCCGGCCAATACCGGGCGACAACACTCCAATAACCGCATCGGAAACCTGACAGATGAACCCCATCCTGGCCCTGCGCCCCGACGATAAACAATCCACGCCGCTGTACCTGCAATTGGCGCGCAAACTGGAAGCAGCGATCCATGCCGGCCAGTGGACCTCCGAACAGGCCCTGCCCTCGGAGCGCGTCCTCAGCGAGCAATTGAGCATCTCGCGAGTCACCGCTCGCAAGGCGCTGGAAGTGTTGTTTGCCCAAGGGCTGATCCGCCGTAATCAAGGCTCCGGCACCTATATATCGCCACGCTTGGAACAGCCGCTGTCGCGCCTTTCGGGGTTCAGCGAGATGCTGCGGCTCAAGGGTTTCGTGCCCAGCTCCCAATGGCTGGAACGAGAACTGACCCAGCCGACCCACGAAGAGATGATCCGCCTGGGCCTTTCGCCCGCCGATAAAGTGGCACGCCTCAAACGCTTGCGTAAGGCGGATGACACGGTGATGGCGATTGAAATGAGCACCCTGCCCGCCTCGGTACTGCCGCACCCGCAAGGCATTGGCAATTCGCTGTACGAATACCTCGAAAGCATCGGCAAACCCATCGTGCGCGCCCTGCAGCATGTGCAGGCGATCAACGCTTCCGACGAGTTCGCCGCGCTGGTGGGCATCGCCCCCGGCACCGCGATGCTGCTGATGACCCGGGTCGGCTACACCGCCGACAACACACCGATCGAAATCACCGACACCTACTGCCGCAACGACTACTACGACTTCGTCGCAGAGCTGCGCCGCCATGACTACTCCGCTGAACTGCGACTCTAGAGAACTGCCCATGTCCGAAGACAACATCCTCACGCCCAGCGGCTGGATTCGCGGCCGCCTGGTGCATCAGCACGGCAAGGTGATCGCTATCGAAGGCACCCCTTGCGACCCGACTGACAACGACCTGCCCTACCTGCTGCCGGGTTTTATCGACCTGCACGTCCACGGCGGCGGTGGCAAGGACATCATGGAAGGCAGCGATGCCTTCGAGACCATCACCCGCACCCACGTGCGTTTCGGTACGACTTCTCTGCTGGCTACGACCATGACTGCGCCGGTGGATGAAATCTCAAGCGTACTCGGTCAGCTCGGCACCTTCTGCGAACGGCGTCCGAAGGGCAGCGCCCGCGTACTGGGTGTGCACCTGGAAGGGCCCTACATCAATCCGGGAAAACTCGGCGCCCAACCCAACTTTGCCCACACCGCCTTGATGGCCGAAGTGGAAGCCTATCTGCGCCTGGCGCCGATCCGCGTGATCACCATCGCCCCGGAAATCGCCGGGCATGACGGCCTGATCCGCGCCCTCAGCGAACGCGGCGTGCGCATGCAGATCGGCCATACCCTGGGCAGCTATGAAGAAGGCGTCGCCGCCCTCGCTGCCGGCGCCACCAGCTTCACCCATTTGTACAACGCCATGAGCCCGCTGCATCACCGCGAGCCCGGCATCGTCGGCGCCGCACTGGCCCACGCCAAGTACGCCGAATTGATCCCGGATTTGCTGCATGTGCACCCCGGCGCCATGCGCGTGGCGCTGCGTTCGATCCCATGCCTGTACTGCGTCACCGACTCCACTGCCGCCGCCGGCATGCCGGATGGCGAATACAAGCTGGGCAGCCACACCGTGACCAAATGCCTGGGCGGCGTGCGCCTGGCCGACGGCACCCTGGCCGGCAGCACGCTGACCATGGACCAGGCGCTGCGCAACCTGGTGAAGATCGGCCTGCCCGTCAGCGAAGCCTCACAACGCCTGTCGCAATTTCCTGCGGACTACCTGGGCCTGGAAGAGCGCGGCCGCCTGCAACCCGGCAGTTTTGCCGACTGCGTGCGCCTGGACCGCTCCCTGACACTCACCGACGTAATGGTCGAAGGAGAAACCATTGACTTCAAAAATGCTTGAAGAGGCCCTGGCCTCCTGCGACGCCGTGTCGGCGCAATTGCAACGCCTGGACCCACTGCTGGAAGAAGTCGCCGGCCGCCTGCGCCGCCAGCCGCCGCAAGTGGCGATGACCATCGCCCGCGGCAGCTCGGATCACGCCGCCAGCTACTTCGCCTACCTGGCCATGCAGCACGTGGGCATCCCGGTGGCGTCGTTGCCAATGTCGGTGGTGACCCTGCTGCAAGCCCCGTTGAAAGTCAGCGGCCAAGTGGCGTTCGGTTTCTCGCAGTCGGGGCAAAGCCCGGACCTGGTCAACAGCTTGCGCCTGCTGCGCAAACGCGGCGCCCTGAGCATTTCGCTGGTGAACGCTGAAGACTCACCGCTGGAAGCCGCCTGCGAATTCCACGTGCCGCTCTGCGCCGGGCCGGAGCAAAGCGTCGCCGCCACCAAAAGTTTTATCGCCACACTGAGTGCCAGCGCGCTGCTGATCGGCCACTGGAACCAGGAAGCCGACTTGCTGCAAGCCTGCCGCGCCTTGCCGGACGAACTGCGTGCCGCCGCCAGGCAGGACTGGACGGTCGCCATCGACGCCCTGCGCGACTGCCAGCAACTGATGGTGATCGGTCGAGGCGCCGGTTTTGCCATCGCTCAGGAAGCGGCGCTCAAGCTCAAGGAAACCTCGGCGATCCAGGCCGAAGCCTTCAGCAGCGCCGAGGTACGTCACGGGCCGATGGCACTGATTGGCGACAACTACCCCCTGCTGGTGTTCGCCCCGCGCGGCGCCGAGCAAGCCGGCCTGTTGAGCCTGGCCGCCGACATGCGTCAACGCGGTGCCCGCGTGTTGCTGGCTGCGCCGGACGATATCGCCGAGCGTGACCTGACCCTGAGCCGCGCCGAACATCCGACCCTGGACCCGATCCTGGCGATCCAGAGTTTCTACGTGATGGCGGCAGGTTTGGCCGAAGCCCGGGGCATGGACCCGGACCAGCCGCGTCACCTGAGCAAAGTTACCCGCACTCACTGAGTCGCGTTTTCCTGATGAGTACCGTGCCCATGTCCAACAACAATAATGACCTGACCCTCAGCGCCCCCCTCAGCGGACCGGTGCTGGCCCTGGGCAACGTTCCCGACGAAGTGTTCGCCAGCGGCGCCATGGGCGACGGCATTGCCATCGACCCGTTGAATGACTGCCTGCATGCACCCTGTGACGGCGTGATCATCCACGTCGCCCGCACCGGGCATGCACTGACGATCCGCGCTGACAACGGTGCCGAGGTGTTGATGCATGTGGGCATCGATACGGTGGAACTGAACGGCGAAGGCTTCGCCTTGCTGGTGAAGGATGGCGCGCGGGTAAGCAAGGGCCAGGCGCTGGTGCAGTTTGAGCTGGACCGCATTGCACGCCAGTGCAAGAGCCTGGTCAGCCTGATCATCCTGACCAATGGCGAGCGCTTCGAGTTGCGCTCGGTGGCGGCTAGAACGGTCAAGGTCGGCGAGCCGTTGTTGCAGATCGTGGCGCGTTCGGCAGCGTCGGTGTCGACGCCTGTGGATAACTCGGCGGGTGAAGCCAGCGCCCGCGTACGCATCACCCATCGCGGTGGTTTACATGCCCGCCCGGCGGCGTTGGTGCGCAAGGCTGCGCAGGGTTTCAGCAGCCAGGCCTCGCTGCACTTTGGCAATAAAACCGCCTCGTGTGACAGCCTGATCGGTTTACTGGGCCTGGGTATCGGTGAAGGGGATGAGGTGCGTGTGAGCTGTCGCGGCAAGGATGCCGAAGCGGCGGTGCAGGCAGTGATCGCGGCCTTGTCAGCCGTCGTCAAGGAAGAACACCACACCCCGGTGGCAGCCGCGCCCCGTCGGGTCAATACCGAAGTGGGTGTGTTGCAAGGCGTGTGTGCCGCGCCGGGCCTGGTCTGCGGGCCATTGTTCCGCCTGACCGGTATCGAACTGCCGGCAGACACCGGCAAGCATGCTGCCGACGAGCAACTGCAACGCCTGGATGCCGCCCTGGAGCAGGTGCGCAGCGAAATCCGCAGCACCCTGGATCATGCGCGCCAACGCAAGAACGTCGAGGAAGAAGACATATTCGCCGCCCACCTCGCCCTGCTGGAAGACCCGACCCTGCTGGACGCCGCCACCGGCGCCATCGAGCACGGCAGTGCCGCCACCCATGCCTGGCGCGACGCGATCCAGGCGCAATGCGCCGTGTTGCTGGCCCTTGGCAAACCGCTGTTTGCCGAACGCGCCAATGATCTGCGGGATTTGCAGCAACGGGTACTGCGCGCATTACTGGGTGAAGCCTGGCACTTCGAATTGCCCGCAGGGGCGATTGTCAGCGCCCACGAACTGACCCCGTCCGACCTGCTGCAACTGAGCGCGCAAAATGCCGCAGGCATCTGCATGGCCGAAGGCGGTGCCACCTCCCATGTGGCTATTTTGGCCCGTGGTAAAGGCTTGCCCTGTGTGGTCGCGCTGGGCGCCGAAGTCCTCGATGTGCCCCAGGGCCAACGCGTGGTCCTCGACGCCGCCAACGGCAGGCTGGAACTGGCGCCCAGCGATGCGCGCCACGCCGAAGTACACCAGATTCGCGATACGCAGAAACTGCGGCGCCAGCAACAACAGGCCCAAGCCCGGCAGCCGGCACGCACCGCCGATGGCGTGAGCATCGAAGTTGCCGCGAATGTTGCCTCCAGCGCCGAAGCCTTGGTGGCGTTTGAAAATGGCGCCGATGGCGTCGGCCTGCTGCGCACCGAGTTTCTCTTCGTCGACCGCCGCACCGCGCCGGACGAACAGGAACAACGCCAGGCCTACCAGGCCGTGCTGGATGCCATGGGCGACAAGTCGGTGATCATCCGCACCATCGACGTGGGCGGCGACAAGCAACTCGACTACCTGCCACTGCCGGTCGAGGCCAACCCGGTGCTGGGCCTGC
Organism: Pseudomonas sp. NFPP24; assembly: GCF_900112095.1. Taxonomy (NCBI): domain Bacteria; kingdom Pseudomonadati; phylum Pseudomonadota; class Gammaproteobacteria; order Pseudomonadales; family Pseudomonadaceae; genus Pseudomonas; species Pseudomonas sp. NFPP24. Next base: position 111,383 of record NZ_FOKD01000014.1, read on the forward strand.
GCGGTATCCGCATGGCCCAGGTACGCCCGGAACTGCTCGACCAGCAACTGCGGGCGCTGCTGCAAGTCAGCCCGCTGGAGCGCTGCCGCATCCTGCTGCCGATGGTCAGCGAGGTGGATGAGTTGTTGCAGATTCGCCAGCGCCTGGACGAGTTGTGCGCTGAGTTGGAACTGACCCAGCGTCCCGAACTGGGCGTGATGATCGAAGTGCCCGCCGCCGCGCTGATGGCCGAGCAGTTGGCCAAACATGCCGACTTCCTGTCCATCGGCACCAATGACCTGTCCCAGTACACCCTGGCCATGGACCGCGACCACGCCGGCCTCGCCGCGCGCGTCGATGCACTGCACCCGGCGCTGCTGCGGCTGATCGCCCAGACCTGCGCAGGCGCGGCGCAACACGGGCGCTGGGTTGGGGTCTGCGGCGCCCTCGCCTCCGACCCGCTGGCCACGCCGGTACTGGTCGGCCTGGGGGTCAGCGAGCTGTCGGTGAGCCCGCCGCAGATCGGAGAAATCAAGGACCGCGTCCGCCACCTGGACGCGGCGCAATGCCGGCAACTGAGCCAGGGCCTGCTCGACCTGAGCAGCGCCCAGGCCGTTCGCCAAGCCTGTCAATACCACTGGCCGCTGAGCTGACAACAACAAGAAAAAAGGAGACTCGCCATGTACCAACATTTCATCGAAGGCCTGCAACGCCTGGGCCGTGCACTGATGCTACCGATCGCGATCCTGCCGATCGCCGGCCTGTTGCTGCGCCTGGGCGACACCGATCTTTTGAACATCGCGGTGATGCACGACGCCGGGCAGGCGATCTTCGCCAACCTGGCGCTGATCTTCGCCATCGGCATCGCCGTGGGTTTCGCCCGCGACAACAACGGCACGGCGGGTTTGGCGGGTGCGATTGGCTACTTGGTGATGGTTTCCACGCTCAAGGTGATGGACACGTCCATCAACATGGGCATGCTTGCCGGTATCGCCAGCGGCCTGATGGCAGGCGGGCTGTATAACCGCTTCAAGGACATCAAGCTGCCGGAGTACCTCGCGTTCTTTGGTGGGCGACGGTTCGTGCCGATTGTCACGGGGTTTTCGGCGGTGGCGCTGGGCGTGATCTTTGGCCTGATCTGGCCGCCGATCCAGCACGGCATCAACAGCTTCGGTGTGCTGCTGATGGAAAGCGGCAGCCTGGGCGCGTTCGTGTTTGGCGTGTTCAACCGCCTGCTGATCGTCACCGGCCTGCACCATATCCTCAACAACATGGCGTGGTTCGTGTTCGGCACCTTTACCGACCCGGTGACCGGTGCCGTGGTGACCGGCGACCTGACCCGTTACTTTGCTGGCGACCCCAAAGGCGGCCAGTTCATGACCGGCATGTTCCCGGTGATGCTGTTCGGGCTGCCAGCGGCGTGTCTGGCGATGTACCGCAATGCGCTGCCGGAACGGCGCAAAGTGATGGGCGGGATTTTCCTGTCGATGGCGCTGACGTCGTTTCTGACCGGGGTGACCGAGCCGATTGAATTCGCCTTCATGTTCCTCGCGCCGTTTTTGTACCTGATCCATGCGGTGCTGACCGGCCTGTCGATGGCGGTCACCAATATGCTGAATATCCACCTGGGCTTTACCTTCTCCGGTGGGTTTATCGACATGGTGCTGGGCTGGGGCAAGTCCACCAATGGCTGGCTGGTGTTCCCGGTAGGCCTGGCGTATGCGCTGGTCTATTACAGCGTGTTCAGCTACTGCATTCGCCGGTTCAACCTGAAGACGCCGGGGCGTGAGGATATCCAGGTGGTGCAGGCTGAGGTGATGACAGATAACCAGCGCGCCACGGCCTACATCCAGGCCTTGGGCGGTGCACAGAATTTGCTGAGTGTCGGCGCCTGCACCACGCGCTTACGGTTGGACATGGTGGATCGCAACAAGGCGGTGGATGCGGAGTTGAAAGCGCTGGGTGCCATGGCGGTCGTCCGGCCAGGTAACGGCGGCAGTTTGCAGGTGGTGGTCGGGCCGATGGCAGACAGCATTGCCGATGAGATTCGGTTGGCCATGCCTTCGTTTGTTGCCAGTGTGCCCGTGCAACCGGCGCCTGTGGATAAGCCCGTAGCAGTGAATGTGCAAGAGGCTGAGAAATGGCTGAATGCCTTGGGTGGCCGAGGTAATGTTCGCCAGTTGGAAGCGGTGGCGATGACGCGGTTGCGAGTGGAGTTAGGGGATGACTCGGAGTTGTCTGAAGCTGACCTGACTGCTCTGGGTTGCCAGGGTGTGAGCCAGCTGGAAAGCGGTGTTTGGCATTTGTTGATTGGTGACAAAGCGTCGGGCTTGGGTGACGCGTTGGAGCGGTTGGTCAGCGGTCGCCAGATTGGGGCTGGGGCCTAACAAATCTTGGCCTGAACAGCCCCCATCGCGGGCAAGCCCGGCTCCCACATTTTTATCTGTGAATACATTCAAGATGTGGGAGCCGGGCTTGCCCGCGATGAGGCCCTGACAGCCGACAAAAAACCCGCTGGCCAAACTGGCCCAGCGGGTTTCTTGTTTTTGCAGCGTGCGAATCAAAAATCCGCCAACTGCCACACCTCATACGCCGGTGTCTCGTAGGGGTGACTGAGTTTCAACGCAGCCACAACCGCCACAATCAACTCATCCGCCACCACCAGCTCAACCTTCCACTCTTCAACCACTTCAACCTGGCCCACCTGCCCGATAAACGGCTGACTGCCGTCCAACGCGCGGAATTGGCCCTGGCCCAGCACTTGCCAGGCGCAGCTGTCGTAGTTGCCGATGCGCCCGCCACCCGCTGCGAAGACAGCGGTTTTCACCGTCTCCACGTGGCTGTCGGGCACGAAGAAGCTGAGCTTGTACACGGCCTTAGTTCACCCACACGCGGGCGTTGCGGAACATGCGCATCCAGGCGCCGTCTTCGTTCCACTCTTCCGGACGCCACGAGTTCTGCACGGCGCGGAATACACGCTCCGGGTGCGGCATCATGATGGTCACGCGACCGTCGCGGCTGGTAAGGCCGGTGATCCCGCGCGGCGAGCCGTTCGGGTTGGCCGGGTAAGTCTCGGTGACCTTGCCGTGGTTGTCGACGAAACGCAGGGCGACGGTGCCGGACAGGTCAGCTTCAAGCAAGGCTTCTTCACTGGCGAACTCGGCATGGCCTTCACCGTGGGCAATGGCGATCGGCATGCGCGAACCGGCCATGCCTTGCAGGAAGATCGAGTTGGACTCCTGCACCTGTACCATGGCAACACGGGCTTCGAACTGCTCGGAACGGTTGCGTACAAAGTGCGGCCAGAACTCGCTGCCTGGGATCAGTTCGCTGAGGTTGGACATCATCTGGCAACCGTTGCACACACCCAGGGTGAAGCTGTCGTTGCGCTCGAAGAAGCCCTGGAACGCATCGCGCGCACGGCTGTTGAACAGGGCCGACTTGGCCCAGCCTTCACCGGCACCCAGCACGTCGCCGTAGGAGAAACCGCCGCAGGCCACCAGGCCTTTGAACTCGTTGAGGTCAACGCGACCGGCGAGGATATCGCTCATGTGCACGTCGATCGCATTGAAGCCAGCACGATCGAACGCCGCAGCCATTTCCACCTGGCCGTTGACGCCCTGCTCACGCAGTACGGCAACTTGTGGACGAATGCCTTTCTTGATGTAAGGCGCGGCGATGTCCTGGTTGACGTCGAAGCTGAGCTTGGTGCTCAGGCCCGGGTTGTCTTCTTCCAGGATCACGTCGAATTCCTGCTCGGCGCAGTCGGCGTTGTCACGCAGGCGTTGGATCTGGTAGCTGGTCTCGGCCCACTGGCGTTGCAGCAAGCGGCGCTGGCCGGCAAACACCGTGTCGCCATTGAACGAGATGTTGATCTCGCCGTTGTTGATCGGCTGGCCGATCACCGCCACGCAGTCGTCCAGGCCAGCGGCGCTGAATTGGGCGAGTACGTCCGGGGTCGCGTCCTGGCGAACCTGGATCACTGCGCCCAGCTCTTCGTTGAACAGGATGCCGTTGATCTCGGACGCATCCTCGGCAACGCTGTCGAGCACGATATTCAGGCCGCAGTGACCGGCGAAGGCCATCTCGACAACGCTGGTCAGCAAGCCGCCATCGGAACGGTCGTGGTAAGCCAGCAGGTGACCGTCGGCGTTGAGGCCCTGGATCACGGCAAAGAAGGCTTTGAGGTCTTCGGCGTCATCGACGTCCGGAGCCTGCTTGCCGAGCTTGCCATGGGTCTGCGCCAGGATCGACGCGCCCATGCGGTTCTGGCCACGGCCCAGGTCGATCAGGATCAGATCAGTGGTGCCCTTGTCCATGCGCAGTTGCGGGGTCAGGGTCTGGCGGATGTCGGTAACCGGTGCAAAACCGGTGACGATCAGCGACAGCGGCGAGGTGACTGTCTTGTCGACGCCGTCTTCGTTCCAACGGGTGGCCATGGACATGGAGTCCTTGCCCACCGGAATGGTGATGCCCAGCTCAGGGCACAGTTCCATGCCGACCGCCTTGACGGTGTCGTACAGGCGCGCATCTTCACCCGGGTGGCCGGCAGCGGACATCCAGTTGGCCGACAGCTTGATGTCGGACAGCTTGCCGATGCGCGACGCCGCGATGTTGGTGAGGGTTTCACCGATTGCCATGCGGCCTGACGCCGGCGCATCCAGCAGGGCCAGCGGCGTACGTTCGCCCATGGCCATGGCTTCACCGGTGTAGACGTCGAAGCTGGTGGCGGTGACGGCAACGTCAGCCACCGGCACTTGCCACGGGCCGACCATCTGGTCACGGGCCACAAGGCCGGTGATGGTGCGGTCGCCGATGGTGATCAGGAAGCTTTTGCTCGCCACGGCCGGATGGTGCAGCACGCGTTCGATGCTGTCGGCCAGTTCGAGTTGGCTTGGGTCGAAGTCATCGCCCAGCTCGGCTTCACGTACCGCAGAACGGTGCATGCGCGGGGCTTTGCCCAGCAGCACTTCGAGCGGCATGTCCACCGGGCTGTTGCCGAAGTGGCTGTCGGTGACGGTAAGCTGCGGTTCGGCAGTGGCTTCGCCGACCACGGCAAACGGGCAGCGCTCGCGTTCGCAGATGGCCTGGAAGCGCGCGAAGTCTTCTGCGCCAACCGCCAGTACGTAGCGTTCCTGGGATTCGTTGCTCCAGATTTCGTGCGGGGCCATGCCCGGCTCGTCGTTTGGAATGTTGCGCAGCTCGAAGCGACCACCCCGGTCGCCATCGTTGACCAGTTCCGGGAAGGCGTTGGACAAACCGCCCGCGCCGACGTCGTGGATGAAGCTGATCGGGTTCTTGTCACCCAACTGCCAGCAACGGTCGATGACTTCCTGGCAGCGGCGTTCCATCTCCGGGTTTTCGCGCTGTACCGAAGCGAAGTCCAGGTCTGCCGAGCTGGTGCCGGTGGCCATGGAGGACGCCGCGCCGCCGCCGAGGCCGATCAGCATCGCCGGGCCGCCGAGCACGATCAGCTTGGAGCCGACCAGGATCTCGCCTTTCTTGACGTGTTCTTCACGGATGTTGCCCATGCCGCCGGCCAACATGATCGGCTTGTGGTAGCCGCGCACTTCATCGCCACGCGGGGTGGTGATGGATTGTTCGAAGGTCCGGAAGTAACCGGTCAGCGCCGGACGCCCGAATTCGTTGTTGAACGCAGCGCCGCCCAGCGGGCCTTCGATCATGATGTCCAGCGCGGTGACGATGCGCTCAGGCTTGCCGTACGGCACTTCCCACGGCTGTTCGAAACCCGGGATCTGCAGGTTGGACACGGTGAAACCGGTGAGGCCCGCCTTGGGCTTGGCGCCGCGACCGGTAGCACCTTCGTCGCGAATTTCGCCGCCGGAACCGGTGGCTGCGCCCGGGAACGGGGCAATCGCGGTCGGGTGGTTGTGGGTCTCGACCTTCATCAGGATGTGCACCGGCTCCTGGACCGCGCCGTACTGGCGGGTCTCAGGGTCCGGGAAGAAACGGCCGGCGACGGAGCCGACGATCACCGAGGCGTTGTCCTTATAAGCAGAAAGAACCCCTTCGCTGTGCATCACGTAGGTGTTCTTGATCATGCCGAACAGGCTTTTTTCCTGGCTTTCGCCGTCGATGTCCCAGCTGGCGTTGAAGATCTTGTGACGGCAGTGCTCGGAGTTGGCCTGGGCGAACATCATCAGTTCGATGTCGTGCGGGTTGCGCTTCAAGCCGTTGAAGGCGTTGACCAGGTAGTCGATCTCGTCTTCGGCCAGGGCCAGGCCCAGCTCGGTGTTGGCCTTCTCGAGGGCGGCGCGGCCACCGCCGAGCACGTCAATCGCGGTCAGCGGCTTGGGCTCGGCATGGCTGAACAGGCCGGCAGCCTGTTCCAGCTGGCTGACGATGATCTGGGTCATGCGGTCGTGCAGGCTGCTGGCGATCAGCTCGGCCTCGGCATCGCTGAACTGGCCCGCGACGTAGAAAGCGATACCACGCTCCAGACGCTGGATTTTCTCCAGGCCGCAGTTACGGGCGATATCGCTGGCCTTGCTCGACCAGGGCGAGATGGTGCCGAACCGTGGCAGCACCAGGAACAAGCGGCCATCAGGCTCTTGGACCGGAACGCTTGGGCCGTACTTCAGAAGGCGTGCGAGCACTTGCTGTTCGTCGGCGTTCAACACGCCGGTAACGTCGGCGAAGTGAGCAAATTCAGCGTACAGGCCTGTAACAGCTGGAACCTTCTGGCTCAGTTGCTCAAGGAGCTTGCTGTGGCGAAAGGCAGAAAGGGCAGGAGCGCCGCGCAGGATCAACATCTTCGGGACAGCCTCGGGAAGGGGGTGTGCTTTGAGGCCGTGCATTCTAGCGTAAACCGCCGCCAACGGCACCCGAAACGCTACCGGTGGCTGCCGCCGAACGTCAGTTGGCCGGATTGCACCCCTTTCGCCGGGTCATGAGGGGCATTCGGCGCAGTTATTTTAACCGTCACAATCCCTCGCCAAGCCGCGTTTCTGCGGGTTGCAGCACAGTTTTGCCGGCGCTAGCAGACAACGCCCACGCTGTCGAGATATGGCGCCGTGGGCCGTTTGCGTATACTGCGCAGATGTTCTCCCCAACGGCTTTGCGACCGCGATGCGCCAAATGGCTCATCGCCACCGGACTCTTCCTGATGCTCAGCGCCTGTGTTGATAAACCCAGCACGCTCGAGCGAATCAAGGAGGATGGCGTCTTGCGGGTGATCACCCGGAACAGCCCGGCGACTTATTTCCAGGACCGCAACGGTGAAACCGGTTTCGAGTACGAACTGGTCAAGCGCTTCGCCGACGACCTGGGCGTGAAGCTGGAGATCGAGACCGCCGACAACCTCGACGACCTGTTCGGCCAGCTGGGCAAACCCAACGGCCCGGTCCTCGCCGCCGCCGGCCTGGTCAGCAGCGAGCAGCGCAAGGCGCAGGTACGTTTCTCCCACCCTTACCTGGAAGTCACTCCGCAGATCATCTACCGCAATGGCCAGTCCCGCCCGACGAACGCGGCGGACCTGGTGGGCAAGAAGATCATGGTGCTCAAGGGCAGCACCCACGCCGAACAATTGGCGGCGCTGAAGAAGCAGAATCCTGCAATTGAATACGAAGAATCCGACGCCGTTGAGGTAGTCGACCTGCTGCGCATGGTGGACGAGGGGCAAATCGATCTGACCCTGGTGGACTCCAACGAAGTGGCGATGAACCAGGTGTACTTCCCCAACGTACGCGTGGCGTTCGACCTGGGCGACGCCAGCAACCAGAGCTGGGCTGTCGCTGCCGGTGATGACAACAGCCTGCTCAACGAGATCAACAGTTACCTGGATAAAGTCGAGAAGAACGGCACGTTGCAGCGTCTGAAAGACCGCTACTACGGGCACGTCGACGTGCTCGGCTATGTGGGTGCCTACACCTTCGCCCAGCATCTGCAGCAGCGTTTACCCAAGTACGAGAAACACTTCCGCGCCTATGCCAAGGAAGAAAAGGTCGATTGGCGCCTGCTGGCCGCCATCGGCTATCAGGAATCGCTGTGGCAGCCGGCCGTCACCTCCAAGACCGGCGTGCGTGGCCTGATGATGCTGACCCAGAACACCGCCCAGGCCATGGGCGTGTCCAACCGCCTGGATCCCAAGCAAAGCATCATGGGCGGCGCCAAATACCTGGCCAAGATCAAGGATGAACTGGACGACAGCATCGCCGAACCGGATCGCACCTGGTTCGCCCTCGCCGCCTACAACGTTGGCACCGGCCACCTGGAGGATGCGCGCACGCTGGCCAAGCGCGAAGGCCTGAACCCGAACAAGTGGCTGGATGTGAAAAAGATGCTGCCGCGCCTGTCGCAGAAGCAGTGGTACAGCAAGACCCGCTACGGCTATGCGCGAGGCGGTGAGCCGGTGCACTTTGTGGCAAACATCCGGCGTTACTACGACATCCTCACCTGGGTGACCCAGCCGCAGCTGGAGGGCAACCAGGTGGTCGAAGGCAACTTGCATGTGCCGGGTATCGACAAGACCAAGCCGCCGGAAGACAACCCACAGTTGTAAGAACACAGCAAAACCCAGTGGGAGGGGGCTTGCACCCCGATAGCGGTGTGTCAGCTACAAATAAGCTGACAGATACATTGCAATCGGGGGCAAGCCCCCTCCCACATTTTGATCTCTATTTGGATTAGAGACCCGTTAGCAGATGGACTACGCCGCCTGTTAACACCATCACCCCTGCGACACCGGCCGCCTTCAACGCCACCTCATCCAACCGCCCCGCATCCTGCAACTGCACCCGCACCCGTGTCAGCGCCACACGCTGCTGCGTTTTGAGGTTGTCCGCGCCGCCCAACGCGCTGATTACTTCGGCCGGCAATAGACTCTGCGTCGGTGTTGCTACGGTCTCGGCAATCAAATCCGGCGTCAGGGCTTTCCAGAACGCCCGCTGTAATTTCTCGAACATGCTCAAAGCTCCATGACAGGTGAGGTTTCAACGGTGGCTGCGTGATATTGGCGCAAGGCCTCACGCACCTGGGCGGCTTCTTCCAGGCCCAGTACCTGACGGGCGATGATCTGGCAGTCGGCCAGGTCCAGTTCGCGCACGGTGGCCTTGATGGTGGGGATCAACGGCACGCTCACCGACAACTCGTCCACGCCCAGCCCGATCAGCACCGGCACGGCCAGCGCTTCGGAAGCCAGCGCACCGCACACCCCCACCCACTTGCCATGGGCATGGGCGGCCTTGACCGTGGTGGCGATCAGGCGCAGCACCGCCGGGTGGAAACTATCGGCCTGGTTGGCCAGGCGCGGGTGGTCGCGGTCCATGGCCAGGGTGTATTGGGTCAGGTCGTTGGTGCCGATGGAGAAAAAGTCCACATGGGGCGCGAACACATCCGCCATCAGCGCGGCGGACGGCACTTCTATCATGATGCCCAGCTTCGGCAGCTCGGTAAGCCCCAGCGCCAGTGCTTCCTCTTCAAGCATCCTGCGGGCCAGGTGCAGCTCCGACAGCAGGCTGACCATCGGCAACATGATGTGCAGCCGCGCAAAGCCTGCGCTGGCGAGGATCGCACGGAATTGTTCGCGCAGCAGCTCAGGACGCTCCAGGCACAGGCGGATACCGCGCAGGCCGAGGAACGGATTGGTTTCGGCGTCCATCGGCACATAGGCCAACGGCTTGTCGCCGCCGACGTCCAGGGTGCGCACCACCAGGTTGCGCTCGGTACCCAGGGCACGGGCGATGGCGGTGTAGGTGGCCGCTTGTTCATCGGGGCCTGGCGCGCGGTTGCGATCCAGGTAGAGGAATTCCGAGCGCAGAAGGCCGACACCTTCGCCACCCAGGGTCAGGGATTGCTCCACCTCCTGCAACGAGGCCACGTTGGCGGTGACTTCGACGTGATGGCCATCGCGGGTGGTGGCGGACAAAGACGCCTGTGCCACATCGCGCTGATGGCGGAGCGCCTGTTGCTTGCGCGCAATGTCCAGTTGCTCGATTTCGGCCAGGTCCGGCTCCAGGTGCAGCTCGCCCTTGTCGGCGTCGAGCAACACCTGTTTGCCATTGGCCAGCCCCAGTACCTCGGTTGGAACACCGCAAATGGCCGGTAGGCCGAGGGCGCGGGCAAGGATGGCGACATGACTGGTCGCGCCGCCGCCAACGGTGACGAACCCCAGCACTTTGCGGGTATCCAGGCTGGCCGTCTGCGAAGGGGTCAATTGCTCGGCGATCAGGATCGCGCGCTCCGGCAAGTCCCAGGCGTTGTCCTGAATACCCAGGATCAGTTTCAGCACACGCTTGCCGACATCGGCCAGGTCTGCCGCGCGCTCGGCGATCAGCGCGTTGCCCAGCCCCTGGAATAGCTTGACGGTCGCGAGCGTGGCACTGTTCCAGGCAAACGCGGCGCTCTTGCCCTCCGCCAACAAACGGTGGGCTTGTTCCAGCAAGGTCGGGTCTTCGAGCAATTCTTGGTGAGCGCGGAAAATCTCGGCCTGGGCACTGCCGGCAGCCTTGTCCCGTAACGCCTGCAATGCCTCAGTGGCAGCCAGCAGGCCACGCGCCAAGGCAGCACGTTCGGTGGCTTCCCCCGTGCCTTGCTCAGTGATGGTCAGTTCAGGCTCAGTCACTTGAACAACCTGGCCAAACGCCGAACCCGGCGATGCACACACGCCCCGCAGCACGGTCGCCGACGACTGAATTTCGACGGGCTCGGCAACGCTCGCAATTACCTCGCCACAACCTTCAGCCAACAAGGCCACCAGCACCTTGATCGCCTCTTCGGCATCTTGCCCTGCTGCGCTCACCTGCAAGCTGTCGCCCCGTACCGTTTGCAACGCCATGATTGCCACCAGCGACTTGGCGTTAGCGCTCTGGGTTTGCTTGTGCAGGTAGATGCTCGCCTTGAACCCCTTCGCCGCCTGGGCGAACACCGCCGCCGGCCGGGCGTGCAAACCGTTGGCATTGGGTAAGGTCAACGGCTTGGAGAACAGCGCATCGCCCTCCTCCTCGTCCACTGCGCCAACGGCTTCACCGGGGGATAACTGCAGCAACGGCTGGCCGACCTCCACACCATCGGTGGCCAACACGCTGAACGGCTCGCCGCTGACCACCAGCATCAAGGTCAGCAGACTGCGCGCATGGAGCGCCACGTAGTCGGCATCGAATTCGATCAACGGCTGCCCGGCCTCCACCCGCTGGCCTTCCTGCACCAACCGGGTGAAGCCCTTGCCCGCCAGGTTCACAGTGTCCAGGCCAATGTGCATGAGCACCTGGACGCCGTTGTCGTCGGTGATGCTGACGGCATGACCACTGTCCTGGATATTGCTGATCGTCCCGGCCAATGGCGCGCAGAGGGTCTGCGACGTGGGGTCGATGCACAGGCCATCGCCGATCAGGCGGCTGGAGAAGACCGGGTCGGGCACCTTGTCCAGCGCCAGCAGCACACCCGACAAGGGCGCCAGTAATTCCAGGGGTTGAGTTGTGGTCATGACTTCACCTGTTGTTTTGTTCCGTAGATATCATTGAGCGGAGGAAGGGTCACTTCCACCAATACTCAACCTGCACACCAACGTTCGACCCATGCCGCGCCGTGCCATACGAGCCGGTATCGGACAACGCCGACCCCGCCGCCAATTCATTCGCCGCACGTTTGGCCGCTTCGTTCCAGGTGGCATAGGTGTAGTACAAGCGCACCTCCGGCCGCGCCCAGAAATCCGGGCCTTTGGGCGACCAGGTCGGAGCGAAGGTGAATTTGCTCAGTTTGCGCGTCCCGCCCGTAGCCTCGACCTGATCATGCCCAAGCTCGGCGACCAGTTTGAACTGTTCGCTGATGGCGTACGCCGGACGCACACCGAGGGACATCCAGGTCTGGTCCTGGCTGCCCGGACGAATATCCTTCTGGTATACCGCTTCGATCTGCCCACCGAAACGCGGGGTCACCTGCCAATCGAAAAACTCCACGGCGCGGTAACTTTTGCTGCTCTTGTCCAGCAAGGTATTGCCGGTGTAACCCAGGCCGGTGCCGGGGCCTTCGCCGTACTGCAAGGCGAACTTGTTCTTGCCGCCCAGGAAAGGTTTTTGCACGTGCTGCGCGGTGAGCGCCCAACCGCTGTTGGTGTCGCGCCCGCCGGCTTTTTCGATGTAGCTCAGGCCCAGTTCCAGCTCGCCGCCAGGGTTGGTCTTGAAGCCCGCGACGTTGAAGTCGTGACGGGTGGAGTATTCCTTCTGGTACAGGTTGTCCTTGCGGGAAATGGCATAGCTGTACTTGAGGTCGCCGATCAGCACGTCCTCGATACCACCGCCCGTGGCGCTCTGGTTCCAGTAGTAGAAGTCAGAGATATGGATGTCGTTACGTTTGTAGTAACGCCGGCCGGCCCACAGCGAACCGCCATTAAGGGCTGGCAGGTTGGACCACTGCGCATACATCTGCGGCATGCGCGCGGTGCCGTTGTTTTCGCCCTGGAACTTCAGCGCGCGGTCGTACTTGTTGTAGAGCGATGCCATGGCATCGACGCTGAGCACCGAGCCGTCGTCGAGGGTGAGCAGGTCCTGGCGCAACTCCAGTTCGGCGTACTGCTCGCACTCGTTGCCCAGACGGTATTTGGTTTGCGCCCCGGGTAATTGGAAACACTGCTGTGGGCCACTGCCCGTCGACGTCCCCGCGCCACTGCGCACGTAACCCGCAAATTCCAAGGCTTGAACGCCAAGAGGCAGGCTTAGACAAGACGCAACGAGGCCCAGCTTTATTGTTGTTTTCATAAAGCACTCCGATATTTTTATTATGTTTTTTGCAGCGCCCCGTGCTCCCACACGGGGTTACAGCGGGTCTCAGTCCTTGAGGTGCAGCACGAACGATTCGTAAGGGCGTAATGCAACCGTGCCCGTTCGCGCCGGGCAGTCGGGGTAGTTACTGATCAGCAGGCGTTGTTCAGTCGCCTGGTTGATCACGTTGTCCGGCAGTTGGATTTCGCAGGGCGTGCCGTAGAAGTTGTTCAGCACCAGCAGGCGTTCGCCATGGCCTTCGCGCAGGTACGCCCAGACTTGCGAGTGGCCTTGCAGCAGCTCGCGATAAATACCTTCCTGGATCAGCGGTTCATGACGGCGCAACGCAATCAATGCGCGGTAGTGATGCAGCACGGACTCGGGGTCATCCCGTTGGCTTTCGACGTTGATGATGGAGGCATTGGCCGGAATGCCGATCCAGGGTTCTCCGCTGCTGAAACCGGCATTCCTGTCGGCATTCCACTGCATCGGCGTACGGCCGTTATCGCGGGACTTCTGCATGATCGCCGCCATGCTCGACGCCTCGGATTCCCCCGCATCACGCTTGAGTCGGAAGATGTTCAGGGTCTCCACATCGCGGTACTGTTCGATCCGGTCAAAGCCCGGATTGGTCATGCCCAGTTCTTCGCCCTGGTACACATACGGCGTGCCCTGGAGAAAGTGCAGCGCGGTGGCGAGCATCTTGGCCGAGACCGCGCGATGTTCACCGTCATTGCCGAAACGCGAGACCACCCGCGGCTGGTCGTGGTTGCACCAGAACAGCGCGTTCCAGCCGCCACCGGCCTGCATGCCCAGCTGCCAGTCAGAGAAGATCTGCTTGAGCTGCAGGAAGTCGAAGTCAGCCTTCACCCACTTCTGCAGGTTCGGGTAATCGACTTTCAGGTGATGAAAGTTGAAGGTCATCGACAGTTCTTTCGACGCGGGATTGGAGTAGCGAATGCAGTGCTCGAGGCTGGTGGACGACATCTCGCCGACATTGATCAGGTCATGTCCCTCGAAGACTTCGCGGTGCATTTCCTGCAGGTATTCATGCACGTTCGGGCCGTCGGTGTAGAAACGGCGGCCGTCGCTGGTGTCCTCGGGGAAATCGGCGGGCTTGGAGATCAGGTTGATCACATCCAGGCGGAAACCGCCCACGCCCTTGTCGCGCCAGAAGCGCATCAGCTTGAACACCTCGGCGCGCACCTTGGGGTTGTCCCAATTCAGGTCGGCCTGGGTGTGGTCGAACAGGTGCAGGAAGTACTGGCCGGTTTGCGCCTCGTATTCCCAGGCCGAGCCGCCGAACTTGGACTCCCAGTTGTTCGGCTGGTCGCGCCAGATGTAGAAGTCGCGGTACGGATTGTCCAGGCTGCTGCGTGCCTGCTGGAACCATTCGTGCTCGATGGAGGTGTGGTTGACCACGATGTCGAGCATCAGCTTGATGCCGCGCTTGGCCGCTTCGCTGATCAGCAGGTCGCAGTCGGCCATGGTCCCGTAGCTGGGGTCGATGGCGTAGTAGTCGCTGATGTCGTAGCCGTTGTCGCGTTGCGGCGAGCGCAGGAATGGAGTGATCCACAGGCAGTCCACGCCCAGCCATTTGAGGTAGTCGAGCTTGTCCACGATGCCCAGCAGGTCACCGGTGGCGTTACCCGCGTGACTGTGGAAGCTTTTGGGGTAGATCTGGTAGATCACCGAGTGTTGCCAGTCTTGCATGGTGGGTTCCTTCAGTTGATTGCTGTGCAGGCCTTTCGGGCCTCATCGGGGGCAAGTCCCCTCCCACATTTGAAATGCGTTTCAATGTGGGAGGGGGCTTGCCCCGATTGCGATGGTTCAGGCGACGCGATATCCAGGCCGAACAATTTTCATGCTCAACGCACAGGTCAGGACAAACGGCACCACGATCGCGATGACCATCCCGATAACAAAGCTGGGGATGTACTGCGGAATGATCGAAATGAATCCAGGCAAGCCACCGACGCCGATGGCCGACGCCTGCACCTTGTTCAGCGACAGGAAAATGCTGCCCAGCGCCGAGCCGAGCAGCGCTGCATAGAACGGGAACTTGAAGCGCAGGTTCACGCCAAACATCGCAGGTTCAGTGATGCCGAAGTACGCGGAAATTGCCGAGGTCGAGGCCATGCTTTTGTCCCGTGCATTACGGGTGGTGTAGAACACCGCGAGCGCGGCGCTGCCCTGGGCCAGGTTGGACATGACGATCATCGGCCAGATGAAAGTGCCGCCCTGGGTGGAGATCAGTTGCAGGTCCACGGCGAGGAACATGTGGTGCATGCCGGTGATCACCAGCGGCGCATACAGCAGGCCGAAAATCGCCCCGCCGACCATCGGCGCCAGGTCAAACAGGGTGACCACGCCTTCGGTGATCAGGATGCCGAGGTGACGGGTCACCGGGCCGATGATGGCCAGGGCCAGCACGCCGGTCACGACGATGGTGGTGATCGGCACGACCAGCAGTTGAATCGCGTTGGGCACCCGCGCCCGCAGCCATTTCTCGATGACGCTCATCACGTAGGCCGCCATCAGGATCGGCAGGATCTGCCCCTGGTAACCGACTTTTTCAATCTTGAACCAACCGAAGATATCGAAGTACGGCAGGCTCTGGCCGTCGAGACCAGCCACCGCCTTGCCGTAGTTCCAGGCGTTGAGCAGGTCCGGGTGCACCAGCATCAGGCCGAGCACGATGCCGAGGATTTCGCTGCCGCCAAACCGCTTGGCCGCCGACCAGCCCACCAGGGCCGGCAGGAACACAAACGAGGTGTTGGCCATCAGGTTGATCAGGCTCCACAGGCCATCCAGGTCCGGATAAGCCTCCAGCAGCGTCTTGCCCTCGATGAACATGCCCTTGGCGCCCATCAGGTTGTTCACGCCCATCAACAGGCCGGCGATGATCAGCGCGGGCAGAATCGGCATGAACACATCGGAGAACACCCGCACCAGGCGCTGCATGGCGTTGGTCTTGTCGGCGCCCTTCTTCTTCACGTCGGCGATGGTCGCGGCGGCGAGGCCGGTCTGTTCACGCAGGGCGGCGTAGACCTTCTCCACTTCGCCGGGGCCGATCACCACCTGGAACAGACCGCCGGTAAAGAACGAGCCCTTGACCAGATCCACCTGGTTCAGCGCGCTGCTGTTGACCAGGCTCGGGTCCTTGAGCGCCAGGCGCAGACGGGTCACACAGTGGGCAGCTTGCTCAAGGTTGTCGCTGCCCCCGAGGTTCTCGAGAATCTCGCGGGCGATATTGGAATAGTCGTGGCTCATGCTTGGGTTCCACTTTGGTTTTTTTTATTGGGGGCAGTCATTGGCAGCACGCCGAGGGCAAAAGTACTCGTCTGTACGAGTTAAAGCAACAACTCGTCTGTACGAGTTACATATTGTTTATCTTTTGTAGGACAGCGCGTCGCTGCAAGCCGCATGAACCAAGGGTCTAATGGACAAACCGCCTCTCTGCCACTAAGGTTCCTGCCTTGACCGCAACCCCGGCAAAGAGCCATCCCCATGAGCAAATACAACCAGATCTATACGGATCTGCTTGCCAGCATCACCACTGAACGCCTGCAACGCGGCACGCGCCTCCCCTCCGAAACCGAACTGATGGACAGCTACCAGGCCAGCCGAGGCACCGTGCGTCGCGCCATCGAGCAGTTGCAGGAGCGCGGGTTTGCGCAAAAGATCCACGGCAAGGGCACGTTCGTGTTGTCGCCCAACCCGATCGAGTTCCAATTGGGCGGCATCGTCAGCTTCCACGAAACCCATGCCGACCTGGGCGACGACGTACGCACCGAAGTGGTCGAATTCACTCAGTTCCCACTGGAAGGCTCACTGCTGCAACACATCGAAGCCGAACCCGGCACCCTGATCACCCGCATCAAACGGGTACGGCGCATCGGTGGCAAACGGGTGATCCTCGACATCAACCACTTCGTGGCCGACGTGATCCCCGGCCTGGACCGCTCGATTGCCGAGCAGTCGATCTACGCGTTTATCGAACAGACGTTGCAGCTGCAAATCGCCTACGCCCAACGCACCATCGAAGCCCTGCCGCGCGGCAAGGACGACCAGACACACCTCGACCTCGAAGGTCAGAGCCATGTGATAGTGGTAAGTAACCAGACGTTTTTGCAGGACGGGCGGCAGTTCGAGTACACCGAGTCGCGGCATACGTTGGATAAGTTTTACTTTTCGGATATTGCGCGGCGGTAAACAAACACCAAAAGCACAAAACCCCGGCACATGACCGGGGTTTTGTTATTCAACGCTCACCTGCTACCGCAGGATCACTCCCACTCAATCGTCGCCGGCGGCTTGCTCGACACGTCATACGTCACGCGCGAAATGCCTTCGATCTCATTGATAATACGGCCACTGACGGTCTCCAGCAGTTCGTATGGCAGGTGCGCCCAACGGGCGGTCATGAAGTCGATGGTTTCCACCGCACGCAGGGCCACGACCCATGCGTAACGACGGCCGTCACCGACCACGCCAACCGATTTCACCGGCTGGAACACCACGAACGCCTGGCTGACTTTGTGGTACCAGTCGGCCTTGCGCAGTTCTTCGATAAAGATGTGGTCGGCGCGACGCAGCAGGTCGGCGTATTCCTTCTTCACTTCACCGAGGATCCGCACGCCCAGGCCCGGGCCCGGGAATGGGTGGCGGTAGACCATGTCGTACGGCAGGCCCAGTTCCAGGCCCAAGCGGCGGACTTCGTCCTTGAACAGTTCGCGCAGCGGTTCGACCAGCTTGAGGTTCATTTCCTCCGGCAGGCCACCCACGTTGTGGTGGGACTTGATCACGTGGGCCTTGCCGCTCTTGGCGCCGGCCGACTCGATCACGTCGGGGTAGATGGTGCCCTGGGCGAGGTACTTGATGTTGTCCAGTTTGCTGGACTGGGCATCGAACACGTCGATGAAGGTACGACCGATGATCTTGCGCTTCTTCTCCGGGTCGGACTCGCCGGCCAGGTTGTTGAGGAACTGGTCCTCGGCGTTGGCGCGGATCACCTTGACGCCCATGTTCTCGGCGAACATGGCCATCACCTGCTCGCCTTCGTGCAGGCGCAGCAGGCCGTTGTCGACGAATACGCAAGTCAGCTGGTCGCCGATGGCTTTGTGCAGCAGGGCTGCGACCACGGAGGAGTCAACACCGCCGGACAGGCCGAGCAGGACGTTATCGGTGCCGACCTGGGCGCGAACCTGGGCGATGGCATCTTCAGCAATCTTGGACGGGGTCCACAGGGCCTCACACTCGCAGATGTCGAGGATGAAGCGCGACAGGATGCGCCCGCCTTGCTTGGTGTGGGTCACTTCCGGGTGGAACTGCACGCCGTAGTAGCGGCGCTCGTCGCTGAACATGCCGGCGATCGGGCAGCTCGGGGTGCTGGCCAGGATGTGGAAGTCCTGCGGCATTTTGGTGACCTTGTCACCATGGCTCATCCATACGTCGAGGCCGAACAGGCCGTCGGCGTCGACGTGGTCTTCGATGCCGTCCAGCAGGCGGCTCTTGCCGACCACGTCGACACGGGCATAACCGAATTCACGCAGCTCGGAACCTTCAACCTTGCCGCCCAGTTGCTCGGCCATGGTCTGCATGCCGTAGCAGATACCGAAGACCGGTACGCCCAGGTCGAATACCGCTTGCGGGCAACGCGGGCTGTTGGCTTCGTGCACAGACTCTGGGCCACCGGCGAGGATGACGCCTTTCGGTGCGAATTCGCGGATCGCTTCGTCGTCCATGTCGAACGGATGCAGTTCGCAGTACACGCCGATTTCGCGCACGCGGCGGGCGATCAGCTGGGTGTACTGGGAACCGAAATCGAGGATCAGGATGCGGTGGGCGTGAATGTCGAGGGCCATGAAGTCAGTCTCGTCTAATGAATCAGAAACAACTCGGGGCTGAAGAACAGCCCCGGTTACTTAACATTTTGCTGGAAGCCTCAACCTACGCGGTAGTTTGGCGCTTCCTTGGTGATCTGCACGTCGTGGACATGGGATTCAGCCATGCCGGCGCCGGTGATCCGTACGAACTCTGGCTTGGTGCGCATTTCTTCGATGTCGGCGCTGCCGGTGTAGCCCATCGAGGAACGCAGGCCGCCCATCAGTTGATGGATGATCGCGCTCAGGGTGCCTTTGTAAGGAACACGGCCCTCGATGCCTTCCGGGACGAGCTTCTCGGCGCCTGCCGAGGAGTCCTGGAAGTAACGGTCGGAAGAACCTTGCGCCTGGGACATGGCGCCCAGCGAACCCATGCCACGGTAAGCCTTGTAGGAACGACCCTGGAACAGTTCGATCTCGCCTGGCGCTTCTTCGGTACCGGCGAACATCGAGCCCATCATCACGCAGGAAGCACCGGCTACGATGGCCTTGGACAGGTCACCGGAGAAACGGATGCCGCCGTCGGCGATCAACGGAACGCCGGTGCCTTCAAGGGCTGCGGCGACGTTGGCGATGGCGCTGATTTGCGGCACGCCGACACCGGCGACGATACGGGTGGTGCAGATCGAGCCAGGGCCGATACCGACCTTGACCGCATCGGCGCCCGCTTCGGCCAGGGCCTTGGCGGCTGCGCCGGTGGCGATGTTGCCGCCGATCACCTGTACTTCAGGGAAGTTCTGCTTGACCCAGCGCACGCGGTCGATCACGCCTTTGGAGTGGCCGTGGGCCGTGTCGACCACCACCACGTCAACGCCGGCAGCGACCAGGGCCGAAACACGGTCGCCGGTGTCTTTACCGGTACCGACGGCGGCACCAACGCGCAGACGACCTTGATCGTCCTTGCTGGCCAGCGGGTAAGCCTTGGCTTTTTCGATGTCGTTGACGGTCATCATGCCTTTGAGGGCGAATTTGTCGTCGACGATCAGCACGCGCTCGATGCGGTGCTTGTGGAGCAGCTCGCGCACATCGTTCTTGTCGGCGCCTTCCTTGACAGTGACCAGACGCTCTTTGGGCGTCATCACTTCACGGACGGTGACTTCAAGACGGTTCTCGAAACGTACGTCACGGGAAGTGACGATGCCAACCAGGTCGCCATCGTGCAGTACCGGAACGCCGGAGATGTTGTGCAGGCGGGTCAGGTCGAACAGGTCGCGCACGGTGGCGTCGGCTTCGATGGTGATCGGATCTTTCACCACGCCGGCTTCGTAACGCTTGACCTTGCGCACTTCGGCAGCCTGCTGCTCGATGGTCATGTTCTTGTGGATGATGCCGATGCCGCCTTCCTGAGCCATGGCGATGGCCAGACGGGCTTCGGTGACGGTGTCCATGGCAGCGGAAACCAGGGGAATATTCAGCTCGATGCCACGGGTTAGGCGGGTCTTGAGACTGACTTCGTTAGGAAGCACCTCGGAATAACCGGGCACTAGGAGAATGTCGTCGAATGTCAGAGCTTCTTGGCTGATACGCAGCATCGCGGGGGCTCCCGAGCGGGAAAATGGAAGCGCGCCATTATATACATGCACCCTGTCGGGCTCAATGTAAAACTCTGACAAACTTGGGAATACTGATAGAAGGGTTACAACTCGACTTTGACCCAACTCATCTTCTGGTCCAGCCAATCGGCGAATTCGTCGATAAAACTTTGCTTGAACCCTGCCTCCGCCCAGTTGTTGAAGATAAATCCCAGGTTGGAAAACCCGCACTCCTGCAGGAACAGGAACCCGTTGATGTCGTCTTCATACCCACACAGCGGGCAGGTGAAGTTGTCGGTGTGGCCGGGCATCCAGTCTTCCAGGCTTTCGAACAGCGCTTCGCCGACTTCCTTGCGGCATTGCGGGCAACCGGCTTCTTCGAGAAAGCCCTTGGCCGGCGTGTAGATGCAGCGCTTGTAGATGATCTCCAGGCCATTGATCGGCTCGTTGAACGGCAGTGCCTGCGGGTAAAGCACCACGGCGCGTGCGCCATCGGCCAGGGCGTAGCCCATGCGGTTGCCGGTGCGGCCACAGGTGGTCAGCTCTTCCTTGATGATGTTCTTGCGCACCAACCAGCGCACGATCGCCCGGGCGCGGGGTTCGTGGACGGGCAAGGTGGAGATTTTCGGGACAAGGATGCTTTGGGAATTCATGGGAGTCCTGCGGTGTGGCGTCTGGCGTCATCGGGAGCAAGCCCCCTCTCACATTTTGGGGCGGGTGAGGGCTTGCCCCCGAAGAGGCCGTGAAGGCAGGCAGCTTAATCCCTGAAAAAAACAGGTCAAGTACTCAAATACCGCCCGATCAATGCAATACCGCTGGCCAGCACCAACCACGTCACCAACCGCACAAACGCCTCACGCGACATACGCATCGTCAACCGGCGCCCACACCACAGCCCCATGGCCATCGCCGGCAACAGGCAAAGCGCCAACATCAGCAGCGGCAGGTCCGCGTACACCCCGGCAATCAGGAACAGGCTCAAGCGCACCACCGTGCTGCAACTGATCAACGCACTCTGGGTGGCGCGCGCCGCGTCTTTGGGGAGACGGCTATTCAGATAGATCGCATAGAGAAAGCCGCCACTGCCAAACAACGCACCAAACAATCCGCCCACCGTGCCCATGGGTATTGACCACCTGGCAGCGAGCTGCGTCGGCCGCGCCTTCACCGCCAGGCTATAGATCGCATAGGCACTGATAAACAGGCCCATCAACAACAGCAAAAGGTCCGAATGCAGGTTGAGCAAAAACACCACGCCAAGTGTGCAGCCAATCGCCATGCACGGCAGCAAGCGCAGCAGCTCCGGCTTGTTCACATCGCGCCGCGACTGCAGCAGGTTGCCAAACGCCGCGACAAAATCCAGCAACACCAACAGCGGGATGATCTTCGACAACGGCATGAACAGGATCAGCAGCGGCCCCGCCACCAACGCGGTGCCAAATCCCGCGATACCGAACACGATATAGGCCACGACGATGCCCAGGCCGATCACCAGCCAATCCATCCCGCCAAACGACCACTGACTCATCAGCTCAACCGGGCTCATGGGGTATTCCTTGCAAGAGATGGCCATCACTTTAGCCATCGGTGAGGGATGCGACTAATATCTTCGAAACCCTCTACCTATCTCGAAAAGGCATGACGTGTGATATCCACCCGCCAACTGCGGTACTTCGTCGAAATCGCCGACAGCGGCAGCTTCAGTGCCGCCGCCGAGCGCCTGTTTGTGGCGCAGTCAGCCTTGAGCCGACAGATCAAGGAGCTGGAGACCCAGCTGAAAACCCCGTTGTTCGAGCGCACCGCACGTCAACCGCGCCTTACGGCCGCAGGTGAGGCCTTTTATCCGCGGGCCCGCAACCTGCTGAGTGAACTACTCAAGGCCAGCGAACTGGCGACCCAAGTGGGCAATGGCGAACTGGGCACGCTGCGCCTGAGCCATTCGAGCACTGTGCCGATGAGCGGCCCTTTGCTGCAGGGCATCAGCGCTTGGCTGGAACGCTGCCCTGGGGTGTCGATGGATATCGTCAAACTGTCCTCCGAAGCGCAGCTGGAAGAAATCGCCGACGGTCGCCTTGAGGTGGGCGTGCTGCGCTTGCCGGTACTGCGCCAGCGCGAGGGGGTTCGGGTGCTACCTTTGTATAACGAGCAACTGTTGCTGGCCGTACCGCCCAACCATGCGTTAGCGCGTAGTCAGGCGCCCATCGAGCTAGGGCAATTGAAGGACGAAGCGTTTATTTCAATACCCCATCCCCAGCGCGGCGGCTTGAGCTATCTGTCAGCCGAGTTGTGCATGCGTGCCGGATTTTTCCCCAAGGCCGCGCGAGTGATGTCGCGCAAGACCACCCAGCTGCAACTGATCCAGGCCGGCTTCGGTATTGCCTTGTTACCAAAATCCATGCAGGACATCGCCCCCGCCAACGTGCACTTTTTGCCCCTGGCCGACCCGGACTGCCTCAGCACCGTGGCGTTGGCCTGCGCACAGGCGCCGAGCGCGCTGGTGGAGCAATTCTGCCAAACCTTGCACGAATGCCTATAAACTGCCGCCCATGATTAAAGATCCTTTTGCCCGTCTGGGCCTGGACCGCGAAGTCCTGACTGTCAGCCAGCTCAACGGCCGTGCGCGGGTGCTGCTGGAAGACGTGTTCACCAATATCTGGGTCGAAGGCGAGATCTCCAACCTCGCCCGCCCGGCTTCCGGTCATGTGTATTTCACCCTCAAGGACAGCGGCGCCCAGGTGCGTTGCGCGTTGTTTCGCAACAACGCTGCACGGGTGCGCCAGGCGCTGAAGGATGGCCTGGCGGTGAAAGTGCGCGGCAAGGTCTCGCTGTTCGAGGGACGGGGCGACTACCAACTGATCCTCGATACCGTGGAGCCGGCCGGTGATGGGGCGTTGCGCCTGGCGTTCGATGCGCTGAAGGAAAAGCTCAGCGCCGAAGGGCTGTTCAGTGCCGAACGCAAGGTGCCGCTGCCGGCGCATCCTCGACGCATCGGCATTATCAGCTCGCCGACCGGCGCGGTGATCCGCGACATCATCAGTGTGTTCCGCCGCCGTGCGCCCAACATTGAACTGACCCTGATCCCCACCGCCGTGCAAGGCCGCGAAGCGATCCCGCAGATTGTGCGCGCGTTGAAACTCGCGGATGCCCGTGGCTTCGATGCGCTGATCCTGGCCCGTGGCGGCGGCTCGCTGGAAGACCTCTGGTGCTTCAACGAGGAAGCCGTGGCCCGTGCGGTGGACGCCTGCGTCACACCGATCGTCAGCGCCGTCGGGCATGAGACCGATGTGTCGATCAGCGACTTCGTGGCAGACGTGCGCGCTCCTACGCCCTCCGCCGCAGCCGAACTGCTCGCGCCAGATGCCAGCCACCTGGTGCGCCAGGTCGAAAACCTGCACCGCCGCCTGGTGCTGCTGATGCGCAATCGCCTGAGCCACGACCGCCTGCGCCTGGAAGGCATGGCCCGGCGCCTGCGTCACCCCGGCGAACGCCTGCGCCAGCAAGCCCAGCGCCTGGACGACCTTGACATGCGCCTGCGCCGCGCCTTCGAGCGCAACCTCAATACCCGCCGTGAACGCCTGATCCGCCTGGAAACGCGCCTTGCCGGCCAACACCCGGGGCGCCAACTGGCACTGCTGCGCCAGCGCCTGGACAGCCTCGCCGAACGCCTGCCCCGCGCCATGCGCGAAGGCCTCAAGGCGCGGCGCCTGCAACTGCAAAGCCAGATGCAGACGCTGCATGTGGTCAGCCCGTTGGCGACCCTGGGCCGTGGCTACAGCATCCTGCTGGACGAGCGCGGACAGGCTATTCGCAATGCCGCGCAGACCCACACCGGCCAGCGCCTGACCGCGCGCCTCGGTGAGGGCCAATTGCAGGTGCGGGTGGAAGACAACCACCTGACACCCGTCACCCTTTCGTTATTGGATTGATCGATGCCACGTCTCTTCAGTGTGTTGATGCTGCTGTGCCTTGCCTTTAACGCGCAGGCCGACAGCTACATTTCCCGCACCCTCAACAAGCCCGTGCCTGGCGGGGTTGCCGTGGTCGAACTCGGTCCTTCCGCTGCCGCGCCCAAAGCCACGTACCAGGGCAAGCCTGTATTGGTGGTGAAAGAAGCGGACACCTGGCTGGCGATTGTCGGTATTCCGTTGACGGTCAAGCCGGGCAATGAGCGCATCAGCAGCGGCGGGCGCAACCTGCCGTTTATCGTCGGCTACAAAAAGTACCCGGAACAGCGCATCACCCTGAAAAACAAAAGCCAGGTAAACCCTGACCCGGCGCAGCTCAAGCGCATCGAAGGCGAATTGGCAGTGCAGCTCAAGGCCTACCGCAGTTTCAGCCCTAACCTGCCGAGCAACCTGGTGCTGGACAAACCGGTGAACGGGCCGCTGTCGAGCAAGTTTGGCGTGCGGCGGTTCTTCAACGGTGAAGAGCGCAACCCCCATTCTGGCCTGGACTTTGCCGTGCCGGCCGGTACGCCGATCAAAACGCCGGCCAATGGCAAAGTGATTCTTGTGGGCAACTACTTCTTCAACGGCAACACCGTGTTCGTCGACCATGGCCAAGGCTTTATCAGCATGTTCTGCCACATGTCGAAGATCGACGTGAAAGTGGGCGATCAGCTCACACGCGGCGCAGTGGTGGGCAAGGTCGGCTCGACTGGTCGGGCGACCGGGCCGCACATGCATTGGAACGTCAGCCTGAATGATGCGCGGGTTGATCCGGCGATCTTTATCGGCGCGTTCCAACCCTGAAAGGCTCGATTGCGCGCTCGACAACGGGCGCGCAATTAAATCCAGCCGCCAGACCATCTTCAGGCAATAAATCTCGTTTCACAGGTCAATAACAGAAGTTCTCTCAATTTTTAGCGACTGCTTGCCATCTTTCACCCCGGCAGTTAGGGTTGAGCCTATGAAAACCTCTCACACCCTCATTCAGCTCCGCCAGCACCGCAGCCTGTGCCTCGTCAGCGCACGACTGCCAGGCTGAATCGATCTGCCTCGTCTTTACGTTTTATCCCTAAAAACAGTTCTACGGCAGGCCGCCTTTTCTCGGCCCCTACAACAAAGGATTTCCCGATGAGCATGCTCAAAGACCCGTCTTCGAAGTACCGCGCGTTCCCGACCATCGATATCCCGGACCGCACCTGGCCATCGAAGACCATCACCGAAGCGCCGATCTGGTGCAGCTCCGACCTGCGTGATGGCAATCAGTCGCTGATCGAGCCGATGGACGCAGTGAAAAAGCTGCGTTTCTGGAAGACCCTGGTCGCCGTCGGCGTGAAAGAAATCGAAGCCTCGTTCCCCGCTGCCTCGCAAACCGACTTCGACTTCGTGCGCACCCTGATCGAAGACGGCCACATCCCCGAGGACACCACCATCCAGGTGCTGACCCAGGGCCGTGAAGACTTGATCGCACGCACCTTCGAATCCCTGCGCGGCGCCAAGAAGGCCATCGTGCACCTGTACAACGCCACGTCGCCGTCCTTCCGCCGCATTGTGTTCAACCAGGACAAGGAAGGCATCAAGGCCATCGCGGTCAACGCGGCCAAGCTGTTCGTCAAATACGCCGCCCAGCAGCCGGAAACCCAGTGGACCTTCGAATACTCCCCGGAGACTTTCAGTGCCACCGAGCTGGAATTCGCCAAGGAAGTCTGTGACGCGGTGATCGAGGTGTGGAACCCGACGCCTGAGCACAAGATGATCCTCAACCTGCCGGCCACTGTGGAGTGCGCCACGCCGAACATCTATGCCGACCAGATCGAGTGGTTCGGTCGCCATATCAACCGTCGGGACAGTGTGATCATCAGCCTGCACACCCACAATGACCGTGGCACCGGCGTAGCGGCTACCGAGTTGGGCCTGATGGCCGGCGCCGACCGTGTCGAAGGCTGCCTGTTCGGCAACGGCGAGCGTACCGGCAACGTCGACCTGGTCACCGTGGCACTGAACATGTACACCCAGGGCCTCGACCCGCAGCTGGACTTCTCCGACATCGACGGCGTGCGCAAAGTCGTCGAAGAGTGCAACCAGATTCAGGTTCACCCACGTCACCCGTACGTCGGCGACCTGGTGCACACCGCGTTCTCCGGCTCTCACCAGGACGCGATCCGCAAGGGCTTCGCCCAGCAGAAAGACGATGCGCTGTGGGAAGTGCCGTACCTGCCGATCGACCCGGCCGACATCGGTCGCAGCTACGAGGCTGTGATTCGCGTGAACAGCCAGTCGGGCAAAGGCGGCATCGCCTACCTGCTGGAACAGGAATACGACATCAGCTTGCCACGTCGCATGCAGATCGAATTCAGCCAAGTGGTACAGGCCGAAACCGACCGCGTGGGCCTTGAGATGACTGCACCGCAGATCTACGCCTTGCTGCAGCGCGAATACCTGCAAGCCAACACCCCGTATGCGCTGGTCAGCCATCGCCTGCAGGAAGAAAACGGCAACAGTTTTGTCGAGGTGGAAGTCTCGGGCAAGGGCCAGGGCGAAACCAACCTGCACTGGAAAGGCAAAGGCAACGGCGCCCTGGAAGCGTTGGTGGCCGGCTTGCCGATTGGCGTGGAGATCATGGACTACAACGAACATGCGATCGGTGCGGGCACCAACGCCAAGGCGGCGGCCTACATCGAACTGCGTGTGAACGGTGAGCGTCCGGTACATGGCGTGGGCATTGATGAAAACATCACCACGGCCAGTTTCAAGGCGCTGTTCAGCGCGCTGAACCGTTCGTTGAGCCAGTTGGCAGCGAAGGCGGCATAAGCAGTCTGCTTAAAATGTGAAAGGCCCCTGGATATGAGTCCTGGGGCCTTTTTTTTGGTTTTTTGTGGTCTGTGAGGGCCTCATCGGGGGCAAGCCCCCTCCCACACTTTAATTTGTGAATACATTCAAAATGTGGGAGGGGGCTTGCCCCCGATAGCGGTCTGTCAGACAAACTGGAAAGTATCGGCATCCAGGTTCGCCGGAAACCGCGTGCGGTACGCCGCCAGCTCTGCTGCATCCAGATTGACCTGGAACACCCCATCCGCCTCCCCCGCACTCAGCAGGGTCTCGCCCTGGAAGTCCAACACCTGGCTGTCCCCGGTGTAGGCAAAGCCCTTCCCATCCGTGCCCACCCGATTCACCGCCGCCACATAGCACAGGTTTTCAATCGCCCGCGCCGGCAGCAGTCGGTTCCAGTGCGAGCGCCGCGCCCCCGGCCAGTTGGCGGTGTACAGCAGCAGGTCGGTGTCCTGGGCATCGCGGCTCCACACCGGGAAGCGCAGGTCGTAGCAAATCAACGGGCGAATACGCCAGCCTTTCACTTCGAACTGCACCTGGCGCTCACCGGGGGTGTAGTGGTTGTGCTCGCCGGCCATGCGGAACAGGTGGCGCTTGTCGTAATGCAACACCTCGCCATCCGGCCGTGCCCACAGTAGGCGGTTGCGGTGGCTGCCGTCGGCAGCCTGGATGATCACGCTACCGGTGATGACGGCGTTGTACTTCGCGGCCTGGGCCTGTAGCCAACGGTGGGTCGGGCCGTTCTCGGGTTCGGCGAGGGTCGCGGATTCCATGGAGAAACCGGTGGTGAACATCTCCGGTAATACGATCAGGTCGGCACCTTGCGCCTGTTCCAACAATAACTCGAAGTGCTCAAGGTTCGCTTGGCGGTCGTGCCAGGCCAGGCTGGTCTGGATCAGGGCGATGTTCAGGTTCGGCAGTGCACTCAGATCACGCATAGTTTTTCAGCCGCTTGTTGCAGCGTTTCCTCGCGTTTGGCAAAGCACAGGCGCACCAGGCGCTGGCCTTGGGGTGGGGTCTGGTAGAACACCGAGACCGGAATCGTCGCCACGCCATGCTCGCGGGTCATCCACAGTGACATGGCGACGTCATCCAGGTCCGGGCGGATCTGTGAGTAATCCACCAGTTGGAAGTAGGTGCCGGTCACTGGGGTGAAGCTGAAGCGCGATGGCACCAGCAGGTCGCAGAACAGATCGCGCTTGGCCTGATAGAACGCTGGCAACTCGTCGACATGCTCCGGGTGTTCTGCCATGAAATCGGCCAATGCGTACTGCAGCGGGGTTACACCACAGAAATTGACGTATTGATGCACCTTGCGCAGTTCAGCGGTGAGGGCCGGCGGCGCGACGACGTAGCCGGTTTTCCAACCGGTGACGTGGTAAGTCTTGCCGAAGGAACTGACCACGAACGCACGCTGATACAGCTCATCGTGGGCCAGCACACTGACGTGGGGCACACCGTCAAATACCAGGTGCTCGTAGACTTCATCGCTGACCAGGTAGATGTCACGGTCGCGGATCAGTTCGGCCAACTGGTCCAGTTCGGCGCGGCTGATCAGCGCGCCGGTCGGGTTGTGTGGGGAATTGAGGACGATCATCCGCGTACGCGGTGACAGCGCCGCCTTGATCTTCTCGAAGTCCAGCGCGAAGCCATCCAGGCTCAGTTGCACGTGCACGCAACGGCCGCCGGCCAGCTCCACCGAAGGCTCGTAGCTGTCGTAGCTGGGGTCTAACACGATGACTTCATCACCCTGGCGAATCACCGCCTGGATCGCACAGAAGATCGCCTCGGTAGCACCAGGGGTAATGGTCACTTCAGTGTCCGCATTGACCGTGGCGCCATAGCTACGGGCGATCTTGGCGGCTACCTGCTGGCGCAGCACCGGCAGGCCGGTCATGGGCGCGTATTGGTTGTGCCCGAGAGCGATATGCTTGCCCACCGCATCGAGCAAACCCTGGGGGCCATTGAAGTCCGGAAAGCCCTGGGACAGGTTCAGCGCACCGGTTTCGGCGGCGAGTTGCGACATGGTGGTGAAAATGGTCGTGCCGACATTCGGCAGCTTGCTGGTGATCATGGGAGCCCCCTTCGGGTGAGCTACAAGTTTTAAGCTGCAAGCCGCAAGCAGGTCAAGGGGCAAACCACCAGGCACAAAAAAGGGCTCCAAAGGAGCCCTCTCTTGCAGCTGACAACTTGAAGCTGTCGTTACTTCTTATCGCGGCGCTTCTTGTCGGCCTTCTTGTGGTGAGTCATCAAACGACGCTTCTTGTTCACCTGACGGTCAGTCAGTGTGTTCTTGTTGCCTTCGTATGGGTTCTCGCCACCCTTGAACTCGATACGGATCGGCGTGCCGACCAGTTTCAAGACACGGCGGTAGGTGTTTTCCAGGTAACGCACATAGGACTTCGGCACCTTCTCGATCTGGTTACCGTGAATCACGATAATCGGCGGGTTGGCACCACCCAAGTGGGCGTAACGCAGTTTGATCCGGCGGTTGTTGACCATCGGCGGCGCGTGCTCGCCAACCGCATCTTCCAGGATCTGGGTGAGGCGGTTGGTCGGCCAGCGGGTCACTGCGGACTTGAACGAGTTCTGCACGGAAGCGTACAGGTTGCCCACGCCGGTGCCGTGCAGTGCCGAGATGAAGTGGATGTCGGCGAACTCGACGAAGAACAGGCGCCGTTGCAGCTCGACCTTGACGAAGTCGCGCTCGCTCGGCGTCATGCCGTCCCACTTGTTGATCGCGATCACCAGGGCACGACCGGCCTCCAGGGCAAAGCCCAGGAGGTTGAGGTCGTGGTCCACCACACCCTCGCGGGCGTCCATCACGAAGATCACCACGTTGGCGTCTTTGATCGCCTGCAGGGTTTTGACCACCGAGAACTTTTCGACTTCCTCGTGGATCTTGCCGCGCTTGCGCACACCGGCGGTATCGATCAGCGTGTACTTTTCCTCGTTACGTTCGAACGGGATGTAGATGCTGTCGCGGGTGGTGCCGGGCTGGTCATAGACGATGACCCGGTCTTCACCGAGCATGCGGTTGACCAGGGTCGACTTGCCGACGTTGGGACGACCGATGATAGCGATCTTGATACCGTCTTTTTCGCTCGGGCCAGGAATGCGCTTGGCTTCCTCACCTTCGGCAACGATTTCCTCTTCGCCCTCTTCCTCCTCGACGTCATCCTTGGGGAAATCGCGCAGGGCAATTTCCAGCATCTGGGTGATACCACGACCGTGGGCACCTGCGACCGGGATCGCATCGCCCAGGCCCATCGGGCTGAATTCGGCACGGGCAGCTTCAGGATCGATGTTGTCGATCTTGTTCGCGACCAGATAGGAACGCTTGTTGCGCTTGCGCAGGTGCTCGCCAATCATCTGGTCGGCAGCGGTGTAGCCCGCACGGGCGTCCACCAGGAACAACACGACATCGGCTTCTTCAATGGCCAGCAGCGACTGCTCGGCCATCTTTTCGTCCATGCCATGCTCGTCACCGGAGATACCACCGGTGTCGACGATAATATAGGAGCGCCCTTGCCACTTTGCCTCACCGTATTGGCGATCACGGGTCAGACCGGACAAGTCGCCGACGATGGCGTCGCGAGTCCTGGTCAGGCGGTTGAACAAGGTGGACTTGCCGACGTTAGGTCGGCCCACCAGGGCGATTACGGGAACCATGCGGCTCTCCACTTCGTTATTTCAGAAAATACAAAAGCCGCTGCAGGGCAGCGGCTGGTGCTCGGGGCAGCATAATCAAATGCCGCATGCCCCGCCTGAGCGGGGCCGCCTGGGTATTACCCCAAGCATAGTTCTTACTTGATGGTCAGGGCTTCCAGCTTGCCGCTGTTGCCATACACATAAAGCATGTTACCCACCACCAGCGGACGCGCACGCAGGCCGTCGCTGTCGATACGCTCACGACCGACGAAACGACCGTCCACCTGGCTCAACAGGTGCAGGTAGCCTTCGAAGTCGCCGACCGCGACATAACTGGAGAACACTTCCGGTGCCGACAACTGGCGGCGCGCCAGGGAATCGTTGCTCCACAGTGCCGTGGTGGAACGCTCGTCGACACTTTCAACGGTGCCGGACGCCAGGCTGACGTAGACGCTGCCAAACCCTTGGGCGACACCGGCGTAGCTGGAAGCATCACGCTGCCAGTTGACGCGGCCGCTCTGCAGGTCCAGTGCCGCAACACGGCCCTGGTAAGTGGCGACGTAGAGGGTTTCACCCGACAGCAGCAGGCCGCCATCGATGTCCACCACGCGGTCCAGTTCGGAACGACCTTGCGGGATGGCCACACGGGTTTCCCAGGCCGGCACGCCGTTCTGGGTATCCAGGGCGACCACTTTACCGGTCGACAGGCCTGCAACGGCCAGATTGTTGGTCACAATCGGACCACTGGTACCACGCAACGTCAGCACCGCCGGGGTGCTGTCGTACAACCAACGCTGTTCGCCGGTGCTGGCGTCAAGGCCGATCACACGGTCATCCTGGGTTTGCACCACGACGATATCGCCGTTGGTGGCAGGCGGTGCGAGCACTTCACTGGTCACGCGAGCGCGCCATTTCTCTTCACCGGTGCTGGAATCCAACGCCACGACTTCGCCCTTGAGCGTGCCGAGCAAGACCATGCCGTAACCTACGCCTACGGCGCCGGATACCGGAATTTCGAGGTCTTTCTTCCACTTCACGTCGCCGTTCATGCGATCCATGGAAATGACGACGCCGGTCACGTCGGCGGCGACGATATTTTCACCGTCGATAGCCGGTACCAGCATGTTGTAGGTTTCACCCTGGCCGTCACCGATGGAGCGGCTCCACTGCTTTTGCAGGACCACTTCTTCCTTGAAGCTGGTCAGCTCCGCAGGCGGCAGTTCTTTTTTACTGTTGCTGCTGCAACCCGCGGCCAGAATGGCCAGAGCCAGCAATGCTGCATGTTTCCAACGGATCACGTCACGCATCCCCTTTGGCCAAGTCGTCCAGCTTGATTTGTAAGCCACCGACCGCCGCTTCATCAGACAGCGCCGCCTTGGCTTTCTTGTACGCAGCATTGGCTTCGTCGGTACGACCCAATTGGACCAACAGGTCGCCCTTGAGCTCTTCGCGAGTGGCTACAAATGCCTTGTCAGCATCGCCGTCGAGCAGTTTGAGTGCTTCGTCAGCCTTGTTCTGTGCCGCCAGTACCTGGGCCAGGCGCTGACGTGCGATTTCACCCAGGGTCGGGTTGGTCGGCTTGTCGGCGATGGCCTTCAACTCAGCGGCGGCGTCGTCCAGCTTGCCGGTGTCGACCGCGACCTTCGCGACGAACAGGCTGCCGTATTGGGCGTAGGTGCTACCGCCGAATTCGTTCTTCAGCTTACCGGCCAGGTCTGCAACCTGCGCAGGATCGGGCTTGCCGTCCGGCGTCAGGGTGGTTTCCAGCAATTGCTGATAGAGGATCGAGGCGCCTTGGGACTGGTTGGCCTGATACTTGGTCCAGGCCTGCCAGCCGAACACCACCACTAAAGCCAGCAGACCGCCAGTAACCAGGGGCTTGCCGTTGCGCTGCCACCAGTCCTTGAACTCGGCCAGTTGCTCATCATCAGTACTCGACACCCCAATACTCCTTAATCGCTAAATTCGGCTGTTCGACAGCTTCAACCCTGCACGACGCAGGTGGCCAAGTGCGCAGCGAGCGCATCAAAGGCAATGTTCTGTTGCTCACCCTGGCCACGCAGGGGTTTGAAACCTATCACTTGCTGGGCCAGTTCGTCTTCGCCGAGGATCAGTGCATACAGCGCACCGCTCTTGTCGGCCTTCTTGAACTGGCTCTTGAAGCTGCCGGCGCCGGCGTTGACCTGCAGGCGCAGGTTCGGCAGTTGATCGCGTACTTGTTCGCTCAGGGCCAGGGCAGCTAGTTCAGCGGCCTCGCCAAAGGCACACAGGTACACATCCACCTGGCGGGAGATCTCTTCCGGGACCTGCTCCAGGGTTTCCAGCAGCAGGATCAGCCGCTCGATGCCCATGGCAAAACCCACGCCGGTGGTCGGCTTGCCGCCCATCTGCTCGACCAGGCCGTCGTAGCGGCCACCGGCACACACGGTGCCCTGGGCGCCAAGCTTGTCGGTGACCCACTCGAAGACCGTCTTGCTGTAGTAATCGAGGCCACGCACCAACTTTGGATTGATGACGTAAGGAATACCGGCTGCCTCCAGGCGAGCCTTGAGGCCCTCGAAGTGGATGCGGGATTCGTCGTCCAGGTAATCGGCCATTTTCGGCGCGTTGACCAGCACGGCCTGGGTGTCGGCGTTCTTGGTATCAAGGACGCGCAACGGGTTGGTTTTCAGGCGGCGCTGGCTGTCTTCGTCCAACTTGTCCAGGTGGGCGGACAGGTACTCGACCAGGGCCACGCGATAGCGGCCCCGGGACTCGCTGGTGCCCAGGCTATTGAGCTCAAGCTTGACCGCGTCGCGGATGCCCAGCAGGCCCCACAGGCGCCAGGTCAGCACGATCAGCTCGGCGTCGATGTCCGGACCGTCGAGGTTGAACACCTCCAGGCCGATCTGGTGGAACTGGCGATAGCGACCTTTCTGCGGGCGCTCGTGGCGGAACATCGGGCCGATGTACCACAGCTTCTGTGGCTGGCCGCCACCGGTGAGACCATGTTCGAGTACGGCGCGCACGCACGCGGCAGTGCCTTCCGGACGCAGGGTCAGGGAGTCGCCGTTGCGGTCCTCAAAGGTGTACATCTCTTTTTCGACGATGTCGGTCACTTCACCGATGGAGCGCTTGAACAGCTCGGTGAACTCGACGATCGGCATGCGGATCTGCTTGTAACCGTAGTTATCCAGCAGGCGCGCAACAGTGCCCTCGAAGTAGCGCCACAGCGGCGTCTGCTCCGGAAGGATGTCGTTCATGCCACGAATGGCTTGCAGAGACTTGCTCACATCAAATCCTTAAATTCGTTCTTAGCCGCGCGCGATCAGCGCTGCGTCAGCCGCGACCTTTTCGGCCGCTTTCTCGCGGATCAGTCTTTCGAGATCATCCACCAGATTGTCATTCGTCAACTTATGCGACGGTTTGCCGTCGATGTAGATCAGGTTCGGTGAGCCGCCGGTCAGGCCGATGTGCGCCTCTTTGGCTTCACCCGGACCGTTGACCACGCATCCGATCACCGCAACATCCAGCGGCACCAGCAGGTCTTCGAGGCGTCCTTCCAGTTCGTTCATGGTTTTCACCACGTCGAAGTTCTGCCGCGAGCAGCTCGGGCAGGCAATGAAGTTGATGCCTCGGGAACGCAAACGCAGGGATTTGAGAATGTCGTAACCGACCTTCACTTCCTCTACGGGGTCTGCCGCCAGGGAGATGCGGATAGTATCGCCAATCCCTTCGGCGAGCAGCATACCGAGACCCACCGCAGATTTCACTGTGCCTGAGCGTAAACCGCCGGCTTCAGTGATACCCAGGTGCAACGGCTGCACGATCTCCTTGGCCAGCAGGCGGTAGGCTTCTACCGCCATGAACACGTCGGAGGCCTTTACGCTGACCTTGTAGTCCTGGAAATTCAGGCGCTCAAGGTGTTCGACGTGGCGCAGCGCAGATTCAACCAGCGCGGCCGGGGTCGGCTCGCCGTATTTCTTTTGCAGGTCTTTTTCCAGGGAACCGGCGTTGACGCCGATGCGGATCGGAATGCCGCGATCGCGAGCAGCATCCACCACCGCACGCACACGGGCTTCGCTGCCGATGTTGCCCGGGTTGATACGCAGGCAGTCCACGCCCAGCTCGGCCACGCGCAAGGCGATCTTGTGGTCGAAGTGGATGTCGGCAACCAAAGGCACCTTGACCTGTTGCTTGATGCGACCGAAGGCCTCGGCAGCGTCCATGTCCGGCACGGAAACGCGCACGATGTCCACGCCAGCGGCTTCCAGGCGGTTGATCTGGGCAACGGTGGCGGCCACGTCATTGGTGTCGCTGTTGGTCATGCTCTGTACGGCGATGGGGGCGTCGCCACCCACCGGCACCGAGCCGACCCAGATTTTGCGCGATACGCGACGTTTGATTGGAGATTCGCCGTGCATGACTATTGTCCCAACTTCAGGCGAGCGGTCTCGCCGGTGGTGAACGGCGCTACGTCCACAGGCTGGCCGTTGTAGGCCACTTGCGCGCCACGGGCAAAGCCCAGACGCAGCGTCAAAGGAGGCTTGCCGCCCTGGTCGAGCGTATCTCCCTTACGCTTCAGACCGCTAAACAGCACTTTGCCATTGCCGTCGGTGACTTGCGTCCAGCAGTCGGCGACGAAGGTAATCTGTACGCGGCCATCACCGGCGATCAACGCTGGGGTGGTAGGTGGCGAAATCGCTGCCGGGGCGGTCTGGGCCTGAGTCGCTGGCGCCTGTACAGGAGCGGCCGGGGTGTGGGCCGGAGCTGCAGGCGTCGCGGGAGCCGGTGCGACAGCGGTCGAGGCAGGCGGGGTTTCCGGTGCAGGCTGCTCAGTGGCAAGCGGCGCTTCAGGCGTGGTCTGGCCTTCTGCTACAGCCTGGTCTTCCGGCTCGTCCAGCGGATGAATCTGGGTGGTGCCGTCGGCGCTTTCGACTTCGACGTGCTCCATGGCGTTGCTGGTCAGGTCCTTGGTGCGCTGGGAGGTCTGGTCTTGCCACCAGACAAAACCGCCACCAATGACAGCGATCAGCAGCAGCAGGCTGACAATTCGCAAAATCGTGTGGGAAACCCGCACCGGCTCTTCGATGCGACCCAAGCCATGCACATTGCTGCCCTGGGAGTCGGTGCCGGTGAACTGGTCGAATTCCTGGACCAAAACTGCCTGGTCGATCCCCAGCAGCTTGGCGTAGGCACGGATATAGCCGCGGGCGAAGGTATGCCCAGGCAGCTTATCGAACGCGCCAGCTTCCAGGTTGCCCAGGGATGTAGTGGTCAAATTGAGCTTGAGGGCCACTTCCGCCAGCGACCAACCATTGCTTTCGCGGGCCTGACGCAAGGTGTCGCCTGGGTTTACGCGATTAGCTGCTACAACTTCCGGGTGCGCCGCTTTCATCATTGCTCCGACAGGTATTGCTGATATTCCGGCGTACCGGGATAGAGTCGTTCGAGTTGTTGGCCAAAACGTGCGGCCTTGTCGCGTTCTTCATGAACCGTCGCCAGTCGCACACCGAGCAATAGACTACGTGCATT
Organism: Pseudomonas sp. NFPP24; assembly: GCF_900112095.1. Lineage (NCBI taxonomy): Bacteria > Pseudomonadati > Pseudomonadota > Gammaproteobacteria > Pseudomonadales > Pseudomonadaceae > Pseudomonas > Pseudomonas sp. NFPP24. The sequence continues at coordinate 147,433 of NZ_FOKD01000014.1, forward strand.
TTGCCCGCTGAGCAGGCTAAAACGTTCGTAATAGTCACGTGCCGGCACATAATGCCTGTCATCAAAGGATATCTCAGCCATTTCGAGCAATGCCCGAGGCTGACGACCGTTCAAATGCAGGGCTTTTTCCAGTTGCCGGCGAGCATTGTCGCGCTGGCCGAGGCGGATCGAGGTGACCCCAAGGTTCTCGAACACCCGCGAACGCTCAGGATAGAGGGTATCGGCGCTGGCTTGCTGGAAATAAAGGGCGGCCTGCTCATAACGTTCCTGCGCAAACAGGAAACTGCCGTAGTTGTTCAGCAGCCGCGGATCGGCAGGGCGTGCGGCCAGGGCCTTGTGGAAATAGCGGTCAGCCAGTTCAGGCTCGGCCTGGGCCTGGAACACCAGGGCCAGTGCGGCATTGGCATCGGCGTCGTGGCTGTCCAGCTCAAGGGCCTTCTTCAACGGCACCTTGGCCTGCTCGCTCATGCCTTGTTGCAGGTAACCCAAGCCCAGTTGCACATAGGCAACTCGCGCCTCATCACGGCCTTTACCGGTTTGCAAAGGGCTGTCATGGCCCGATGAAACACAACCGGCCGCAAGACCGGTAAAAAGTAAAAGCAGCGCAAGGCGCAAGGGCATAGAGTTCCTCTCTCAGATTCGATTCACAGCGATCAGCGGCAAATCGTCGGCGGCGTTCACTTCGCGTCCGGCGATATAGCGCTCGCTGCGGCGGGTGCGGTCCATCACCTGCCCGACCAATTGGCCACAGGCGGCGTCGATGTCTTCACCACGGGTGGTGCGGACGGTGACGTTGTAGCCGGCCTGGTGCAGTTGATCCTGGAAACGACGGATGGCGTTGTTGCTCGGCCGCTCGTAGCCAGAATGTGGAAACGGGTTGAACGGAATCAGGTTGATCTTGCACGGGGTGTCCTTGAGCAACTCGATCATCTCGACCGCGTGCTCAACCTTGTCATTGATGTCCTTGAGCAAGGTGTACTCGATGGTCAGCACGCGCTTTTCGCCCAGGGACGACATATAGCGCTGGCAAGATTCGAGCAGCATCTTAAGCGGATACTTCTTGTTGATTGGCACCAATTGGTTACGCAATGCGTCATTGGGTGCGTGCAGCGACAACGCCAGGGAGACGTCGATGTGCTTGGACAGCTCATCGATCATCGGCACCACGCCGGAGGTGGACAGGGTTACACGGCGCTTGGAGATGCCGTAGCCCAGGTCGTCCATCATCAGGTGCATGGCCGAAACCACGTTGTCGAAGTTCAGCAGCGGCTCACCCATGCCCATCATCACCACGTTGGTGATGGCACGGTCGACGGTCGCCGGGACGCTGCCAAAGGATTTGTTGGCAATCCACACCTGGCCGATCACTTCGGCGGCGGTGAGGTTGCTATTGAAGCCTTGCTTGCCGGTGGAGCAGAAACTGCAGTCCAGGGCACAGCCTGCCTGGGACGAAACGCACAAGGTGCCGCGTTTGCCCTGGGGAATGTACACGGTCTCGACACAGCTGCCGGACGCAACGCGCACCACCCATTTACGGGTGCCGTCGCTGGAGATGTCCTCGCTGACCACTTCCGGACCACGTACCTCGGCAATGGCCTTGAGCTTGTCGCGCAGGGCCTTGCTGACGTTCGTCATGGCGTCGAAATCATCGACGCCAAAGTGGTGAATCCATTTCATTACCTGACCGGCACGGAAACGCTTCTCCCCGATTGAGTCGAAGAATTTCTCCATTTCCGGCTGGGTCAGCCCCAGCAGGTTGGTTTTTACAGTCGATGTCGTCATGGATTCACCCTCACTCTTTAAGCCGATGCTTAGCGAGCGGTTACTTCAGTAGCGGCGAAGAAGTACGAGATTTCGCGAGCAGCAGCGGCTTCGGAGTCCGAACCGTGTACAGCGTTGGCGTCGATGGACTCGGCGAAGTCAGCACGGATGGTGCCGGCAGCGGCTTCTTTAGGGTTGGTAGCGCCCATCAGCTCACGGTTCAGAGCGATAGCGTTTTCGCCTTCCAGAACCTGAACAACAACAGGACCGGAGATCATGAAGGCAACCAGGTCGCCGAAGAAGCCACGAGCGCTGTGCTCAGCGTAGAAGCCTTCAGCTTCAGCCTTGGACAGTTGCTTGAGTTTCGAAGCTACAACCTTCAGGCCGGCTTTTTCGAAACGAGTGGTGATCTCGCCGATGACGTTTTTTGCAACAGCGTCAGGCTTGATGATGGAGAAAGTACGTTGAACAGCCATGGTGTAACTCCAGAAACGGTAATTTACGAAAAATTAAACCCGCGAATTATACGCGGGTTATTGGGTATTGCCTAACTGCGTAAGGGAGGCGTCAGTCCTGTTCTTCTTTCCAGGCAGTCTGGATAGCCTCCAGGACCTTCTCACCACCGCGATCACGCTCATCTTCGAACCCTGGCAGCGCCATGACCATGTCACGCAAAGCTACAAAGTTCAGGGAGTAAGGATCCAGATCCGGGTTGGCGTCGGCCAACAGGATAGCGATCTCTTGCACATCAACCCATTTAAGACTCATGACACTTCCTTGAATCAATGCGGCGCTTCGGCTGCATGGTTGAGGGAATATTTCGGGATTTCGACGGTGATGTCTTCCGTGCCAACCTTTGCCTGACAGCTTAGGCGAGAAGTCGCTTCCAGGCCCCAGGCACGGTCAAGAAAGTCTTCTTCCAGCTCGTCTGCTTCTTCCAGGGAATTGAAACCCTCGCGGATGATGCAGTGACAGGTGGTGCAGGCGCAGACACCGCCGCAGGCACTTTCGATCTCGATGTGGTTGTCATGGGCAACTTCGAGGATGGACTTGCCGGTCTCAGCCTCCACGACCATACCGTCCGGGCAATGCTCGGCGTGTGGCAGAAAAATGACCTGCGGCATTGATTATTCCTCGATTTCATTCAGGTTGCGCCCGGCCAGTGCGGCTTTCACCGTCTGATCCATGCGGCGGGCGGCAAAGGCATCTGTCACTTGCGACAGGCGCTTGGTCTGTTGCTCGATAGCGTAGCCATCGTTGCCTTTCATCAGCTCGGCCAGTTCCTGCATCTGCAGGTCAATGACCATGCGCTCTTCGGCATCCAGCAGGCGCTCGCCGTCGGCATCAAGGGCACCCTGCACCGCTTCGAGCAGGCGCTGGGCATCCACTTGTTGCTCGCGCAGCACGCGAGCGACCTTGTCGTCACCGGCATACTGGAACGAGTCCTTGAGCATCTTGGCGATTTCGCCGTCGGTCAGGCCGTAGGACGGCTTGACCTGGATGCTGGCTTCAACACCCGAACCCAACTCACGCGCAGCGACGTTGAGCAGGCCGTCGGCGTCGACCTGGAAGGTCACGCGAATCTTTGCCGCGCCAGCCACCATCGCCGGAATGCCGCGCAATTCGAAGCGCGCCAGGGAGCGGCAGTCACTGATCAGCTCGCGCTCGCCTTGCAGCACATGGATCATCATGGCCGTCTGGCCATCTTTGTAAGTGGTGAAATCCTGGGCACGGGCGACGGGGATGGTGGTGTTGCGTGGTATCACCTTCTCCATCAGCCCCCCCATGGTTTCCAGCCCCAGGGACAGCGGGATCACGTCGAGCAGCAGCAGTTCGCCACCATCGCGCTTGTTACCGGCCAGGGTGTCTGCCTGGATCGCGGCGCCGATGGCGACCACCTGGTCCGGATCGATTTCAGTCAGCGGCTGGCGGCCAAAGGCTTCGGCGACGGCTTCACGCACGCGTGGTACGCGGGTGGAACCACCGACCATGACCACTGCACCCACGTCCTCCAGTTCGATACCGGAATCACGTACGGCACGGCGGCAGGCTTTCAGGCTGCGGGCGACCATAGGCTCGATCAGCGCATCGAAGGCTTCGCGGGTCAGCTGAGCTGACCAAGTGCCGTAGGAAACTTCAACGCTTGCCGCATTGGTCAGTGCTTCCTTGGCCGCGCAAGCGGTCTGCAGCAGGTTGCGCTGCGCGCCCGGGTCCAGGTCGGCAGACAAGCCGGCGCTGGCGATGATCCAACCCGCAATGGCGTGGTCGAAGTCGTCGCCGCCCAGGGCGCTGTCGCCACCAGTGGCCAGCACTTCGAAGACGCCACCGGTCAGGCGCAAAATCGATATATCAAAGGTGCCACCGCCCAGGTCGTAAATGGCAACCAGGCCTTCGGCATGCTGGTCCAGGCCATAGGCCACGGCTGCAGCGGTCGGCTCATTGAGCAGGCGCAGCACGTTCAGGCCGGCAAGTTTGGCCGCATCCTTGGTAGCTTGGCGCTGGGCATCATCGAAATAAGCGGGAACGGTGATCACCGCGCCGACCAGTTCGCCGCCCAGAGTCTTTTCCGCGCGCTGACGCAGTACCTTGAGGATATCGGCCGACACTTCCACAGGGCTTTTCGGGCCTTGGACGGTGTCGATGAACGGCATATGGGATTCGCCACCGACAAAGCGGTACGGCAACTGGTCGCCCAATTGCTTGACGTCGGACAGACCACGACCCATCAAGCGCTTGACCGACAGTACGGTATTCAAAGGGTCGGAAGACGCCGCCAGCTTGGCCGACTCACCCACTTCGGTACGATCAACGTGATAGCGCACGGCAGAGGGCAGGATCACCTGGCCATCAGCGTCCGGCAGCGGCTCGGACAGGCCGCTGCGCAAGGCAGCAACCAGGGAATTGGTGGTGCCCAGGTCAATCCCGACCGCCAGGCGACGCTGGTGCGGTTGAGGGCTTTGGCCGGGTTCGGCGATTTGCAGTAGGGCCATGGTAATCAGGTCTTATCTGTCTATCAGGCGTGCATCACGGGCAGCACACGGGGTTAATCGTCGAGGCGCTCTTCTAGCTGGCGCACTTCGTAGGTGAGCTTGTCGAGGAACTGCATGCGCCGCATCAGGCGTTCGGCCTGCTCACGTTGCGCTGCATCATCCCAACAGGCTGCGAAGCTTTCGTTGAGCTCATCCTGGGCGGTTTTCAGACGACGCTTGAAGACTGCAACACCAGCCAGATCGGCCTCGTCCTGCAAGTCTTCGAGTTCTTCGCGCCACTGCATCTGCTGCATCAGGAAGTCCGGATCATGCACGGTCACTTCCAGCGGCAACTCGCCACCGTTCATCGCGAGCAGGTAGCGCGCGCGTTTCGGGGGGCTTTTGAGCGTCTGATAGGCTTCGTTGAGGCTGGCCGATTGCTCCAGCGCCAGGCGCTGCTCACGCTCGGAAGCGTCAGCGAAGCGGTCCGGGTGCACGCCACGCGCCAGTTCTCGGTAGCGCGTGGCAAGCTGCTCAAGGTCAAGCCGAAAGCTCGGCTGCAGCTCGAATAAAGCGAAATGACAAGGAGTACCCACGAATAGCCTCAGATGTTGAAGCTTTCGCCGCAGCCACATTCACCGCGTACGTTGGGGTTGTTGAACTTGAAGCCTTCGTTCAACCCTTCCTTGACGAAATCGAGTTCGGTGCCGTCCAGGTAGGTCAGGCTCTTGGGGTCGATAATCACTTTCTCGCCGTGACTTTCGAACACCTGGTCTTCCGCAACCACCTCGTCGACAAACTCCAGCACGTAGGCAAGGCCGGAACAGCCCGTGGTGCGAACACCCAGACGAATCCCCTCACCTTTACCGCGCCCATTCAGGGAGCGGCGAATGTGCTGCGCAGCCGCTTCTGTCATGCTGATAGCCATCGTTGACTCCTTACTCGTCGCCAAATGCTTAGATCAAGCCTTTCTTCTGCTTGTAGTCGCGAACGGCCGCCTTGATGGCGTCTTCTGCGAGTACCGAGCAGTGGATTTTCACGGGCGGCAGGGCCAGTTCTTCGGCCAGCTGGGTGTTGCTGATAGTGACAGCCTCATCCAGGGTCTTGCCTTTCATCCATTCGGTCGCCAGGGAGCTGGAGGCGATAGCCGAACCGCAACCGTAGGTCTTGAACTTGGCGTCTTCGATAACGCCAGCGTCGTTGACCTTGATCTGCAGGCGCATCACATCGCCGCACGCCGGAGCGCCGACCATGCCGGTGCCGACATCAGGATCTTCCGCGTCCATCTTGCCGACGTTGCGCGGGTTTTCGTAGTGGTCGATGACCTTTTCGCTGTAAGCCATGGTACTGAATCCTCACTCATCAGGGCCGCTCTGGAACCCTGTAGAAACGCCTGCGTTTTCCGCCACGTTCCTACAGAGCTGGGGTGGCGGCTTCTATAGTTAGTGTGCCGCCCACTCGATCTTGGAAATATCGACACCGTCTTTGTACATGTCCCACAGCGGCGACAGGACGCGCAGCTTGTTGACGGCCTCGCAGACTTTCTGCGCGGCGTAGTCGACTTGCTCTTCGGTGGTGAAGCGGCCGAACGTAAAGCGGATCGAGCTGTGTGCCAGTTCGTCGTTGCGGCCCAGGGCGCGCAGTACGTACGAAGGCTCAAGGGACGCGGAAGTGCAGGCCGAACCGGACGAAACCGCCAGGTCCTTGAGCGCCATGATCAGCGACTCGCCTTCGACGTAGTTGAAGCTCAAATTCAGGTTGTGCGGTACGCGGGCGGTCATGCTGCCGTTGATGTACAGCTCTTCAAGGCCTTCGACCTGCTTGTAGAAGCGGTCGCTCAGCGCTTTGATGCGCACGTTTTCGGCAGCCATGTCTTCCTTGGCCACGCGGAAGGCTTCGCCCATGCCGACGATCTGGTGGGTCGCCAGGGTGCCCGAACGCATGCCGCGCTCGTGACCGCCGCCGTGCATGGTGGCTTCGATGCGCACACGTGGCTTGCGGCTCACGTACAGGGCGCCGATGCCTTTGGGGCCGTAGGTCTTGTGGGCCGAGAACGACATCAGGTCGACTTTCAGTTTCGACAGGTCGATGTCGACCTTGCCGGTGGACTGTGCAGCGTCGACGTGCAGCAGGATGCCCTTGGAACGGGTCAGCTCGCCGATGGCCGCGATGTCGTTGATGGTGCCGATTTCGTTGTTCACGTGGATCACGGAAACCAGGATGGTGTCTTCACGCAGCGCGGCTTCGATCATGGCCGGGGTGACGATACCGTCGGTGGTCGGCTCGAGGTAGGTGACCTCGAAACCTTCACGCTCCAGTTGGCGCATGGTGTCGAGGACAGCCTTGTGCTCAATCTTGGTGGTGATCAGGTGCTTGCCTTTGGTCGCGTAGAAATGCGCCGCGCCCTTGATAGCCAGGTTGTCGGACTCGGTGGCACCGGAGGTCCAGACGATTTCACGCGGGTCTGCACCCACCAGGTCAGCCACCTGGCGACGAGCGTTCTCGACCGCTTCCTCGGCCTTCCAGCCGAACACGTGGGAACGGGAGGCCGGGTTGCCGAAGTTTCCGTCAACCAGCAGGCATTCGCTCATCTTTTGCGCGACACGCGGATCAACCGGGGTGGTCGCTGAGTAATCAAGGTAAATCGGCAATTTCATGGACTTTCTCCTAAATCAGGCTGGCTGGCGCGCCGTTAGCTCTTCGGCTGTCACTCGACGGCGGACGCTTCGATCTTGTCCAGACGCGGCGCCTTGGTGTTGCAACGGCGCTGGTCCTGACGCTGGGCTACTTCTTGCACCTCACGGCGAGTCACAAGATCAGCCAAGCTGATACCACTCAAAAACTCATGGATCTGCAGGCTCAAGTCACACCACAAGTGGTGCGTGAGGCAGGTGTCGCCGGCGTGGCAATCACCCAGCCCCTGGCATTTGGTGGCGTCGACGGATTCGTTGACCGCGTCGATCACCTGGGCGACCTGAATGCCCTGCATGTCGCGGGACAACTGATAGCCACCACCCGGCCCACGCACACTGGAAACCAGGTTGCTGCGACGCAATTTGGCGAACAGTTGCTCGAGGTAGGACAGGGAAATGCCTTGGCGCTCAGAGATATCGGCCAGGGACACCGGCCCAGTTTGCGCGTGCAAAGCCAAGTCGAGCATGGCGGTCACCGCGTATCGGCCTTTTGTAGTCAGTCTCATGGACAAGTACCAAGGTGTTTCAGAATGGGAGCAAGTATGCGATTCCCGAGTATTTAAGTCAACTATAAGACCTAGTACTTTAGTCAGGATTACCCGTAAAAAAGGGCGCGCGAATCATAGCAGGATGGGTCGACGACGAACAGCGAGAACAGGGGCGGATGGAGATCGCTGGATCAACGGAGACCAAAATGTGAGAGGGGGCTTGCTCCCGATAGCGGTGTACCAGCCACGAAAGTGGTGAATGACACATTGTTATCGGGGGCAAGCCCCCTCCCACAGAAAGGTCTCAGCCGGCCTTGGACGCAGCCTCGTCCTTGATCTCGGCGAAGTCTTCTTCGCGCAACTCAGGCAGATCTTTCGCACAGTAAGGGCTGCCCAGATCCTTCAGCGCACCGCACATACCCTCCAACTTGCCGTCAACCGCCTGCAGATGGTCGAGCAACTGGCCGATAGCACGCGCCACCGGGTCCGGCATGTCCTCGCTGACACCATAAGCATCGAAACCGATCTTCTCGGCCATGGCCTTGCGCTTGGCCTCCTGCTCATCGCCGACTTCCGGCTTGACGATGATCCGGCCTGGAATACCGACTACGGTCGCTCCCGGAGGTACGGCCTTGGTCACGACAGCATTGGAACCGACCTTGGCGCCCGCCCCGACAGTGAACGGACCGAGCACCTTGGCGCCCGCCCCTACCACCACGCCATCACCCAGCGTCGGGTGGCGCTTGCCTTTGTTCCAGCTGGTGCCGCCCAGGGTCACGCCCTGATAAAGGGTGACGTCATCACCAATTTCGGCGGTCTCGCCAATCACGATGCCCATGCCATGATCGATAAAGAAACGGCGCCCGACTTTGGCGCCCGGGTGAATCTCGATCCCGGTCAACCAACGACCGAAGTTCGACACCAGCCGCGCCAGCCATTTCCAGCCCATGCCCCACAGGGCACCGGACAAGCGGTGAATCCAGATCGCATGCATGCCTGGGTAGCAGGTCAGCACTTCAAAGGCGTTGCGCGCCGCCGGGTCACGGTGGAAAACACTCTGGATATCTTCTCGCAGACGCTCGAACATTTTTAATCCTTCCGCTTAAGAAGCTCGCCACGGGCCGCTTTCTGGGTTTCCGTGAGGATGCCACGCAATATATTCATTTCCGCCCGGCTGACCGAGCTGCGTCCGTAAAGGCGACGCAGGCGCGCCATCAAGTGCCGTGGTTTTTCCGGATCGAGGAATTCGATGGCCACCAGGGTTTGCTCCAGGTGCTCATAAAACCGTTCCAGCTCGTCCATAGTGGCCAGTTCGCCGCTTTTGGTCGAGGCAACCTCGTCCTTCTCTACCTTGCTCGGCTGGCCAGCAGCGGCCAGCCAGGCCATGCGCACTTCGTAAGTCAACACCTGCACCGCTGCCCCGAGGTTCAGCGAGCTGAACTCGGGGTCTGATGGGATGTGCACGTGGTAATGACATCGCTGCAGCTCTTCATTGGTCAGGCCGGAGTCTTCACGACCAAACACCAAGGCGATTTCAGCACCACCAGCGGCCTCTTCCACCACCTTGGTGCCGCACTCACGCGGATCCAGCAGTGGCCAGGGGATGCGACGGTCACGGGCGCTGGTGCCAAGCACCAGGTTGCAGCCGACCAAGGCGTCTTCCAAGGTGGCGACGACCTGGGCTTTTTCAAGCAGGTCATTGGCGCCGGATGCACGGGCATCGGCCTCGTGATGCGGGAACACGCGCGGGTCGACCAGCACCAGGCGCGTCAGCCCCATGTTTTTCATGGCTCGCGCCACCCCGCCGATGTTGCCGGGATGACTGGTATTGACCAGGACGACACGAATGTTTTGCAGCAAGGGAGGCGCTCTCGGACACGGGAAAGGGGAGCAAATCTTACAGAACAGCCTAAGGTTATGCCATGAAAGCTAACGTCGTCCTTCACCTGAAGAAAGTTTCTGCTAGAATGCTCGGCTTTCTTTAACAACCTTAGGTGACACATCCATGCAGCCCATGCTGAATATCGCGCTGCGCGCCGCCCGCAGCGCCAGTGAATTGATCTTCCGCTCCATCGAGCGCCTGGATACCATCAAGGTCGACGAAAAAGACGCCAAGGATTACGTATCCGAGGTTGATCGCGCCGCCGAACAGAAAATCATCGACGCCCTGCGCAAGGCCTACCCTACCCACGGCATCCTCGGTGAAGAAACCGGCCTGCACAAAGGCAGCGGTGAAGGCGAAGACTACCTGTGGATCATCGACCCACTGGATGGCACCACCAACTTCCTGCGCGGCATCCCACACTTTGCCGTGAGCATCGCGTGCAAATACCGTGGCCGCCTGGAACACGCCGTTGTACTCGACCCAGTCCGCCAGGAAGAATTCACCGCCAGCCGTGGCCGTGGCGCCCAGTTGAACGGTCGTCGCCTGCGCGTCAGCGGCCGCACCAGTCTGGACGGCGCCCTGCTGGGTACCGGCTTCCCGTTCCGTGACGACCAGATGGACAACCTGGAAAACTACCTGGGCATGTTCCGCGCCCTGGTTGGCCAGACCGCCGGCATTCGCCGCGCTGGCGCAGCAAGCCTGGACCTGGCTTATGTGGCCGCCGGTCGTTTTGATGCGTTCTGGGAGTCGGGCCTGTCCGAGTGGGACATGGCTGCGGGTGCCCTGCTGATCCAGGAAGCAGGCGGCTTGGTGAGCGACTTCACCGGTGGCCACGACTTCCTTGAAAAAGGCCACGTGGTTGCCGGCAACACCAAATGCTTCAAGGCAGTACTGACGGCGATCCAGCCGCACCTGCCGGCTTCGCTGAAGCGTTAAGCGAGCGAGCACAAAAAAGCACCCCGAGGGGTGCTTTTTTTTGTGCCTGGGATTACTGCTGGTTCTGACCCAGGATCAGACGACCTTCTTTGTCGACCGGGATCTGGCCACCTGGATCACGATCCATACGCACGGTGCCTTCCTTGCCATCCAGGTTGTAACGCACGTCATAGCCGACCACCTTGTCGCTGATGTCGTTGACGGTGTTACAGCGGGTTTGCGTGGTGGTGTAGGTATCGCGGTTCTGCATACCTTCCTGAACCTTGTTACCGGCGTAACCGCCACCCACCGCACCGGCTACCGTAGCCAGCTTCTTGCCATTACCGCCACCGACCTGGTTGCCGAGCAGGCCACCGGCCAGTGCACCTACCACAGTGCCGACGATCTGATGCTGATCCTGCACCGGCTTCTGCCGGGTCACGGCGACGTCCTTGCAGACCTCGCGCGGGGTTTTTATCTGGGTTTTCACCGGCTGCACTGCCAGCACTTGCGCATACTCAGGGCCGCTTTTTACCAGGCTGTAGGTGGCAACAGCACCCCCGGCAGTCACACCGACAGCACCCAATACCGCACCAACCAGTAACGACTTGTTCACGTGAACCTCCTGACCATCACAAACGGATCGAAAGATCCGCGCTATACCCAGCCTTGGAGCAAAAAAAAAGGCACGAGTTCAATACTCGTGCCTTCTTTGTAACAGCAGATCAACAAGCGCCCATCAAGGACGGTCGTCGACCTCCTTGCCAGTGCTGGCCGGAGGGATCAGGTCTTCGCTGTTGAGGTTCAGCCAGATCAGCACCACGTTGGCGATGTAGATCGACGAATAGGTACCCGCCAGTACGCCGATGAACAGCGCCAGGGAGAAGCCCCACAGGTTGTCGCCACCGAAGATCATCAGCGCCGCAATCGCCAGCAGCGTGGAGATCGACGTCGCCATGGTGCGCAGCAGGGTCTGGGTGGTGGAGACGTTGATGTTCTCGATCAGCGACGCCTTGCGCAGTACGCGGAAGTTCTCACGAACCCGGTCGAATACCACGATGGTGTCGTTGAGCGAGTAACCGATGATCGCCAGCACAGCCGCCAGTACGGTCAGGTCGAAGGTCACCTGGAAGTACGCCAGGATACCCACGGTCACGATCACGTCGTGGATCAGCGACACAATCGCGCCGACACCGAACTTCCACTGAAAGCGGAACGCCAGGTAGATCATGATGCCGACCAGCGCCATCAGCATGCCGAGGCCGCCCTGGTCGCGCAGTTCTTCACCGACTTGCGGGCCGACGAACTCGACGCGCTTGACCGATGCCGGGTTGTCGCCGCCGACCTTCTGCAAGGCCTCCGCCACCTGGTGACCCAGTTGCGGGTCTTCGCCCGGCATGCGCACCAGCAGGTCGGTGGTCGCACCGAAGCTCTGCACGACGGCTTCGTGATAGCCGGCCTTGACCAGCTCGTTGCGCACCAGGGTAACGTCGGCAGGCTTCTCGTAGGTCAGCTCGATGAGCGTACCGCCGGTAAAGTCCAGACCGTAGTTCAGGCCCTTATGGAACCAGCTGAACAACGCCAGAACGGTAAGGAGCACGGTGACGCCGAACGCAACGTTGCGAACGCCCATGAAGTTGATTGTACGTAACATGGCAGCCCCTTAAATCCACAACTTCTTGAAGTCACGCCCGCCAAAGATCAGGTTGACCATTGCGCGGGTCACCATGATGGCCGTGAACATCGAGGTAAAGATACCGAGGGACATGGTCACCGCAAAACCTTTGACCGGGCCGGTGCCCATGGCAAAGAGAATCCCGCCGACCAGCAACGTGGTCAGGTTGGAGTCGAGAATCGCGGTAAATGCCCGGCCGAAGCCTTCGTTGATTGCACGCTGTACGGTCATGCCTGCCGCGATCTCTTCACGGATCCGCGAGAAGATCAGTACGTTGGCGTCTACCGCCATACCCATGGTGAGTACGATACCGGCGATACCTGGCAGGGTCAGTGTAGCGCCCAGCAGTGACATCAGGGCCAGCAGCATCACCATGTTGCCCGCCAGGGCCACGGTGGCGATGATGCCGAAGAAGCGATAGATGGCGATGATGAACAGCGACACGAACAGCATGCCCCACAAGGCTGCATCGATACCCTTGGTGATGTTGTCGGCACCCAGGCTCGGGCCGATGGTACGCTCTTCAGCGAAGTACATCGGCGCCGCCAGGCCACCGGCACGCAGCAACAGGGCCAGCTCAGACGATTCACCCTGGCCGTTCAGGCCGGTGATACGGAATTGAGCACCCAGTGGCGACTGGATGGTCGCCAGGCTGATGATCTTCTTCTCTTCCTTGAAGGTCTGGACCGGTACGTCTTTCTCGACGCCGTCGACCATTTGCTTGGTGTAAGTGGTGACCGGGCGCTGCTCGATGAAGATCACCGCCATGCTGCGACCGACGTTGCTGCGCGTGGCGCGGCTCATCAGGTCGCCGCCATGGCCATCCAGGCGGATGTTCACTTCAGGCGTACCGTGCTGCGAATCGAAACCGGCCTTGGCGTCGGTGACCTGGTCACCGGTGATGATCAAGCCACGCTCGATCAATGCAGGAGGACGGTTGCCTTCGCGGAATTCGAACTCTTCGGCCGTGGCGCGGGTAGCACCCGGCTCAGCCGCCAGACGGAATTCCAGGTTGGCGGTCTTGCCCAGGATACGCTTGGCTTCAGCCGTGTCCTGCACACCTGGCAGCTCAACCACGATGCGGTTGGCGCCCTGGCGCTGAACGATCGGCTCGGCCACACCCAGTTCGTTGACCCGGTTACGCACCGTGGTCAAGTTCTGCTTGATGGAGTACTCACGGATTTCCGCGATCTTGGCTGGCGTCATCGCCAGACGCAGTACAGGCTGACCATTGAGGTCGGCCGGTACGATATCGAAATCGTTGAAGTTCTTGCGCACCAGCGCACGGGCCTGTTCGCGGGATGCTTCGTCAGAGAAGCCCAGCTGGATGGCGCCGTTGATCTGCGGCAGGCTGCGATAACGCAACTTCTCTTTGCGCAGCAGGCTCTTCACATCGCCTTCGTAGACTTTCAGGCGCGCGTCGAGCGCTTTGTCCATGTCGACTTCCAGCAGGAAGTGCACGCCACCGGACAAGTCCAGGCCCAGTTTCATCGGGTGCGCGCCAATGCTGCGCAGCCATTGTGGCGTGGTCTGTGCCAGGTTGAGCGCGACCACATAGTCGTCACCCATGGCCTTGCGCACGACATCCTTGGCCGGCAATTGGTCTTCTGCCTTGGTCAGGCGCAGCAAACCGCCTTTCGCACCAGCTGCCAACGTTGCCGCCTTGACCTGGATACCCGCGTCGTTGAGCGCTTTGCTCGCGCGTTCCAGATCAGCCTGATTGACCTGCAGCGAAGTGCTGGCGCCAGTGATCTGGATCGCCGGGTCATCAGGATAAAGATTGGGAGCGGAATAAATAAAACCGATCGCCAGCACCGCCAGGATCAGTACGTATTTCCACAGAGGGTATTTGTTCAGCATCACGCCGCCCGCTTATAACGCGGGGCGCCTTGCGCGCCCCGTCGATTGGTAAAGGTTGTTACTCAGATCGCTTTGAGCGTGCCTTTTGGCAGCGTGGCGGCGATGGCGCCCTTCTGGAACTTCATTTCTACGGTGTCGGAGACTTCCAGGACCACGAAAGCATCGGAAACCTTGGTGATCTTGCCGGCGATACCGCCAGTGGTCACCACTTCGTCGCCTTTTTGCAGGCTGCCGAGCAGGTTTTTCTGCTCTTTGGCGCGCTTGGCCTGTGGACGCCAGATCATCAGGTAGAAGATGACCAGGAAGCCGACCAGGAAAATCCACTCGAAACCACCGCCCATAGGACCGGCAGCGGCAGGCGCAGCGGCATCAGCCATGGCGTTAGAGATAAAAAAGCTCATTTAGCACTCCAGTTGCAAATAGTGAATCTTAGGGTCGGAAAACTCAGTCCAAGGGCGGCACAGGGAGCCCGCGCTTGGCATAGAAGGCATCGACGAAGGCGGCCAATGTACCCTGTTGAATAGCCTCGCGCAAACCAGCCATCAGGACTTGGTAGTGACGCAAATTGTGGATGGTATTCAACATGCTACCCAGCATTTCCCCGCACTTGTCCAGATGGTGCAGATAAGCACGGGAGAAGTTCTGGCAGGTGTAGCAGTCACAGGTGGGATCCAGCGGCGAATCATCATGGCGATGGAACGCGTTACGGATCTTCAGCACGCCTGTATCGATGAACAGATGCCCATTGCGGGCATTACGGGTTGGCATCACGCAATCGAACATGTCCACACCGCGGCGCACACCCTCTACGAGATCTTCCGGTTTGCCAACGCCCATAAGGTAACGAGGTTTGTCAGCGGGCATCAGGCCCGGCAGGTAATCCAGCACCTTGATCATCTCGTGCTTGGGCTCGCCCACCGACAGACCGCCGATGGCCAGGCCGTCAAAGCCGATCTTGTCGAGGCCTTCCAGCGAGCGCTTGCGCAGGCTTTCATGCATGCCGCCCTGGACGATCCCGAACAGCGCCGCCGTATTGTCGCCATGGGCGTTCTTCGAGCGCTGGGCCCAACGCAGCGACAACTCCATGGAAATCCGCGCGACATCTTCGTCTGCCGGGTACGGCGTGCACTCGTCGAAAATCATCACGATGTCGGAACCCAGGTCGCGCTGCACCTGCATCGACTCTTCCGGGCCCATGAACACTTTGGAACCGTCAACCGGCGAGGCGAAGGTCACGCCCTCTTCCTTGATCTTGCGCATGGCGCCCAGGCTGAACACCTGGAAACCACCCGAGTCGGTCAGGATCGGGCCCTGCCACTTCATGAAGTCATGCAGGTCGCCGTGCTTCTTGATCACTTCCGTGCCCGGGCGCAGCCACAGGTGGAAGGTGTTGCCGAGGATGATCTCGGCGCCGGTGGCGACGATGTCACGCGGCAGCATGCCCTTGACGGTGCCGTAGGTGCCCACGGGCATGAAGGCCGGGGTCTCGACGGTGCCGCGCGGGAAAGTCAGGCGACCACGACGGGCTTTACCGTCGGTGGCGAGCAATTCAAACGACATACGACTCATAGTTGTTCCTCTGGGCCGCGTGGCGCCGGGTTACGGGTGATAAACATCGCATCACCGTAGCTGAAAAAACGGTACCCATTGTCGATGGCGGCTTGATAAGCGGCCATGGTCTCGGGGTAACCGGCAAATGCCGACACCAGCATCAACAGCGTGGATTCCGGCAAATGGAAGTTGGTGACCAGGCAATCGACCACATGGAACGGCCGGCCTGGGTAGATAAAGATATCGGTGTCGCCGCTGAACGGCTTGAGCACGCCATCACGCGCCGCACTCTCCAGGGAGCGCACGCTGGTGGTGCCGACCGCGATCACCCGCCCGCCACGCGCCTTGCACGCAGCCACGGCATCCACGACGTCCTGGCTGACTTCCAGCCATTCGCTGTGCATATGGTGGTCTTCGATGTTATCCACACGCACCGGCTGAAACGTCCCGGCCCCCACGTGCAGGGTCACATAGGCGGTTTCGACGCCCTTGGCCGCAATCGCATCCAGCAGCGGCTGGTCGAAATGCAACCCGGCCGTCGGCGCGGCAACGGCGCCCAGGCGCTGGGAGTACACCGTCTGATAGCGCTCGCGGTCCGAGTCCTCGTCGGGGCGGTCTATATAAGGAGGCAACGGCATATGGCCGACACGCTCCAGCAGCGGCAACACCTCTTCGGCGAACTTGAGCTCGAACAGCGCATCATGGCGCGTCACCATCTCGGCTTCGCCACCGCCATCAATGAGGATGGAAGAGCCCGGTTTCGGCGACTTACTGGAGCGCACATGGGCCAGCACGCGATGGCTGTCCAGCACCCGCTCCACCAGGATTTCCAGCTTGCCGCCGGAGGCTTTCTGGCCAAACAGCCGCGCCGGAATCACCCGGGTATTGTTGAACACCATCAAGTCGCCTGGGCGCAAATGCTCAAGCAAATCAGTGAATTGACGGTGTGCGAGGGCACCGCTCACCCCGTCCAGGGTCAGCAGTCGACTGGCGCGACGCTCGGCCAAAGGGTGGCGAGCGATCAGCGAATCAGGGAGCTCAAAAGTAAAGTCAGCAACGCGCATGATGGGGTTCGTCTAGCAGGGCCGGGAAGTCTAGCGGAAATAGTCAAAATTGACCATGAAACGTGATTGACCAACGGTAATCACCTCTCTATACTTCGCCGCCATTGAGCCCTGATGGCGGAATTGGTAGACGCGGCGGATTCAAAATCCGTTTTCGAAAGGAGTGGGAGTTCGAGTCTCCCTCGGGGCACCATCTTAAAAAAAGACCTTGAAATTCAAGGTCTTTTTTTTCGCCTGTAGAAAAGTGGATGGTCAGCTGACTCGCTGCTCAGCGCCCACTATCAAGTTCAAACACAATCCCCTGTGGGAGCTGGCTTGCCTGCGAAGACGCCAGCCCAAACACCCTCAAACTACCTGCTGCCTACTCCCCCCAGAGTCACCCTCTGCCACAACCCCATTCGGCAACATCCCATTCGCCAAATCATCCACCACCGCCTTCGCCATCTCCCCCAAATAATGCGCCGCCCAGGCATAGCGATCTGCGCCTTTGTCCATGGCTGCATCCAATGCCAGCATTTTTGAACAATGGAGAAGCTCGGAGGCATGCTCAAGGGCATCGCGAATGGGTACGCCGGAATTGACGCGGAATAGGTGGTGGAGGCTGGGCTGTTTGCCGCAGTTGGAGAAGGTGATGACGCCGAGGGTTTTGTTGAGAGGTGGGTTGATCATTGGGCACCTCCCAAGTGGGCGGAGGTGTGGGTTGTGGGATTGCGAGGGTACGACCTATCAGAAACGCTCATTGCTCAAGCTCCTAATGTAGAGAGCTACCACGTTCGTTTCTCATGCGAATGGGTGGCAGCTATGCGCGGGCTGAGAAACCGGGACAATAGGAACCCGGCAGACCCGAAGGTCTCCCACGCATAGCCACCATGACACAGACATGCGGGCACAAAAAAGCGCCAACAGTCTAATGGATGGTGGCGCCTATGCGCCTATTGTTTCTCGGATTCTCAAGTCCGGTCGCTGGGTTGGAAGCGACGGAGAAAAAGTAGCTCAGGAGCGCCTGGAGATGAAAGTTAGTATCTGTGGCGAGAGATTTCCGGCGGCCAGTCTGGAGGGTTGCGGGCGTTAGGAAGAGGAAAGTCGTGCACAAACCCCGCTTACGTGCAGGCGTGGCGCTTGCTGTTTCTCTCTACGGGCGAGAAGACGTTGGCGCAGCACATGGCAGACGTCAACAAAGAGTTGAAAGCCGGTATGGAAGTTCGCATGCTCGCCCTGCCAGCTGACAAGAGCAAAGGCCTCGGCATGTTCGATGAGCTGAACGGTTTTGAGGACGCTGCTGCCCTCTCCGATGCGCTCAAGGTCCGTGTAGCCAAATACTACGGCACACCCCTCACCGCCTTCCTGCACGCACTGTGCGCGCCTGGAGAAATGCTCAGATGGTCGGTGATCGTTCGCCGCACGGTGGAGCAGTTCATCACACAAAACCTACCCGCATCGGCCAGTGGACAGGCCCAGCGTGCAGCCCTTCGCTTTGGCCTCGCAGCAGCGGCCGGAGAGTTGGCCACCGCTTTCGGCGTCACCGGCTGGCCTGACGGCACAGCCACGACCGCCGCGCGCGTGTGTCTGCATGCGTGGCTGGCCGAGCATGGCGGCGCCGGAAATTTCGAGGGTGATGCGATTTTGGCGCGGCTGAGACAGGTCATTGAGCGGTTTGGAGAAAGCCGCTTTACCCGCTGGGAATCTGCTGCCGCAAAAATCGATGAACACGGCCCACGCACGATTGATCGGCTGGGCTTTCGCAAGACCCTGGAACACGGCATGGGGGACGCACTGCACACCACCAACACCTACTACGTGCTGCCGGAAGCCTGGAGGGCTGAAATCTTCAAGGGCATGAATATCAGTGCGGTGAACAAGGAGCTGCTGCAACGGGGCGTGCTCGAGCCGGGAACCGACGGAAAGGCGTACAGCTTGATTCGCCTGCCCGGGTTACGGTACCGCGTCGATGCTGGCCTGGATGTTGGAGGAAAAGGACATCGAGCCACATGTGCCGGTGTAGGACAAAACCGAACGCAAGAACGACAGTTTTTCGAGCAACGATTTCCACTGGAATGAAGAGGCTGAGGAATACTGCTGCCCGGCTGGCAATGCATTACGTAGCGAATGGCGAGCCTTCAAGAACGAGCGTTCGCACGTCACCAAAGCCAACACCATTATCTTCCGATCCAGGCAGACCGACTGCGTTGCCTGTCCGATGAAAGCCAAGTGCTGCCCGAACACTGCGTTCCGCAAGATCGCCCGCAGCGTCCATGAAGCCGCGCGCGATGTGGCTCGGCGAATCGCAACGACACCTGCGTACGTGCGCTCTCGCCACGAACGTAAGAAGGTCGAAATGTT